>CAVZGO010000008.1:0-47357 GCA_963774935.1 uncultured Chloroflexia bacterium
GAACGCGCAACCGTCTGATCCGAAGTCAGATGCTCTATCCATTGAGCTACGAGGGCAATCTTTTTTGTTTCTGAATTATACCTAATTTACAAGCACTAAGATATCATTATTTTGATGCAATTGCCTTAGCGGTTACAAAGCTAATCAAGCAAAACTCTCCAGAATCAACCCGCTGCGATAAGCTGCAACCAGCGACTGCAGCTCAATGATCTCTCGCTGGATGCTCTCGCCTAAATCAGTATCGATCACGCGAATGCGGGTTGAGTTGGTTTCCAGGATCTGAGTGGACGAGACAATATTTCGTTCTTCTTCTACCGCTTTTTGCACGGACTCAAATGGCTGGTGGTCTGCCAGCAGCAAGCCGTATGAGTTGTATACCAGTGTGTAACCAGCAATTCCTGTTTCATTGTGGTATGCCCGGGCAAATCCGCCATCGATCACCAATAACCTGCCGTTTGCCTTGACCGGACTTTCGCCCTTCTTCACTTTGACCGGTACGTGGCCATTGATGATGTGCCCCTTGTCGGGGTTGACGCCAAATTCGACGAGGATCTTGCGTACACATGCTTCATCATCCCGATAGGCGTAGTATGCGTTTCGTTTCTCGATGTGGGTTGCTTTATCACCGATGAAGTAGCGTTCAAATGTCGCCATTTTCTCGCTGCCGAACAGCGGTGATTGAGCGTCGCTCCATAACCGCCACATGGTGTCGAGTCCCTCTTGTTTTCGAGCCGGATTATCGGTGGCTAGATATCCCAGGCGGGCGAGCCGGTCAAAACGCTCCATCAGATCACGTCCGCTCACCGGCTCGTCCTCGACCAGCACAGCCTTAAACGAGCCATCTTCATTCATTGGAATACAGCCATGGAACAATAAGTTCCCGTTGTAAACGAGGTACATGCTGCCTTTTGAGAAAAGAAACCGTACGTGCTGCTGCAGTCGTGTGCTGCTCGTAAAAGCGTACTTCAACCTCTCGACCAGATTGCGTTCTCGGTTGGTCAGCTCGTACGGTTGTTGTGTGTTTACTGTCGGAAAGTTCGTGTCGAGCAGTGGATGTGATTTGCCATCCAGTTGGATTGTGTGGGTGGAAAAATCAACCTTGTCTAACAGCAGGCGATTATCCATCTGATATTGTGGTCGCCGCTGGATGATTTGAGCCTCCAGTTTTAACTGAATCAGGGTGATCGCTTTGTGCATCTTTGAGATTAAATTTCGTTCCTCGGTGGTGAGCTCGTCATCCTCGTCCTTGGGAGGCATAAAGCGCGTGCACGGATCATCTCCGTACATTTCGATCGCAAAGGAGGCGAGCGGAAGCAGACTGATCCCATAGCCATGTTCCAGCGTGTCGGTGTTGTTATATCGCAAACCGATGCGGATTACATTGGCAATGCACGCTTCACTACCAGAAGCTGCACCCATCCACAGCATGTCATGATTGCCCCACAGGAAATCAACGCTGTGATGATTGACTAACGTATCCATGATTTTATCTGCTGCCGGGCCGCGGTCGTATACATCGCCGAGGATGTGCAATCGGGCGATCGCCAGCCGCTGGATCAGCTCGGACAGGGCGATGATGATGCTGTCAGCGCTATCCGTGGCAATGATGGTTTCAACGAGGCTGCGGTAGTACTCGCTCTTATCCAGGATGAATTCCTGTTCGTAGAGTAAATCCTCGAGTACATCAGCCAGGTCAGGTGGCAGGAAGGAACGTACTCTACCGCGTGAATATTTGCCTAAGATATTCCTGCACAGCTTAACTTGCCGCGTAATCGTCGATCGATACCAGGCTGGTCGATCCGTCACCGATTTGAGCACCAGCGGCAATTTAGCTTCGGGGTAGTAAATCAATGTCGCCAGGGTTTGACTTTCTTCTGCAGTCAATGAATCGCCAAAGATTTCATCGAGCCGGCGTTTGATTAGACCGGAAGCGTTCTTGATCACGTGTTGAAAAGCTTCGTATTCTCCATGGATATCAGATACAAAATGCTCGGTGCCTTTGGGTAATTGCAGCTGGGCATTCAGGGCAACGATAGCAGTCGATGCAGCACGGATAGAGGGGTATTGCCTGGCTAGCAACTGAAGGTAAGGGAGTTGTAGTTCGTCTATTGCCATACTGTATTCGTTCCTTAATCAAATCTCAGTCTACCAGGTGCTTAGAGAAGAATGCCACGATACGGGAGTAACAATCCACTTTATTGACGAATTTGATCACATCATGACCTTCGTCCTCGTAGACTTTATAGTCAATCTCTTTTCCCTGAGCGCGCAGATTTTCTACGACATCTCGCGATTCGCGCTCGATGACCCGCGGATCGTTAGCGCCCTGCAAGACGAGCATTGGGCAAGATAGATTGGAGAGGTGAGTACTGGGCGAGCGTTCTTCGAGGAATTCGCGATCCTTCACTGGATGACCCAATGCCTGGTAAAAATAGGTTTTCCAGGTCTCTGGAATACGCTCCAGAAATGTAAACAGGTTGTACGGACCAAACATATCCACTGCCGCGCGCCAGAGCTGCGGGTGGCGGCCAGCGAGGGTTAGAGTCATATATCCGCCATAAGACCGTCCCATAACCCCCACGCGATCCATATCCAGGCGTATGTCGGATTTGAGCAGTTCGTAAGCGGCTACATGATCCAGACGGTCCTGACCTCCCCAGTCATGATCTACGTGCTTCATGTAGGACATTCCATAGCCACTGCTGCCGCGCACATTCGGCACCCACACTGCGAAACCGTTCAATGTGAAATATTGGATCAGCGGCATCGAGAACCAGGTAAAATCCGGTCGTTCCTGGCTTTGTGGTCCACCGTGGATGTAGAAAATAACCGGGCGCCGACCCTGGTAACCCAGCTGAGGGGATGGCAGATAGAGGCGGGCAGAGATGCGCAGACCATCGTGGCTGGTATAGGGATAATCTTCGCCCGGCGCAAGCAGCTCCTTCGGAATGCCCAGCGTGCGCTCATTTGTTTTCCGTTGGAGGCTGCCATCCGGTTCGATGATATAAATCTGCGCTGGTGAGATCGCGCTCGAAAAGGATATGGCGTAGCGCCCGCTCGCTTCTTCGTAGCTCATTGATTCAAGCATTCCTCCACCAAGCTCACCCTGCCCCACCAATACCCGCTTGACATGGAAAGTCAGCTCGCTGGGTACATATTCTCCTTCATACACCCAGGAGCAGCCATCAATATTATAAGAAAGGGTATAACGTCCGTTTTTATGATGGTCCAGATCGACCAGCTCACCGATTCCCTGGTGGACCAAACCTGTGATTCTCACTGGATGGACGACTTGGGGGTCTGCGAATGAAAAGTAGCACAATGAATATTGGTCGTCGAAGATGCAGGAAGTGAATAACAATCCGTCGCCGACCAGGTGACCAGCTCCAATACCGCTTGGTGGAACAACTTCATCTTCTTTCCGTTGGTCAATTGGCTTACCGAATAAGAATTTGCGCTCGCCCTGTCCTTCTTCCCAGAGAAACAGCACGTTATCACCTGCAGTATAGCCATCCGCAAGGATAACCTTCTGCATGGGTTCATCGTTCGTCATAGGGAAGTTGCCGTACATACTTTCGCCAAGCTCAACTGTTTCCATGGTTGCCAGATTGGTACGCCAGGTGCGATGGATTGGACTGGTACGTGGGTCCACCCCAAATATAGCCAGATTATTTTCCTGATCTACCGGTCCGCAATAAACCATTTGACCTTGATAGCGGTCTCCAAAAATTGGCTCTGGAATGCCTCCTTCAATGGGCAGAATCATAGGTTGGTAGTTCTCATCACCGTCTTGATCGAGCATTAACAGGATCTTGCCGAGACTGGGAAGAACCTTGAAAGCATTGCCAACGAATTCTGGATTGGGGAGAGCGATATCCGGTGGAATAAGCGGCTCTGGAACGCTTCCCGCCAGGTCCATGACATACAGGCTCAGGTGACCTGACATATTGCTGATGAAATAGAGACGATTTCCCACAACCTGGGGATGCAGAAATAATCGTGCAGATAGAAGTGATTCAATTCGGAACTTGTTCATCGGAGTCTCCAATTTCTATCCAGGTGTCAAATTAACCATGGATGCAGGTTGGGATAAATAGATGTAAAATAAACACAATGGTCAGGTTGCCTGAACGTGTGCCTGGTGAAATTCTAAGGCGAGGCGCGTCAGCCTGGATTATTCTATCGGATAAGTATATCAAATATCGCCAACAAAGCAGGAGTGGATCGAATGGAAGTCGATTATTATGACCTCCTTGGGGTACCGGTAGATGCAAGCCTGGCGCAAATCCAGTCATCTTATCTGGCGCGACTCCAGCGACTTTATGATTCTGCGCAATCGAGTGGACCTTTAGAACGAGCGTCCGCTTTAGAGCAAATGGATTTATTACGACGTGCCTTCGTTACCTTATCAGATCCTGATAGGCGGACACTCTATGACCAATCACGCAGTGATGTTCAGAAATCTCCTTCACCTGGCTCAGCACCGGTTTGTCCTCAATGCGGAGGCTTGATTCGTCCGACTGCACACTTTTGCCCGAGGTGCGGCACTTCAGTGCGTCCAGTCGAAGGACTTCCGCTGAACATTAACCATGCTTTGCCGGTTGTAGCAGCTCAGATTGTACTTCCACCGGTGGAGGTGGAATCCAGCCAGGATGCACCGCTTGTTATGGCAGCAGAACCTGGTCCTGCAGCCCCCCCACAGACACCCGCATCCATTGCAGAATCTGGCGAATCTGCACCAGGGATTCAGCAACCGATCCAGGATGCCTCTCCACCACCAATTCCTTACATAGCTGGTGCACAACCTGTTGGTTCGGAATCGAAAAACCACATATTCGGCTTGTCTGGTCAAATTGACTACTCACCAGTAATGGACGCCAACACTCGTTCCACTCTCGCTGTCGGAATTCGCCTGTTACCATTACAAGCTGCGCAGATTAACAGTGATGCTGAAGATCAGCTTGCGAAGGTGCTGTACAACCAAACCAGACCGTTGATTCGCGTAATTCCATACACACCTTACCTCCAAATTTATCCTCCTTACCAGGATATCTTGATCACACCAGGGAAAGATGGAATGGCGAGATTTTCGCATAGTCTACAGCAGTCACCTGCTCAAGGCAATGAAATCATTCTACACATCGCTTTCCATACGCAGGGAGATAAATTGGGCGAAACGATTGTACCGCTTCAGATATCGCAGACGCACTCCGGAGGGACATCGCGTGGCTCCAATCGATTAGGCAGCGGGATTATGATCGCAGCAGGAATCGTGATCCTCATCCTATTATTAGCAGGGCTTTATGGCATGATCACCGGGTACCCAATCGTTTCCTTCGGATGGTTGGCTTTCTTACTGATTATCTCCGCTGGATTTCTAGGTTTAGGCTTTTATTTTCGCAGCCGGGCAGTTAAGCGAGTAAGGGTCAGGTTCTAGTGAACCAATCGCTAATCAGCCTGATTGGCAGAGATGGAGATCCGGCAGGCGGGGGCTGTTGGATCGGAGACCGGTGGATACTGACGAGTGCGCGAGCGGTTAATCGTGCCCTGGGACGATCTGCCGATTACCCCCAAGTTCCCGATTCCGTCATTATTCTCGAATTTCCTAGCGTAAATCCAAGCACTCGACTGCGGGCAAAAGTCTCTGGTTGGTCAGACCCAATCATACTGGATGCTGCACTGCTTGAGTTATTGGATGCGCCTGCCGCACACTTACACCCAGCACGCCCGCTCGTCTTTGATAGTCTGTGGTCTCATGCTGTCACAGTCTTTGTAATCAGCGCGCAGGCTGATTTGTGGATCGATGGTATTTTAGGTGAGCAAGATTTCAGCAGGCTACTGTCCATTGTTGCAGCGAGATCGCAAGGTCCCCGTCATATTACCGGGATTACGCGGGATGCCGGTTTGGAATGAACAGCAAACTGATCTGGTTGGGATACTGGTGGATGAGCCAATCACTGGAAATGGCTGTGTTCAGGTCTTAAGCCTGAAGGCACTTCTACCGATTTTTCCGCAGCTCGATTCGTTGGTGATCTACCCGTCATACGGATTGCAATTGGAGTTGTATCGGTTACGCAATCAACCTGACCAAACTCAGAATGGATTCGTAAAGGGAAATATATTATGATAAAGCAAAAGCAATACTGGATAAAAACAATTTTCTGCTGTTAGCCGGCGCGCCGGGAACAGGCCGGCACACTTTAGCGCAAGCGTTGATGCAGCAATATGAGAATGCTTTTGTGTTTCCTCATACCGTACCCTGGTCAGAGATCGTGGAGACCGGAGTCAGTGGTGCGGGAATGGTTGTCGAGCTGGCGCCGTTCGTTTATGTTGGTGACTCTCAGGAAAACATAACGCGTCAGGAGATGTGGGGGGTAAACACCATTTATTCGCACGGAGATGGACCGTCCCAAGGAGAACATCAGACCTTTGATCTATTGAACCAGCTGCTTGCGCGGGGTAATCATATCGTACTGGTCGCCGCCCAAGCTGAGCAAAAACTGATCGAAATTCTTACTCCGTCACTCAATAAATTTTTAGAAGAACAGTACAAACTTCACCGGGCATTGGATCTTGATGAGCACTCCTATGAAATTTCGGAAAAAGTAAAAATAATGGCGAGCTGTTTGGATAGTAAATTCGGAAATGGTGCTATCACCCGAGAGACTTATAATCTTGGCTCTGAATTTTTAGAAGACATGCTCGTTTCTGGGGCAGGCACCCAAAATCAGAGCACAAGCAACCAGGACCGGGAAAATGTTAAGGATATCCTCAGCCGGTGGACTCCCGGCGAGATAAACCAGTGGATGGAAGAACAGCTGTCACTATGTGACAGCCTTACGGATATTAAACGCACAATCAAGCCAGAGATCAGGAAGGGCGACTCCAATTGGCTGCTGGGCAAGGATATTTCTCTTCAAATTTTGTTATTAGCGGTCTGTATATTTGAGGGTCAGTCGACCACCCAATTTTGGGTGGGGTGCCAGGAAATAGTTAACTCATTGCGAGGATTAAACCTTAACCTCACCATCTTGCCTTTGGAGATTGCGCGTACACAACTGCCTGGGGTCCTTCGTCCAGGAAATTTTGTCCACTTTTCTTCTTCATACGTGCGTCGAGCGATCCAGGAAGCTATTGGGCGGTCGCATAAGCAAATCTTGCTCGAATTGATGCCACTCCTGGGTCAATGGACGTTGGGTAATCCTGGGCAATCTGGATACCTGGAATCTTTACTTGTTGAGCAAAGATTCAGCCAGGTGGATGAACAGGTGCTCTCTACTCTTGCAGCTCGTACAAATGTTTCAGAGCTGGTCGCGATCGCCGCTTCACAAAATGTCGCTCCATTCAGAGAGCTTATCGAAAGTTGGGCAGGCTCACCAGATACGAGAGTTGCTTGGGCAGCTGAAAAAACCTGGACAGGAATTGCTCGTAGGAACTTAGCTGTTGCGATTGATTTACTTAATGAGTGGTGTAATTTCCATCCTGATTTAATATATATCCAGGTGACAGCCATCCGCATCTTGTCAGGATTGATATCTTCGGATTGGCCAGATTGGGTCAATCAGTACGCCATTCGGCAGCTATCAGGATTTGCGGCGAGTGAAAACCAGAAACTGATAACTGAGCTGATCAAGATTACATCAGGTGCAGAATTTCACCTTGCCCTGGTTGACCTCATGCCGGTCATTACCCGGCTCGCTCAGAATGATAATCACCAGTTGAGGGTGGCGAAATCACAGATTTTAATCATCTTCAGCAAACAAGATCCTGATCAGACTTTTCCGTTTTTAAAACGCTGGTCAGCCAGTTATGAATCTGGATTTCGCTGGATTGCGATTTATGTTTTTTGTGCTTGCTGGGAGTCTTACCAGGATCGTTGGCAAATCGAATTAGAAGCTGGGATTAAACATTCTCCTTATCTAATACTCGATGTTCTGTCTGCAGGTTTGGCGAACGATCAGGCACGACCAGCATTTCTGGCGGTCATCCATCAGCTAATAAATCCCACAATGGGTTCCGGTCGCCCAGATTCCAATACTTCGGTTTTTATTGAAGCCTTGGCGAATATGATGCAAACCAGTCGGGGGATTGTGAAACACCTGCATGATCAGCTCCTGGCGCTGGATGTCAGTCTGGCAAACCAGATGAATACCAGGGTAACGCAAAGGATCATTGATCGTCAGGCAGAACAATATGTAATGGCCTGGCAGGCAGCGATCACCGCCGAAACTGACCGAGATCCGTATGATTTATTGCGGGTGATGAAAAACAGTCTTCTTGAGCCTGGACAAAGCCCGGCGCTCCTGAAGGCATGTAAGGAGATGGCTGTCCTTGGAGAGGAGGGTAACCGAAATTTAGCAACAATCCGTATTATCCGCGCTTGTGTTTTAGACCCTGAGGTGCTTGAGTTATTAAAGGGACTGATCGCCGGACAAGGAGACCCATTACTCGCCTGGCTTGATTCGCTGGTGCAAGGATATGATGCGTTGGTGATTCAGCAACGGAAGGAATTTTCCCAAGCGCTGACTACTAATCCTGAGCGAGCGCTAAAAATTGTTGAGACTGCTTTTAGCCTACCTGCCAAGCGATTTATTATGCGCGATGCTATACGAGCTATGTTGGCTGATGAATCACACAAAAAAGCTGAACAATTAAGCCGGGTGTTGCTTGATCAACCCAACCTGCCAGGACATTTGACGCAGTGGCGAGAGATGGCTGATCAGGATAAGCCGGTGGACGAGCTTTTAAAATTAATTTACCGAGCAACCCTCCAATCTGCTGGTCAGGCATCTCGGTCCTATGCAAAACTTTTGAACATGGATGGTCTGGTGTTGTTGGATCTGCTAGAGCGTCTGTGTCAGGACGCCAGGTATGCAGCGGAGGCGTGCAAGGCAGTCCAAGGATTAGGCGGGGCATCGCGTGGCGAATTCCTGCCTTCTGCAAATAAGAAACGGCAGTTTGTTACTAAACTAGCCGAAGCAGTCGCCCAACAGTATCACGATAAAGGTATAGATGCCGCCCAAGAAGCGTTGAAGCTCTGCTCCGATTGTATCCAGACGATGCCTGGTTTTGAAGAGGATTTTCGTTCTGAATTAACCAGGGTTTGGAAGCAAACCGGGTAAAAACTAAACAACTAAAGCCTGATATTACACCCTAATCCGGGGACCTCACTGGCATGGAGCCAGCCATCAATCAATTGAAAGCCGGCTGATTGCGTGGGGTCATTCACCAAATCCAAATACCCATCTAAATCGCAATACTTAACGTTCGGGCAGCTCAATGCCAGGCTCAAGCCTGCACTGATCAGCAGCTTTGGCTCCACCAAGCAGCTAATCATAGTTACCATGTCCGCTGCTCTGGCGACTGCATTTATTTGCCGGGCTCCGAGCAAGCCGCCGCTCTCCGCTACCTTTATACAGATGCCACTGGCGGAATGATCCGCTGCAATTTTCAAGGCTGTCGGAGGCGTTGTCACGGATTGGTCGGCGAGAATGGGGATAGTACTTGAACGAGTGATTTGGCGCAGGCTTTCATAATCATCCGCGGGGGTTGGCTGCTCAAGCATCTCGATTAATCCGTGCAGCGCTCGCACAACATCGATTGTTTCCTGCAGAGAGTATCCACCATCCGCATCCAGTCGTAAAATCAGTCCCGGCAGAGAACGGTGAATTGCTTTGATTCGCTGAACATCCTGATCTGGATCTACACCACCTTTGATTTTTAACAATCGGAAACCAAATCGCGCACGCGCTGCAGCCAGCTCAACACTTTCTTCAACCGTGGCAAGGGGAATGGTGGCGGAGGTTTGGATCATATTCCGATAGCCACCTAACAACCGGTAGAGGGGTAAACCTGCCGCCAGACCTAATAGATCATGGAAGGCGAGGTCAAATGCGCAACGCGCCGCCAGTGAATCCCTGGTGAATGGCTCCAACCGAGCTAAGGACAGCTCAATGTTTGTAGGATGAAGATCCGGTGCCAAATCAACGCAGCGTTGCAGGGCGAGTAATGCGTGGTGTGGGGTTTCTCCGGTCAGGTCTGGGTGAGCCACTGCGCAGCCCCATGCATTCAGCGATTCACGGGTCTCCAGATGCACAAAGAAGGCGGTTATTTGCTCGATGGGAGGAATTTTTGCCATTCGAACAGGACTACTCAATTTGAGCTCAACCGGGATCACTTCAGCGTGTATGATTTGCATTTTTACACCTCAAAATGGATAGTACAACCAAAAATCCTCAGGTAAATTATAATCACTTCAGGAGACCGTTGCCATGGAAATAAAATACGTAAGTGATCCTAAAGTGACAATGCGTGATAGCCAGGGGAAACGGCTGGCATCGTTGTTATGGGGAGACACTGTTCGTGTAGTTGAAATAACAGGTGAGTCAGCACACGTGCTCTCTCGTGGGTGGGATGGCTATGTTCCACTGAGCTCACTTGGAAACCAGGAATTGTTGGAGCTCTATATTATCGATGTCGGTCAGGGTGATGGCTTATTGATGAAAATTCCAGGAGCAGGCTGGACGCTGATTGATGCAGGCATCGCAGCCCGCGACCAGATGACCGGTAAAGGTGCAGTGAACTTTGTGCGCTGGAAATTTATCAAGGAACTGGGACTTTCCTCGGTTGATCTTGAAAATGTGATTCTGAGCCATCCCGATTATGATCATTTTGGCGGGTTCCTCGATATCCTCTCTGGTAAGCTCGCAGATGGCCGGTCGTTTCCTATTAATGTACAGAACTATTACCATAACGGAATCGGTCGTTTTAAGTCAGCTCCGAAAAATGGCGCGGTAAAAAACGGTGAAGCCGAGCCATTCCCACAGGGTGCGAAAGGGCTGCGAAGAAAAGGAAAATTTATCACCGAATTGTTGGACGACCAGCGGAGTTTCATTGAGCCATCGCATGCCTTCGCCTCTGAGTTTGCCGCATTAGCAGAGCTGGTAGGCACGGTTCCGAATAATGTCCGACGACTCAGCCACCGAGACGATTATCTACCCGGGTACTCGCCCAGTGAGAAAAAAGCCACAATCAGGGTTTTAGGTCCGATTGAAGAGAGCTTCGGGTCCGGCAAGGGATTACGACAATTCAGTGGCGAAGCGCCCACTGTTAATGGGCACTCGGTTGTCTTGCGAGTTGATTATGAGCAGGTAAGGATTTTGTTGACCGGCGACTTGAATGCAGATTCACAGCGCCTGCTCCTGTCTTATCATCCTGAGGCGGAATTTAGCGTCGATATTGCCAAAGCATGCCACCATGGTGCTGAGGATGTCGATTTGAACTTTATCAAAGCCGTGCAGGCTCGCGCCACGGTAATCTCATCCGGGGATAATGAAAATTATGCTCACCCCAGGCCGGTGCTCATGGGGGCATCCGCCAGATATGGCCGGGAGGCGAAAGACCCGGAAGGTGGACTCATGGCGCCATTGTTGTACTCGACTGAGTTGTCCCGCTCAGTCAAACTGGCTTTTGCTCAGCGGCTATTAATCGATAAAGATCGCAAGCGCGATACCCCACCTGAGCAGTTCTGGCCGGAACAATCGTGGCTGATCGGGGGTAACGATCTGATGCGTAGGGTAGATCGTGCGCCGTTTGCTGCAGATCTGGTATACGGCCTCGTTAATGTTCGCACGGATGGAAAGCGAGTCTTGTGCGCAACGATGGAAGAAAAGGGGAATGAGTTTGACATCAAGATATTTGAGGTGTAGGAATCTTGATGAAACACGGATAAATCAAATATGAATGATGAATCCAGGATACGACCAATAAATCCCCTTCGGGATCTCGACGAACTGGCTGGTTTAATTGAATTAGTCTTGGGTTCTGAGATAGAGCGCTGGGGAGGAGATTTTCGCGCTCAAATGCGTATGGCGAAGGTTATGGCGCCGTGGTTCAAGTTCCTGGGATTTTTCTCGGAGAATTACCGCCACACATTTGATGGATATCTCTGGGAGGAGGGTGGTCGATTAATTGCTGCTGTCATCCTGCAGCCGGTTTTATATGATCTGGGACGCTGGCAAATTATGAATGTTGTGACTGATCCAGAATTCCGCCGCAGGGGAATTGCGAGAATGTTAGTCACGAAGGCAATCGAACACGCACGTTCTCATGGCGCCCGAATTTGTTATTTGGAGGTACAGCAACAGGCGCTGCCCGCAATCAAATTGTATCAAGACCTGGGATTTACCTGTTATGATCGCCTGACAATCTTGAAGCGAACGGGAAATGAATCCAGCAAATGGGATGCATCAGGCAATTTCCAATTTTCTAAAATGTCGATGGCAGGTTGGAAGCAGCGTTTTGAGTTAGCAAAATTGATCGTACCAGCAGAGATACAGGAATTTATGCAAGTAAGTCAGGCTGAATATCAATTCTCTATCTGGCAACAAGTTTTCGATCCGCCGATTATGCGCTTGCAGGGCATAGAATCTACCTGGTGGGGCGCGGAGAAGGATCAAACATTGGTCGGATTTGCAAATCTGGTTGCTTGCAAAAGTCCATTGATGACTAATCGGATTACTATTGAGATATTGCCAGCCTATCAAAACGATTTAACTGGGCCATTCCTCGACATGGTCTTGGATAAGCTGCAAAAACACCCCCAGCAAGTAACCATGACGATGCTCAATCACAACTCACACGAAACCCTGACGGTTTACCAGGAGCACAAATTCGAAGTTATGGAAGAGTACTTGCGAATGGGACTGAAAACTTAATTTCCGCCGGTGGCGGGTGGATTGTAATAGTTATAGATCGTCTGGGAAAGGCGCGCTACCAGCTCAGATGCTGAATCCCAGATGAGCTGGTCCGGATGGTGTAAGAAGATAACCAGCACATAATTTCCACCTAATGTGTAAACGATGCCAGCATCGCCAATTGTATTAATAATTCCATTGGTGGATACCCAACCATGCTTATGAGCAACCTGAGTACCTTCAGGGACTCCAGCAGTGATCAGAACAGGCAGACGATTGTTGATTAAATGCGTGTTCATTAGCTGGCATTCCCGTTGTGAAATCTCTTCGGGAAATACTGCTCTTAAGGCGCCACCATCATTTTCTGCGCATAGATAAATATCTTCTAATAGCATTCCCATATCAGACGCTGTTGTTTGTGAGTATGGGTCTGGGTCGGTATTGATATCCGTCCGAGTATTGGCCGGGGTATCAAATCGCTGCAGGAGCGGTGAGCCAAGAGAGAATTTTCCCGCCAGAAATGTATTTTCAAGCCCTAGCTGCTGCATATCCTCGGTGACTATCAACGGAGCCAGGTTGGGGTCCATAACCCGCTCCATTAACCAATCGGCAGCTTCGTTGCCTGAGAGCTCAATCATATCCGCCATCAGTTTGAGACTTTCGGCGTCTGGGTCTTCTCCCATTTGCCGGAAGGACGAGACCATGATCGGAATCTTGATAATGCTGGATGCTGTAAAGGCGACATCTGGAGTGGACGTTATATCCTCACCCTGAGAATGGGCAAATTGAATTTCCTTCCCACTTTCCAGGTCAAGGAGGTATAGACTTGCCAGACCGTCATACCCAGATGTATCGATAACCTGCCTCAGCAGAATTCCCAAATTTTCGAAAGCCGGTTTTCCGGGTTGGGTGCGACGAATGGGTAAATCGACCACCCGGTTGTTCAATGATTTCATCGCATTTTCGATAAGGCTGACAGAATTGTCAATCTCAAGCTCAGCGCCTGGTTCACCGGCCGTGAAGGTTGTTGAGCCTGGTTGCGGTTGGGCTGGTTGAGCTGGTTGGTCGTATCGAAGGGAGATATCTGTAAGATATTCGCGGATTCTTTTTTCGGAAGTGGATGCTTTGAGCGGAACCTGTACGGATGCAGGAGTTCGGCTCCAGAGGAAATCCCAAAAACCTGACCAAAAGAAGCGCTGTGTTCGCTCAACATTTGCCGACGCCAGCATGCTTTCTGTGTCTAATTCGAAATCGAGCGAGACCGGATTGACCTGGATTGGAGCACCATTGTATCGCAGCTCGATCGGGGTGGTGTAGGAATTGAGGATACGCTGGGCAGCTTCCTGGTCAGTCAGTCCACCGACTGGAATACCACCGATGCGTAAATTTACAGGTAAATTATTGCGTATTCGGCTATAAGTGATTAATTGGAGTGTGATCAGTACGACTGCGCCTAAAAGAAGCAGCAACGCCAGAATTCGCAAGGTCGAGAATGGTCCGCGATTACTCATTACTAACATCCATGGTAAGAATCAAGCTTGAGTAATGATCTTACCATGGTAGGGTTAATTGAGAATAAGAATTATCGTGAGACTACCAGCTTCACTAATTTTCCAGAAGCATCCAGGGTCAACCGGGCGATTTGATGGTGTTTTGAGCTTCCATTCTCGATCGTTTTGGAGAGCGTAACCAGTTGGCGAGCGGGTGGTTTGCTTGGAATAGTCTTCGTGTTGAGTTGGTTCGTTGGACAGGAGTGCTCGTGTGAAGTGCAATCGGCGCGCTCGCAGGTGTAAGCAAGTCGGGCATCTTGCATTCCGGGTAGATAATTGGACACAATGCGCTTCACATAGCTGATTATCTCAGGTGGAATTTCCTGGTTTTGATCCTGTTTAGTCTCTGTCTGTCGATCACAGACAGTAGTAACAGGAGTCGGAGATTCTAAGGACCGAACAACCAATTTGGCTCTGGAATTGGGATTTACCTTGATGCGCGCCAGTGGATCGCCTAATAACATGAACGAAATGAGTGTTTTCTGATCTTCGCCGTCCAGATAGCCTTGACGTTCATGCATTTTACTTGCCAGCATGATTTTAGCTTGCCGCAATGCCTCTCCAGCTGGCAAGCCAGCTTTTAACCCTTTCCAAAAGAGATAACCAAGCAGATCGGCTGCGATGAGGGGCGCGCGAATGGCACCATAAGCCATGACAGACGAGCCAACCACCGCCTGGCAACCAGACTTTAAGAATTGGAGAGCCATCGATTGGTCAACAGCTTTGTTTACAATGTATGCGCCATAGCAAGCTTCACTGAAAACCACCTTCGGCACATCTTGTTCTGAGTTTTGTAAATCCTGCGGTCGTAAAGCAATCGGATAATCAATCTCACCATTTTGTTCAGGTGCTCGTTGTCCGTACCATTCTGGAGCATCGACCAGCCCGTGAAGGTTAAAATATGCGAGCTGTCCATTAGGCGTTGGGATGTTGCCGTGGCCGTTTTTCGATGAAGCAATTGGCAGTATTCGCTTGAGTGTAAATCGCGAGCTTTGTTTTCCATTCGACTTTGCTGTTCCATTCAAACCCATCGGTGGAGAGACGCGCAATTTCCGTGCTTCTCCAATAGGATTGAACACGTCTGCCGAAGCATTCTTCCAAACTGCTGCAGAATACCCGAAGCTTGACAATGAACGTGGAGATCGCCAGTTGGATAGCCACATGTTCCATCGATTCCCATTCGTGACAGACGGGTTTACATAATTTTGTTTGATCCGCCGCAATCCCTCCAATAACACAGACGAATCTGATGTGCTGCCCCCTGGCAGTCGCCCGACTGGCCACTCAGTGATAAAGTAATTTTCATCGCGCGAACCGTATGGATTATCCGATGGTACATCTTGATCGAGATCGTCTATTGGATTCGGTAATAGATGGTGGGGAACGATTTCAGGCCCGCCAGCAATTAATAGTGCTCCAATCATCTCTCCGCGTTTGCTTAATGCACCATCTAAATCAGCTAATGCCAGCTTTAATGCCCAGGGATCCAGGGATTTCGCAGGTTTTATTCCAAATAGTGCCATGTTCTCCGGTGTATCGGGAGTAAACAGACACGCCCCCCAGCGCGCATTTGTTACCTTCTGCGCATTATCCCGTACTGACTGGGTTAATGCCTGCATTTCATGGATCAGCTCTTGAGCTGCTTCCGGTCCATACACCGCTTCCAGCCGGCTACGCAGTGTCAGAATAACATAGATCGGAAACCTGCCATCTGATTGAGCAAGAGATGGATTCTTCAGGCTGTGTGCCATGCGTGTGAGCACTGCTTTAAACTCTACACTTACCTCAGAAGTTGCAGGTGTTCTACTTGCCTTCTCATCGTCAGTGAAATTTGATGTCGCTGCAATTTCTTCTGATATTATTTCTGCCTGGACAATGGATTTGGGAGCAACCGTAGCTTCCGCCACAGGTCCTGAAGAGAGAATGTTCAACCCTAATCCAGCGGCGACACCCGCGGGGATGGGCTCATCGAACTTGATTTCGAGTGTTTCAGCCCATAAATTACGATAGGGATGATCCTTTCCCCATAGCCGGTGAACGCACTGTCCACCCAAATCTCGTGCCGCAACCTGGTGTAGAAGCGCCACTGCTCGCTCAAAATCACCTTCCTTCAACCACCACGAACCGAGAAGGAGTGATATGGTCAAACAATCCGGCCAGCGGCGGTGATAAAACTCAGCCATACTGCGTTTCGCAGATAAGGGAGTATGTGGATTCGCCTCCAGAATTTTGAGATGCGTGACTGCAACCAACGGATTCGTCCGATTCGTTGCCAGTACCTGTGGCAGCTCTATTTCAGCAGCAGTAATGTCATTGGTATCCAGGGATTTCCGAATGCGATGAAGCGTGTACCCGGCGTTGTTCTGAATTCGTTTGGCTTCGCCAGAGGGTCCTATTAGAGCATCTACCCAATCTGCTGAAGAAGATGCAGATGTATCTGTGCTCATCGCGGAATGAGCCAGGTCCGTGCGACTGACTTCGAGCGTGTTTTGGCTGCGGTTCTTGGAAATTAGAATACCACCAGTTGTCTCAGCCTCGTGCAGCAAGACAACAGCTTCAACAAACTCAGGATCTGCTTGACACAGACCTTTGAGTATAGGAAGCGCCTGTGCGGTTTTAGTTTCAGCCAGGAGAGCGCGCGTGTAACATAGGCTTACCTGCAAATCCCCTGGATAAGTGGATAGCCAGTGCAGTGCAGCTTCACGAGCAAATCGTGGCTGGTCGTTGGTTAATGCTGCTTCCAGCATTTTGAGATACTCTGGTCGACTCATTAATTTGCTCGATAGCCGGCCGTCTGATACCGTGATGTGATTGGAAGTAGTTTGGGTATTGGAATGATCGCTCATAATTGGTTTCAGTCACTAGGTGCTAACCGGCGGTTGTGCACCAAATTTAAGGCAACGACCGCGGCAAGCTGGCGATGAATGCTGACGTCATTAGGCGCCAGGTGGGCCGCCCTGCGAAGCATCGTTTCGGCTTCCATATAATCTCGGCTTTCCTTGTATGCCAGTCCAGCCTGGTAATAAGGTCGATAATCGTTCGGAGCGACTTTAGCCGCTTTTTGATAGACCTCCATCGCCTGGGCTATCTGGCGACGATCCTGGTAAGACCGGCCAAGCTCAATATATGCATCCATTTCGATGGAAGATTTTCGTATCGCTTCGCTAAGATGGTGAATCGCCTGATCCAACTGACCTGAATGACGCATCTGTTGGCCGATAAGCAGATTTAGGTGCGCTTCTTGACTGGCAGGCAGCTCTCCCTGGTTGAACTGCAGAGCAGCACGGGCAGATTTCATGGCGTCATCACCGCGACCGTTTTCTAGCAATAAAGACGCCAGCGCTGCTAATACTCGCGGTTGATTGGGGAATAATTCGTTAAGCTGTTGAGCAGCCTGGAGCGCAATCTGCGGACCTTTCACCTGGCGGAGGATTTGTATCTTCAATAAGTACGCATCCAGGGCAGGATTTGGAAGCTCAAGCGCTCGATCTATTGCAGATAAGGCTTCCGTGGGCAGATTCATAGCCTGCGCAGCGAGGGCGAGCAGGTACAGTGCTTGTGGATGATCTGGGTTTATAGCCAGTGCTGATTCAACACGATTATAGGCGCCACGGGGATTATTTGTCTCCAGGGATAGTTTTGCCCTTAAGAGTAAGGCGTCTATAGGTTCGCAACAGAATTCTACTGCCTGATCTGCGCTATCAATTGCCTTGTCTAGTAAACCGTTGCTTTTCTGGATATTTGCAAGTAGCAGCCAGGCATCTCCTGTTTGAGGAGCAAGTCGGGTTACCTGCTCCAGAGCCTGGATCGCTCTCGTCGAATCCCCAGCCAGGATATAGGTTTGCCCCAATGCAAGATACAGTTGTGGATTGCTGGGCTCAAATTCGACTGCTTTCTGCTGATGGTCGATTGCAAGCTTCACGTAATCATGTTCGCTGTCTTCCATTACCGCCAGTTGGATAAACAATCTGGCGGTTGCACTGTGCCATCTCGGTTCATTGTCCCAAAAACCTAAGGCATTCTTCCAGGCGGTCAAGGCAATTTGGATTTCATCCTTTTGCTGGGGATTCAGGCTCAGGATGATGGCGAGCAGCGCATGGAAGCGAGGCGCAGCTTCAAGCAATCGCCATTCTGGTTTTCCCAATCGCTCGATCGATTGCCGGGCAAGATCGCGAGCCCGTGAAGGTTCCAGTGCAGCCAGGGCGATTCCTGCAGCAAGAGCGACGTTCGAGAATTGCAGGTGGTCTTGTGCGGATCGCCAGGCAGATCGTGCGTCGCCAGATTCTAAATTGGCAAGCAACCAACGCAGCAATTTCATGAAAATTATTATTGGTTGTAGCCAGTGTCTGCATAAGAGCCGAAGCAGACTGATCACTCGGGTGGAACACAGCCTGTCCTCGCGCCAGCCAGCGATCCAAAGCCATTTTAATTCTTGAATAATCTAGCGCTAATAGATCGGGGGATGTTTGTGGACGCCAGTTCACCGTGATCTGTTGAATATTCTGCAAGGCATTCGTCAGCCGTTCTTCAGCATCGCCAGAGAGCGCGGCTAACCCAGGTGCATGGGTAATGATCGATAACTTCTGACAAAGCCATTGATTTTCTGCGCGTGCTACGACGACCGCAATCACCTGGAATTGGCTGGAAGGCAGGAGCGGGGAATACTGGCAAGCCGAGTCTGCAAGTGCCATAGCCGGTTTCCACTTGCCATGTTCCATCGCGGCAGTGGACAGGCTGCGCATTCCCGCCGCGGCAGCCAGGCGGTCGATCTCAAGAGGATACCAGGTGGATTTGAAGTGTGGATCTTGTGTTCGCTCGGGACGAGCCTCTGGGCTTTGCAAATAATCGCGGTTCTGTAGAGCCGTATGAAGCAGCTCGCTGCTGCCTTCATTCAAGCCATCTTGACGGGCAATAAAGCGGGATTGAATCGCCAGGCTCCTCGGATGGTGCGGTGCAAGCTCAATCACCAGCGTGAGCGCTCTGGCGCTCTGCTCGTCAAGGCCTGCTTCAAGGGATAATTCCGCCAGTAAACATGCTCCTTCGTACGATAACTCGTTGTTATTGGCTAACGCGGCAAGGGCGATGTCCTGTTCTTGCATTGCCAGAGCCATTTCCGCTGCCAGCCACCTGGCAATTGGAATTTGACCTTGATTGTCCTGTCCAGGATTATTCTGAGTGGCTTTCGTGGCGTTCAGATAAGCGTAAGGCTGATCACCGAGTGCCTGAGCAACAAGGGATATTTGTAGATAAATCAGCTTATCATCCGGATTTGTGTCGGCTGCCTTGCATAGGCATTCCATCGCCTGGATGCGATCGTCTGTATCGAGCAAAAGGGCGGCTTTATCTGTATATAGCTCTGCATTTGTTGGTTCGAGAGTGATCGCTTTGTCGATTGTTTCGATAGCCTGTAAGAGCTCTCCGGATAACCTGTATGCATGCGCCAGCTCAGAAAGCAAGTTGACAGTTGTTGGCACAGTCTCCTGATTTCCAGGCTCGACCAGTTGTAATGCTGCGGTATAAAGAGTAATTGCCCGCTTAGCATCATCCAGATCGATAAGGGATTTGGCGGCTTCTCGTAAATCTTCGCTCGTGAAGTTAATCTCGATGCCAATGGCTGATATGTCCTCAGAACCGGGATGAGCAAGAATTAATTGTGAGGAAGTCTCGCCGGTAAGAATTGAATATATCTCAATCGCACCATCTCGGTCACCTGAATGTGCGGTTGCCTGACCAAGAAGCATCCAAAGATGACCGTTCGATGGAGCAATTTGTACAGCTTGTTGCAGCGCATTCGATGCTGATCGTGCCAGCTGGTTATTGCTATTCGATGCCAGCAATTCAAGCTCCTGACATTGCCTGGCGTACCAGGTAAGCGCCGCCACATCCCCCGGGGCTAATTCAATATATCTGAGTGCTGCATCATGAGCTTCCTTTGCAAGATCCAGGGATTGGTAGGCTTCTGATAATTGCCGGTAAAGCTGGGATTCGGAGGGCATCAGAAGCGTGGCTTCAAGCAGAGCAGCCAGTGCAGTCTCCGGCTGTCCAAGCTGCATCGCCACATCTCCCATGCCTGATGCCAGGCGGAAACGCCATTCTGGTTGTTGGATCAGTTGAGACTTCATAGCATATCGATAGGCAGCCTCTGCGCCTGCATACTCACCGGTAGCCTGTAAAGCCTCCGCCAATAATGCATATCCTTCAGGTATTTCATCCTCTGGTAGATATTCGCTATCTCGATCCTGACTTGGATTATCTTCGTTGTTATCTAGCTCAAGAGGCGGAAGTTTTTGCTGAAGGAGCATGACAGTTCGGTGATAAGCAGCCTCCGGCGCTGGGTTCGATGGAGCTGTACTCATGAGCGCACGTGCAGTGTCCAGATAGGCGCGGGAATTATCGGGTTGAAGGAGTAAAACCTTGTCAAGTAGGGGTAGAGCAGACTCGGTTCTACCGGTCGCCATTAGAGATTGCGCATAACCATGCAGCAGTTCAGGATTATCAAGCATTTTATCAATCAAGATATCCCCGATCATCTCGTAAACCTGGCAGGCTTCATCCGCTTTGCCTAGCTCAAATAGGGTATGACCAAGTGCTGAGCTGGTTTCTTGCTGCAAGCGACGCCAGGAGCGGGGCGTTTCATGCCGCGGTAGAGTGCCTGATACCTGTCTGCTGAATGCGATAGAGTGTGCTCTCTTTAAGGGATCTAATGCTTGGGCGAGTAGTTCCCGCTCCAATAATGATTTCCCGAGTGCGAGATGTATACGAGCATCATCACTGGCTGCCTGGCTGCCCGTGCGTAAGGTGTCTAAAGCCTGTTCTTCTTCACCGAGTTCCTTCAGCTCCGTAGAAAGCAAAATCCAGCTAGCTGAACAGTTTTGATCGAGCTGGATTGAGTGTTGGAGATGATGTGCCGCTGCAGGATGATCACCGAGGTCGATGGCGATCTTCCCAAGCTGCAAATACGCCTGGCTATCCTCTGAATTAATTTGTAAAGCAGCATGGCATGCCTGTGCAGCCTGTTCTATATCTCTTGCATGGATCGCGCATTCTGCAAGCTCATGATAATCGTCTGCTGTGACCTCACCTAATTTTTGGTGCAGGTCAGCCAATTCCGTCAATGCCTCTGGCCACAATTCTGCTTCCTCCAGAGTTTGGATTAGCAGAGCTTGTGCATCCTCTGATGATGGCTCCAGTGAAACAATCTCCAGTGCGTTTTCCAGCGCTTCGTCATACTGTTCAAGCAGCAGGTTCGACTGGCAGAGAACCGCCAGGGGGTGCGGTCGAGGTCCTTCTTTACTTAAAGCTAATTGCGCGGCTTGAATTGCAAGGGCAGGTGCCTTGACCAGAAGCAGCAAGTCCGCCAGGCGTGACAGGGAACACGCCTGGTGAGGGTCTTGCTGGCTGGCTATCAACGCTAATTTTGCATAGCTTGCTGTGTTTTCCAGATCGTTACTACCAGCATATGCAATTGCCGCGGCTGTAAATAATGCCGGAGACTGATCGCGATCGTACGTTGTTGTAAACGAATTTAAATGCGGCTTCAGGATTTCCAATGCACCACTTGGATTGCCTGCATCTACCATTGCGATTGCATTTGCTGACAATATATCCTGCCGCATTGGAGCAAGATGCCTGGCGAGTTCCCAGGATTCAAGGCTCGCCTGCATCGAAAAATCCTCTGTGGATTCAATCAAATCCTCATCAATCTGTGCATGAGCGATGCGATCATAAATTTTGGCTTGATTGGCAGCCAGACATGCCTGGATATCTCGCACAACTGATTGGGCGGTATTGAGATGCGACAATGTGCTCTGAACTTGATCAGCGTTCTGGCTGATCAGAATTCGTTGATTAAGCTGGCTAAGCCTCGATACGAGCTCGTGTATGTCAGGTGTGTAGTCTGACTCAGCATTCGGAGATGGCGATTTGTCCGAAAGATAAATCGCAAGCTGCTTTGCCAGGGGAGGACGCCATATGGTCAGAAGCTGCAGAATATCCGTTTGGACTGGAGTGAGCTAGAGTAGAGATCCAATCATTAAGGTAATCCTCCAATGCTTGAGCTGGAAGGGGATTGCAGAGCACTGTATGCAATGCTAATGCTGGATGTTCTTTGCTCAGGCAATCCAGTAATGCCTTGCTTTCAGGTATCATTCCAAACAAGCATGCGCAAATTGTCTTCCAGTGATCAAGGTCGATAGGTGTATCGCGGATTTCATCGAGCAAAAATTCCCAACTACTCTCAATGCAGCGCTTCTGGCGCAGGTGCAGGGCAGCCATCCCGTAAGCAGAAAGGAAGGAAGTGCCTTTGTCTTCTTGCATAGCGATAAAGGAATCTTTCGCTTCAAGAGCTCCATTGTCATCCAGTTTCGACCAGGACTCAGCTTGCCATTGAGAAAGAGGCAATAAATCCGGATTATCAAAAAGCGCCAGTTGGGCTGGCGACCAACCAGAGCCATCTGTGGGCAATGCAGCAATGGCAAACTGCCCAAGCGGACTGGAAACAAGATTTCGCCAGATGTTGACATCTTGTCGTAATGCCTGTGTCACCCAGGGCCAGTCCTGGGCTGGAAGGTGCCGGCGAAGTTGGAGAAGCCACGATGTGTTGTTCATGGCCACACCGGATAAATCTGGATCGCAAGCCAGCAGGCTGCTGCGATCATTGTTAAGCCGAGCAGGTTCAAGAAAATCGCAATACCGGTGGTGGTACGCAACAATTGGTTCAATGCGTCCAGTAAATTGGACGCATTTCCTACCAGCCCAGCAATATCCTCAGCGATCCCTTTTTGAGCAATTTGTGTCGTTTGGGCTGCTAATGTTTGAACATGCTTGCCAGAAACACGTCCAACGAGGATGATCACTCCGGCAATCATAGATCCTACTCCAAGCATGAATAAAGCCAGAGCAGCTACTAACAGGAAGGAGAGTGGTGAGAGATCAAACAAGGCGACCTCCATTTATGGATTGAATTGATTGATAGTTGGAAACGAACAGAAAATTAGTGAATCTTTCTGTTCGATGAATTTTTGTGCCAGCAGGATATCCGTCCCTGAGAAATTTGTCAGATACGTCTCACTCGAATTGGACAAGAAATCTGAAAGGTTGATTCTGGCTTTTGTGTCATCTTGGAAAATGTCCCCACAAATTCGATTTATTACAGCTACCTGATCGATTATGTTGGCGTCTGCTTCTACCCATATCTCCTCTATTTGTTCGGGCGATGGATTTAATTCAGAAATAGCAGACCCACCTTCGGGTTGATTCAGATATTGGCTCAGTAAGTGATAGAAATTCAGGTCAACCACGATGAAGTGCGACCAATCAAGGTGGTCGGTATTCAGAAAATTAGTGAATTCAGGGCTCAACTGGTTGCCTTCCAGACGGAAAACGTTAGAAAGGTTTTGCCGTCCCTGGCTGGGGTAAATCGGAATCATGTGCAGCGTCTTCGTTCGATCTTGTGGAATCACAAGCCACAATTTCAAAAGTTGCGGAGCGGCGCTATCGAGCTGGTCGACTGTGATCCATAAAACGTTGCCTGAATCGTTCCCGGGGTTTATGTATGGTGACTGATCGGTTACCAGACTAGTGGTTGAGTTCTGGTTGGTGAGTACATTTGTTGATGTGTTCTGTTCCTTTGCAGTATCCGATGCTACCGAGGAAATTTGGTTGGACTTCATCCACTGTTCATCGCTGATTGTGATTTTGTTTGCCGCACCAACGTTCTGAATATTGGACTTATGCGGGTCTAATCGCAGCCATGCTCCAACCCCAAAGCCGATCAAAAGAAAAATATTGAAAAAGAAGATGTTAGGCTTATTTTTCATGGCAGGAGAAATGCCGCCAATGTATAACCCAGTGATATTCCAATAACCAGTCCTAAGCATATCGATCCGACCGTAAAAACGTTGAAGCGCCCCTGAACCAAAAGCTGCTTGATTAATCGAATGAGATCGACTAATTGCACGCTGGTCATCCAAAATCTAATTTCTGCTCGCTCGAATAAAGTGGGTTGGATCTGATTTAGTTGCATTGATCACTCACCGAGATGTACTCATTTTGATGATCTTTCCGCTCTCGTCCACTAACACACGCACTATTCGGTCGAAGGACATTTGGGTTGGTGTCATTGCCCGAGTTCGGTAGATCAACAAAAAACCAGATTTAGACACGCTGCTCTGTTGGATGCGTGGCGGCACACCTTTCACCTCTGGAAATTTTCGATAGACTTGTTGATTGATGGTGGAGAGCAGTTTCGTGTCCATAATCCTCAGGGAGACCTCCTTCTCAGGAAGGCTGGTAGATCCAGATTTTGTGATGGCAAAGAAGGTTCAAGGGTTGATCGCCCATAAGCGTGTGCCGGAGTGTATGTGCTGCTCATTGATTGGGATGATTGTTCTTCGACTGGAGCAGGTTGAGCTGGGTTTTTCCTTTGGCTCTGGTTTTTTAAGTCCTGAGACAGCCTCTTCAAGCGTCGGTGCTCCTAATCCAGTGATCACAAGAATGATCTGTACACGATCGTCCATTCGAGGATCGTTTGTCACTCCCATCACAATTTCTGTTTGACCACCGGTCTCCGTTTGCAGCAAGGTTAGAGCCTCCTGCAATTCGAACAATGTGAGATTCTCGCCCCCGGTAAAATTCGCAATAATACCAGCCGCATTCTCGAATGAGATTGACTCGAGGAGTGGATGGTGCATTGCCTGTTCGAGCGCCTGGAGAGCTTTATTTTCTCCTCGACCCTGTCCGATGGACATTAACGCACCGCCGCCCAACTGGATGAGCCGACGTACATGTGCAAAATCCACATTGATCATGCCTGGTTCTGTAATCAATTCTGTAATGCCTTGCACTGCCTGGCGCAGGACATCATCTGCCAGTCTGAAGGCCGTCTCAATCGGAAGGTTGCGTGGGGCAACGTATAAAAGCCGATCGTTTGGGATTGCAATAAGCGTGTTCGTTTTATTTCTTAGCTTCGCAAGTCCCTCAACTGCATTTTTTTGCCGCCGTCCCATCTCAAAAGAAAAAGGTGTGGTTACAATCGCTATCGAGACTGCACCAATTTTTTGAGCAATTTCGGCAACAACCGGAATTGAACCTGTCCCGGTGCCACCGCCCATCCCTCCCGTCAGGAAAACCATATCTGCACCCGCCAGCGCCTCAGCGATTTGTTTGGAGCTTTCTTCAGCAGCGGCTTGACCGATGCGCGGATCGCCGCCAGCTCCAAGACCACGCGTGCAGTTTGGCCCTAAATGAATTTTGGTTGGTGCAGAATACGTCTCGAGCGCCTGGTGATCCGTATTGGCAACAATGAAATCGATCCCGTTCAATCCGAGCTCAATCATGCGCTCTACTGCGTTGCAGCCACCTCCACCAAGCCCGATGACTTTTAACACAGGCTTGTGGGTGGGAATCGACATACGGGGTAGTGGATCAGGAGATGTGGGGATAGCATGATAAGCGAGCATATAGCGCCTCTTTTCCTAATAGAATAAACAATAATCAAATTGCAAGAACCGTGCCGTCACTTTTAATTCGCTCAACCTGGCAGCCAGAAGAGCGGAGCATTTCTATAGCTTCATTTGTTATCGATGGTGAATCGCCAAACACCGTTACATGGCTTGCCAGGCTGGCTTCGTGAATGGAGAAACCGATTGTCGGATGCGCTGACTGGATGAAGGGGCGAATGGCTTCTAAATCCCAATCAGCAACTCCCCAGGCATACAGCGGCATCAAGAGGTAATGGTCGATCGGATGAAATACCGCACCATTTGGAGTTAGATTTGCATTTTTGGTAGATTTGCCATCGGATGTAGAGCTTAAATTCTGTAACTTTACCCATTGCTTCATGGCGTTGACCACTGGCAATATCTTCCCATCTGGTCGATACCAGGCATCGTTGGCGAATTCGCTTTCTGTTTTCGTTGATAGAACCCAATAATTGAGCGACAGAACTTCACTTGGAATGTAATTTGAATCAGGTGGTTCTTCGGTAACGGGAGAACTGGAAATATCCGTCATAACCGAAGCAGGGTTTTCTTTCTGCTGCGTGGCGAGACTGGCGATTGCCAGGTTATTCTCTGTATGCATTCGGTAGTCAATCGATTGGGGGGTTACTGCATTACTGCCTAAAGGTCTGGCGCCAGCACGCAAGATGAGGATGGGTAATGAATGGCCGAGCTCGGCTTGAGAGATGGCCAGGTACCAATCGAATATTCGAAAGCCGATCTGATCCTGGCTATCCAGCGGGGTATGGTAAGGTTGTGCATTCGGCCATCTCTCAGGACCACCAGCTCCCCAATCTAATGGTCGGTCGTATGTCCAGGCACATGCACCAATCGTCAGGTTGTCAAGGAGCCGTTTGATGCTGTGATCCGATGAAGATCTACGGCTCAGGCTTCGTAGCGCGGACCTCAAGAAAGCTGTATCCCAGTAATCTCCACCGGGCTCAAGAGGCGGAAATCCGGGCGTTAAACCTGCCTCATTCACCTGATGCGCAAGGGGGATAAAAATATCCAGGAAACGGTCCACCAGCTCTGCCTGCGCCCATGATGCTGCCGGCCAGGATGAACGCCGGTTTGGCAAATTGAATAAACTAATATATTGGACACCCCACCTTGCGTAGTTCTCGAAAATTATGCGATACTGTCCTGCTTGTGGAGTGGTATCTAATTTTGGAGCAAAGTGAAGTAGCGGGGTGATCCCTTCTTGAATTAATGAGCGAAGGAAGGGCTCTGGTATTGCCCTTTCTACTGGTGCTATTAATGTCAGCCAGGAGACGCCCAGGGCTTTTAACTCTGGCAGCCAGGTTTGTAAGTCCTGTTCGCGGTAATGATAGGTATCAGGGAAATAATGTATTCCGAGTCGTTGTTTGGGGAATGCGCTTATGGTCATTAGCTTCTCGATTTGTACCAATCTGATTATTGTGGATAGGCAAGTTCGTGGCCAAACGTGGCTGTACGATGATCGTGTTGCAAGAGTTGGACCAAGCCATGTTGCAAAATCGTCCTGCGGGCGCGTGGACACCCAGGCGGATTAATATAAATATTCTGTTTTTATCTCAATAGAAATGTGATGCGAGTAGAGGAAAACTTATTTGCTAAATAAATCCCCTGGCAAATGTTGCAGATCAATGCAGGCTTCATCGCAGAATAGCATTGCTCGTTCGATCACATTGCGTAATTCGCGGATGTTTCCAGGCCAATCATAATCGATCAAAGCCTGTAAAGCTCGAGGGGTGACATCCGTGATGTTCATTCCCATGCTGAGGTTATTCTTCCGGATAAATAACCCTACCAGCTCTGGGATATCCTTTTTTCTTTCTCGAAGCGGTGGGAGATGTAAATCAACAACTTTTAACCGGTAATACAGATCTTCGCGAAATAGGCCCGCCTGCATGTGTGCATTTAGATCTCGATTTGAAGCAGCCAGTAATTGAACATCGATCTTTATCAAATTTGTGCCGCCGACCCGTCGAAAAGCTCGTTCCTCAATCGCACGGAGTAGCTTCGCCTGCATATCAACCGGCATTGACGAAATTTCATCGAGGAATAAAATTCCGCAATCTGCGACTTCCATCAAGCCATGCTTTCGTTTGTCTGCTCCGGTGAAAGCCCCCGCCTCGTACCCAAATAGCTCCGACTCGAGCACGGTACTTTGGATAGCCGCACAGTTGATGGCGATAAAAGGCTTATTTGAGCGTGGGCTCATTTTATGTATTGCACCGGCTAACACTTCCTTGCCAGTTCCGGTCTCTCCTGTAATTAATACCGATACGGATGCGGCAGCTGCTCTTTGTGCCTGGTTCACCAGGCTTTGCATACGTGTAGTGGAGCCGATTATGAAATCAATCTGCTGATGGCGTTGGTCCCGCACATAACTTAACTCCCGCCGCAAAGCGATGAGCTCCTCGGCGCGTTGCACCGATTTCTCAAGTTGAGTCAGTTTTATGGGTTTTTGTAGAAAATCGTGAGCACCATTTTTCATTGCATCCACAGCCATATCGATGTCCCCATGAGCTGTGATGAGGATGATCGGTGGGCGGACAGGCAACGTTGCGGTTTCTTCTAATAGTACCGGTCCGAAACCATCCGGTAACATCGCATCCAACAAAATGATGTCCGCAGCACCCCGCCGTAACGTCTCTCTTGCCTCGCCTAAGGTGGCTGAGGTAACAACCTCGTATCCACGGTCAGAGAGAAATGTGCCGATGTTAATGCGCGCATTTTCTTCATCGTCTACGATCAAGATCGTTGCAGTCATAAATTAACCTCGCGTTCCATAGTCGGCAGTAAAACTTGAAAGACCGTTCCGCCAGGAAAACTGTTCAAGCGAATTGCACCTTTATGGGCACTGATAATTCGCTTCGAAATCGCCAACCCAATTCCCGTTCCGCCTTCTTTCGTTGTAAAAAAAGGTTGAAAAAGATGTTCTTGGATCTCTGTAGGGATCCCAGGTCCGGTATCGATGATATTAATTTCAACGTACTCCCGGTTGTCCAAAGTAACCAAAGTGGGGCTAGAGGATCTGCGGATTTTTATGTATACCTGCCCCCCTGTATCAGACATAGCCTGGATCGCGTTGGTTATCAAATTGCTAAAAACTTGCTCCAGGGCACGAGGATTGCCTCGAATTGGCGGGCAGTTTGCTTCGACATCAAGCTGTGCAGTGATATTTTGTTTTTCGATGCGTGGTTTCATCCGCTCAAGCAAGCTCTGGAAGAATGATTTTAGATGCACAGTCAACATTGTGTATTCAATCGGCTTGGTGTAAGAAAGCACCGATTTAACCAGATCGGCTAACCGATCGACATCTTGCATCAGTCGATCAACAGCGGGTTTGTTTGGGTCGTCGTCGGCGAGATTCATGGATAATAGCTCGAGACCCGTGCTCAGGTTGTTGATTGGGTTCCTGACTTCGTGTGCAAAAACCGCTGTGATTTCTCCCAAGATAGCTCGTTGTTCAAGAAGGCGTCGCTGTTCTTGCAGTTGCTCTTGTTCGGACAGATCGTGCAGTAGAAGAATAAATGAATACGGGCGAGTTTCATCAGAGACAGAGATAATTTGGGCATGTGCCAGGAAGGATTCGCCGCTACGCCGGAAAAGTCGGATGTCACCGTCGAATAATTTTGGAAAATCGGTATTTGGTGGTAGACAGCCAAGCAAGGAATCGCTGCCGATGAGGATGCGGTCGGCGGGTTGGCCGATAGTCTCTTTTCGATTGTAGCCAAGCATTTTCTCGGCTGCAGGATTAAAATCCTCAACAATCCCTTTCGGCGAAAGGATCAAGACGCCACGAATATTGTTTTTCATTAATCCATCGAAGGTGATCTTCATTCTGGCGTTGTTGTGTTGAAGGTTAGTGAGTTCCTTCTCAATTTGATACTTCTGCAGTAATCCGTTAAGAATTTCAGTTGTAAAAGCCATCCTGATTGACAACATCTCATCAGGTGTCCCGGTTGATCCTGCCAATACCAGCAAACCGATCAGGGCGCCCGGTGTGCCAATCGGGAAGGTTTCTAGAAAGGCGATGTGAGCATGTTGTGCTTGTCTGTGGAGCTCAGTGGGTTGTCGTTTTCCATACCGCCAGTCAACAAATGTTTGCAGCCCCGAAAAATCAGAGGTCGAGATCGTTGCAGGCATCCACTGAGTATTGCCGACCGACGTAAAGCGCTCTAGCTTAGGCGCCGAGCCGCTTGCAAGATACAGGCTTCCTTGATCTACCCCATTCAAATGAAGAGCAGCTTCAAGAATCTGTGTGGCGGCTTCTTTGAAACCTGGCTTATTGTATGCCGTAGCTTGTTGTTGAAGATCTTGCCAGAAATGTTCTGGGCGCTGGTGTGTAGCGCCCTGGCTTTCGAATGTCAGGATTGCAAATTGGTTCTCTGGTGGGAGTACCCGGACATCGAGTTTAATCGGAAGCGATTCTCCCGACTTCTGCTGGAGCGATAAGACTGTATGCGTATAGAAACCTGTTGGATTGGATGTGAAAAACTCATCTTCCCAGCCCGTGAGTAGCTGGTGTAGATCTAAGATTCTCTAATTCATTTTGTTGAAACCCACTCATTTCATTGAAAGCAGCGTTTGTCGAAATAACCTGACGAGAGCGGATTTCAGCAAGAACAGCGGGGACAGCCAGCAGACGAATGACCGCAATTAAATCTTGACTTGCAGTTTTTCGTGACCGCCGAAAACGGCTTGTGAGGTTGGCTGTGGGTGAATTACTCATGCCTGAGTGAGCGCCAAAGATGATTGTCTGAAGCGTGCAGGGAGAATCCCCTCCATTGAGCGATATTTTGCTACAGTTCGTCGGGCAACGGGATAACCCTGGTTCATTAAAACCTCCGCAAGCTCAGTATCACTTAATGGATGGTTTTCCTGGGCTATTATTTCCCTTAATGCAGTTCGAACCTGCAGGCTGCGGTCGAAGAATTTATCCAGCGGAATTATGCGGTTGTTGGGCAATTGTACCGCTTTTCCACTTACCGCGCGTGACACCGTCGACTCGTGTAATTCTAGCTCAAGGGCAAGCTGTGCCCTGGTAAGTGGGAGTAGATGTGCATCACCGTGCAAGATAAACTCACGTTGGATCCGCACAAGGATCTGCATCAAGCGAACCATGGTGTGGTTCCTTTGTTGCAAGCACTTAACCAGAAGACCGGCTTGCTCTAAGTGGGTGTTCCATTTCTCAAGTCGCTCACCGGGGTCAATGCTTCGCGCGGAGGCATCGTCGGAGCGTTGATCAGTCTGTGGCACGATCGGTAATTCTTTATTCTCGTCTGAATTGTCCAATCCAGGCTGTTGCGGATGGATTTCCTGTTGTAGGGCTTCCTTGAATAATGGATTTACCCGCAAGCAGCCAGCATAAGGAGACAATATTTCAACCACCAGGGTCGGATTTTCATCATCATTCAATAAAGTTATGAGAATGTCCGGATTCAGGTATCCCTGTGGGGCACACGGACCAGAATAAACATCGCCCCAATGTGCCCGTGCTGGATATGGATTTAAATTGTCAATAATAAACCCTGCTAATTGTTGTGCATCTCTTGTGGAGATGTTCAACTTGCGGGCTAACTCGTTGAAAGCTTTCCGGCTGAGCAACTCCATTCCTTCTCGGATGGCTTTTTCTGCCAGGGGAGGGACATGACGAGTTTCAGACAGGACCTCGAGCTGGATGAGAAGTGCATCCTTTGGTGAAGCACAGCCAACCCCAATTGGATCTGCATGTTGAATCAGTGAGAGAACGGTTTCTATCCTGGATTGCGGGACGTGGTGGAAACGCATAAATTCGATAAGTGGCACGCGTAGCAGGCCGTCTTCATCCAGGCTGGTGAGCAGATGCGCAGCCAGCGGACGGTCCTGTTCATCAAGTTCCGGTGCGATTTGCCGCAATACAAACTGCGATAAATCTTCGGGAACCGCATTCCAGCTGTCTATATAAGCTTCGTCTGGTTGTTCGCTGTAATCGTAAGTACGAATATCTGAATACGGTGAGACGAAAATGATCGGTTCCCCGGGATCGGTAGATGAACTTTTTACTGCATAACGGACAGGGACCCGGTCGGGCTACTTTTCGACCACAAACAGAACAGCGGTGCTCATCATGCAATTCGAGGGCTGGATTGCTTGATAATTCTGCCTCAATCTTTTGGCGCAGCTCGTCACCACTTAATTCGAGCAGCGTCATGGTCTGAGCCAGGTGGGCGGTTGTCAGTGGTCGAAGAGCATGCGATTGATATTGAAGAATCATAATATTACCCCGAGTGTCAGGTTGAATTATACTGGTGTGTTGCAAGATGCGTGCCGAAAAATTTGTAAATTTTTGGTGTGCAATTTCACGACATCCTGGAGATTGCACTAAAATTCTGATTACGCAACCTATTTTCTGTAAATTCGAGTCAGAAATATCCATAGTTCTTTAACAATCTAATGACTTGCCAGCACAATAACGTTTCCCGATCTGCCACTCTTCGCTGGTCTCCATTAGCAAAGCGGAAACCAATCTCAAACAAGAAGCCTCGTTTGGAAAGACACCCACAACCCGAGTACGTCTGCGGATCTCTTTGTTGATCCGTTCCAGGCTGTTCGTTGTTCGGATCAACCTTCGATGTTCGAGTGGAAAGTCAAATACTGTAAACCCTTCTGCCAGGTTCTCTTCCAACCAGGCTGACAATTTTGGAGCTGAAACAGCATATTTCTGGATTGCAGCCATCAAGAATGCTTCTGCGGTCTTGCGATCCGGGGCATTGAACATGGACCGGATATCTGCTGCAACTTCCATGCGCATGGCTTGCTTGGGTACATATGCACCCGCATTCTGCTGCAGATGAAACTGGCAGCGTTGCCACGGGACGCTACCTAAAACCGCTCGTCTGGCCGCTCCCAAACCGGCATGATCGTCGCTGATCACTAACTTCACGCCTTTCAAGCCACGATCCTTGAGCCCCTGCAGAAAGGCTTTCCAGTGGGTTTCATGCTCACTGAGCGACACAGAAACTCCTAAAACCTGCCTTTCACCCGCTGGCGTGATGCCTGAAGCCACCAAAACAGCCGCATCGCGTACTTGTCCAGCCTCTCTCACCTTCTCGTATCGGGCATCCACATACAGATAGGTGATTTCCCCAAGCGGTCGTTCACGCCATTCCTGCAATACTGCGTCTAGCTGAGCTGCTGCCCGGCTGACCTGCATCGCAGAGACTTCTATCCCGCACAGCTCTTCAGTAATGGCCTTGACTTTTCTGGTGGATACGCCCTGCACATACATCTCTGCCAGCGTGGTGACCAGGGCTCGCTCGCTGCGCAGCCCTTTTTCTAAGGCCGATGGATAGAACCCGCCTTCTCGGACTTGAGGCACGGCAAACGTGATCTCTCCCAGTCGCGTTCTGACTGTTTTTGGCTTGTACCCGTTGGCGTGCCCTTTCCGGTCTGCTGTCCGCTCGTATTCACCAGCTTGCAGATACCTGGATCTTTCAACCTGCATGATGTTGTTCAGCAGTACCCGCATCAGCTCCGGGACTGCATCCAGTCCATTTCGGGTGATCTCTTCAATCGTTCCCGCAGAAAGGTTATAATCATTTTGGTGAGTCATTTCAGTCTCCTAGTTTGGTTTGGTCGCCTATTTAGGATACCTCTGACTCACCGTTTTTGTTAAGGTTCATGAATTTACAGAAAGAATGTTACACCAACAAAATTCTCGGGAGTGGCTAAGATAATGGGCCAATGAAATCCTTGATATGAGCTGGGTAGTCAGGGAACAACTGTTTATGAAGTTGCCGCCTGTTGTAACAGTAAATAAACAGGCGTAAGGCACATTCAAGGGCGTGGGGACAGCGAGAGAAACATCGGGAGGATCTTGCCAGGCGAGCCAGGTAGTGGCGCAGCTCGGCGTTGTCACCTTCCACAGAATAGGTATCAGTTTTACCTTCGGAAACTTCATAACGACCATAGTGATACCACAAGCGATCGTAAGCATCAAAAGCATCGCTGAAATACTGTTTGGCCTTTGGTGCTTTGTCGACCATCCCCTGAATATCTTGTTGTGTGCGCTCCCAGACAACTTTGCAACTCAAGTAGCAGCGTGTTTGGCGGTCTACGATCGTGATGATGTAAATCCTGTTTTTTTCTTGCCGATAAAGGTGAATAACTCATCCATTTCGGCGGTCTTGACGTCTTTAGGTACTGGCGCTTCGGGTAAATTAGCCGCACTCGCTTTGACCCATAACGACACGGTGCGATGGTGGATACCTAGATGGCGACCGATCCGGCGTAAATTCATGCCATCCACGTATAGCTGTAGCGCTTGTTTTCGCACTTCGTCGGGATAACCATGCTGTTTTGGTTCTGGCGTATACTTGTGACCGCAGTGCATGCACTTGTATCTTTGTGATCCTGATTGCGTTTCGCCAGCTCGATTTTGGCGTGTGGTTTGGTGACAGTGTGGGCATGTTTGCATGGTATGATTTTACCCCATAAATTTAGCCACTCCCAAAATTCTCCAGCATAGTCTGCCAAGATACCTTTTATGCTAAAATTAACTAAATGCGCACGGGTCAGGTGAATCAAGCGGGTATACACAAACGCCAAATAAAACAAAATGATGAACATCTGAATAAAAAGAGGAATCAACTATGCTTCGCAGCTTTTTTATTTACATGTCAAAAGCCGAGTGGGCGAGAAAAATAATTACCAACTGGAAATTTGCCTGGAAAGCTGCATCTCGTTTCGTTGCTGGCGAAAAACTTGAAGATGCTATTCTAGTTGTGCAGTTGTTGAATCAAAAAGGCATCCTTGCGACGCTGGATCATTTGGGCGAGCATACCCTTTCCAGGGAAGATGCTTCTCGAGCGACACAGGCAATTATCGAGATCGGTAGTGCGATCCGCGAATCCGGGATCAAAGCCAACATTTCGGTTAAGTTGACCCAAATTGGGCTTGCCTTAAGTCCCGACATTGCCTCGGAGAATCTCGCACTGATCCTAGAAAATGTGCGGAAAGATGATATATTTGTGCGTGTAGACATGGAAGATTCTACTTGCACAGAAATTACACTCGATATTGTCAGACGGATGCGTCAAGAAAAAGGTTTAGTCAACGTTGGTGTGGTTATTCAGTCGTATCTTTACCGAAGTGAGGCGGACATAGCAAACCTGATGGCAGATGGTACTCCAGTGCGCCTTTGCAAAGGCGCATATAAGGAGCCAGCAGATGTTGCGTTTCCAAAGAAAAGCGATGTAGATTCGAATTATGATAAGCTTACTCGTGCACTAATCGATGGCGCTATCGCAGCAGGTAGCCCAACCATCAGTTCGAATGGGCGCACCCCTCCCATTCCGGCGATAGCCAGTCACGATCCGGCACGCCTTGCGTTCGCGAAGAAATATGCAGATAGCGTTGGTCTTCCAAAGCAAGCTCTGGAATTCCAGATGCTGTATGGCATACGGCGGGATTTGCAGGAGCAATCCGCCAAGGAAGGGTATCCGGTACGTGTCTATGTACCTTATGGCACAGAATGGTATCCTTATTATGTCCGCCGGTTGGCAGAACGTCCGGCAAACGTGTGGTTTTTAATCTCAAATTTCTTTCGTAAGTAATTTGTGGAGGTCAGGTTGAAACAAAGCCGGGCTAGAACTTGGTCGCTAGTATTATTGTTCGCAGGTGCCGCAATGCTCTTGGGGGTTGTTGCTTACATTATTGGAGTTCGACTGGGTCAGCCGGCTGAACAGGTGAGTACTTTTGGTGAACCAGCTTCATCAGGCCAGGCTGTTATTCCATTACCCGAGATCCAACGCGTTGGCTTGAAGGATGCAAAAGCAGCTTACGACATTGGGAATGCGATATTTTTAGATGTCCGAGATACGGATTCATATGCAGCAAGTCATATTCCGGGATCAATTAATATCCCTGAAGGAGACATGAGTACCAGATTGCAGGAGCTGAATCCTGACCAATGGATCATCACCGTATGCACCTGACCGGCTGAAGAATCTAGTGCCCGTGCGGCAAAAGTATTGCAAGAAAACGGTTTTTCCAAGGTACAAGCACTCCAGGGCGGCTTACAAACCTGGGCAGATGCCGGCTATCCGATTGAGTCAGAATGATTGATACTTGATCCTGCCTAGATATGCTCTGCCAGCTTGATGAATTTAAATATTTACAAGAAAATCTCAATGTGACGTTTAATGGTTTCTACTAGGATGATCTTACGAATCGTACGCCCCCTTTTCTTACTGGCGGGAGCGGGATGTTATATACTGGGAGTCGGTATCGCAAATTACTTAGGGTACCCTACCAGAGGGGATGTATTTTCGATGGGTCTGGCATTTGTTATCTTTTTACAGCTAGCGGCCAGCCTGTTGGCGGAAACTTATTCCCCCAATATTGATGTCGATCGCGATATTAATGCTGAAATAAATCTTAACGACGCGGAGAATCCCAATCCGAAGCCACCTAGACTAGAGAAGCTGCCACGCGGAATTGCCCTGTTTGCAGCTTTTTCATGCCTTGCTGCGGCTGCTTCATTCAGCGTATTTATTGTTGCGAATCAAAATGCGGATCCTTTATTGCTCCTTGTTATGGTACTTGGTCTATCAGGCTCAATCTTCTATTTCACCCCACCTGTTAGTCTCGACACGAGTGGATTTGGTGAAATCATTCAAGCTTTCCTTGTGGTATTCGTGGTACCGGTTTTCGCGTTCATCTTACAAACCGGAGAGTTCCACCGCTTGGTTGGGATGACCGCGTTTCCACTCTGCCTGATCTATCTTGCCGGGTTAATAGCGCTTGATCTGCCTAATTTTGCACGAGAAATGCGGACCGGCCAGAACCGTTTGATTCAGAGATTGGGCTGGCAGAATGCGATGACCTTTCACAATCTGCTCATCTTAAGTGCGTTTTTGATCCTTGCAATGGCTGGAATTTTTGGGATGCCCCTTGCCATCGTATTATCCTTGATGATCCCTCTTCCGCTTGCGCTCTTAGAAATCTGGCAAATGTGGCGAATAGCTCAAGGAGCCCGTCCTAACTGGAGAGCACTTAGAGTCAATGCGATCGTTTTATTTGGCGCCTTAGTTTATCTTGCCACGTACACATATTGGACCCGATAATTAATGGCTGAATTTTTAAAACTTACTTCACCTACAGAAGCACTGTCCCGGTGGCTGAGCCTAATTAATCCTCTCCAGAATTCTGAGACCATCCTCGCTCAACATGCGATCGGCAGAGTCACGGCAGCTGATATTATTGCCCCGCACTCGCTTCCTGAATACTCGAGAAGCACCGTCGATGGGTACGCTGTACTAGCTCAAGATACCTATGGAGCATCAGATGGGTTACCAGCCTACCTTCGTATGGCTGCTGAAATCAAGATGGGTGTTTTACCCGAAGAACCATTGATCCCGGGAACCTGTGCATTGATTCACACAGGAGGGATACTACCAAATGGCGCTACTGCGGTTGTAATGAGAGAATACACCCAAGCTGTTCCGGTAGGCGAGATCGAGATTTTCCGAGCGGTGGCAACCGGTGAAAATGTCCTGAAAACAGGTGAAGAGGTTGCTGTCGGCGATTTAGTGATTCCTAAGGGAAAACGGTTGCGACCTGTAGAAGTGGGTGGTCTGATGGCTCTGGGTATCACCCAGGTCGAGGTCATCCAGCGGCCAACGATTGCCATAATTTCGAGCGGAGACGAGGTTGTCCCTGCAGATGCGATCAAAAAGCCCGGTCAGGTCAGAGATGTCAATGGACCTGCATTGACCGCATTGATCGAAGAAGCTGATTGTGTTCCGGTTTTTGCCGGGATTGCTCCAGATCGCCTTGATATACTGTCAAGTTTGAGCGAAGATGCATTTCGGACGAGCGACGTCTTAATCATCACGGCTGGGTCGTCGATCAGCTCTCGCGACCTTACCGCCCAGGTGATTAACCAATTGGGTAAACCAGGTGTCGTCGTTCACGGTGTCAATATCAGACCAGGAAAACCAACAATCCTGGGTGTATGTGACGGTAAGGCGGTGGTAGGCCTACCTGGTAATCCGTTAAGTGCAATGGTAATCGCGCGTTTGTTTATTCTTCCTGTTATCAATCGCTTGCTCGGCATTCAAACAAATACGCTCCCTGTGAAGGTTAAGGCACGATTGTCGGTTAATCTGCCTTCCCAGGCAGGCAGAGAAGATTGGGTCCCGGTTAAAATAATGAAAATTAACGGGGATGACGAGGTTGATTTCTCGGCAGAGCCTGTCTTCAGCAGAAGCAATTTTATATTCAATCTGGTTCAAGCGGACGGTTTGGTGAAAATTAACGAGGCGGCAACTGGGGTTGAAGCCGGTGCTCTCGTTGATGTATGGATTCTATAATCACCAAATTTGTGAGTTCTCCGGACGGGAGTGGTATGTGACAGAGATTAATAAGTTTTATGGCGAAGACGTACCTCTTGATCAAGCCTGGGAGCGGTATATTGGTGCATTACAGTCGTCAGGGCTGTGGGAAAGCCCTATCGGTGAAGAAGTAATTCCGCTCAACGAGCAAGGTGTCGGAAGGGTACTGGTTGATTCTGCATGGGCACAAATATCCTCCCCTCATTACCATGCAGCCGCGATGGATGGATTTGCGGTTCGATCGAGAGAAACGGTTGGGGCAGCACCATCTGCACCTATTACGCTTTCCCTGCAGTGGAAGTATGTTGATACTGGAGATCCACTGCCTGATTGGGCTGACGCGATCATACCCATCGAAAATGTTGAAGCTATAACCGAGGATGGCCGGATAGCGATCAACCCGCGAAATCCTTACGCAATCCGAATTCGCTCAGGTGTAACGCCCTGGCAGCATGTACGCTCGATGGGGGAGGATATCGTGTCTTCCCAGCTCGTATTTCCTGCTGGTCACGTGCTGCGCCCCGTTGATTTAGGAGCGTTAGCTGCCTGTGGTCATCATCGATTGAGGGTAGCACGCCGGGTGCGTGTTGCCATTTTGCCGACGGGTACCGAGCTTGTACCGGTAGGCACGCATCCTGAAGTTGGCGATATTATTGAATTCAATTCGATCGTCCTGGCTGGTCAGGTGAACAATTGGGGTGGCGAGGCAATCCGTTACAAGTCAGTACCCGACGAATTTGACACGATCCTGAAGGCGCTACAAAATGCTGCCCGCAACGCTGACCTGGTTTTGATAATTGCTGGCTCATCGGCTGGGTCGGAAGATTATTCCGCCAAGGTGATTGAAACGCTGGGACAGGTATACATCCATGGTATTGCCGTCCGGCCGGGACATCCTGTGATCCTGGGAGTTTTACGCGTACCGGAATCGGCTGACGGGATTTCATCCAAAGGAAGTGAACTCGAAACTCGTACTGTGCCGGTTATTGGCATGCCCGGCTATCCAGTATCTGCGGCATTGACCAGCGAAATTTTCGTTGAACGCTTGCTTGCCCATTGGCTCGGTCGTCAACCTCATGAGCCTGCCGAGGTTGATGCTTCCTTAACACGAACTGTCACATCACCAGGTGGCGACGATGATTATATGCGTGTAGTCGTAGGGCGAGTTGAAGGTAAACTGGTGGCTGCGCCTTTGAGCCGTGGGGCTGGCGTAATTACTTCATTGGTCAACGCAGATGGTATTACGATTGTCCCACGTGGGATCCAGGGCATCTCAGCTGGTGAGCTTGTTCGAGTGCGGTTATATCGTCCTATGGCTGAAATTGAGCGAACGATCCTTGCGATTGGCTCGCATGATATCGCGTTGGACCTGGTGTCACAATATCTCATGCCTTATCGACGCCGGTTGGTCTCTTCCAATGTTGGTAGCCTGGGGGGATTGATCGCCCTTCGCCGTGGTGAGTCTCACCTGGCTGGCTCTCACTTATTGGATCCTGAAACCGGCGAATATAACTTAGTTTATATAAACCAGTATTTACCCTCCATACCGGTTGTGCTGATTAATTTTGTCCAGCGGATTCAAGGTTTGATTGTAAAGCGCGGGAATCCGCTTGGGATAAAAACGCTACCGGATTTGATTAATCCAGAGGTGCGTTTTGTTAACCGTCAGCGTGGGGCAGGTACGCGAGTATTGTTAGATTACCATCTCAAGCTGCTCGATATAACTCCGTCGACTGTCGTTGGATATGAACAAGAAGAATATACCCATTTAGCTGTAGCCGCAGCGGTAGCTTCTGGCAAAGCAGATGTTGGACTGGGGATTACCGCTGCTGCCCTGGCACTAGATTTGGATTTTATTCCGCTTTTTGAAGAACGCTATGATCTGGTTGTGTCAAAACAAGGTTACCAAAGTCCTTTGGTGTCTCCAGTTTGGGATATCTTGAACGATAACTCATTCAGAAATGCTGTAGCAGGTATGCCGGGTTATAATACTGCGCGGATGGGTGAAATCATAGCAGAGATTGACTGAGCCTGATTGAAACCTGTTAATAAGTTAGGTCAAATTAATTTACGGAGGAAACATGCCAATCCAAAACGGAATACCTGCTCCAGATTTTGAGCTGATGGATGAAAACTCCATCCCGCGTAAATTATCCGATTATCTGGGGAAGCCAGTCGTGCTGTATTTCTATCCAAAGGATGATACCCCCGGCTGTACCACTGAAGCCTGCGCTTTCAGAGACGATTATGGTGAATATGAAAAAGCTGGGGTGGTCATACTGGGTGTCAGCCCCGACTCACCCAAAGCCCATACCAAATTCAAGCAGAAATACAACCTGCCCTTCACCTTGCTGGCGGATGAGAACCATGCCGTGTGCCTGCTGTATGGTGTGTGGGGACCCAAAAAGTATATGGGGAAAAGCTACGATGGCGTCTATCGCACGACTTTCCTGATTGGCGCGGATGGAAATATCATCCGTGTTTATGAAAATGTCAAACCCGATGGTCACAGCCGGCAAATTCTTGCGGATTTAACTGCATGACTTAACCAGCCTCAGGTTGCATACCTGCTGTCGGGTCTGAGGCCTGATTAATGCAGGTGTAGATAGATGATAAAACTGCGAATAATCTGTATGATACTCGTGTTTCAATTTCTGTCTGCCTGCCAGGAAGCGATAACCACACCTCTAGCGACAAATTCATCAAGTCCAGCATCAATCTTGCAGGGAACACAAGTCTCCAATCCAGGTTCTATAAACACGGAAACACCCGGCGTACCAGAAAAAGTTCAGCCTGCTCCATCAGCGACTCTCGATCCCCTGGATATTGCCGAAATCGTGCTTACGGAGCTCTCGATTGACCAAGCTCATGAGTACTCACCCAACGGGAATTGTGAATGGAAGCGCATCGTAGCCAGTCCATCTGATGAAATAAATGATAAGTACGCTAACCAATTCTTCACGTATGTTACCGTAACCTGCGCTAATCAAGATAAACCCTGGGTCCTGGAGCAGAAATGGACTGAGCAGGGATTAGGTTATCCGCTTACGAGCCTGCTGGCCTGGTCTGCCGATGGCAGATATGCGTATTACTACGATCAGATTATCCCCGATGGATGCCCGCCGGTTGGAGGCTTTCAGCAAGATTTGCGGCAGGTTGATCTTGATACAGGGGCAATACATTCCTTCCCGATAACCTGGACAGGCGGGATGGCGCTCTCACCTGACTCCACAAAAGTAATCTATTACGACCACCAGGCGGCTGATGTGGGTATCTTTGACCTGACTGCGCAAAACGAGCAACGTGTCAGCTTCGATTTACCCGCAGGTTTAGATAGCTGGTTTGCAGGTGACTTTACCTGGTCGCCGGATGGACAAAGTGCCATATTCATCATCTCTTATGGTGATGCCTGCTTCCCCACTGGGGTGTCTCTCCGTCATGTGGATTTGCGAGCCAACAAGGTTAGGACATTATTGGAGGGCGAAATTCAAGCCATCTCCATCATCGATTGGATTGCGCCAGAGCAGGTCTTGATCTCGATCAATGGAGAACAAGAGATACTCGATCTGCAAACGGGTGAAATATCGGCACCATAACCAATCGGATCAGAAGCCAGCAGGCAGTCTGTATTCTGGTACCCAGATTTTCTGGTGAAAGGCACGATTAACAACGGGCGGCGAGATGATCGCCGCTTTTATTAATTAGAATTCTCTGGATTATAATATTCCGGCAATCTGTTAAAAAATATCACAAATTAAAGAAAATAAACCTTTACGGAGGCGATGATTATGAAAAAAATCTTGACGATAACAGCTCTTATTGTGTGTGCAATTATCATTGTGGGATGCAGCAACCAGGAGACAGCAACTTCGCCTTCCACCTCGCTTGATCGTCCCCAGCCCCCGGCAGAGTACGCCGATAAAGTCAGCCCGAAACTATCTGCTGCTGACCTGGAGACAGGGATGACCAAGTACCAGATCAATTGCGCCTCGTGCCACGGTGAAACCGGGATGGGAGATGGACCGGCTGCAACCGCCCTGAATCCGAAACCGGATCCACTGGCAACGACCAGCCCGGAGCTGAGTGATGCCTACCTGGTCTGGCGGATTTCCGAAGGCGGGAACATGGCGCCGTTCAATTCTTCCATGCCTTCCTGGAAAACGCTGCTCTCCGAAGAGGAGATCTGGCAGATCGTCGGATATATTCGGAGCCTTCAGCCTTGAAAGATTTCCTTTCTGGATTGAAGCAGATATCCAGAAAGCCCTGGTTACCGTGGGCGATGCTATTAGTCACGGTATTGATTTTATTTCTGGTTATGCTATCCAGACAGGAATGGATTGGCGGTAGGTCAACACAAAACTTGATCCTGCTGGGTTTTTTCTTAATAATCGGCGGCTTGCTGATCTACCTGATTTTCTCTCGCATGGCAGAGCTGTACGACCAGCGAGAGCAGTTACGATTGAAAAACCTTGCAGTCGAGTTAAGGTCGGAAAATACTGCTCAGCGGCTCGAGGCGATCTCCCGCCTGGGTGGGGGATTACTTGAAGCCTCCACTGAAACACAGATCACCGAGCTGGTGATGCCGATCGCCATCGAACTGGTCGGTGCGGTAGGGGCAACATTTGTCCCCATCGACGAAAACAGCCAGCCTTTGAACATGCTGCCGTTCGGAGACGTTCCCAGCCTGACGCTGTCCTCCTGGATGGAATTCCTTGGCTCACCGGAGACACGCGATCGCTGCGGTGCATGTAAACAGTACGGTCACCTGGTGAGTGAGTGTTCTTTGCTCAAAGGCTCCATTCATCAGGCAGATCTGATCACCTGCCTGCCGGTGCGCCGGGGGGAGCGGGAATACGGCATTATCAACCTGTATTTTGATAAGCCAGTCCAGATGGATAACTCGACCAGGCTCTTCCTTGGTGCACTGGTCGATGTCACAGCTCTGGCGATCGAAAGTGTCGCCTTGCGCCGCAAAGAATTAGATACACTCAGACAGATTCAGGCGGTCAGACAGCAGACCGATTTGGAAGGGCTGCTGGGCAAGTTACTGCATAGTGTGATAGAAAGCCTGGAAGCAGATTTCGCTGTGCTGCAATCCAGCTCTGGCGGGCAGCACACAAACTCCATTGACCTGTCTATTGGTGCCACTCCCAATGGTCTGGAAGATGTGATCCACAGCGTTCTGGTGAACACCAGGGTTTCGGGTGTACCCACTGTGTTTGGAAAGCCAGACGATTATCTTACCATCGAAGATGATTCGCTTACTATCGCAGCGATCCCCTTGATTACTTCTGAGCAGGAGAAGATCGGCGCAATACTCATCGGTGCGCGTCGCAGCGAGCCATTCAACCAGCGTCAGATGTCCTTGATCCACACGGTTGCCATCCAGATCGCACTGGCAATTCAGAATCAGAGGTTGATGCGCGAGCTCGAATATCACACGATGATAGCGGAGCGCAAGCGATTGGCGCGCGAAATCCACGATGGGCTGGCGCAAACCCTGGGATTTCTGAAGCTCCAGGCAGCCCAAATGCGCAGCTCGCTGGAAAATTTGGATATCGAACGCCTGCGTGCAGGCATGGAATTGTATTACACGACTTTGAGTGAGGCCTATCATGAGGCTCGTATCGCGATAGACGGACTTCGAATTGAACCGAATGAAGCGGGTTTATACGGTTGGTTGGAAACCACGGTTGACGAATTCAAGAATGATTACCAGATGAATATCCGATTCGAAAGTTTGATTTAGATCAGGTTTTGCCCGTGGAAATTCAGGCGCAGCTTATTCGTATTGTTCAGGAAGCCTTCAGTAACATTCGAAAACATGCCCAGGCACAGGCGGTGTGGATAGACTGTTATGAGTTCGCGGGTGATGTGCTCTTCGAAATTCATGATAATGGTATCGGTTTTTCTCCGGAAGATGTAAGAAGTGGATCACAGCATGGATTACGAGGAATGCGAGAAAGATCTGAGTTAATCGGAGCCGATTTCCAGGTAATTAGTGCACCGAATGAAGGCACAACCATTAAGTTGCGGCTGCCTTATACATGGAAGCTAGGACAGGAGGCTTGAGGATGGGCAAGATTAGCCTGGTGGTTGTTGATGATCATGCTTTATTCAGGGCTGGATTGATCAGCCTGTTGAATGATTTGCCTGAATTCCAGGTTATTGGTGATGCCGCTGATGGATTGGCAGCCATGGAAGTGGTGCGTCGTGTCCATCCTGATATTGTTCTGCTGGATGTCAACATGGCGGGGATAGGCGGCGTAGAGACCGTTAAATTACTTAAGAGAAGCGAAACCTGTAAAGTCATCATGCTGACAATTTCCAAGAATGATGATGATTTATTTGGCGCAATTGCGAATGGCGCCGATGGATACTTGCTTAAAAATTCTGAGCCAGAGGATTTACGAAAAGCGATCATCGCGGTCAGCCAAGGCAACTCAGTATTATCACCACAGGTAACCCGCCGGGTTTTTAAAGCAATCAGCAGTGATCCGGAGCGAATCACTGAAAGCGGTCTGAGCGGCCGTGAATTGGAAGTATTAGACCGCTTGGCTGCAGGATTCACGACTGCTCAAATAGCCGATGGGTTGTTTATCTCTGAAAACACGGTTAAACCCATGTTCGCCACATTCTAGAAAAGCTCGAAGCGGCGAATAGGGCAGAGGCGGTTAGTAAAGCGCTCCAGCAGGGTTTAATTGGTCAAGAAAGCCCGTAATTGAGTATTAACTCTCTACTTTGCCGGTCTGAGCACCGGTATCGGGCGTTCCCTGGGATCTAGAATAGCTGGTAAATTTAGCGGCTCGACAGACATTCCTGAGCCGACCTGTCCATAGGGAATCAGGTAAAGGTAAGTCTGGCTGTTGATCCCTTGCCCATAATCTTGAAATGCGAAGATCAGATAACTGCCATCCGGGCTGAATGAAGTGTCGCGATAACAGCACTTTCCGTCGACCGGATTGACATCAGGATATGCTCTATAGAGCTCGCTATTGTAGATGTACATATCACCGAAGCCGTCATTGCGCACAAAACTGTTCAGGGCATAAATATTTATTCCATCGTATCCGAAGTTCTGAATGACTGGATTTTTGTCATATCCTTCCATATCGAACCTGGGGTGCGGAAAATTGTCGTAGATATGAGGGTTCGGGACACAGTAGGTGAGATCGATGACCTGGATCGCATCTCCGCGAATGCCATTCCCCAAGTTTGCAATCATAAGGATTGCCAGCGTCTTCCCGTCTCTCGACCAGCGCGCATCTCGTACTAAATTTCGAGTGTATGGCGCCCAATCAGCACAGGCAGCCATGTTCTTAAGCTGGTTGCGGCTTGTAATCTGGCTGAGATGTTCGAGATTGTAGGCAACAATATACATCTGATTGTCTATCGATATGATCACCTGTTGGCCATCTGGAGAGATTTGGAAAGCACTCACAGTATCTGCAGAATTAAACAGACAACCTGCCGGATTTCATTCGTCTCGATATTTACTTCATTGATGCATTTTCCAGAAATGTAATGGACCGATTGCCCGTCGGGCGACCACTGCAGATTGGATTTCGCGGATTGGTCGCTGGTGAGCTGGGATAAGCCAGTGCCATCCAGGTTGGCGATGAATATTTCTTTTCCATTGATATACGCAAGTTTATCTGCGCCACCAATCACCGGTCCGGCAAGCGCCTGGGTCGGGCTCGGTTCGGGTGTAGGCAGGATTGCTTGCGTAGAAGTCGCGGGAGGCGGTTCCGTTGGTGAAATGATGATCTCAATTGTTGCTGAAGGTTGAATGGCAGCAGCAAGAATTGCCGTAGGTGTAATTTCACTAATCGCCAAAGTAGCCTGGGTGTTGGATGCAGGGGTTAACTGTTCCTCAACAGGCGCGGCTAATGATTCTGCTGCCGTTGGTATGGAGGTGGGTTGGATGGCGGTGCTCTCTAACGCGTCAGCTTGGACAGCTTCTTCTTCCTTCTCCACGGGGGTTAACATTGCCAGAGGCCCAAACCCTTTGTAACCGAGATATCCGATCCCCGCTGCTGCTAATAACAGCACCAGCACAAGGACAATCAACCAGGAAGGTATGCCTCGACTGGTTTTCACTGCTGGCTGTGGCAAGGTCATTCCACCCGGAGGTGGGCTCGTGGGGCTACCAGCATATATCCCCTGTGGAATTGGGGTGGCGGGATTGCTTACTGCGACTGTTGCGGCGACTACCGGACTACCGGGTGGGTTTACTGCCATCGCGATTGCGGGTGTAGCAGCGGGTTCGTTGAAGGCTGCCATTTGCAAGGCTGCGGCTAACTCTCCGCTGGTGGAATATCTATCCGAAGGGTTTTTTGCCATTGCCTTGGTGATAATGAAATTGCATGAAGGGGGCAAGTCTGCGGTGCATCCAGAATTCGCGGCGCCGGTTGCAAAATCTGCATCATCATCATCTGGGCAGGTGTATCTGATTGGAAAGGCATCTGCCCGGTGAGCATTTCATAAACCATCGTACCAAGTGAATACAGGTCGCTTCTGCCATCAATCTTCTTGTCGCCCTGAAATCTGTTCGGGACTCATATAAGCAGGCGTACCTATTGCCATTCCACTGGTGAGGGTGGTTAATCCTTCTGCAGCCAGATGTGCGATGCCGAAATCTGATAAGAAAGCATTCCCGTACTGGTCATATAAGATGTTGCCAGGTTTCAGATCGCGGTGGATTATTCCATGGGCATGTGCAGCGTCGAGCGCTGGCGCCAGACGTGTGATGAGACGAGAAACCTCATCGAGTGATAGCGGTCCTCGTTCGATGCGATCAGCCAGGGTGCCGCCCGCCATGTAGCGCATGACAATATACGGCTGGTCATTCACCTCGCCGAAATCATAAACCGGGACAATCGCCGGGTGTTCCAGCATGGCGATCGTTTTTGCTTCCCTTTCAAAACGCGTGCGGAATTGGGGCTCGTGTAAGAATACTTCCGGCAGCACCTTGATCGCAACCTCGCGATCAAAATTTGGATCTCGGGCAAGATAAACGGTTGCCATCCCGCCGCGTCCGAGCTCCGATTGTACGATGTAGCGTCCTATCTGTTGTGGTATCATCCAATTCCCCTTATCCGGTTCCAAATTGTCGATCGCCAGCGTCACCCAGTCCGGGCAAAATATATCCATGCTCGTTAATCGCTCGTCGACTGCGGCGAGATGGATTGGTACTTCGGGATGGTGACCCAGGTTCTGAATACCTTCGGGAGCACCGATCAGGCCGAC
>CAVZGO010000009.1:0-65147 GCA_963774935.1 uncultured Chloroflexia bacterium
GTCGTCGCTTGCCCCAGTGCATTGCTCTCGCTGATCCGGTAGGTATGGAAGGTTGCGTCGTAACTGCTGCTGGTCACGTGCAGGTTTCCTACGCCATACTGCGCTTCGCTTCCTTCTCCCGTGTACACCCGCTGCTCGGTGGGATCCCCCCAGCGTCATATGCGGTGACTTTCGTCTCTGAAGCGCGCATCACTACTGGGCGGGCTAGCCCAGTATTGAGAAGCTGCGCTGCCCGCTCAGTATGCCCTGGCTGGGCGGCTGCTGCCCGCTGGTATGGTTGTCGTATAAATAGGTGATCGAGCTCTGCGCCCAGGCTGAGGGCGGATTATTGGGGTAGGCGTAGTTTTCGGAGCAGCTACCGTTGCTGTATCCAGCCGGGCAGGCATAACTATTTTGCCAACCCGCCAGCCCAACCAGATAGGTTCCGGCGCTAACGTTGGGGTAGTAGCCGGTGCTTGCACGCGCAGGTCTTGCCAGGTGCTGCTCTGCGGCGCCCAAGCGGATTCAACTTCCCGCACCGGGTTGCCATAGCTGTCGTACTTCTGTTCGCTTCGCCGCCCTATCCATTCTCCATCTCCTTCATAGGTGTAACTCTCCTGGATGTCCAATCCGCTCCAGGTGATGTCCAGTCCGCTGTATGCATCTCCACCGCCTGCCGGGGCGGGCAGCGTTCCCAGCGGTATGTCGTCTCTCACCTCATACTGGTTCAGGCTGAGCGTATACAGCCGACCTTCCCGGTAGCCGTCCAGCCACAGTCCTCCATTCTGCGCCCAGGCGGCGAGTCTCCAGCCTCCTCCACTGTTCAGGCTGACTTCGTAGCTGCCTGCCTTCGCCGGGTTGTCCCGCTGCCAGGCGCGCAGGTGGAACTGCTGCGCATCCACAGCTAGCAGCAGCACCGTCCAGGCTTCGCGTTGGTACTGCCCGCTGGGGATCAGGGTCTTGGCGTTGATGAAACCGCTCCCGTCGTTCTTTTGCGCTTTCAGGCTGCCATCCGGATGGGCAAATACTCCTAATCGCTGGTAACCCGGCTGTACGTACACGCCGCTTTCGATGGTTACCACGCCATTGGCGCTGTTTTCCAGCCGGAACTGTAGCAGGGCGACTTCTCCGTCTTCCAGGCTGGCGCTGGTCCTTTCCACCCCACGCCAGGCGGTGTCTCCGACTACTTTCAACGCTTTGTCTCCTTCAACGTGCTTGTTTCCGGCGCGCCGCCATCCAGACCGCTCCAGGTATTCGGGTTCGGGGTGTCGCTTTCGAAGTCGTCGGTCAGGCTTGCGCTCATGGTTAGCTCGGCGCTGGGCTGACCTTTCAGGATGTCGTCCTGCTGGTAATAGCTGCTGCTCACCCGCCCGTCCGGCGCGCTCTGCTCTACCATGGCGTGCCCGCGCCCTTCGCTGGTTGCTGCCGTGTAGGGGTTTTCGCTGCATGCCGCGGCTGAGTGGGCGCAATCGTTGCTGGCTGCTCCGTCGTAGGTGTAGCTGTATTCTTGGGGATTGGCTTCCAGCCCGTCGTACTGGCGCTGCGCGACCACCCGGTAGCGGGTTGGAAGCAGCTCCAGCTCAGGCGCTTCTACCCGGCAGACTCCACTACAGCTCAGGTGCACGCGGAGGCTGCTGGCGCTTGCGGCGGGCAATACGGCAACCCCGCGAATCTCGTAGTAGCCTCCGCTTCCCAGCCCCGTGGCGGTTTGGGCGAGGATCACTCCGTTGCCATCGTGCAAGCCAACGGCTACGTCCAGGCTTTGGCTGCCTTCGTTGTACATCTGGTAGCCTGCGCGGTATACTGCTCCAGGCTGGTATAGCCCGAGCGGTACGTTCATATACGCTGAGCCACTGATGTATAGCAGCGGCTTGCCCTGGCTGTTGACCTGGCACCAGGCTGCTCCACCGTTGTAGCCGGTCATGTTCAATGGCTTCCAGCTCCCTTGCTGCAGCACGCATTCGGTTTCTGCCAGGGTCTTGGCTGTGGTGGTTGCCACGTCATGCCAGGGAGTACTTTCATATCCATTTTCCACTCGCCCGCCGTAGCCGTTGGCGCTTTCAACGAGGTGCAGCGCATCGTAACTGAAGCTTTGCTGTGGCAGCCGGTTGATCCCATCTACTCCTGTTTCTTGCAGCCCGCTCAGCGTCAGCGTTGCGCCTCCCGCGCTCCAACTTACTGTGGGATAGATCACCCCGCTGCTGGCGTAGCTGAGATCGTAGCTGCGGATGGTGGCGCCTTGTTTCAGGGACGCGGATTTTATCCAATCGATAGCGCTGGTAGAAGTTGAGTGTATCGGTTTGCGTCCATTCGCTTTTGTAGTCGGTGCGTCCTTCCAGGTCGAACGCTACCTGGTAGCTTCCTCCTGGGTAACTGATGCCTGCCGGATAGACGGCGATGGCGGTGTTGAAGCTCAGGTTCTCGTCGCAAGGGTGCGTCTTGAGCTGTGTATCGGTGGTGTAGCTGTATTCCAGTTCTTGACCATAAACATTGCGTACTTTATGCAACGACCAACGCCAGGTGGTGGGGTCGCTGGTGTAATTCTGGCTCTGGCAATTGTAATGATAACCGGACGGGTATTGGGCGCGTGTGCCTGCGCTATCGCCAAAGCTGTATTTCACTCCGCTCTTGTCCCAGGCGATCCAACTGTCGCTCTGTGCGTCATATTGGATGCGCCAGTAGCTTTCACTGCTGGTGTGGTAGTAGCCGTCTCCTCCTGGCAGCAGGAGGCTGCTGATTCCCCCGGCTTGTATACTGTATGTGTCGTCACCGGTATAGTTAGGGGTGCCGTTCTGGTTGCGCTCCACCGCTCCGGTTTCCAGGCTCCAGCCCATTCCTACCCAGCTTGCCTGGGTTTGCCCGGCTATTGCATTTTCTACTGCCTGGCTGTTGTAGCTAAGCTCCAGTGTCGGCTGCAGTCCGCCCGGACCTGGCGGCGCCCATAGGCTGTAGCCAGCGCTGGCTGCCCCAGCGAACTGTGCTACCTGGAACTCCTGTAGTCCTGGCAGGCGCGTGGCTTCCCAGCCTTCCAGTGTGACGTCGAACACGCTCAAGTGGGTTGTTTCAGCGCTCACCGTGTGGCTGATAATGTCTACCCGGCTCGGCAGTGGCAGCCAACTGTTCTGTTCTGGATCATAGCGATACATTCGCAGGTAGCGCTCGTCGCCCTGGATTTCCTCGGGGTCATAGGTGTAATGGATGGTCAGCGGTTGGGCAAACTGGTGCTGCTCGCTCCCGCTATCCTGTCCCACTGCATGCACTTCGAAGGGCTGCCCGCTCAGGCTGTGCAGCGGTTGGGAGGCTGGGGCAGGTCGTCGAATGTGCAGCGTCAGCGTTTCGGCGACTGCTCCGGCAGGTATGTTTACTTTCACGCGCTCACCAAGTCCGCTGGCTGTTCCGCCTGCCTCTCCGACCTGGCTTTTACCACTTTCGGCTACCTGCACACTCTGGCGCTGTAGCTCTTTGCCTTCCCACAGCAGGATGACCTGGATGTCGTATGGACCGATGGCTCCGTCTTCGATCTGCACCAGGCTCGTACCGCTGGCACTCTGCACCCGGCTTTCCGGTTCTCTTTCCGCTCCAGCTAATGCTGTGTGGGATGGTAGTTCCAGCCGCAACGTTAGTTCTTGACTGGCTTTTGTCCAGCCGGAGACCTGCCAGGCGATTGCAACACTCTCGCCAGGGCTGGCTGCCGGTGTGAGCAGCTCTATCTCCAGCCGGTAGCTGCCTGGGTCAGGTGGGTCATTTGGGCTTGGTGTCGGGGTTGGGGTTGGGCTTGGTGAGGGTTCTTCTGCTTGGCTCGGTTCTGCTGCTGAAGGTGCTGTGGGAGTGGGCTTGGCTGCGGGAGTCTCCTGCTCGTCTTCTGAGCTGACTCTGGATGCCGCTTCTGATTTTTCAGGGTTTGCTCTTCCTGGGGCAGCGGTGACAACCAGGTTGGGCAGAAGCAACGAGAGCACAACCAGTAGATGGATGAGCGTTAAAGCGGCTTTCCTGGTGTTCCGATGGGCGGCTCGATTCAACCTTTGCATGTGAGACCCCTCATGTCGGTAGTTTCTTCCATTTTGGCATGACGGGCTAACCCTTTCCTAGTGCCAGATGTAAGTCCCTACCTGGTGATGTTTGTCACGTTAACATGTGCTACGGGGTAAATTAACAAACTCAATATAAATCCAAATACTGTTCAAATTAATTAAAAATAACCGGTCTGGCACGATTCTCGCAACAGAAAGGTTATGCACGAAAGCATTATCGTTAGGAATGAAACCAGAGAACATACGCTATGAAGAAAGCGACTACTCGTCTGTTGTTAATCGTCATTGTGCTTTCGCTGGCAATGCTCGCCTGTGTTGGCGGTGGGGGAAATGGCAGCCTTAATGATAGCTGGTCTTCAGGCAGCCAGGAGATTTTACAAGCCCCGGAGGCAACGGCTGTTTATGGCGCTCAACAGCTCCAAATCCAGCTGACTGCCATGGCAGATGAGACCCAGGTTCAATCAGTCCCTTGAGCCTTATTGAGCTGCCCTTTTCTGCTCCAAAAGCAGCTTTTTCTCTTGCTGAGGCAGAAATGCAATTTCGAGTGCATTCATCTGCATCTTGCGTGTTCGGTCTTCGGTTAGTCCCGCCGCTGCAGCGGCAACATTGTATTCGTGATGCAAGTCGATACCGCTGATCCCCGGATCGTCCGTGCACAAGGTCGCCAGGATGCTGTGATCCAGGAACTGGCGAACCGGATGGCTGGCATAATCCACAACGGTGCTGGTTTGAACATTGCTGGTTAAATTCGATTCGATCCCAATCCGCTCATCCCGCAAAGTATCCAACAGGGCAGCATCCTCTACCGCCCGCACTGCGTGCCCAAGCCGGGCGGCTTTCAATCCTCTCACCGCCTGCCAGATGCTCTCTGGTCCTTCGATCTCGCCGGCATGGACAGTGATCTGCCAGCCCGCCTGGCGTGCTAACTTGAAGTGCTCATCGAATAAAGCGCCTGGAAAGTGTGCTTCATCGCCCGCCAGGTCGAGCGCAACAATGGCGTCGCGCTGGCTGAGCAAAGCCTTTAATTCCTTCTCTCCAGCTTGCGCCCCATAGGTGCGGCTCAGGATGCCGATCAGGTTTACCGGCTGCTGGATAATCCCTTCTCCCAGCCTGGATACCATCCACAACCGCTTCAACCACACCGGTTGGAGAAAGCCGGTGAGTCTCAGCCATAAACCCCGGACTGAAACGCAGCTCAACGTAATCCAGCCCCTCGCGCCGGGCGTCTTCAACATTCTCATAAGCAATCCGCCGGCAGGCATCGTAATCCACCATCACCGCGGTCATAAATTGGAACCTGGCGATAAAATCCATCACACCGAGGCTGGGGCTCAGTCACCTGGACAAAGGGACGCAGCCCCTCAACGTCCCAGGCTGGCAGGTGTATGTTATGCCGGGCACCCAAATCCAGGATCGTTTCGAGGCGCACATTGCCATCCAGGTGGCGGTGCAGGTCGATGAGTGGCAACCCAGGATCGATCATCGCAATTTCCCTCCTGACCAACATTTCAGGAACAAGGTTCTTAGCAAAAGGATTGGACCAGCCCAAACCAGTAATGCTCATAGCTCCGCAGCTCAGCTTAATTATAAATTTTCTCCGCTTTGTTGTCACGAGGTGCGCCGAATACAGCACATCATCCTGCCCCAAATCGGCCGGCGAGGTGAGGATGGTATAATCCTGCGCATGCAATCCATCGTCGCCCTGGACATCGAGACCACCGGTTTGGACCCCGACCGTGACGTTATCATTGAAATTGGGGCTTTGCGATTTAATGGTCACCGGGTGGAAAAAGAATGGTCCACGCTGGTCAATCCTGGTCGACGGATTCCACCTTTCATCACGCAATTAACCGGCATCACCGACCAGATGGTGGCGAAAGCGCCACCACTCCAGGCAGTCCTATCCGACCTATCTGGATTTGTGGGCGATTCACCCATCTTAGGCCAAAACATCCGCTTTGATCTGAGTTTTTTGCGCCGGCAAAATATCCTGGGTTACAACGATTCTCTCGATACGTACGAGCTTGCCGCCGTGCTGCTTCCCGGCGCCGGACGCTACAGCCTGGGAGCGCTGGCGCAGGCGTTGGGAGTGTTATTACCTGCCACTCACCGGGCACTCGACGACGCTCGTGCCACTCATGCGGTCTACCTGCGGCTGCTCGAGGAAGCCATGCAGCTGCCCCTAAGCCTGCTGGCGGAGATTCTGCGCCTGGCGGAGAAGGTAGAATGGGGCGGGTATATGCCGCTGCACGAGGTGATGCGCCTCCGCTCGCGTGAGATCGTCCCGGCGCAAAATATGGGTCGCATCTACGATGGGCCAATTTTCAACCGCCCGCGCGGAGCACAAATCGCGCCGCTGCAGCCCAGTGAAGATCTACGCCCGCTGGACGTCGATGGCGTCGCCTCGGTTCTCGAGCCGGGTGGCTTATTCTCGCACCATTTTCCGAGCTACGAATACCGCTCGCAGCAGGTTGAAATGCTGCGCGCGGTCACCCAGGCACTTTCCCAACACCGCCACCTGTTAGTTGAGGCGGGTACGGGCACCGGCAAAAGCATGGCTTATCTGATCCCGGCAGCCATCTGGGCAGTGCAGAACAACCGCCGTGTGGTTATCTCGACCAATACCATCAACCTGCAGGATCAGCTGATTAACAAGGATATCCCAGACCTGCGCAAGGCACTGGGGATCAATGTCCAAGCCGCGGTGATTAAAGGTCGGGGCAACTACCTGTGCCCGCGCCGCCTGGAAGGTCTGCGCCGGCATGGCCCTGAAACCGTTGAGGAAATGCGTGTGCTGGCTAAGGTGCTGGTCTGGCTCCAGGGCAGCCAGACGGGAGACCGGGGTGAGCTTAACCTGAACGGCCCCACCGAGCGTATGGTTTGGAATAAGCTCTCCGCCGAGGACGAGCTGTGCTCCACTGATAATTGCGTCCGGCGTATGGATGGTATCTGTCCCTTCCACCAGGCGCACCAGGCTGCGGAAAGCGCGCACATTCTGGTGGTCAACCATGCCTTGCTGCTGGCAGATGTCGCCACCGGCAATCGTGTCCTGCCCGAATACGACTATTTGATTATTGACGAAGCGCACCACCTGGAAGACGCCACTACCAATGCACTCAGCTTTCACATGACCCAGGTGGACGTCGAGCGCGCCCTGCGGGAGCTGGGCGGTCCAACCTCCGGTTTGCTGGGCTGGGCGTTGAGCGCCACCCAGCCGATCCTGCCGCCCGACGACTATGCTTCGTTGAATTTCCTTGTCCAGCACATCACTGACCTGGCTTTCCGGATGGAAGCCCTGGGCAAAGAGTTCTTCCACAGCATCGACCACTTTTTACACGACCAGCGCGACGGCCGCGAGGTTGGGATGTACTCGCACCAGGAACGCGTCGTCCCGGCAACGCGCGCCCAACCCGCCTGGGGAGAAGTTGAGCTGGCATGGGACAATGCCCAGCGCACACTGGCATCACTGCTCGACCATACCAATAAACTTATCCAGGGACTGCTTGAAATCACCCAGGCTCTGGCTGAAGGCGATGACGAGCTGATCGGGAATCTCTCGAACGCATTGCGCCGCCTGAAAGAATTCCACGATGAAGTCAACGCATTGGTTTTTGAGCCAACTGCAGACCGTGTGTATTGGGTAGAGATACAGCCATCCGGCTACCGGGTTTCGCTCCATTCTGCTCCCGTTCACATCGGCCCGCTGATGGAGCATTATCTCTGGCGAGAGAAATCAGCCGTTATCCTGACTTCCGCAACACTCACCACCGCCGGCGAGTTTGATTACCTGCGCGGCCGGTTGAATGCCGAAGATGCCTACGAGCTGGCACTGGGTTCTCCATTTAATTATGAGACCGCAGCCTTGCTGTATTTGGTAAATGATATCCCCGAGCCTGGCGACCGGAGTGGTCACCAGCGCGGCATCGAAAATGGTCTGATCAGCCTGTGTAAAGCCACCGGCGGACGGACACTTGTCTTATTCACATCCTACGACCAGCTCAAACGCACTTCGCAAGCGATCAGCCCGGTGCTGCTCAAAAACGATATCATGGTCTATGAGCAGGGCGAAGGTGCTTCACCCAACACCTTACTGGAAACCTTCCGCAGCAGTGAGCGCGCCGTTTTGCTGGGAACGCGTGCCTTCTGGGAAGGCGTGGATATCCCTGGGGATGCGCTGTCTGTGCTCGTGATTGCCAAGCTTCCTTTCGATGTCCCCTCAGATCCGATTATTTCTGCGCGCTCGGAAACTTTTGAGGATCCTTTCTATCAATACTCCTTGCAAGAGGCGATCCTGCGCTTTCGGCAGGGTTTTGGCCGGTTAATTCGCACGCAATCTGACCGCGGCGTCGTGGCGGTGCTTGACCGGCGCATCCTGACAAAAAAATACGGGCGGATGTTCATGGACTCGCTGCCGACATGCACAGTGGTAGCCGGCTCTTTAGCCGAGTTGCCCAAATCATCCGCCCGCTGGTTGAATTTATAAGCGATTTACTGCTGTTCCACCATCACCTGCCCGATCGCCAGGTTGACTTCCAATCGAATCCTGTACTCAGCCTGATCATAATTTGGTGAGGTGTACAGATGATCATGGCGGGTATAGTCCTCCGGTATATTACGATAGACCAGTGCCGTATTCATCTGGATTTCCACGCCAACATTTTGCGGTACCACGATGCGCAGTGTACCAATCGCGCCTGAAAGCTTGCCATTGAAATTGTCTGCATCCGACAGCACGATCTGAACTGCTCCGACAGCCATCGAATAATCCAGGTTTTCCAGGTTTAAGCCACCCAGGTTCAAATAAGATTCACCGGCTGCAAGATCAACCTCCATCTCCACCGGCAGCTCGCCGGTAACGCCGAGATCCCATGCCATTTGATCTTGCGAGTAGAAAAATTGCAGGCCTGCTGAGCTTATGTCGACTATTGCCAGGCTGCCTTCCTGGGAAGTGTCCACAATGACGCTGCTGCCTTCTCTCGCCGGTGGAACAGTGCCGGTGAGCAGCATTTCTGCGGTGTCCGTCCGGCCGAGGATTAACCTGCCCGCCCCTGGCTCGATGCTGATGCGTGCCTGGGTTGCGTCACCAATGGGCACTTCAATCGTTTCGCCCTGCTGAACCTGGCTGCCCGGCAGGCGTACCCCGGCAAACCATAATGCCCCAACCAATACACCGAGGACGACCACCACTCCCAACAGGGTGATCCAGGTAGATTTGCGCCAACCGGTGAGCATATCAAATCCAATGGCGATCAATAACACCGGCCAGAGCGTAATCAATACCATCCACGGGCTCATTTCCAGGAGACCGAAGTTACCGAGCAGAAAAACCACGCCAATTCCCAGGTTAAATATCGCTCCGGTTATGCCCTCGCCGCGCCAGATTGCATCTAAACCCAGGGCGATGAATATCGCCGGCCACAGGTTGATTAATAAATCCCAGGTATCCGCATTGATGTAACCGAAGTTGCGTAATAAGAATACGACGCCTATGAAAATCAAGAGCAATGGGAAAAACAGGCTGATCCGTTTACGGCGGTGCTTGCTTTTCTCGGCTTTGGGTGGCAGCGGCTGAGTAGCCTCACTTTGTATCTGCTCGACGGATACCGCTGTCTGCATTTCCACCTCCGCTGCTTCTGGCGTTGCAACTGGTGGTGGTGGCTGGAAAAGATTTCAGGTTCTACGACGGTGGCTGGATAGGCGGTGGACTGGATAGGATTTCAGGTTCTACTCCTGGAGGCGGTGGACTGGATAGGATTTCAGGTTCAACACTGGGTGGCGTTTCAGGTGCAGCCTTTTCGACCTCTCCATCTTCAGTCGGGTTAATTTCCGTTTCTTCGTTCATGGCTCTTTCCTCCTCTTGGTTGGCGGAATAATAGCGCCAAACCACCAAATAACAAAATGATCGGCCAGATCAGTCCATAATCCAGCCATTCTAACCAGGGCAGGTGAAATTGAGAGACAAGATAAAGAAAGCCAAGCGTGATCAGTGCTATACCAGCAAACAGCGTCAGGTCATACCTTGAGCTGTGATCCGGATTTTGCCTTGCTTTACCAGAGCTCTCAGGGAAAATGAGCTGTCCAACAAGCTGCCGGTCCTGGTGGTCCAACCGGTTTATCTGACTGTCTAACGGGATCATCAGCCATAGAAGCAGGTAAATGAGAATGCCGATGCCGTTTCCGACTGCCAGCAATATGAAAAATAGCCGCACGTAGGTTGGATTCATGCCCAAATATCGACCCAACCCGCTGCAGACACCACCCAGCAGCACGTCCTCCCGACTGCGAAACAATGTCATCTTGTATAGCCTCGCTTCCTCGAACGAAAGGTAACATAAAGCAGCAGAATCCCGCCAGCAATCAGGGCAAGCGGCCAGACAACCACCAGGGTCTGGTTGGAAGCCGCGGTTATGATGAAACCAGTGACCACCAATACAACCGCAGGCACCCACGCCCAGACCATCCGACCTTCTGCAAGGGGGATCATCGAGAGGATTGCAAATGTAATGCCAATCCCGATCAGCACAATTCCGCCCGTCTCCAACCCTGGTAGCAGCGATGATAGCCCGACTGCCAGGCTGATAGACAGCAGTACACCCGCGGGGATGATCGCCCACCAGAGCTGGCGATTCAACAGGTAAATGGCCAGAAATCCCAGGGCAATCCCGCCAAGGATAATCGACCCACCCCAAATATCCGCGGCTGCAGGCGCGAAATAATCGAGCAAGATGCTGGCAGCGATGCTCGATAATGTGAAACCTGGAATCACCGCCCACCAGTTGAGTCGGTCAGAGTAGTAGATTGAGAAAAAGAAGACACCGCCCAGACCCACCAGCAAAGCCCAAAATATATCAGCAAAATGGATCACTTCCAGGTTTTCGAGTAAAAATATCACCCCACCCAGAACGAGAGTAACTCCCCAGAACAGACGTGACCCAAGCCATTTAAACATTATTCTTGACCTCCGGCAGCAAATTCACGATCAACATCACTCCATAAGGCAGCTTATGCTTCTCCTGTTGCATCTGCGATGAGCTGCTGCTTTAAATTCCACAACTGCTGCGTCAAAGAAACATGGTAGATATGGGGATACATGATACGCCGCACACCAGAATCCAGCCTTTCGACGTCGCACTTGCGAGTTTCCTGCATTTGCTCGATGGTTGGAAAATCACAAACGACTTTGCCTTCCCGGTAAACGTCCACCAGCAGTGGCTCAATCTCCGAGATCTCACTGCGTTCCAATGCCCGGAACTTGGTGTGGTCGCTTGGATGGTGCATTTGGATGCGCTTCATATTTTGAGGGTCTTCATCCGCCAGTCCAACCAGATCGGCGGTGGCTTTGCCGCGCCGGTCATACAGCCGCCAGACCCGTTTATTTCCCGGATTGGGCGTCTTTGCCGGTGATTCGGAGATCTTAATTGCCGGCACCCAGGCATTATTTTCGCACACCGCCACCAGCTTATACACACCGCCCAGCGCCGGCTCGCCCCAGGAGGTGATCAGGCGCGTGCCCACACCATATACCAGTCGTTTGATCAGGTCGTCGGCATCGACGCCATATCTGGCGGCTTCTTCCTTGATCTGCGTCACGATCTGCCAGATCACCAGCTCATCCAGGTTGTTAGAAAGCACGATCGAGACATCCGGAAATCCAGCATCATTCAATTGCCGGGCTGCCTGGATGCTCAGAAATGCCAGGTCGCCTGAATCCAGGCGCACCCCCATCGGCTTGTGACCAGCCTTGCGTAATTCATCAAACACGATGATCGCGTTCGGGATGCCGCTCTCCATCGTATCGATTGTATCCACCAGTAGCAAGCAGTCGTCTGGATAAACGTCCGCATAAGCACGAAAGGCATCCAGCTCGGTCAGCCCGATTGCCATGTAGAGCTGCACCATGCTATGTGCGTGGGTGCCTTTCGGGGCAATCCCAAGCACTGCCGAGGCGCCAACGTTCGAGGAATAGTCTGCGCCGCCAATGATGGCAGCCCGCGCGCCTGCATTGCCTCCCAGGTCGGGTGCTCTGCGCAATCCAAATTCCATCATCACCTGGGCATGACCAATCTCGCGGATGCGCGCTGCCTTGGTGGCGATCAAAATCTGGTAATTCAGCTTGTTCAACAGAGCCGTCTCCAGGACCTGTGTCATTGCCAGTGGTCCCTGAACAACCGTCAGGGGCACATTGGGATGGATCACCCTGCCTTCCGGGATCGCCGCGATGCACAAGCCCTCAAAGCTACCCTCTCGTTTCAGCCAGTCCAGGAAATCATCTGCAAAGAGCTGTGCGCCTGTTCGAGACTTAAGGCTGCGCAGATACTGCAGATCTTCCTCGCGGAAGCGAGTTGCCAGCATCCAGTCCATCAGCCATTCCAAGCCGGCATTGATGCAGTACCCCGCTTTATGCGAGCCATAGTCCGGGTATTCGCGAAAGTAATGGTCGAACTGGACCTGCTTGTCCTGCATCCCGGTGCGGTAATACAGTTGCGCCATTGTGAGCTGGTACATATCGGTGAACAAAATGCCCTCCGCCAGCTTGCGTTCGTTTAAGTTCATCTCACCACCTGATCTATCGAATATCCACCGAACCTACGCCGGTCTCAACCCGAATGGTTACTTTATTGACTGCCGCTTCATAATCAGGTGATTGATAAACCCCACCTTGCTTTGGAAACCTGGCTGAATCTACGCGGATCGATGTCAGACCTCCGGTAACTTTGATTTGAGCGGCAACTTTGGCAGGCACCCGCAAGATCAAACTGGCTGCACCAGTCTTGAACTCAGCTCTCATATCGGCTGCCGATTCAGGCAGCTGCACCTGAACTGAGCTGGCGCCAGACGACAATTTCAAGGATGGAATCATTAATCGCGTGAGATCCAGGCGCGCATCACTGGCTCCGGTAGAGATATCCAGATCGATTGGAATTCGCTCCTTTACCAGCAGGTTCCAATCCAGGCTCGTCCCAGGGCGGTTGAAGGTTGGGTACCACTGCTCTGGAGTCTTGAGCTTAACCTTGAGCAGGTCGCCTTCCATGCGTTCATCAACGATCACCCCACCGCCAAAATCACCGGCTAGCAGGTTTACACCCTCACCCGTCGCGCCCAGGCTCATCCGCCCGGCGCCGTGACGCAATTTGATCACCGCCCGCTGGGCGTCTCTCAGCTCAATTTCGACATGTTTGTTTTGAACGGTTGGGCGCCGGAAAATCCCCCACAGAAACCAGAAGCCCAGCGCGATCACGCCGAGCGGCCAGATAATCTGCCAGGCATTCGCCGGGAGCAAGCCTAAATTGCTCAACAGGATGATCGTACCGATGACGATCAGTACTACCCCCCAGAAAATTGCGCCGTTTCTCATCAGGTCCTTCCTTTTCTCGAGCTTTTATTTTACGCTAATGTTCAAGTATATAGTACATTTTTTTATACTACAAAATCAATGCTCCCGGTGAAGGATTTCTGCTGCTCGCTGAGATAATTTTTGCAGCAGGCTGCTCAGCTTTGAGCGAGCGTGCTGGACGAGAACCTCATCAGCAGCTCTTTGAATCGTAATTTCTCCACCATAAGTTTCTTTCAAATACCACTGGTGCTTCACGATCCACAGATAAAGGTCTGTCTCGGTGCGGTTTGGAAATTCTTTGAGCACATCCTGATCACGGATGATTTGCACGATCGGCATATAGACATTGTCGTACCACGATGTCACTGCATCCGGATAAGGTATTTCTACCTTCTCGTTTTCTCCCAGATACCAGCGGTGGGTGGCAATATGATCCAGCAAGCGGGCGTACTGTCCGGGCATAGAAGTCAGGATCAGCGCATCCGCTCGCAGCTCCAATATCTTCGTCTCCTCCTGGAATTTTGCCTGTTCCTGATCCAATACGATTTTATCCAGCGATTGAGTATGATTGACCAGGTCGATTAATTTCCCAACATCCGGTTGGGGAAAATCTCTAATTAATTGTTGAGCGGCAATAGCCCTGGCAATTTCCTCATCGCCCTTCTCGCTGTAATATGCCAGGCGCATGTATTTATGGTATTCCATCACCCACATATACAAATCAGCTTCACTCAATTTGGGGAAGGACTTTAAAAGCCCTTGCTCTCTGATCAACTCGACGAGCGGCAGGTACACATACGCATACCATGAAGTAACTGCCTCACCCAAAGACGCCTCGCTGCGCTTTTCCACGCCCAGATACCAGCGGTGTGTCTCAATATGTTCTACCAGCATCGGGTAGACCTGCGGGATGGTTGGCTGGATATCCACATCGGGAAGACTATCTTCAAGAGGAATTTGCGCCAGGAACTTTGCTCGAGCGCTTTTTAATTCCAGCTCATCAAATTTCATTTCTGGCGTGAGCTCGAAGGGAATATCGATCTCGGTGACGTATGCGTCCACTTCTTTCTGTCCGCGCTCATTTGCTACCGAAACGCGGTGATTGCCATCCTTCACAAAATAGACCTCGCCAATCTTAATCAGCTCCACCGGTGGAAGGATGACGTCCGCATAGTGCGCCTTGTCGATATTTATCCAGCGTTCCATTGTGCGCTTCTGCGTGGGAAGGAATGCCCGGTCGAAATCATTGTAACGACCCATGCTGCCGATTATTTTTTCAATGGGTACCTGCTGCAGCCCAATATAATGCTGTCCGCGCAATGGCAGCCGCGCCCGAACTTCATCGTATGGCAGAAGCTGGCTGCCAGCGCCTGTCAATCGCCCCAGGATACGCCGCCAGGTCGCCCGGTTAAACGCTCGCTCAAAGTCTTGCTTTGCCATCTGGTCGAACATTTTGGATCAAGCTCCTTACTTAATTCAGCTACCCCTGGGTGGCTGTTCCAGACGGTAGGTATTGCTGCGATACGGATACGTGTTGATTACCTCGGTTCTACCGATCAACGAGCTGTTCACTGAATCAGGTCGGTAAAGGTGCACATGCCCGTGGATATGATAGGCGGGCTTGAAGACCCGATCCAACCAGTGAAAGGCTTTAATTCCTTGATGTGGTAAATCAGGCAAATCATGGACACCAGCCGGTGGAGAATGAGACACAAAAATATCGAGAAACCTGCCATAGCGGATGCGGTTTGCCAGCAGTTTCGGCAGAAGCTGAAATACATGAAACCACATCTCCCGGTGGCTGTACTGGTAGGGTCCGTAGCGGTATCGTAAGCTTCCTTCAACACCAGCCAGCAGCCAGCCACGACATTCAACCACCTGGCGGTGCAGGTTGAATGCACCTGCCGGTGCTGTCCGCTGTCCTTCCAGACTGTATTCTACGACTTTATCATGGTTTCCGCGCACGAAAAAGCACGGCGCGTTTAGCGATGTGAGCACATATTCCAGATAATAATAAGCCAGGTCGCCACAACCCAGCACCAAGTCCACGTCATCAAAACGCTGTTTCACCTGCGGGCTGTAGATAAACGAGACTAAAATATCACTTAATGATAGAATCTTTAACGGTTGTGGGGTCATAGTGTCAGCTAATCGCAATTATAAGGCGTAACATGTTTTCTTATTTAAACCCATGAAACCCAAGCATAAAACAGCACTGGTTCTTGCCGGAGGCGGGTTGTCAGGCGCCGTTTACGAGATCGGAGCTTTAAGAGCCATTGATGATTTGCTCATCGACCTGGCTGTCACCGATTTTGATATCTACATTGGCACCAGTGCTGGCGCCCTGGTAACGGCGTTCCTGGCGAACGGTGTAAGCCCAGAAGTCATGTATGGGGTCATCGATGGTTCGAACAAAAAGATCAAATCGATCGACCGGCAGCACCTGTTCCGCCTGAATCGATCAGACTATTTCGATTGGGGTCTGCACCTGCCTGGAGAATTATTGTCTGCATGGGCTTATTACATTCGACATATATTTGATATGACCCTGTTCGATCTGGTCTGGTCATTTGGCGAAACCCTGCCCAATGGATTTTACGACGGGATGGGCTTAGAGAGCTATATACGGAAAACCCTTCAGGCGCTTAACCTCTCCAACAGGTTCGACGACCTCCAGCGAGAGCTCTACATCATCGCCACAGAGCTTGGTTCAGGTGAACGGGCAGTGTTTGGGTCTGGCTACCTGGAAGAGAATATTTCCACTTCAGTGGCGGCATCCTCTGCAATTCCACTGATGTATAAGCCGGTGACAATCGGCAATAAAGATTATATTGATGGAAGCATGCGCGGCGCAGCCAGCATCGACCTGGCTATCGAACGCGGGGCAAAACTGGTGGTCTGCATCAATCCCATGGTTCCATTCCACGAAAATGAATTGGACAGGTCAAATGAGAATAAATCTGCCCAGCAGCCAGCAAAAAGGCAGGGGCTGCAGTCCGTGACAGGTCAAACACTGCGCATCATTGGTCATGCAGGTCTGCATTATCATGTGAAACAATTACGCCGCGCATACCCGGATGTCGACATCATCCTGATCGAGCCGAAGGCAGAGGATTTCATCTATTTTCCAAGTAATATGATGAACTATTCATCACGGCTAAGCGTCGCCCAGCATGGCTTTGAGTCGATCACCCTGGATCTGGCAATCGATTACCCCTATTATCGGGATATCCTCTCCAGACATAACATCAGGATTACCCGCCGCCTGGTTATTGAAGAATTAAAAACCATCGCCGAATCGCGGAATGACCCCAGGGTCGTTCGAAAATTGCTCGCAGCCAGGAAGATGGGGGATCAACAAAACCCGCTGGCAGACTCCATTCGCATGCTTTCCCACACGCTGGTCGATTTGGAAACCATCCTGGATTACCAGCAAATCCACTCGAATTAATCGCAGTACAGAAGGTAGATGGATCGGTTAGCTGTCCCGATGCGTGATCAAATCTCCAGGTCTTTCATAACCTGCGGGTAAACAGCCTGGCTGTATTGAAAAATATCTGCCAGGATCAAAGCCCGCCACAATGGTCCGCGCAGTTTTATTTTCCCACTGGCGTATGCAGTCTTTAAAGAAAGCTCACCCATCAATATCCGGTGGAGCATCTCGGCAGGCAGATCCAGCTCGATATCTGCCCTTTGGGTGGATGGACCGTAGGTGACCTCTGCTGGATTATGCCGCCCGTTGATATTAGTTTCGGTGGTTGGCGAGCTGGTGCGCATACGCAGCAGCAATCTGGAGCGAGTGACTTTTTTCGCCGCTTCCGGATATTTCTGGTGCATTCTAGAGAAAGTAATTTTCAGAACGTTATATAGCTGGTCAGAATTTTCAAAGACGCTCATTTTGGTATCGTTTTAATTACCCGAATATGACTGACCGGCGAGCAGCCAATCGCGCGTAGATCATGTTTTGCACCTGGTTGCGCATCTGGTCTGAAAGCTGAGACACCAACAACAGATTATTTGCCGCCTGGCCGCCATAATGCTCTGTCGGTACCGGTTCGCCGATGTCGATGTACCATTTGGTGGGAATCGGGATAAACCCGAGCAGCCCCAGCCATGGCCAGGTGATTGTGATTGGGAAAAACGGAAAACCGATCAGCTTGGCAATCAACTCAGCGTTGGCGAATGAGATATATGTCTCCTCTGCGCCGACCACCGAAACCGGAATCATCGGCGCACCGGTCTTCAGCGCCATTCTCACAAATCCACCTCGCCCAAATCGCGCCAGCTTATAGCGATCCTTATATAATTTCTGCACCCCCTTAATCCCCTCCGGAAATACCGCGATCAGGTTCTCCTGCTCCAGCAGGCGGATCCCATTATCTTCGTTTGCCAGCGATTGCCCCATCTTGACAAATAATGTCGATATGACCGGCAGGGTTGGGAACCAGCTCGCATACAATGCACGCACCAGGCGACGGTTTGGATGCTCATTATTCACCGCCATACCGATCATCGAGCCATCAAAGGGGAGCTGACCTGAATGGTTTGAGACCAGCATCGCGCGATTTTCCGCGGGTATATTTTCCATTCCGGTGGTCTGCACCCGCCAGTACCTGCGGTACATAAAATCGAAAAATGGACGGACAGCCTCGACTACCTCGGGGTCATAGCCCCATTCATCCGTCTCATACTCACCGGCAAGCCGGCGCTTGATGATATCCTTCTGGCTCTGGATGGAGAAGTTCACCACATACCAGATACCTTTCCAGGTATCGGCATCGAAGACATCACTGACCAGCCCACTGCGCAGCCGCTCGAGGAACCCCAGGCTCACCTGGGGAGATAACTGTGTCAGGTTATCGGATATTAATTGAACCAGGCGTCGAGGAGAAAATGGGGGTGGAGAATAATCCGGCGAGGTTGCCCGGATACGTTCAACAAGCTTGTCGATCTCTTCAGCCAGCTCTTGCCGTTCTGCCTCACTGGGGGTCTTGGCGCTTTCTGGTTCAATCGCTTCAACTGATTCTAAATTCTGATCCGGGGTAATCGTTTGGATTGGCTCTGGAAGGATATCCGGGCGTTCCGCATCTACTGCGACTACCGGGTCGACAATCGAAGCTTCCAGCGGGTCTGTGGATGGTACATGAGCAGCAGCTTTTTTAGCGCTCATTGCCGGCTCCTTCGACTTTCTCTACTGGTTCTTCAACTTTCACCCGCTGCCTCTGACGCCGGTCAAGGGTATCGCGCAAGCGCTCCGCATCATATGTCAGATCAGGAGAAGCTGTTTTGATTTTTTGCACGCGCAGATGTCCGGCATACTCTCTTAAAGTCGATGCGGCGGAATAAAGCGGTGTAAAGCGCATTTCCTCTCGCATTTTTCCTAAATCGGTTACGCAGGAATAACGCAGGTAATCCAGCTCGATGGGGTAATAATTTCCAACCGAAACTCCCGCCGCTTTCATCGCGCCACGGCTCCAGTAAGCACACAGGTGAATCAGCGGCAGCGGTATTTTACCCACCAGCCCAAGTATCTTACTCAGCGGCAAGACCTGCTCGGCAGCAATATTATATACACCTGAAATATCGTTGTTCATGCTGAACAGCATGGCCTCAAGGACATCATTCTCATGGATAATCTGCATCAAGGGATCAAAACCGAACAACACCGGTGGCGGCGACATGCGCAGGTAGCGCGCCATCGGTGAGATCGGATTCGAGCTGATTACGTTGGCAAAGCGCAAAATGGTGAGCGCTAAATCTGGCATCTGGCCTCTGAACCCATTGCAGAATGCCTCCACTTCGACGAGGTAGCGCGTCGATGGATCATCCTTGTTGCCATTCAAGGGTTGATCTTCGCTGAGGAACGCCGGGTTGGTGGGATAAGCACCGTATACTGAGGTGCTGCTTTTCAGGATGATTTTCTTTACCTTCGCTTCGGCAGCCGCGCCAAGCACTTTCATCGTGCCAATCACATTGAGATCGAATGCTTTTTCACTGGCTCGGATTGAGTCCATCCATGCCAGGTGCACCAGGCTGTCGACTTGCTCAGATTTCATAATGTCAACCAGCAAGGGATTACGCACATCCGCCTGGATGAAGTCTAATCCGCGTATCGCTTCAGCCGGCGGTTCGGAGTCAACCCCAATGACGTGATAATTGACAGGCAGGTCCCCCCTGCTCTTCTCACCGAGGCGTTCATTCTCGTCGATCAGTCTTGCAGCAAAGCGGGCTCCCCAATAACTGGAAACGCCTGTAACCAGGACAACCTTATTTTCTGTCACCACAATCCTCCTTCAGCCAGATTTACTGCTGGTTGATTATTTCATGACCAGCTCTGGGTAGCCTTTGTCGATGAGCAGCGTAGGATAAATCTTAAATAGCGGGGTGACTGCAGGCAGGAGCTGCAGGACTTTCAATTGTGATCCCTGGAGGACGATTTCTTTTTTTGACAGGGCTGACATCAAGTTAACTTTGCCTTGCCAGAAAGCATGGGCAAGGTCTGCTTTCATTGTCATGGTGATTTCAGGCGTCCACTCCACCGGACCATGGATCACGTCGACAAATGCACCCGGTTGGGTGGGTTTATCTTTCGCATTCACCGTTGTCGTTGCTTCGGGCTGAGAGTAACGGAATTGAATAATTAACCCCGATTTGGCGATTTTCTTACCAATCTCTGGATCGTACTTCGCCAGGTCCATCAGTGCCCCCACAGTGTCATAAAAATGTTGGGCATCCCGAAATACAGCCATATTTTCTTCTCCTCAGGCAGGATCTGGCGCGAAATAAGATTGACGTCCCATAACCCGCAGCACACATAGTATAGATTATCCAACAATCCTCGTCAAGAACAGCTTAGTCCACTTGACACGTAAAAAGCACTATGATATAAATATTACGACGCAGTGCGTCATAAAAGTGCCGCATTATTCGCACAAGGTATTCAGCAAATTACCATTGCAGTAAATTCGGTGTTCGTTTCATCGATCAGATCAATCCGTAACTCAAAGAAAGGAAATAGATCCATGGCTACAAAAACAAAGAAAGTTGAAGAAACAGTTGATGAAGTTGTTGCAGATGTACAGGAGACCGCTAACCCGTTTGTTGAAGCGCTCCACAAAGTTCTGCTCGCCAGCATCGGCGCTGTTGCTATCGCCCAGGAAGAGCTGGAAGATTTCGTCGGCAAGCTGGTTGAGCGTGGCGAAATAGCTGAGAAGGACGGGAAGAAACTGGTCAAGGATGTGCTCGCGCGCCGCAAGAAAGAAACCGAAAAAGCCGAAAATCAATTTTCTCAGCGCATTGAAGATGTCCTCAGCCAATTAAACGTCCCGTCGAAAGCGGATATTGACACGCTGGGCGAAAAAGTTGCTACGCTTTCTAAGAAGGTTGATGAACTAAAGAAAACTTCCTGATTAAGAAATCTGGCTGAAGTGTAATATCCGAAAGCCATTTGTCAGAATTGCAAATGCGAATAAGTGGAGAGGCAGTCCTGCTGCAGCTCCACTTATTAACATTTATTACATCACTTATAATACAATCTGATTTTTGATTGGCTGCAGCGTCCTGAGCAGCCGGGGTGGAGGGATGGCATGGTATTGGTAAAGCGTTATCCAAACCGGAAGTTATACGATACCGAAGCAAAACAATACATTACCCTGGAAAGTATCGCTGAGATGATCCGCCAGGGGAAAGATGTCACGGTGATCGATTTCACCAGCGGTGAGGATTTGACCGCCCTCACCCTAACCCAAATTATCGTTGAGCAGGAGAAAAAACAGGGCAGCGCCCTCCCCCGCGACCTGCTTGCCAGCCTGATCCGTGCTGGCGAGGAAGGAATGGCTGCCCTGCAGCGTACGATTCACTCATCCCTGGGTTTCCTGAGCCAGTTTGAAGAAGAAACCAGGCGCCGCGTTCAGGACCTGGTTAAGCAAGGCGACCTGAGTGAAAGAGAAGCTGACTCGATATTAAAAAAGCTGCTCACCCGCAGCCCCACGCAACCGGCTGCGCGGACGAACGACGCCGAGGTCGAACAATTGTTAACCAGGTTGCAGGTGCCATCGCGTGCCGATTACCAGTCCCTCACCAACCAGATCGAACTATTAACCAAGAAAATTGAGGAGCTTTCAAAGTAGATGAAAACTCGAAGAAAAATTATTCTCAGCCTGATCGGCATACTTGTGATGGTTGGAATCGCTTGCCGGGCAGCATCCGATATCCCCGGTTTACTGGATACTGCCAAGGACGAAGCGACACTTGCACCACCGCCCACCCCGCTGCCCGCCATCCCGGTCTTCCCGGGCTCAGCAAATCCCGACGAGCCAACCACAGTGACCGGTAAAATACCATTCACCTCGCCATTTTTCATGAATATCACCAGCGAGCCCTTCGTGATGCTGGAAGATCAGGCAGGGTTCGTACAGCGCGACCGGAAGTTTTCCTTTCCCACTTCAAGCCAGGTGATTGGTGCGGTCGCTTTCTTGGACGATCAAACCCTCTCTTACCAGCTTGCTCTGCCAGCGGTGCCGCAGGGAACTTATGTCGATGTCGATAACAACCAGAGCCTGGACACCGGCGTACAGGTGTTCGCGGTCGCCTACTGGGATAACACCTGGGGCGACGCATTCATCGAAGAACGTGACGGCACCGGATGGTCCAATATTTATACATCTACAATCACCGACCCTGAGAATGAGGACGAAATTCAGGGCGGCGTATTGATCGTGTGGTCGCCGGATGACCTGCAGGCGTTTCCCACCGGCTTTGGCGCCGATGGGCTGATCTTCACCAGCGATGATCCTACTGCGCCGATTCCAGCCGGTTACAACATTGTCAATCTTGATGAACAGCCTTTCCGAATTTACAAAGAAGCTCGCCCTGAGATTACCCTGCTAGAAGGCACAATCCAGGTTAATGATCTCTCTGAGTTAAGCTATGTGGATGCTTTTGAATCACTGTTTGCCAAAGCATCCAGGGAGTATCCGTTTACTCAGGAAAAGGGCCTGGATTGGCAGGCAATTTACGAACAATCCTTACCCGCGATTGAGGCAGCCAATAATCGTTCTGAATTTTATAATGCCATGCGGATGTTTTCATACCAGATCCCCGACGGTCATGTCGGTCTGCAAATCGATGCAGATGTCTTCTTCGAAGAGAGCGGCGGCAGTTTCGGAATGATTTTAGCTGAGCTGAGCGATGGGCGTGTCATCGTCGAGCAGGTGCTCCCGGAAACGCCAGCAGCGCGAGAGGGCATCCAGGCCGGAGCGGAGATCATGCGCTGGAACGGCGAACCGGTAACCCAGGCGCTCGCCAATGTAGTTCCCTTTATTGGGCCTTATTCAACGGAGCATGCCTTGCGCGCCGCCCAGCTTGTGTTCTTGACTCGTGGACCGGTGGGTATGCGTGTGGATTTAGATTTCCGTAACCCTGAGGCCGCCTCAGATCAAGAAGCTTCGCTGACCGCCGAAGTCGAATATGACTCGCTCTTCATTGCCCTCGACTGGCTGGAGACTCCGCTCTTGCCGCTCGAAGCCGAAATCCTGCAGCCTTCGGGTCTCGGATATATTCGCATCAGCACCTTCAGTGATGATTATCATCTCATGGCGCAGTTATGGGAGCGCTACATCAATGATTTCATCGACCAGGAAGTGCCAGGCATTATCATTGACCTGCGCAACAATGGCGGTGGAAATTCAGCCCTGGCAAATGACTTCGCCGGCTTCTTCTTTGAAGAAAAGTTCACCCTGTATCAGAGCCTTTATTACAACGAGAATTCAGGCACGTTCGAAGTCGAGCCGCACCCGGTTGAAGTCAAACCTGCTCCACGTGCATTACTCCGGCCCAATTGCGGTGCTGGTCAGCACAGACTGTGTGAGCGCTTGCGAGGGCTTTGCCTTCGCCCTGACACATGAAGACCGCTCCATCATCGTCGGACATACCCCCTCCGCTGGCGCCTATGGAGAGGTCGGTCAGGGACAGTATGACTTGCCCGAAGGATTCTCGATGCAGTTCCCCACCGGTCGCTCTGAAACCCCGGATGGGCAGCTTGTGATCGAAGGGGTTGGCATCGTGCCGGATATCCTGGTGCCGGTGACAGAAGACAGCGTGCTGGGTGCGCAGGATGATGTGCTGGACGCAGCTATCCAGGCTTTGCTAGATAAGCTGGACTAAGGCGACCAGATTAGATAAAGCGGCGCAATCGTGATTTTGGTTTGATCTTTATCGACCGGGAGCGAAGCGCCATACACATCTAATACTGCATCAGGAGGCTGCTCAAGCCACAGTGGGTGCGGGGCGCCATCCCAGGACCATACCAGCCAGACCCGCATCCCGTCTTTCTCAAAGCGGTAGCCCGTCACCCCTGTGCCAGAGTCGACTAAACCGCTGTAATCCATGTCTCTTAACAGGCTGGCACTGGCGCTCATCGCCTGGAATGCCGGAAGCGGTTGCCCAGATTCATCGATGAGCTCCGAAGCCCGCCAGCCACGCAGGCTGTACCAGATGTTGGCACTTAACTGCTCAGATATGGCAGCAGCATACGCCTGCGCCAGGTAATAAGCCTTGGTCTGTTCAAATACATCCGTCTGGCATGGCGCTTCTCGTCCGTCCCGCCCGCAGATCAACGCTACCTCGGTGTTCATCAGGAATTTATCGCTCAACCCGAATCGATCCAGCAGGCTGCGCAGGTAATTCGACTTGGCAATCAGCACCGGTCCGGTCGTATCCCACGAGCTGTACCAGTTCGGATTGCTGTATTTACCCAGCTCGCCCAGGTAAACATCATAGGCGTGGAAAGAGACCCCATCGAAGTAATCCCCACCCCCGTTGACCAGGATGCCTTCCAGGTAGCGCGCTGGGGAGCAATCCTTCCTCTGTCCCGAGCCAGCCGGAAACTCGGGCGGATTGCGCGGATCACAATCCAGCAGCAATCCGCCAATCAGCACCTGAACATCCGGATTGGCAGCCTTGATCTTCGGGTAAGCCTGTTTGAGCATCGCTGCATAGGCTGCGCCGCCAAAATAGGCATCTCCGTATTCTCCCCAACAGCCGAAGGGCATGCTCGGGTCAAAACCTTCTGCAGATACGTCCGGCTCGTTCCACAATTCCCAGTACGTCACGTTGAAAGGCGGCTGGCTGTAGCGTTCTACCGCTGCCTGCAAAAAGTCGGCAAAGGCACCCAGCTTCTCAGGCAGCAATGGTCCGCATTGAACGCCGCGCTGCGCCTGAGCCCAGGTAGGGGCATTGCGCACAACCAGCACCACCTGCATGCCCGACTGGCTGGCTAACGTTAACTCAGCATCCAGGTCAGCCACCGCGTCCCAGTTGCGCTGCCCTTCGGCATGCTCCACCTTCGACCACTCCAGTGCATTGCGCCGCACCCAGTATGCCCCGGCTTGCAGCGCCAAATCGGAGTCGGGCGGATGAATTTGATGCAGCTCGATCCCCCAAACCGGCTGCTCGGGGTGATAGATTGCTGAAGTCGGTGCGACAGTCGGGGCTGGTTCTGTGGCGGTTATCGTCGGGGCGGCAGTTGCAGTTGGAGTGGCAGTCGGTTGAATTTCAGTCGCCGCAGTTAGGGTGGTTTCCACGGGCGCCGGTTCCGTTTCGGTTGGAGTGACCTGCGTTGCAGCCGCGGTTTCGCCTGTCCCCAGTACTGATTTTTCCATCGCTCCACTGCAGGCTGTCAGTACAGCAAGGAGCAGCAAGAGCGCGAATACTCCCAGGCGGTACGGTGACATGATGGGCTTAACACCTGAGCGATGTTTGTTATGGCTTGCTGGGAATGTACGATGTGATTTTTTCGATGATTTCATATTTTTCATGGTAGAAATTTGATATAGACCGGAGCAAAGGTAAGATCGAGTGCCGCCCCAAAGCTGGCAGGCTCGTAACTGCTGGAGGCTGAATTCCATCTCCACACCTCGGTGACCCCAGCCGGCAAGGCGATCGTGCGCAGCGTATCATTCAAGGACCAGGCAACCCAAACCTTCCCGGTTCTGTGCGCCAGCTCAACCGCTTTAACGCCTGTACCAAGGGATATTTCTTGCCCCGAAGAAGCCCCACCCATCATTTGGGCCGCGAATTCATAAGCGTTGAAGGCGGGCAATTTCACTTTGGTGTCTGGTTCCATTAATGCTGACGAGCGCCAGCCAAACAGGCTGTACCAGAGATTGGCACGTAAATTTCGTGAATAGGCAGCCGCGTAAGCCTGGGTCAGGTACATTGCCTTGGTGTTTTCATATTCAGGAGTGTGGCACGCCGGGATGTACACACCCTGGTCACCACAGATCAGCGCCACCTCGGTATTAATCAGGTATTTGCTGGTGAAACCATACGAATTTAATACACCACGCAAGAAATCAGCCTTACTGTTCAGCACCGGACCCTGAAGGTCTGAGGTCGTTTGCCAGCCGGAATTGCCATAATACACATTACTGGAGCCCATGTAACCATCATAGGCATGGAAAGCGACGCCGTCTAAGGAATTACCCGCCCCTGAGACAAGGATGCCTTCCAGAAATCGATAGGGATATCCGTAGATCGCTGGTTTGCCACAATTACCCGCAGTGCACCCCAGGAGCAAGCCGCCCACCAGAACCTGAGCAGATGCGTTCGCCTGTTTCACTTTCGGATAGACCCATTTCAGCATCTCACCATAATACCGCCCACCATAATACCGGTCACCAACATCCCCCCAGCAGCCGAATTCTGAATTCGGGTCCCAACCATCCACCTTACCATCGACATCCGGCTCGTTCCACAGCTCGTAGTTCATCACATAATAGGGCGCGACGCTGTATCGTGCCACTAAATCATGCATAAAGTAAGAAAAGGCTTCTAAAGCGTGGGAGGCGATCGGTCCGCAGGAGAAGCCCGCATAGCGCTGCGCCCAGCCAGGCACTCCACGCACAACCAGCACAATGTCCAGCCCAAGACTGGCAGCATTTTTCAATTCTTGCTCTAAAGGAGCAACTGCATCCCAATTGCGATCGCCCCAGTTCGGCTCGACCGCTGACCAGAGCAAAGCGTTGCGCCGTACCCGCGTCGCGCCAGCCATTTGAATGTCCAGATCGCCGTTATCACTTGTAATTGAAAAATTTTCATAACCAAACAGGTTTCTCAACGGTGAATTTGCGCGGATCATTGGCAGGTATTGGAAGAAGCTCCCCTCCGCCGTAGCGGAGGCAGGCGATGTTGGAGGGGCTTCTCCTGATTGGGCGTGCACGAACGATGAAGCCGGAGCTCCCAATAACAAACTCAGGACGAGCGCAAGAACCAGAAGCCTATAGACCTTCATAACTTTCCTCCTGGCCCAATTCTATCAAATACACAAGCTCCTGATCATAAAATTATCGTATATACTCTGCGAGCGACCTGGCAAATTCGTCAGCCCAACCCGGAATACAAATGGGGTGCGGTTGAGCCGCACCCCATTGTTTCAATTTGATATTCCGTTTTACACTCTGTCCGGCACCCATGAACCTGTCCGGATCCCCTGCTTCAAGGTTACTGCTTGAACTTGATCACCACCGGCGCAAAACCGAAGCTGACCGATGAGCCGTAGCTCACCGCTTCATAGCGGCTGGAAGAGGCATTCCACTTCCACACGCCCGTTGTTCCGGCTGGCAGGTTGACCGAGCGCGTCGTGTCGTTGTATGACCAGGCAACCCAAAACTTGTCTGATCCCGAGCTCAGCTCGACGGCTTTGATGCCGCTGCCCAGATATACTTCTTTTCCCGAATTCACGTTCGCCCATAGCTGCCCAACGAACTGGTAGGAATAAAAAGCCGGCAGGTAGACCAGCGTATCCTGGTTTTTCAGATCAGAGTTCCGCCATCCGAAATACATATACCAGGAGTTGATCCGCAGGCTGCGGGTGTAAGCCAGTGCATAAGCCTGCACCAGGTAAATCGCTTTGGTGTTTTCAAACGTCGTCGTCTCACATGCCGGTTCGTACACACCTTCGCGGCCGCAGATTAAAGCCACTTCCGTGTTCGCCAGGAATTTAGACTGCAATCCATACGAGTCCAGCAAGTAGCGGAACTGATCCGCCTTCGCTTGCAGGACCGGTCCGGTCGAGTCTGACTGGCTGCCCCAGTTAGAGTTCGCATAATAGGGACTGCTGGAGCCAAGATATCCATCGTAAGCATGGAATCCTACGCCATCAAAAGAGTTGCCAGCTCCCGAAACCAGGATACCCTCGAGGAAGCGCGCCGTCTGCTCGTTGCTGCCACAATAACCCGGTTTACAATCTGCCAGCAACCCTCCCACCAGCACATTCGCATTACTGTTCGCCTGCTTCATCTTAGGGTAAGCCCATTCGAGCATATCCCCGTAATATTGACCACCAAAATAGTAGTCACTATTGTTGCCCCAGCAGCCAAAAGCAGAATTTTGATCCCAAGGCGGTGATCCATCGATGTCGGGCTCGTTCCACATTTCGTAATAGAGCACATTGAACGGCGCCTTGCTGTAGCGCGCCACAACGTCGTACATGAAGTTTGAGAACGCTTCCAGGGAACCAGCCGCGATCGGTCCACAGGCTCTGCCGCTGTACATCTGCGCCCAGCCGGGTACACTGCGCACAATCAAGACGGGGCTCAAGCCCAGCGTGGCAGCGTTCTTCAGCTCGGTTTCAAGATCTGCGACTGCCGACCAGTTGCGCGCTCCCTTGGAGGGTTCTACGCTCGACCACAGCAATGCATTGCGGCGCACGAACTTGGCGCCATTCGTTTTCATCTCGCTGGCGCCATGGTTATCGGTAATCGTCCAGGATTCATAGCCGAACAGGTTGCCGGTTGAGGTTGGTGGCGGAGTAGTACTGCCGGTGGTTTTGATCAGCGGCAGGTAAACCCTGGGGGTCACTGCTCCAGGCTGCTCCACCTGAGCGGGTTCGCGCCCCAGGCTGCCCCTCTTGCGCCTGGCTATAGGTTACCGGTTGGGTGCTGAACAAGAGCACCAGGATGAACAGGATCGTCAGTAAGTTAAGTCGTCTCATTTTTTGTCTCCAATTTTTTCCGTTTTGCCAATTCTTACCCATAATAATATTGACCCAGGCTGGCGAATGACAGCACACACAATCCCAGCCACAGACCAACATAAGCTCCGCGCAGCAGGTTCATTGTTTGCGTTTTGCCGCTGGCAAGCATGGAAATTATATAATTCCACCCAATCGTCATCATCAATAAGGTTGGCACCACCGCCACGTAAGCATAGCGGGCTACCGGCAGGTACAGATTCGGCAGTGCCACATAGATGGAACCTCGCAGAAAGGCTGCTCCCCAGGCGAGGATCAACGCGAACCCCAGGAAGAACAGCACTTCCCAATTGATCAGCTTCTGCCGGAGGTGCTGCAGCAGCACGATCACCCCGCCGATGCTGCCGAGCAGGAAGAAACCCAACAGCAGCCAGTATATCCAGGGGGCGCCCAGCAGAGCCACATGCCCCCAGCCAAAAGCGCCCCAAAAGGTGTGCAGCAGGCGCTCGCCGCTGGCGAGATAGGAGAATGCCGCCCCGCGCCAATCCAGGAGATAGGCTGCAACGAACGAAGGTTGGATCTGGTCGGGCAAGAAGCGGCTGCCCAACCGGTCGACCCAGCCGCGCAATCGCAGTCCCAGCCTGCTCCCCTGAGGCGTTGCGCAGCAGGTTTTCGAAAGGCTGCCCGCCCCAGGTGCCGCTTTCTGCATTCGCATCCAGGAACTCCGGTGGCGCGGCAGAGGAATAGTCACCTTCTACCAGCACCATGCCATCGTAATATACATTCGCCTTATTTTCACCAAAATCCAGGCGGGGATCCAGGTTAACCCACAGGCGGTGGTAAGGCTGCTCAGCCTGGCTGCCCGAGATGGCAATGAAGGTCGGTTCAGAGCTTAACTCGAGCGTGGTATCGTATACCTGCCCATCCAACCCGAGCTGCGGTGAGCGCACCGTAACCGGTGCATCCGACCACACCCAGCCTCCCAGTGTGTACACTTTTGTTGCAGCTTCATTCCCACTGCCTGCCAGAACCGGCTGCGTCAGCGGCACCAGCCACACCGGGCTGATCGCAGCACCCTGCGCCACCCGTATGACATGCTCCCCAACCACTGCCTGGTCGCTTTGCATGCGGGTGGCATCATTTTGGTTGGTGGCACGGTACCAGCCAGCCGCGTCACCCCAGGCCAGCGTGGAAGCCAGGAGCAGTAAGATGCCCCCCAGCACAACTGCCCATGCGACCGGGCGAAGCTGTCGGCGCAGCAGAGAAAACAGGACTGCCAGGGGCAGCAAGATCAAGGCAAGCATTGCCGTGCTCTTGGTGAAGAATGCCAGACCCGCAACAGCACATGCCCATAAAAAGTCCAGCAGCGAAAAGCCTCGCTGGATCAGGCGCACGCCTACCCAGAGCATCATTGAGACCACAGCTACTGCCGCGGCATCGTTGTTAACTGCGGTCATCGAATCTGCCAGACCTGGCAGCAGCGCCAGGCTGAGCGGCAGCATCCAGCGCAGGGGATTCTCCGGTTGGGTCAGCTCAACAACCAGCCCCCAGCCGGCGAATATCGTCACTAAGAAGAAGCCTAAAGACACCAGCCGGGCAATATAAAGCTGGTCAGTCACATCCCAGCCACCCAGCAAGCGCAGCGGCGCTGAAGCAGCCAGATAGTAGAACGGCGGCTCGTCGAGCTGAGAAATACCCGGTATGGTCACCGGCTCACCAGGTTTGATGAACTGCTCGGGGGTGTAACCCTTACCGTAAAAATCATGCAGCACCATCGATTCGACCACCACCCGGCTCAAGGTCTCATCCTGGTCGCCGGGTATCGGCAGTCGTCCCAGGTTGGCGCTGAGCCACACGCGTTCAAAATGTTTGGGTTCGTCGTAGTGCTGCCAGGGAGGCGCCAGGAAGGTGGTGATCAACCCGTGAATCAAGCCAGCCACCAGGGCAATGGCTAACCATTTCCATGATTTCCGGTCGAGTTTACCTCTTTGGGGCTGCGAGTTGGCAGGCATGGCGGCAGTATAATTCCAACAACAATAAACGACAGGCGTCTACATTAGACCAGCCAGTTGTGTCAGGCTGGCTGGGACTGCGAGAGACTGGCAATGGTGGGATAGCCGTTTGCCAGGATCAGCTCAATCTCACGGGCGGTTATCTCGTACTCCGCCAGGGGGCCGCCATACGGGTCATCAATGTCATAGTTTTGTCCGGCCATCTCGCTCAACAGGTAAATGCGATTTGCTATTTCGGGAAATTCGATCTGCAGAGCCTCCTTGTGGCTTTTCGTCATGGTCAGGATCAACTGGTAGTTTTCTAAAAGCTCCTGGGTGACAGGCTGGGATGCAAAGTCCTTCAGCACTACACCGCGCTGGCGCAACACTGCATCGCTGTTGCGAGAGATCGCCTCGCCACCCGTGGTCCAGGTGCCGGCTGAATCAATCTGCCAGTCACCCTGACCGTTCACCTTCTGGCGCAGGAGTCCCATCGCCAGAGGTGAGCGACAAATATTTGCTGTACATACAAACAATACGCTATGCATATTCTTAACTTTCCGCAAGTGGATTTTACCACAAGCGTAAAATTCCTGTAAATTAATGTTTGTTCAGACTCTTAGTTCGCCAAAATTTTTGTAACAACACCCTAAATATAAAAAGCGGGTTGCCCAGCAAGTAGCGCCGCCACTTTCCTGCAGGGTCGAGCGCAAAGCGCCATGCCCACTCGAACCCCAACCTGTCCAGCCAGCCTGGAGCGCGTCGTTCCTTCCCGGCAACATAATCCAGCAGCGCTCCAACTGCCCAACACACCTTCGCCTTGATCACACCCCGGTGAGCGCTCAGCCAGCGCTCTTGCAGCGGAGAGCCCATGCCAACCAGCAGCACATCCGGCTTGAGCGCCTCAATTTCTGCAAGCACCTGCTCCTCGCTCTTTTCCAGGAAATACCCATCCGCCGTACCAACCACCTGCAGCCCAACGAACTGCGCTGTTACCGTCTCAGCCGCAATATGAGCGATCCCAGGTTTGCCGCCCAGCAGATAAATCCGCCATCCCTGCGCCAGAGCGTGTTGGCAAAATGCATCAATCCACCTCGCCCCGGTGAGCTTAGTCAGGCGCTGACCTCCCAGCCAGCGCCCCGCCCAAACCACGCTGCGACCGTCGGCATACACCAGGTCGCCCTCATTCAGCAACGAACAAAAATCCGGCTGCTGGTAAGCCAGGTTCAACGTGTGTGCATTGGCATAGTAAACGGTGCAACGCTGATCGTGCTCCACCCATGCCTGCACCTGGCTGATCAGCCCTGACCAATCCACACAAGCCACTTGCACACCCAGGATGCCGATCCGCTCGATCGCCTGGCTCATGCTTCCTTCCCTTCTGGAGCCATGCCAGGCAGGGTGTAGATTTCCCTGCGTCCCAGCCCCAGGTAGAAGAAGCCGGCGATGCCAGCCAGTGTGGTGGGCAAAAATACCACGACATGCAGCAGCAGCCCATAAGCCAGCGCAGTAGCCTGGTCTATTCCGTACAATCCCAGCACCAGAATGCAGATCGCTTCGAACACGCCGATTCGCCCGGGAACATTTGTAAAGCTGATCCCTGCCTGCAGCACTGCCAGCAGCAGCATTGAGGCTTCCCAATTTAGCTGCAATCCCATCGCCCACAGCACCATCTGGTTGGTCAGCACAGCACTCACCCATACAACCGCCGACCACAAGTTGGCTGACAGCAGGTCGCGCGGTTTCTGGAACAGGCTCAGGCTCTCCATCGCCGCCTCAAGCCGGCTCTGCAGGTACGCTCCGAATCTGGCAGGCAGCTTACCAGCGCCCCAGCGCAGCCAGCGGCTTAAGCGCTGGCGCTGGAAGGCAAGCAGTACCGCCGCCAGGAACAGGATCACCGCTGCCAGCGCCAGGCTGTATCCTGAGCTGCTCACCCATTCTGGCAGAGGTATCAATACCAATACGAAGCCGAACAACAACGCATACCAGACCAGGTCCAGGATTTTTTCGACCACAATCGTACCCAGGGTATAAGCCCGTCCGGCGCCCAGGCTGCCCACCGCATAAGCGCGCCCCAGGTCGCCCACCCGTACCGGCAGCAGCAGGTTCAGCATCTGACCAGCCAGCAGTGCCATCAATAAATCCCAGTTGGATACCTTTCGCCCCGGCTCGCCCAGCAGCACCCGCCAGCGTACCACCTTGGCAAGAGTGTTCACGCCCACCATGCCGAGCGCCAGCAAGAGCCAGCCCCATTCTGCCTGCTGGATCACCAGCCACACTTCTCTTAGCGAGACTTTGCGGAAGGCGAGATAGAGGAATATCCCGCCAACGACCAGCGCCAGGAGCGTCCGAAATAAAGGTGAGCGCAGCGTTTTCCGCATGCCTTATACCTTGCTGCCTGCAGTTTGATAAACGATGTTCAACGCCGCCACGCAGGCGCCCCACACCAGCCACACCAGCGGCGCCGGGCGCACCATCCCCCAGGTGACCGCGTCCACCATGCCGTGCACCACCAGGGCAGCCTGGCAGGCGAGCAATCCAACAGCGAACCCGCGCATCCATCCCAGTTTACTTCGGGCAGCTTCTCGCTGCGCCAGCCAGGCGCTGTAGATAGCACCAAGCAATATCCCCAGCCAGGCGATCAGTCCTGGGATGCCCAGGTCAACTGCCACTTGCAGGAACAGGTTGTGGGCGTGCTCCACTGTCCCGGGAGCCTGGCTGGAAAACGGGTAGAGCAGGTCTGCCACGCGCCCGAAAGTGCCCATGCCGACCCCGGTGAACGAGAAATCTTGGATCATCCACAAAGCGCGTGACCAGACCTCTATTCGCCCGGAGACACCGCCCAGGCTCGTCCCCGCTGAGGCAAAGCGCCAGCAACTGCTCCGAGTCGAGCTGCAAGCCCAGAACTACCCCCAGCACAACGCCTGCCAGCACCAGCACCCAACCTCTGCGCCAGCGAAGCAGAACCAGCAGCGTCAGCGCTGCAGTAAGCGCCAACCAGGCGCCGCGTGACTGGCTCAGGTAGACCATCACGCTGCCAGCAACAGCTGCGCTTACCGCCAGGCTGCGCTCCAGCAGGTTCAGCTCTCGCCAGGAGAACAGCAGCACCCCCATCGCCAGGGGCAGCAGCAGCACCAGGCTGCCCGCCAGCACGTTCGGGTTGGCTGCATCGCTCACCAGCACAGAAAAATGCTGGTAAAGGCTGGTGGGGATAAAAGCCAGCTTGAGCGTGTTCCACTGCACCACGAATGGCGCAGCCAGAGCAATCAGCAGGCAGATAGCGAGCATTAGAGCAGCCACGATTCGCAGCTTTTGGTTCTCACCAGCCCAGTTCACCAGCGCATAAAACAAAGCTGCCCCAGCCAGCAATCGAGCGGCCTGGGGCAGCGTGACATCAGGTTGGGATGTAGCCCAGAGTGTTACCGGTATGGTTAACACGAGAAGGATCACCGGCCAATCCACCGGCGTCCGGACGCTCCAGCGCCCCAGCACAGATCGTCGCAGCGGCCAGAAGAGAGCTGCCACGACCAACGCGTACGGCATCCAATTTGGAACGATGGCGCCAGCCAGCAGCAACGGCGCCACCACCAACAGCTCGTTGCGTACCAGCCATCTGGCCAGGGAGATCACCGGGTTTCCTCACCACCCCTGGATGGGATACCGGGCAGGTCAGCGACCTTTCAGCCAGGGGAACGTACGGATTTTGCTACCTTTCTTGGCGTAATACTCGTCGCTAGAAGTCTGGTAGCTCTTGTAATGATAGTAATAGTAACGCGAACCCTTGAGGTCCACCTCGTTCAGCACCGCCCCCAGCAGGTTCGCTCCCAGGCGCTGGAGCTGCTCCACAGCCTGGCGCGCCGCGGCCAGGTGCGTTACACCTGGCTTGAATACCAGCAGCACCCCATCCACGCGCGGCGCCAGCACTGCTGAATCGGTCACCGCAATCACCGGCGGCGAGTCGATCACCAGCAGATCAGTTTGCTCCTTCACCTGCCGGATAATTTCATACATCTTCTCCGAACCCAGCAGCTCGGCTGGATTGGGCGGTAGTGCACCCGAAGTCATAACAAACAGGTCAGCAGTATTGGTCTTCTGTAACGTGCCATCCAGCGACACGTGTTCCTGGACAAATAAATCGCTGAGGCCCTGCACATTGGATAAATCCAGCAGCTTGTGAACATTCGGCCGGCGCAGGTCTGCATCGATCAATGCAACCCGCTTGCCTCCCTGGGCGATCACCACTCCCAGGTTAACTGCCACGGTAGATTTACCTTCCGATGGCGTCGGGCTTGTGATCAGCAGCGTACGCAGGGGCTGGTCCACACTGGCGAACTGGATATTGGTGCGCAGCGAACGGAATGCTTCAGCCACCTGAGAGCGTGGCTCGCCTAAGGTCACTGGCCTGCCTTCCGTCGTGTTATGCCGGACAATTAAACCCAGCACAGGTAAGCCAAGCTGCTCTGTCACCTGGTCTGGTCCTTTCAGGGTATCGTCCATAGCCTCGATCAAGAAAACCAGACCCGTTGAAAACAGCAGCCCTACCACCAGCGCCAGCAGCGTATTGGTCATCGTGCGTGGTCGCACTGCTCTCTCGGAAGCTGTGGCAGGCTCTGCCTGGATCACATTCGAAGTCGATTGCGCTTCCGCCAGTCTTACCTGCTCGTAGCTTTGCAGCAGGTTCGCATAGGTCTGGCGGTACTGCGCCAGGTTCGCCTCCAGCCGATCACGATCTGCCTGGTCTTCTGCGCTCTTTCCCAGGCTGGCAAGCTGGTCGTTGGCAGATTGTATCTGGGCGTCCATATCATCGAGCTGGTTTGCCAGGTTTTCCTTCGAAGAAGAGTAGCGCGAGGCTTGCAGCGCCAGGTTGCTTTCGGCGAACTCCACTACCAGTGCATTGGCGATATCGGCTGCTCGCTGCGCGTTGATATCTTCTACACGCACTTCGATCAGCGTGGTATCCGTCACTGGCTGAACCTGGATCATGCCTTTCAGGTCATTAACATCTAAGTCCAATTCCAGATTGTTTATGACCCTTTCCAGGACCGGCTGCTTGGTCATCAATTGTGAATAGGTCTGCGCCTGGCGTTCGCTGGTGATGATAGAGGAATAATCCGTGTTGCGCGTCGCAGGCGCTTCGTTGATCAGGACCGTGGTGACCGCCTGGTAAACCGGTGTCGAGCGTTTGCTGATAATGTAGACCAGCGCTCCAGTAACCAGGGTCACCAGCACCAGCAGCCACAGCCAGCGGCGCAGGATGCCCCAGTATCGCTGCAAATCATAACTGAAAGATGAATTCTCCATGATGGTCACTTATACCACAGTACGTAAAAAAGGGATAAAAATTATTAAAATTATTTCTGTTGGAGCTGATCGCGATAAGAAGATATTTGCCGTTGAACCTGCGCCATATCCCCGGAACTTGCCGCACTGTCCAGTCCATCCAGCCAGCTCGCCAGTTGTGCGGTAGGAATTTCTCGGCTTTCTGCCACCTGCTGCTGGGCGTCACCCATTTCTGCGACGCTCAAGTGATCACCCAAGCCGGTTGGTTGCAGCCCTGACTGCTGCATCATGCTCAGGATGTCCGGCATCATGACCACGCGTGCCGGTGTAGCTGCACAAATATCCAGCACACGTTTGCGTTCATTTTCATTGATATTATGGATTGCAAAAACCAGCAGACCGATATCTTTTTCCAGCACCAGGTTCGGGATATCCTCGCGTCTGCCCAGCACCTGCAAGCCATGCAAGCGCATCCCCTGCTTATATAAATCGTCATCCACGAAACCAGCCACCCGATAGCCTTTCGCCCCACCACCATTGCCCAACACCCAGGCAGCAAATTGCCCGGTCTGTCCACCGCCGATGATTAACACCCGCTCCTGTGCGGCGTGTGCCTTGCCGCGCACTTTCAACCAGCGCGCTGCCAGCGCTCCTAGCAGCTGGCCGCGGTAGCGCACCAGGATAAAGCCCAACAGCGCCAGGAACGACGCGACCAGCACCATGGCAGGTGGAAAGAGCGGAGCCTGCCCACCCAGCCACCAGTTTCCCAGCAGCGCCAGCCCGGTAGCCAGCCCTGCCGGAAGGATCAGGTCAAAGATATCGCTCCACGCAGCACGTGACCAGTCGATGCGCGGCGTCCCTAAGGCTGCCCCACTCAGGCTGAACAGCACCGCAAATGCGAGCGCCATAGCAATCGAGCGCAGCCAGCCCACATTCAGCGGACCCATCGAGCGCCAGATCAGTCCAGTCAACCCCATCGCCACCAGGGTCACCAGGGTATCCAGGGCGAACCAGTTGAGATAGCGGCGGAAAAGGTTGGAAATCGGCCCAACGAATAAATCCTGCTCATCCGGCTGCACCCGCTCCAGGCGCTGCAGAAACACGATACCCGTCCAAAACAAAATATCCAGGTCGAGCAGCAGGCTGTGGTTGCGCACATACAGCTGGTCAAGGCGCAGCTTGCTGGGCAGGACAGCATTCAGATAAGCCTCTGTCACGGGTCGTTCGCCCCCGGGATTTCCGTTCTTCTGCTTGTTTAGCAAGCTCTCTTCGTGCCTGTAGATCACCGAAGCCGGGCTGGTGATGCCTGGTCGCACAGAGAGCACCTCAGCCTTGATGTCCGCCGGCCACTGCTCCCCCAGGGCAACATCTTCCGGGCGAGGCCCCACCAGGCTCATCTCGCCTTTGAGCACATTCCAAAACTGCGGCAACTCGTTCAGCTTCGTTGCGCGCAGCCAGCGCCCATAAGGTGTTACGCGTGGATCGTCGCTGGCAGTCACGCGCGGCCCGGCGTAGCTCTCGGCAGTTTCATACATCGTACGGAACTTCAGGATATAGAAAGGTTTCCCGTTTCGTCCCTGGCGCAGACCGCGGTAGAACACCGGCCCTGGCGAATCACGGCGAATTCGCCAGGCGATCCAGAACAGAAACGGGCTAAAAAAGAACATGCCCAGGCTCGATAGAACCACATCCAGACTGCGCTTTGCAGCCCGGGTAAATGGGGTCTCCCGGGTACGCGGGTGTCCGGTCATGCTTTTAGAAAACGACTGAGTAGACGGGATTTCCATCTAAAGTAACCAAAGGAGAAAATATCAACCACCAGGGGTTTCCTGCTCGAGCTTCTGCTGGATGAAGATCAAAGCTTCTGGATCATAATAGGTCGACGAATAATCACCCTTGCGGAAAAAGGGCAAATCCAGGTCGATCGTCGAGCCTTTCACCTGGGCGGGTGCACCGACCACAATGGAATAATCAGGCATATCCTTGGTCACCAATGCGCCAGCCCCCACCAGGCAGCCTTTGCCGATCGTAACGCCTGGCAGGATGATTGAGCGAGCCCCCACGAACGAATAAGCCCCAATGCGAACTGCCCCACGTGTATAACCCTGCCGTTCCTTGTTAGGAATATGCACAAATTGATCGCCCAGCAGGCGAATGGCGATCTCACTGCCATGGGTAAATAGTCCCACCCAGGCACCAATCTGGCTGCCTTCTTCTATCACAAGTCCCTCAGTTGCATCCAGAATCGTATGATGCCATACCCAGACATTTTCACCAATCGAAAGCCGGGAGCGGTTCATCATCACAACGTTGCTGCTGATGCGTGTGTACTTATGCCAGGTGTGTGTCGGTATGTCATAATAGCCATACACCATAAACGGACGCTGGAAGCGCGCAACCATCCAGGCCAGGCTCGACATCACTCGACCAGCAGGAGAGCGGTAGATGCGTTCAAGCAAGCTTTGTTTGTGCATTTCTTGATCCTGTGCCAGGTTATTTTACCAGAACCGCTTTTTCGACCAGTTCCACAAGGCTGGAAAGGCAACCGTGGCGAGAATAATGCTCCCGGGCATATGCCTGTCCTGCCGCTCCACAACGGATACGCTCTGACAGTGGGGTTTGTTTTGCCACGCGCATCCCTGCAGCGATACCCGCGATGTCACCTGGTACGATCAGCCATCCACTCCCTGATTGCTCCATCACTTCAGCCACCTCTGTGCCCGGTGCTGCACAGGCTAATACAGGCCGAGCCGAGAGCAGATAATATGCCAGCTTGGAGGGAATGGAGGCCAGCGACTGCTCCCCCTGGGTTGGCAGCAGCAGCAGATCAGCCGCAGAAAGCACCAGGGCGGTCTCACTTTCATCCCAAGGGCTGAGAAAATGGACCCTGCGCAAATCTAGCGCCTGCGCCAGAAGCTGGCATGCCTGTAGCCGGCTGCCTGAACCCGCCACCAGCAGGTGCATTTCCGGCTCACCGGTCAGCTTGCTCATCGCCTGCAGCAGGCTTTCCACCCCGGCAGCCGCGCCGATATTCCCTGCATAGACCATCAGGAAAGACTCATCCGTTAAACCCAGATTCTTGCGAATCGGGTTCTGTCCGCCCGATAGGCGCTCAAACTCTTCCGACAACTGGCCATCGTCGACCCAGTTTGGCACCACGTGCACCCGCTCCGCTGCCACATCGCGCTGCTCGCGGTACACCCGAGCAAAGGATTCGCCGATCACCACCACTGCCCGGCTCCGGCTTGCGATCCAGCCATCCCAGCGCTGCAGCAAGCGAAAAAACACTCCACGCGACTTCAGACGTCCTTGCGCAGCCAGTGATTCGGGATACAGGTCCTGCACGCTCAGCACCAGTGGAATGCGCCGCAACCGGGCAGTCAGAGCCAGTAGACCTGTTGATACCAGCGGCCAGGTGTTGGCATAAATCACCTGCGGGCGCGGCTTCATCCAGAGCAACCGCCAGGCACTGCTCAATCCAAAGGTGAAATTTTCCAAAAACCGGCTGGCGAGTTTTGACTCGTTCGAATGCGCCGAAGGACAGCGAATGACCTCATACCCCTCAGTGGATTTTTCCAGCTTATAACCCCTGTGTCGATATCCCGGATAACGTACCCCGACCGGTCGGCTGGGGTACGGCGCCAGCACCTGCACCATGTTGCCACGCGCCAGCAGGGCGCCAGCAAGTCCGGCGCTTGTAAGGGCTGAAACCACCGGCTCAGGTGGAAAGAGCGCGCTAACAATCAGGCAGTGCATAGTTTCTCAGGTCAGGTTTTCCAAACTGCGGATCACCCTTGCCGGGTTGCCTGCCGCAATCACCCCAGCCGGGATGTTACCCGTCACCACGCTGCCTGCACCGATCACGCTGCCTTGACCAATAGTCACTCCTTTCAGCACCAGGCAGTTCATCCCAATGAAGACATCGTCCTCAATCACCACCGCCGCCGTGTTGCCGGCATTTGGTTTCTCCGAACGGATATTGGCCTGGAGCGGATGGAAGTCCGTATCCACGATCGTGGTATTCGCCCCCAGGATCACCCGCTCGCCAATGGTGATGCTTTGTGCCGCCAGCAGTGTGCCTCCGCTCATTGCAAATCCATTTCCAACCCTGATCTCAGCCTGGGCACTCCAGGTGCACAAAATCACGCGGTGGTTGAGACCCAGCGGATTGGCGCGCAAATTCGAGCGCAGCTCCAGGTTCGCGCCAAACTGCATCTGGCTGCCGCGGTACTTGAGAATTAACGGTACACCAAAAATTCGCCAGCCCTGTCCCCAATAGATGCCCTTCCACGCGAACAAGAAACGCAGGTATGGATACAACAACCCGCGCTCAAGCTGGTTTTGTGCTTTCCAGGGTGTGTCGAATACTGAATGCCTGCTGGTCACTTCAATAGCCTGCTGGAAAATTAACTATGGTCATCGATTAACCCCGCAGACGCATTCCAGGTAGAGACAATCTCCTGGTAATGCGCCAACGCCTGCTGTGCAACAATGTCAATATCGTAGATTTTACGAATGGATTCTCGCCCGTTCTGACCCATCTGTTTTAGCTGGTCCCTGTTTTGCAGCATCTCAGCCGCAGCTTGGGCGAAGCTAGTCAAGTCAGGCGGTGCAGTGCGTCCTGCGCCAACCTCTGCAGCCCAATGGCCAATGGGCACGCTATCTGAAACCAGCAACGGCAATCCGGCTGCCAGGGCATCCAATCCTGCCATACCAAAGTTTTCAGATTGAGCCTCTGAAGGCATCAACATCAAATCTGCATCCACCAGCGCTTGAAGTTTTTCTGCTCCGTTCACCAATCCTAACGGATGCACCTGATCTCGAACCCCCAGTTGAGCTGCGAGGTCCAGCCATGAGGCCAGCTCACCGGTTTCATCTGGCCCAGCCAGCAGGAGCCGTACATCAAACTGCTGTCGAAGCGCCGCACACACCTGGATAGCAATATCCGGGCGTTTTTTGGGGTGCAGTCGGCCTAAAAACAGCAGCACAGGAACCTGTGTTGGAATACCCAAACGCTCCCTGAGAGCGCCTCTCGCCGGTAAAGCTGAAAAATCGCAAAGATTTATTCCGTTGGGAATCACATAGATTCGCGCTTGGGGAAGTATTTGCTGTACTGCCTGTGCCTCAAGACGGTCTGTACATACGATCGCTGCAGCATTTTTTAGATACCTGTATCCCCAAAGCCACAAAAATATCTCCTTTTTCCGACCTCCCATTCTTAACGACCACGGCAAGAGCTGGCCGCGCGGTGAGACCAGGTAGGGCACCTTCGCACGGCGGCAGGTTAGCTCCAGGGGGATGATTAGATCTTCCCACAGCACTTCGGAAATCACCAGGTCGAACTCTTTCACCCTCCGCCAAACTGCCAGTGCCTGCCTGTCCGAATGAAATGAAACTGTCAGCAGCCCAAGGGGATAATACCAGACCTCGACACCAGAGACATTCAGCGGCTGCGAAACAGGGACCGGCAGCCTTTCTTTACCATTGGCATTGGTTGTGAATACCGTCACCTGGCAGCCAGCCCGAACCAGGGCCTCACACAGAGCGGGTATACTGCGCGCAGGCCCGCCATAGGTATAAGCTGGCTTATAGTAACCGGTAACGAATAAAATTCGCAGCTTCGGGTTTACAGGATCTTCTCCAGCCATTGATCCAGTACATAAAGCGACCACGGGCGCGCCCACCCTACCTGCCCATTTTCAAACTCCTGCCAGGTTTGTTTGACGCCATCCGGTTGAAACCATCCTCCAAGGGCAGAGGGAGCTGCCAGTCTCGCGCTCAACTTGCTCACCCAGCCCCTGCCGCAGCCAGGTTTCAAAGGGAAAAGTAAAGGTGCGCTTTGCGCCTCTCAGCACCTGCACCGGTAAATCATCTTGCAGCGCCCGAGACAGCAGAGGTTTCAATATTTGATCCATCGACCTTCCACCGGTCGCTTACCGGAAGCACACTTTCGACCAGGCGGTGATCCACAAACGGAACACGCACCTCCAAAGAGTGCGCCATGCTCATCATATCGGTATCCCGGAGCAAGGTTGAGCGCATATAATGGCTTAGCTCCAGCCAGGAGACTTTCCCCACGGCATCGTATTTGCGAGCGACTTCCAGGGTATCTGCTACCACTTTTTGCCACTCAGCCAGCTCACGACTGGAAAGGATTTGCTCTAAAATTTCCTTGCGCAGCAAGTTTTGAATTTGGCTGCTTGTAAATAAACCCCGCACGGCAAAATAGGGATGAGGGTAGAGCGAGTCGCCATCGAAATAGGCATTGGTTTTTCGCCGGCTGTCAGGGCTTCCCATCCAACGGCCAAATCCACGCACGGCCAGCCTGCCCAGCCAGGGTGGTGTGCGCTCCAGGCGCGGCGCCTGGCGGAAGCTGGGATAACCGGCAAAAAGCTCATCACCCCCTACACCGGAAAGCGCAACGGTCAATCCTGCCTGCACGGGCAGCGCGAGAGATATACCAGGAATTAATCCCATCTATGGTTGGCTGATCCATCGCATGCAGTGCATCTGGCAGGTCAGCCACAAGCTGGGACTGAGAAATCTCCAACGATTGCTGTTGGGTATGCCAGCGCCTGGCAGTAGCTTCAGCCAAGGAGCGCTCGTCCAGGGGCCAGTTCGCAAATCCCAGCGTAAAGGTCCTTAACCTGATCTGCTCGGCTTTATCCGGCTGCAGACCCTTCTCTTAAGGACTGGCTGGCAAGAGCTACGATTGCGCTGGAATCCAAGCCACCACTCAAGAATGCCCCCAGGGGAACATCACTCACCAGATGGCTGGCAACCGATGTAAATAGATTCATGGCGAATTATTTGCGGAACATCTGCCTGCCCATCCAAGGCGATATCCGCGTTAGGCGCTGGGGGTCGCCAATAAATCCCGTCGTTAACCTCCAGGTTTACGCTCCCCCGCTCCACCTCCAGGTGAACCTGCAGCCAGGCGCCAGGTGAGAGTGAAACCACCCCCTGGATTGCGGTTAGCGGCTCTTGAACAGACCCAAATGCCAGGTAGGAATAAATCCCTGCCAGGCTCGGTTTCGGCGGGACTTCTCCGCTGGAGAGCAGAGCCCGTACTTCCGACGCAAACAACAGGCGGTTCGCATGCTTTATATAAATACAGCGGTTTTATCCCCAACCGGTCACGCGCTAATACCAGGCGCGGTCGTTCAACCTGGCGGCGATCCAGGAGCGCCAAAGCGAACATCCCGCAGATCCTCGCCAGGAAATCCATCCCCCAGGCTTCGTAAGCGTGAACCACGACTTCAGTATCCGATTGGGTAGTAAATTGGTGCCCAAGCGCCAACAGCTCCTGGCGCAGCTCCCGAAAGTTGTAGATCTCCCCATTCATCACCACCGCAACCGAGCTGTCCTCATTGAATACCGGCTGGTCGCCAGTTTTCAGGTCAATGATTTTCAGCCGGCGCATCCCCAGGTTGATGAATCCCGAATTTAAGCAGCCTTCGCTGTCAGGTCCGCGGTGAAGCATTGCCCGGGTCATCTTCTGGACCAGGTCTTCGCCATCAGCATAACCTACCGAACCGCAAATTCCGCACATTATCCAGGCAGTATGAAAGCTGCTCCAAGAGCAGCATGGGTAAATGAATGCGACCGACCATAGGTATTAAATAACTTTTGGACGGTTCGTGTAATCCAATATTTCGATGGAGATTTCTTCCGGCCCATGCTGAGAAAATTTGGGATTTGATAAATCCCCTCGACCAGGTGATCTTCTACCGGGATGATGCCAAATTGGGTCAACCAACAAAATGTCTCAGGCTTTAAGATCAGATTGTTACGATGTGCAAACATGACATACCAATCTGGAAGTAAACGCAAATAATCACCAGGAAAATTATGGATTGGCCAGATTACTGGGGTAGAAATGATCATTGTTCCACCCGATCTCGTAATGGATAATACATTTGTCAGCATCCGGATCGGGTCAAAAGTATGCTCTAGCACATTAAAAACCGCTGTCGTTGAGTATGTACCCCCGGGAAATTTAGAAATGAAATTTTCTGTCTCCAACGAAAAATCAAAAACAAAATCTACTCCAACACCTAATTGTAGATCGACACCTCGGATTTCTTCTAGACCGTGACTTCGAGCCAGATCACACAGGTTTGGCATACTTCCTTGTACTTTGGCGGAACCGACCTCCAGGAAGGGCGATTTCACTAAACCTGATTTGAAACACAACTCAAAGTATTTTTGATCATCACCTGTCATTCAATCACCTGAATAGATTAAGTCAGGCTTTCACGATTGCTCTTAGAAATCGTTCTTTGAAATTCGGAAAGAGAAAATTCTCTTTTACACGTTCCATGCCAGCCTGTCCCATCGTCATTGCCTGAGAAGGATCGTTCAGAAGTGTAGATATTGCTAATGCCACCTGCCCTGGGTCGGATGGATCCGCTACCAGCAGTCCAGTGATCCCATCCTGTATGACGGTACCAGCTGCGTCCATGCCACCGCCGATGCAGGGCTTCCCACGCGCCATGGCTTCCAGGTAGACCAGCCCAAAACCTTCACCGCGGCTGGGCAGGGCAAAAGCAAAGCAAGCTTGATACAGTCGCTCCAGCAAGGCCTGATCCACATAGCCAGGCATGAAGATACGGCTTTGCAGTGCTGAGGGAAGCTGCCTTGCGATTCCCAACAACCTCTCCCGGTCGTTGCCATCGCCAGCCAGGATTAACTGCGTTTGCGGATGGTTGGAGGCTACCAACGGAAAGGCAGCCAGCATTTCGGCATGGCCTTTGTAGCGCTCCGAAAATTCCATCCGCCCCACATGGAGAATTGCCCGATCAGCTATTGTCTGAAGAGTGCCATCCACAGCACACAAAGCGGGCTGCTCTTCATCAATAGAAGGAGGGATTTCATCAAGGTTCAGCGCTAAATCGCACACTCTTATATCCAATGACGGGAAGGAACTTTTGACCTTGTTTTTCGTAAAACTCGATATCGCAATACGCCTGGAGGCGTTCATCAGACCAAGTTTTCCCTGCCAATCCGGGAGAGGGGAAAACACTTCAATTCCAAAGAGCCAAACTGAATATTTACATAAGCCAAAGATCGCAAATGGGGCAAGTATGGAGGCGAGGTTAATATGGTCAACAAGAATCAATTCGTTCCTGTGATGTAATAATGCTCTCCAAACCTTCCAGACAAAAGATATTTTCATTACCCTGGCAAGCCGTTTGATGATAATTATTGGCATATTGACCAATATCGACGTAAATAGGCGCTATTTCGTTCAGCGCAATGACTTTTAAAAAATAATTATTTTCTAACAGTGCACGGATGGACAGCCTGTTTACAGCAGCGATGCCTCCTCCTGCACCATACGCACCTGTAATCACAATTAAAGCTGTCCTCATCATCCATTCTCAATGATTTTTGATTTCCTACCGTGAACATAATCCAGGGCATCCAAAATACCTTTCACAGTTCGATCATAATTCCAGCCCTTGATAATCTCGAGAGAACGCATACCAAACCTGGCTCGCATCCCATCATCATCCAGGAGCAAACCCAATTTCTCTGCCAGTGCATTAACATCGCCTGGTGCATAAGTAAAACCATTTTCGCCTTCGATAATCAGGTCTTTACTGGCAGCAACTGTGCATGTTGTAATGACCGGCAGGCCTCCGCACATTGCCTCATTGACCACCAATCCAAATTCCTCCCATAACGAAGGCAGAACGAAGATATCCGCAATGGCGTAATAACGAGGCAGCTCTGATTGATTTATAAACCCAGTCAATATGGTCTCAGGTAGCTCGTCTTCACATATTTTTCGAACCTGATCCATCAACGGGCCGTCTCCAACCAATATTAAACGAGCAGGCGTTTTAATTTTTGCCATCGCACGGATAAGATCTTGCTGGTGTTTTTTATAAACCATTCCAGCAACACATAAGACTACTAACTGATCAGGAGGGATCCCCAATTCCTGCTTGATGGATTGTTTAGATGGTTTTATGATGAGCAATTTGAGAAATAAAGAAATCATTATCAACTGCATAAGGAGCAAGGAAGATTTTTTCTTCAGGAATGTGATATTCAGAAGAAAAAACTTGTCTCGATATAGAACCAATAGCAAGACAAGCGTCAACATGCTTAACCATTGGCTCTTGGATTAATTTACGAATCAATTTCCTTGAAACGGATGAATGATTCCTTGGATACATATCTCCATAAAATAATACAGGCAAGCGTCGATACTTTGCGACAAGAAATGCTAACCAATCACTTGGATATTGGTAGCTATGGATGATTATTACTGGAAATTCTTGTTTTTTTATCTCACAAACAATTGCTGGATTGAAAAATGGTTGGATTACTTTCAATTTCCAACCATTCACTGGTAATAAATTTCTTAGAAATATGTGGTTGTAGCCTTCTAGCAGCGAGATATTCCAAGGGTATATTATTCCATGATAGGAATTATGTTGAATAACTAGCCCAATGTTCGAATAATAATAGACAATAAGATCTACACCAGGTTGTTTGGATAACAACCGTAATAAGGGAGTTTTGTACTGTATTGGATGGGATAGACAAACAAGCAAGTGAACCAATTATTACTCTTACAATCGATTCATATCAACTTTGTCATTGTTAACAGGGTTTTCAAAAAGAATGTAACGTATAAATATCCACATAAAGATTGCCCGTTGAAATAAAAACAACATAACATCTACAACTGAACGATTATATGTAATCAAACTTAACAGAATGATATAGAAAATTAAGACATCATCCCTGTTGTTGATTCTCCCCTTTTTATAAAAATAAGCCATGAAACCACCAAGCAGGAGGAAAAAAACAAATACAGAAGGCAATCCTGCTGCACGATAACTATCCGCAATTAACCCTATCTCAGAGAATGTTGATTCTGTAGCTGCACCGGTATACAAAACAGAAATACTGTATATTTCGCTTGCACCAACTGGTTTTTCACGCCATATAATTCTCGGAATAATACCGACAGCCACCTGTTCAATCAATTGGTTTCCAACATAGCCTCCCGCATTTGGATGCTGCCGAATTACTGAACCTGTAATTAACAACAACCCCCCCTGTCGGATTCCGATAATATCAACAACGTCATTATATAACCCTACTATTGGTTCACCAAATGAAGAGCGAATGGTTTGAACTGTTGTACCAAGTCTGAATTCCGGACTAACTGATCTGATATCGAGGTAGGATATCTCGTAAGTTTGTCGCTGCTGGTGCTAGGAAAAGTAGCGCGACAACCCCTATTGCAATCCAGCCTAATTTATATTTATTTGTCGCATAGTATGCTACTATGAAAATCATGATAAAAAATAATGCTGCTGCTCGGGTACCAACTGCAACGCCATTAAATAAGGTGCTAACAATAACGATTGACAACCAAAACCAACCAAATTTTGTTGGGTTACGGAAATGAACTAACATCAAGGCTATCGTAGTAATATCATAAAGCACCTTAATGAAGTTTATATAATTACTCCAAACATCAATATCAACTCCACCCCACCCTAATAAATTGGCTTGTACAGATATTGTGGTAATCAGCCATAAAACACACCAAATAATTATGGAAAATTTTCTCCTTAAGCGAGGTTTTGATTTAATTTGAGAATTATCAAACTTAGTTAATAGACGATGAGCAATAATATAGCCTACCCATAATGCGACTAAAGCAAAACAATAAAGGTAAATTGCTAATGTAATCCAGTGGTCAAAATTGAAGCGAATCCCAGGAAATATTAAAGCCTTTTTATGATAAAAGAACCAAAAAGCAAAAATTACTTGTACATAACAATTAATACTAAACCACATAGGGAATTCAAAAATATCTAATCGATGTGTTACTCTACTCCAAGCAACAATAATTATCCCAATAAGAACCCCAAACCCCAACATTAACCATTCAACTTTGTAATCAATTAAAGCGTTTATATCTAATGCTGTTCCAAAACCTACTAAAATAATAAATCCAAGTGAAAAACAAAATATGGCTGCAAATATATTCTTTTGTTTATTTTTAACCTGCTGAGTTGTTAAATCCATCAAGACCTATACTAAAGTAGAGAAATTATGAAATCTGCACGATCTCGATATGAATTATTACCGTATTTTGTAATATGTTCATAACCACTGATAGCAATCTTATTACGTTCATAATCATGAACAAGATAATACGTTGCCTTATCATATAAATCTTCAGTTGATGAAAATAATACTGCATCTATACCTGGTCTGAAGAATTCTAAATGATCATTGGTTTCTTCAGCCAAAAGAAAAGCACCACATGCAGGTATTTCAAATGATCTTGGCGAATGTCCGTCTCGATTTGATTGACGAACAAGACCTAAAGCAATTTTTGATGTCCCAAGGGTAAATCGATAATTCTTTCCATACACAAAACCACGGTGATGAGCGTGGAGTTCAGGGTATTCGTCCCAATAACCTCCAAAAAGCTTGATATCCAGACCATATTCTTTTATTAAAGAATATAGCATCTTTCTTCGAGATGAGTCAGCTGTACCAATAAAAACAACCTCATTGTCATATTTTGCTGGTTCATTAATCAAAATTGGTTTTTCCGGAAAATGGTAATCAGGTTGGTAACCAAAAGGAATGAAGGACACTTTTTTTCCGCCCGCATTAATTACATCCTGCATTATTGCTCTCTTCGTGCATGCGTACAAATCAAATAGTGGTATACAATCTCGTATCTCATCTGAACAAACCAATTTATTAAACGGATCATCAGTTGCATAATTCACTAATTGACATCCGAACTCATGCTTCAAGGTTATCAAGGTTGATTTTGTTATTTTTGATCCTTTTACAACAAATACAATATGGGGTTGAATAATATCGGCTTGTCGTAGAATGTTATTATTGATAACAGACTTGGATAGGTATTGATCAAATACTTTTATATAAAATCTCTCCAACTTGGTTTTGCCTGTTGGATAATATTTTCTAAAATTTACACTTAATAATTCATGATTGAGACTTTGAATTCCCTGTGATAGAAATGTATTTACCTCATAAGGCTGACCGCGCCCAATAAATAAAATTCGCATTACTTTTAATTAGAAACCAGGTTGATAGAATAATCAGTTCACAACGGAAATTTTATTCTTAACTATATTTATGATTCTTTTCAAAAAGTTTGTAAATACCTCGATAAAAAGAACCAGCAATTCGATAGATCGAACTACCTTGATTCCCTGTCTTGAAAAGGAAGTTACTCAGTCGGATTGCTGACGGGCTACATTCTTTTTGAATACTTTTCATACCAATTGCAACTTGCTCCCTCTGCTTCTTTCCTATGAAATTTCCAAGCAGCATTATGAAATGTCGATCAACTCGTTTCTGTCTCAACCATTCATCCCACCAATAGTTCCAACCAGATTTTTCAGGGTACAGTAATTCGAGGCCTAGCCGATGCGCTCGGGCCATGCCAATAACATCCTCCCAATTAAAATCATAATAACGATCATCCGGTTGGCGAGGGGTAATATTCATCAAAGGTTCACGTATGTAGCCGACATTCATCAGCATGCTCATTTGAATCCAGATTGCGCTATCGGCGCATGCACCATAGGTATCGTGATCATAATTACCTGCAATAGTATACAGTTGTTTGCGTGCCATCACAGTCGGTTGGTGAACAGGGGAATCCCACCTCCTGATCAATCGTCGAACAAACCACCTGCCGTCACAAACTTCTGGCCAGTTCCTGACGTAGGAACGAGTATCAATACCGGCTGGATCACGAGATATTGTACCTGTATGAACATAACCCACATCCGGATTGCTATCTAATAATTCAACACATTTTTTAATAATATCCGGCGCATAACGATCATGATTATGGTAAATCGCGATGTAATTTCCCTGGGCTAACTCTATACAGCGGTTGAAATTGGGGTAAAGTCCTAAATTACGATTGTTTCGATGGTATTTAATCCGCGAATCAGAAAAACTACCGACTACTGCTCGAGTATCATCAGTTGATGCATCATCACAAATGATGAGTTCAAAATTTGTATATGTTTGTGATATCAAATCATGGATAACTTGCCGAAGCATTTCACACCGGTTGTATTGTGGAATGCAAATGCTGACTTTCACTCCCATAATTTCCAGGTCATCCTTGACGAATCAATAGAATAAAATATAAGTATTCCCTAGTATTGGCGGATAATTTACTTATCTCTACCAATAATAGTAAATACTTTACTACCCACCAACTGAAGATCTTCCCTTCGCAAAATTAGCAAATTATTCCAACTAATTTTTGTTTCTCGAGACACAAGCAGCACAAGGATTACTGATAATATAGAATAGCTAACAAATGACGCAATTGCTGCTCCCAGGATCTGGTATGGCTTCAGTAGCAGTGATAGAAGAATTACCGTGACAAGTAATCCAACTAATTCAGCCAGCATTACGTACTTAGGCTTTCCTAAACTCATTAAGCCAGTTTCTAGTAATAAATTTACTCCCAGGATTCCCGATGCAAAAGATAGGATGATCGCTGAGGGAACAGCTGGAGTATATTGTTGTCCAAATATGATCGGGAAGAAAATTCGTGTCACGGCTGCAAGAAGGGTGGCAAAAACGATCGATAAAAAAAACCCTAACCGGGTTGATTGGGCTAACATACTATTTTGTCTGCTTTTTTCACTCTCACCTGCTACCCGGGGTAGCATCACTGAAGGCATCGCTGTAATTAATGGAATAATCGCCCCACTCCAGGCTACCGCTACAACATAAAGACCGAGTGATTTTGGACCGAGAAAACCGGCCATAATCATTTTGTCTAATTTTAAATTCAAATTATACGGCAACGAGCTTAACATGGATGGTAATCCATACTTTAACATGGGTTTAAGGTAATCAATCGAAGGAGAATACGGTGCAGGTATTCGCCGAAGGACAATCCAGACTGTTGGCAGAATCAATAATACTAAACCGATTAGATAAAAGTAGGCTATATATTTAGGGTTGTCAATTTGCTGAATAGAACAATAAATTAAAATTAATACCCAGACTATTGACGGCAGGATCCGGACGAAATTCCAGGCGAAGAGATCATCGCGCCCTCGCAGAGGATGCGGCAACATACCAAGCACCGCCATGATTGGTAAAAGCCATAAATACTGACGACTGGCATTTATGATCTCGCTTGATTGGGATGCCAGAAGGCTTGGCATAAATAAGTAACCGATAATTACAAAAGGAATGGAGGTTACTAGAGCAGAAAGAATTGATGTGCTGAGCCATTTACCAGCCTGATTTGGTATTCGTGCAGAATAATATACCAAAGCCTCAGATATTCCTAAACTTCCAACCACAGCAAGGAAAGTTGGCCAGGTTTCAATGGCAGCAAGTTCTCCTCTTCCAGTAGGTCCTAATAATCGTGCAGCGATCAACCCTGAAACCAAAGCCATAACCGCTAATATCATGTTGGTTAACAAAGTCAATAAAAAATGACTGCCAAATTTCGTGGTCGCGAATATTGCCTGCCATTTGGTTTGGAAATTGGCAATAAACTTCATGGTGCTTGAATTTGCGCCCAAAGAATGCCATCCCATTTCGCTGCTTTATCTGAATTCGCATCGTTCATGAGATAGACTTCACAATTCTCAGGTTGGCGATCCGGATAAGCTGAGGCAGCATGTGAAAAATGGATCCATTCACCAAGGGGTCTGTCAGGGTTATATTGGGTGATGTAGAACGGGCTTGACCCAGCTAAATCTTCGCCTGTACACCCTCGTCCTATCGTTGCCATCCCTAATTCATCCTGGATCCATCCGGACATAAGATACATTTTATTTTTATCAACCGGCAACATCCGGCTGACCAGGGAAATTTGCCTGACGATCTTGTTATTTGCTGTCACGAATAGCGAGGTAGGATTATTCATCAGCAGGTTTGTTTCAACATAATAACTATTTGGAGGTGCGCCAAACAACTCCCGATCCAGCCCCATCGGTATCCCATCCTCATCGATCCCCCATTCGAATCCAGCATTAGGAAATAGATTGGAGACATCCTGGCGATGAATCCAATAACTCCCTACCTGCATCCAGTCATCACCAACCGGTTGCACACTCTGGTTTTTCCACCAGAGGAGTAGTTCCAATCCCTTCACCTGCTCCAACATTTCATCATCCAGATCATACCCAAGTAATATCCAGCCTCCAGGAAGTTGAGTTGGTTGCAGCTCCTGGTATCCATCCCCCACAGCTCCGAGCCAGGTCCCAGGTCCCAGGGTATATAGCTCCTTCTCGACCCGGCTGGCAGTCTCGGTGAACCCCTTCTCCCTGAGCAGCCCCAGGTAACTTACCCCGGCCTGCCGTAAAGTTGGATCAGTATCCCAGGCTGACTCGTAAGCGTCCAGGGCAGCCTCTTGATCGCCGCTATGCTGATTGATTCGCCCGAGAGTAACCTGCGCCCAGGCCCGCTGGCGGCTGGTCAGCTCTGGGCTTGAGACAATGCGTCTGAGGTAATGCTCGGCTTGATCCAAATCACCAGCTTCAGCTAGATAGCGACCTGCCAGGTAAGCCGCGTTGGCATCAGCAGGATTGTTGCTTATATAAGTTTTCTGCTGCTCTGCCAGGGCGTACAGATAATCACGCTGGTCTGCTGGCAGCGTGCGCTCATCGCCCCAGGCTAAACCAAGCCGGAAGTTGTAGATCGCTTCATCCCAGTCTTTTTGCTCCATAGCGTGGTATGCCTGGATCAAACGCGCTTCGTAACGATCCATTTGTAGAAGCGGGCTTTGTAATCCATCCTTTCTGCTCATTTCACCAACAAGTCGTGCTGCTGTTTCCCTTTCCCCTTGAGCAAATAGAGCTTCTGCCAGATGGAGACGAACCATATCCGACGCAGGCTGCCACGTAAGCGCCTGCTCGAGCCATCCTCGCGCTGTTTCCAGTGTGGATCGATTACCGTCAAATTGGATCGGAGGATACTGGTATGGAATCGCCTGGCACGCAAACCAATCTGGATCACAGCTCTGTATTCTGATCATTTGGACCATTGCCTGGTTTCTTAACCAGCTTGACCAAATAAAAGGAATTATTAAGACAACAGCCAGGAAGAATCCAATCAACCAATAAAGGTATTTATTTTTGCCTTTCATCTTTATCTACGTCAGATTCAACTCACAAGTGCAACTTTGATGGTTGAAAGAGGCAAGCTGGTGTAGGATAAGCCTCTCAAGACCGCCAAGTCAAAGGAGTGCTCATGAGCTACAAACAGCTTGCCCAGGAACAAAGATACCAGATATATGCCTTGTTGAAAATGGGTCATAATCAAACGGAGATCGCTGCAGTGATTGGCACGCATAAATCCACCATAAGTCGCGAGCTGGGCCGTAACAGCGGACTGCGAGGCTACCGGCCCAAGCAGGCTCATCACAAAGCGCTTCGTCGCCGCAATCACAGTCGAATGCGCATCCTGTCGGAGACATCGGAGCTGATCGAAGCGAAGTCTGCGTTTGGATTGGAGCCCAGAGCAGGTGTCGGGGTGGTTGAGTAGGCAGCATGTCAACCAAGTCAGCCATGAGTGGATTTACCAGTACATCCTGACGGACAAACAAGCGGGAGGCGATCTGTATCGTCATTTGCGCTGCCAAAAGAAACGGCGCAAACGCTACGGCAGCTATGACCGGCGCGGCCAGCTGCCAAACCGGGTGAGCATTGAGGAGCGACCGGAAATCGTCGAGAAACGCCAGCGGATCGGTGATTGGGAAGTGGACACTCCCTCATTGGCAAAGGGCATCGTCAGGCCATTGTCACCTTGACAGACCGTAAGTCGCGTTTCGCCTTGCTGCGCAAAGTGGATCGGCGCACTGCCGACCAGGTGGGCGATGCGGTGATTGGGCTGCTCCAACCAGTTATGGATCGTTTGCATACTCTCACCGCAGATAATGGCAAGGAATTTGCTGAACACGAAAGGATCACCCAAGAACTGCAAGCGGATTTCTTTTTTCGCTCATCCCTATGCTGCCTCGGAAAAGGGTGCGAACGAGAACATGAATGGTTTGATCCGACAATACATTCCGAAGAAGTATGATCTCGCTTCCGTCAGTGATGTGGATGTGGGATTGATTATGAACCGTCTAAATTATCGTCCCAGAAAATGCCTTGATTTCTTGTCTCCTTTTGAGGTATTCTTTGATCAGTCTGTTGCACTAACAAGTTAAATCCAAGCTATAATAAATGTACATAAACTTACATCTGGATAATCGTATTGGATCTATTTTTCAGTTGACCTTGGTAATGCATCCCATCTGTCTAAGCATTGACTCCATAAGTCGAGATCTTCTGCTCCACCATCCAGTTGCTACCTACCGCGCCAAAAAACAAAAACGCAATGCCAAATCCCGCCAGGCTCAAAACAAGCTGGTTTGCCACCAGGCAGTTTAGGATTACCAGGCAAACCACCGGCAGCGCCAGCACCATGGCACAATTTCGCATCAGGCTGGAGATATCTGCATTGCTTCGCCGCAGAGACAGCAGCAGTGCAAAGAGAACAGATGAGCCTGTCACAATCAGACCCGCGAAAGGCAGCGCCTCCCCAAACCGTCCAAGCTCGTCAATTGTCGATATTGGTGTAAATCCCACTGGATTAATCAGGTAGAGCGGCAAGCTGACACCTGCAAATGTGATGCAAATCAGTCCCAGGTAAATCAGGGCGGTTTTCATACCGGTACGCAATGCTAATGCTGAGTACAACAGAGGCAGCACCAGTCCAAAATTCAGCCGCCAGGATAATCCCACCCCCAACAGCACAGCCACCAGGCATTTCACCCAAAATGGCACCGCTGGCACTGGCGCCAGGTATGCCAGTGCCAGCACGCCCAGCGTCACGAAAATACTGTTCGCCAGCAGGTCGCCGCCGGTAATAAATTCCTGCAGCACCACCGGTGAGAGCGCCAGGATCAGCCAGAACAGCAGCAGTGCCTGGCGCGCATCTTTCATCAGGTACGCCAGCGCCAGCACAAAAGTCAGCAGCCAGAACAGGTTCTGGTAAGCACTGTTGCCCAACAGCACAAACGGTGCAGCCAGGACCAGCGCTCCGGGCAGCGGGCTGATCGAGTTGCCCAGGTAGGTTTGCTCGCTGTAAGGATACCGCCCATCAAGCAGCGCCCGGGTGGCGGTGTTCAACGCTTCATCGCGGTCCGAGCCGCCTCCCAGCGCGCCAGAATTTGCCAGCGGGTAGCCTACCCAAAAAATCGCCAGAATCAGCAGAAAGGTCAGCCCAAGCAGCCAGCGTAGCTGGACAGTTGTAATTTTATCAATGAGCCTGGACGCCAGATCGCTTTCGAGCATCCACAGAACCAGCAGCACCCCGGCGATGTAGACGCCTGTCCCTAGGTTACCGGTATATTTCTGGACCACCCCCAACGACGGGACCACCAGCGCAAGTGTCAAGCCGGCGAAGTCGCCTATTCACCCCCCCACCGACCAATTTTCTCTTGCCATGCTCGCCCAGCGCTTCGGATACCACAGCGGCCACAGCCATGCTGGGCGGGGGTGATATTTCCAGCGCATATACTCAGCCGCCGGAAAGAGCAGTCCCATCATCAGCCTCAACCGTTCCGCCAGGCTGAAAGCGCTCCACGCCCGGCGAACCCACGGCGCCTGGTTGGGCGGCTGGACAGCTTTCTCCAGTGCCGGGGTGGCAGACAATGGAAATCCATCCGGCAATTGTGCCCCCAGGTGCTGCGCCGCCAGTGCCAGGCTGCTCTGCACTGCTAATTCCCAGCCCAGAGTTCGCGCCTTGGCGGAGATATCCTCCCAGGTCAGCTCCGTGGCGGCTGCCAGCAGCAAGCGCAGATCGTACAGCCAGAGCAGGCGCGGCTGGTCCGGATGGGTGATCGCCAGGTGGGCACACAGGTAGAGCAGGTGCGCCAGCATCGGGTTCTCTCCCCCCGATCGCGGCCCTTCATGGCTCAGCTCACGCCACAACCAGTCTGGCAGCGCCTGACCACCGGGCAAGGTCCAGTGCAGCTCGACCACCAGGTCGCCAGCCGGACCACCCAGTAGCACCGCATGGTAGGTGATCTTCTGCAGGCGGTAGCCCAGCCCTTCCAGCACCCGCAGGGCAGCCTGCAAGCTTTCCGGCTTCACCAGCAGGTCCAGGTCGCTCATCCGGCGCAGCCCCATCTCAGGATAAATATTGCGCGCCAGCCAGGCGCCCTTCAGCGGGACAGTATCGATGCCCTGCTCTGCTAGGGCGGGCTGCATCTCGTCCAGCGCCTGGAACAGCACAGCATTGTGCGCAGCCGAGGCATAACCAGCCTGCTCCAGGCGGCTGCGCGCTTTATCCGGCAAATCAGGGAGCCCACTGCTGCTCTTCACCCACCGGTTCAGCAGTGGAGCCACGCCTTCTATCTCTGCCAGATGCACCAGGCGGGACCAGTCTTCAGCGGTTAAAACATTCCAGGCGCTCCCCTCAGCACTTCCGGAGATCGCCTGGCATAAGAATATTTGCAGTTCGCTGCGATTCAATGGAGATCTTAGAGCAGATGTCGCTATTGCTTCCGGGAGAGGCTGGCGTAATCCGAGCTGACCATCCTGCGCACCATTTCCTCGAAGGAAACCGTCGGCTCCCAACCCAGCTCGCGCCGCGCCCGAGATGGATCGGCGACCAGTTGGGCGGTCTCCGGCGGGCGCACCAGCTTGGGATCGACCACCACATACTGGCGGTAATCCAGGTCAAGGGCGGCAAATGCCAGCTCGCAGAGCTGGCGCACCGAGTGGGTCTGTCCAGTACCGATGACGTAATCGTCGGGAGCGTGCTGCAGCATCAGCCACATGGCGCGCACATAGTCGCCGGCATAGCCCCAGTCCCGGCGCGCTTCCAGATCACCGAGTGACAGGTTTTCTGCCAGCCCCAGCTTGATCGAGGCGGCTGCATGGCTGATCTTGCGGGTAACAAATTCCTGCCCCCGCCGTGGGCTCTCGTGGTTGAAGAGGATGCCGCAGCAGGCATGCAGCCCGTAACGCTCGCGGTAGCGCACCGTCGTCCAGTGGGCGTAGAGCTTGGCGATGCCGTAGGGGTTGCGCGGGTGGAAAGGCGTGGTCTCGCACTGCGGCGACTCCACCGGGATGCCGAACAGCTCGCTGGAGGAAGCCTGGTAGAACCGCGCCCGCGGTGTCACTCGCCGCAGCGCTTCCAGCAGGCGCGTCACCCCCAAACCGGCGATGTCACCCGTCTGCACCGGGATATGCCACGAAGCTGCCGGAAAGGAAGGCGCCGCCAGGTTGTAGATTTCATCCGGGCAGCTCTCTTCCAGGGTGTACATCAGCGAAGCCTGGTCGCTCAGGTCGCCTTCGACGAGCTGGAAGCGCCCCAGCAGGTGCTCGATATTTTCGTACGAAACCGGAGCAGCCGCAGGCACCCAGCCGGTCACGTCATAGCCCTTCTCCAACAGCAGCTCAGCCAGGTAGGCTCCGTCCTGCCCGTTGACGCCAACGATCAAAGCTGTCGTCATTGCCTCTCCACAGCCAACTGGTAATCTGAGATATCCAAAATAAGCTAGCCTTCCATGCTGACAAGCTGGTCTTCCCAGCGATGCCAGCGCCCGTGCTTGCTTTCCAGCGCCTTGCGCCCTTCTCCGAGCGCCGGCAAGCCAATGTGCTCCAGGTCGGCATCCATCATAACGCGCACCAGGTCCTTATAATAGATGCGCGGCTCCCAACCCAGCTCTGTGAGCGCCTTGGTCGGGTCCGATTGCAAATAATCGACTTCGGTGGGGCGGAAGTAGCGCGGGTCGATCTCCACGTAATCCTGCCAGTCCAGGTTGACATAGCCGAAGGCTTCTTCCAGGAACTCGCGCACCGAATGTGCTTCACCGGTGCCGATCACAAAGTCGCCCGGCTGGTCGTGCTGGAGCATCTTCCACATCGCGGCCACGTAATCAGGCGCGTAGCCCCAGTCTCGCCGCGCATCCAGGTTGCCCAGGTAGAGCTTTTTCTGCCTGCCAGCGACGATGTTCGCCACGGCGCGCGTGATCTTGCGCGTGACAAAGGTAGCGCCGCGGCGCGGGCTCTCGTGGTTGAACAGGATGCCATTGCTGGCAAAGAGCTTGTAGCCGTCACGGTAGTTGCGCGTCACCCAGTAAGAATACACCTTGGCTGCCGCATAGGGACTTTGCGGCTCAAAGGGAGTCTGCTCGTTTTGCGGCGGTTTGGCTGCACCGAACATCTCGCTCGACGAAGCCTGGTAGAAGCGCGTCGGCAAGCCGCTCTTGCGCACCGCTTCCAGGATGCGCATCGTGCCCAGGCCGGTGATGTCGCCGGTATACTCGGGCAAATCAAAGCTCACCCGCACATGGCTCTGCGCCGCCAGGTGATAGATTTCATCCGGTCCCACGCTGTAGATCAGGTCGGTCAGATTGCCGGTATTCGCCAGGTCGCCATAATGTAAGTAAAGCTTGACCGCTTCGCCGTTGGCGCTGTGCGGATCGTGATACAGGTGATCGATGCGCTGGGTGTTGAACGTGCTGGCGCGGCGGATCAACCCGTGCACCTCATAGCCCTGCGAGAGCAGCAATTCCGCCAGGTACGACCCGTCCTGGCCGGTTATTCCGGTAATTAAGGCTTTTTTCATGTCTATATCCGTTTCAGGTTTTAAGGTTGAAAGGTTTAAAAGTTGACAGCCAGATGGTTATACTTCATATTCCACTTGGGATTCACCTAATCGACTTGCATTTGGTTGATGCAAAAGGTATTCCATAAAGCGGAATATTTGCCGGCTGCATGTCTCAGCTAGGGCAAATACCTCTCTGAATTCATCATTCGATACATAATCCAAATCCAGTGAAACATACAATTGCGCCCTTACCTCACCAGCAGATCCCCTAGCCCGGCCTAAATATTCGATAAATTGGGCCTGTGTGCGGCTCTCAAAACCTTCGGCGATATTGGATAAAATGCTCACTGACGCGCGACGGATTTGATCTCGCAAACCATAATCTCTTTCAAACTTTCCCTTACTGGTTACTTGATAGACACTATTAACAAGTAACCGGGCAGTTTGCCACGCTTCGATATCTTCAAATCTTCTGATGGTCGGCATTGTTAACTTTTTAACCTGCTAACCTGCAACCCATTCGCGCTCCGCCATTCCGACATCCAAGGGTCAGACCGTGCAGAACTGTGTGTTGCAGGGTCGGCATGGATCCGGCCCAGATCATTTCTTCTTTTTTTCGATCGCGCCGCTGGAGAGCTCCACCGGCAGCTTGCGCTTGCTGGTAAGCAGCTGCAGCAGCACGCGCACGCGCTCGCTGCCGGGCAGACGGGCATCGAAGATTGCTTCAAAGCCCGCGAAGGGCCCGGAGGAGATTCTCACCGAGTTCGCCCGGCTTGAGCCCGTCGAAAAGCTCTCCGCCAGCGCTGGCAATTTCTTCCACCCGTTTGCGCAGCTCAAAGATCAGGTTCTCCGGCACATACGAAGGCTCCCCTCCAAAGCTAACCAGCCCAAGGGTGTGCGGCATCCACTGGAAGTGGGAAGTACCCACCTGCTCCAGATCAGCGCTGACGAACATATAACCAGGAAAGTAGGGTTTAATCTTGCGGCTGCGCGGGTTTACCGGATTGACCCGGATGCGCGGATAAAAAACCTCGAAACCCTCACTGCGAAGCTGCCGCCATACTACATCTTCCATACGCGGCTTGCTGCGCAGTGCATACCATAACTCCGGCATACCATCACCTCAATTCTGCCGCCCCTGAGAATGTGCACGCACCTCACAGCCTGGCAGCAGGATTTCTTACAATAATAACAGACTTGAGATTATAACATGCACAATTGGAAGCCCTGCTTTAGGGTAAATTTACGATATCTTTATGCACGTTTTAGCAGGGCTGTAAAAAATCGTACCGGGCTGTGGAATTATGCTGCGCTGGCGAATACCTGCCCGCGCAACCACCGGTTGTTTATTCAACATCCATTTGGGTCAGCGCGCTCAAGCCTTTGTGCGCCAGAAAGGCAGGCGGCAAAAGCAGCAGTAGCAGAAAATCACTGATCCAAAAGGCACCGGCGGCTTTTAGAAACAGGCTGTTCATGACCGGTGCGACATTCTCCAGCAGCCAGGGACCCGCGCCTGCCAGCAGGCTCAGTGCCAGCAGCCCGCCCCCCACCAGCACCAGCGGCAGCCAGGCACGCCGGTCCGAGGCGGATGGCAGCATGGTGCTGCTGATCGCGAACGCCAGGTAGAACCAAAGCCAGAAATCGGGCTGGTCCACCCAGGCAGCCAGCCCCGCGATGATCCCACCGGCAGTTCCCTGGCTGATCACCTGCCATAATCCGGGTAAATTTAGCCGGTATGCACCTATATAGCCGACCACCAGCCCGCCAGCGATTAACGGCGCCGCGCCGATCAACCCATCGCGCAGCCAGTCGGCATGCGCCGTTTCCACATAGCCGAGCTGCAGCTTCCCTTCACCAATTGGACGCGGCACCAGGGAGATGCGCCCGGTCTGCACTCCCAGCAGGCGCGCCGTCAGGTAGTGGCTGGTCTCGTGCAGCAGCACACCAGGAAAGAACAGGATGGAGTAGATTGTCAGCGCCAGGTCCGATCGCCTGGTGAGAATTAGAAAGAACGCCTGAATGTGGTAATGCAAGAAGCGCTGCAGGAAAAACAACGGCGCCAGCGCGGCAAAAAGCCATAGAATGCCGGTATACTGCATATCACCCGAGCGTAAAATAACAGGAGTGTGACCGAATCACACTCCTGTTATTTTTCTACCTAGGCAGCTGCCTGTACGATTCCGATGAATTCTTGCGCTTTCAAGCTGGCGCCGCCCACCAGCGCGCCATCAATGTCCGGCTGTCCGAAGTATTCCACGGCATTGCTCGCCTTGACCGAGCCGCCGTACAGCACTCGTACTGCCCTGGCGAAGGCATCGCCAAACACGTTTGCCAGCGTGGGGCGGATCACGTCCGCCAATACAGCGTTTGCGCCTTCTGCGGTGGCGGGCAAACCGGTGCCGATCGCCCAGACGGGCTCATAGGCGATCACCAACGGGATCAACCCGCTGGTAAGTCCGGGCGCCGCCGCCAGCCCAGCCAGACCTTCACGGAGCTGGCGCGAAACGACCTCGCTGGTCCTGCCTGATTGGTTCTCGTCGAGGGTCTCACCGACGCACACGATAGGGGTCAGACCATGTGCTAAAGCTGCCTGCACCTTTTTATTGACCGTCTCATCGGTCTCGCCGAAATACTGCCGGCGCTCAGAATGACCGATGATCACGTAGCTGCACAACTCGGCGACCATCCCCGGGGATACCTGACCGGTATAAGCGCCCTGTGCCTCCCAGAAAAGGTCCTGGGCGCCCAGACCGATATCGGTGCCTTCCAGCAGCGCTTTCACTGCCAGCAACGAGGTATACGGCGGGCAGAGCACTTTCTCTACACCTTGAATCGCCCCCAGGCCAGGCACCAGCTCAGATACCAGGTGGCGGGCTTCGGTGACAGTTTTGAACATCTTCCAGTTACCGGCAACAAAGGGCTTGCGTCCGAATGCCATAATTCCTCCTCAACAGGTGAATCGGCTGAAGATCAGGCTGCTGAGATGAGCATCTCAGCAGCCTGATCCGTTGCCGCTTATTTATCCAGAAGTGCCGCCACACCCGGCAGAGCCAGACCTTCCAGCATTTCCAGTGACGCGCCGCCACCGGTGGAGATGTGGGTGATCTTCGCTGCCAGACCGGCTGCGTTGATCGCAGCCACCGAGTCACCGCCGCCAATGATCGAGACAGCTTTGCTGCCCGCGACGGCTTCAGCCACACCAAAAGTGCCTTTGGCGAAATTGGGCATCTCAAACACACCCATCGGTCCATTCCAGACCACCGTACCGGCGCTTTCGACTGCCTTGCCAAAGGCCGCCACAGTTGCTGGACCGACGTCCATAATGCGCCATCCATCCGGCACAGGACCGACCGGCAGGGTCTTCTGGCTGGCTTCGTTATCGAACTTATCTGCGATGACCATGTCCACCGGCAGGCGCAGCTTGCCCGATCCCTGCCCCAACAGCTCGCGCGCCGTCTCCAGCGCTTCATCTTCCACCAGTGAATCAGCCACCGGATAACCCTGCGCCTTGAAGAAGGTGTTTGCCATACCGCCGCCGATCAAAACCTGGTCGGCGATCTTGAGCAGGTTGCGGATCACGCCGATCTTGTCGCTGATCTTTGCCCCACCCAGGATAGCAACGAACGGGCGCTTCGGGTCGGCAATCGCCGCGCCGAGATACAGGATTTCCTTTTCCATCAAAAAGCCAGCCACAGCCGGCAGGAAATGCGCAACGCCCTCAGTCGATGAGTGAGCGCGGTGTGCTGAGCCGAAGGCATCCATCACGAACACATCGCCCATCTCGGATAGCTGGCGCGCCAGCTCCATATCGTTTTTGGTCTCGCCAGGCACGAAGCGGGTGTTCTCCAGCACCAGGATCTCACCAGCTTTCAGCGCGGCAGCCGCTTGCTTCGCTTCGGGACCGACGAACTCGCCCACAAATGCCACCGGCTTGCCCAGCAGCTCCTGCAGGCGCACTGCGGTCGGCTGCATGCTGTACTTGGGATCGGGGCCTTCCTTGGGGCGCCCCAGGTGCGAGAACAGGATTAAAGCTGCGCCTTGATCGAGCAGGTATTTCAGCGTGGGCAGCGATGCTGTGATGCGTGTGTCGTCAGTGACTTTACCTTCCTTCACCGGCACGTTGTAATCCACTCGCACCAGCACTTTCTTACCTTTGAAATCAAGGTCACGGACGGTTTTTTTATTGAACATAGGTTCCTCCGAAAGTTGAATATTTAAAGAAAATTCCAGATTACATGCCCCGGACTGGGATGCATGGACTGGTCTTCAGGCGTTTGGCAGGTTTCCGCAGGGTGATCCAGCCAGACAATCTCTGGCTGGATCACCACTTGTATCTATCTCAGTTGATGGTTGTTCGTTCGCTCCTGAAAACGCCCGCCACAAATCGCCAGCGCCCAGGGTGCTATTTATTTCAAAAAGGAAGCCATCATAGCCGCCAGATCAGCGGTGCGGCAGGAGTAGCCCCATTCGTTGTCGTACCAGGTGACGATCTTGGCAAACGTGCTGGCTTCCTTGCCCAGTACCTGGCAGAAAGGCAGGTCAACGATGGAGCTGCGTGAGTCGCCCTTGTAGTCGACACTCACCAGCGGTTCGTCGGTAGCACCCAGGATGCCCTTCAACGAGCCAGCCGCGGCATCGCGATAGTCCTGGCGTAGCTGCTCGGTGGTAACCGGCTGAGCAAACTCAACGGTCAGGTCGATCACCGATACGGTCGGGGTGGGCACGCGCAAGGCGTAGCCATCCATGCGACCAGACAGGCTGGGGATGACCAGCTTGACAGCCTTAGCAGCGCCGGTGGTGGTCGGGATGATGCTCACCGCTGCGGCGCGGGCGCGGCGCAGGTCGCTGTGCGGCAGGTCCAGGATCTTCTGGTCGTTGGTGTAGGAGTGAATGGTGCACATGAAGCCCTTAAGGATTTCGTACTTGTCATGCACCACTTTCACTGCCGGAGCCAGGCCGTTCGTCGTGCAGGAAGCATTCGAGACAACATGGTGGCTGGCAGGATCGTACATATCCTGGTTGACGCCCAGGACGATAGTCAAGTCTTCGCCTTCCGCGGGGGCTGAAATGATAACTTTCTTGGCGCCGCCGGCGGTGATGTGGTTCTCTGCACCCTTAACCACCTTGCCCTTCTTGTTCACGCCATCCTTCTTGATGGTGAACAGGCCGGTGGATTCGATGACGATATCCACACCCAGATCGCCCCATTTTATGGCTGCCGGGTCAGTTTCCTTGAATACCTTGATTTCCTTGCCGTTGATGAAGAGCTTCTCACCATCAACCACGACCTCGCCGGGGAATTTGCCGTAGTTCGAGTCGTACTTGAGCAGGTGCGCCATCGTCTTCAGATCGCCGATATCATTGAAAGCCACTACCTCTAACTCGCCGGAATGGCGTTCCTGGATGGCTTTAATGACCTGCCGCCCGATGCGACCAAAACCATTGATACCTACTTTGATTGCCATTGTGTAAACCTCCTTGATTTTATTAAAGTTAATTTTGATTATTTATTCCAAGGATCTCGATTGACCAGAGCGATACCCTTGGCTGCAGTCCAATTTACTATTCTACCAGAGGTCCGGTTTTTTCTTGATACATTTCGAGCACAACCTGCGCCAATTTGCGCGAATCATGCCGCCAGGGATGCAAATCATCCACCAGGTCAGCCTGGCGCACCGAGCAGAGCTCGGCAAGGTTGTCCTCCGCCTGAACATACTGTATCTTTTTCGGCAGGCTGGCTGAAAAATTGTCGTTTGCGAGTGCAGCATCGAACAACCGACCACCCACATGCTCGTCCAGCACGCGGATGTGGTCACCGCAGGTGAAATTATCAGTTTCTCCCACCTGGGTGGCGATGTTGCAGACGTATATTTTATGAGCTCGGCTGACCCGGATCGCATCGGCAATATCCGGCACCAGCAGGTTGGGCAGCAAGCTGGTATACAGGCTGCCCGGACCGATTAATATCAAATCGGCATTCAAAATTGCCTGAATTGCCTGAGGAAAAGCTGGCGGATTGTTGGGTTCCAGCCACACATGCCGGATCATGCCCGGGCTGATCGGAATCTGGCTCTCCCCTGCCACGCGAATCTCATCCCCCGACTGCGGCAGCACCACATCTGCAGAGAGAGCCACATTATGCAATGTGGAAGGAACTACCTTACCTTGAACCGCCAGCACCTTTCCCGATTCGACCACGGCTTCTTCGAAGCTGCCGGTGATTTCAGAAAGGGCACTGATGAACAGGTTGCCGAACGAATGTCCATCCAGACCCGACACGTCGCGGGTAAAACGATATTGAAATAGCTGCGAGAGCAGCGCCTCATCATCCGACAGCGCAGCCAGGCAGTTGCGGATGTCCCCGGGAGGTAAGATACCCAGCTCTTTGCGCAGCCTGCCGGAGGAGCCGCCGTCATCCGCTACGGTGACAATGGCGGTCAGGTTTGTGGTGATGTGTTTCAGTCCGCGCAGCATGGTCGCCAGACCGTGACCGCCGCCAACTGCCACAATGCGTATGCCGCGCCCACGCTGGCGGTGGCTGCGCAGGGTATCGACGACTGCTGATCCCGGGCGCAGGAATGGCCGGATCAACGAGCGGTTCATCTCGATGATGCCCCAAACAATGAGAGAAATGCCCAAACCGCCAAAGATAATTGCCCGCAGCGGGCGAGACAGGAAGCGCAGCGAAGCGGCGGACAAGGCGGGCAGCCACCAGGTTTCCGGTGCGGTGCGGTAGATCTCTAACACGATTACAGCCAGGCCGACACCGATCATCACCGTGCCCATGATCACCAGTAAAAACCACCTCTTTACCCCCAACCCGGGCACCAGCCAGCGCAGCAAGGTCTCTCAGCGTATGTTTGATTTGTTTGGGTCGCGAGCCATTCTTTTGGTCCATGCATTTGGATCATAGCATTGTTCAAACCCCCCGTCAACCACAA
>CAVZGO010000010.1:0-11776 GCA_963774935.1 uncultured Chloroflexia bacterium
AGGCGGCTGAGCTCATCGAGAACGATCGCCAATTTTCCACGTGGAGCGGATCCAGGATCCATTGGCCGTTTTCCAGGGACAGGACGATAGGGTCGTGCCCGTGGCGCAGTCCGAGGCGCGGCTGCCAGCTTGCGTAGGCGCGGTGTGCCGCATATCTACCATGTTTATCCCGGAAGAGGGCATGGTTTTCGTAAAACAGACACACTCGAGCACTTTTATAAGGCTGTTGAAGAATTCTTACTGCAATATGTAATTTTTGCTTGATGCAAATCCTTAGAACCAATCGCGCTTCCAGAAGATGTATGCCGCAATCGCGCCGATGAGAACGCAAATCAGGATGATCAATAAGAAAGCCTGAGGCGCGTTTTCGAACGGCAGATGAACATTCATCCCAAAAAAACTGGCGAGTAGGCTTGGAAGGCTGAGCAGGATAGTGATTGAAGCCAGAAATTTCATCACCCCATTCAGATTGTTCGAGATAATTGAAGCGAATGCATCCATCATGCTGCTGAGAATGTTGCTGGTAATACTGTTCATTTCGATTGCTTGCTGGTTTTCTGTGAGTACATCTTCCAGTAAATCTTCGTCGTCCGGGTAGGTCTGGAAAATTCGGCTGCGGTGCAGGCGCTCCATCATCAGCTCGTTTGATTTTAATGCAGTTGAAAAATGGGTCAGGCTTTTTTGATATTTCAGAAGTTCCAGCACTTCTTTATTCCGGGTGGACTGTTGAAGCTGGTCTTCCAGGATATCCACCGCTTTTGTGATTTCCCGCAAGTAAGTCAGATATTTGGTAGCTGTTGCCAATAAAATGCGTAATACAAAGCGATTCCGTTTATGGGTCATTAAATTCTTCAGCCGGCCGGAGATCATTTCACGGGTGAGCTCATTCTCAAAGCGGCTGATTGTGAGCACATACTCTTCTGACATAACAATACCGAGAGGCAGTGTGGTATACGGGATATCAACAGACTGTCCCTGGTAGTAGGGAATACGTAAAACGATCAGCACCTCACCATTTTCTCGTTCGGTGCGGGCTCGTTCGTCAAGGTCTAGGGGATATGTAAGGTAATCTGAGGGGATACCCAACTGCTGCAAATCATCGAGTTCTTGCGCAGTCGGATTAACAACATTAATCCAGCTTCCGCTGGTGTGTTGATCGAGCGTGATCAAACCGGTCTCGCTGCTTTTGTAAATCGTGATCATTGGTCGCTCCTTTGCTGCGGGCAACTACCCGCTGTAGATCGAAGTCAGGGCGGTTTCTTAGGGCGACTCAGAGGGTCGCCATCATTTTCCGGTAGGTGATCGTCCATCCTTTATTCCTTGAACATGTTAAATAAAACTTCCCGAGCACGCTGCTCTTAATCAGCAGGCGGGCCATCGGGAAGCCAGCTATCCATACCTTGCCAGCTGGTCCTTAAGCCAGGCCCTCCATATGGAGCGTGCGTTTAGGCGCATCAGAATGTCGAGGTAAGCCGCTCCGCCGGTATATGCAGCGAAGCAAGCTGTTTAGAGATTTCAGGTTCATTGATAGGTCCAACATTTCATTTCCAACCTTAGGAAGTATAGTATAAACCTTAACGATCGGCAAGATGTCAATTTTTACTGAAGATTAATGGTGGCAGCATCCTGGTTCTCAAAAAAGGGATGAAAGAACTCATTGGGTAGTCAGTAACAAGTTCAGATGATATGAGTATTCCTTTTTTGACCGATTGCATTAAAATTGAGATAAGTATCCTTTATCACGAGAATCTGAAAAAGTCGAAGTAACAGGAGAGCGTACGATGCCTTTCAAGCCGATCTCAGTACCTGCAGGCGGAGAGAAAATAACGATCCAGGATGGTAAATTGCAAGTCCCGGATAATCCAATATTGCCATTTGTTGAAGGGGACGGTACCGGTCGAGATATCTGGCGTGCATCTGTGCGGGTGTTTGATGCTGCAGTTCAAAAGGCGTATCTAGGCAGCCGGAAAGCACATTGGATGGAAGTTTATGCTGGCGAAAAAGCCTATAACTTGTTCAACTCATGGCTTCCCGATGAGACGGTGCAGGCATTTCAGGAACACCTGGTGGGGATAAATTGCCCGCTGACAACCCCAATCGGGGGAGGAATTCACACACTCAATGAAACGCTTCGCAAAGTGCTGGATCTCTACGTCTGCCAGCGACCGGTCTGTTACTTCCAGGGAGTGCCTTCGCCGGTTAAGCACCCGGAATATGTGGACATGGTTGTTTTCCGTGAAAATACCGAAGATATCTATACAGGTATCGAATTTGAAGTAGGAACGGAGGGAAACCAACGGTTTAAGGATTTGCTTAAGGAAAATTTTCCAAAAGAATATGCCAAAATCCGTTTTCCCGATACAGCAGGGATTGGTGTAAAGCCAGTTTCGAAAGAAGGTACCGAACGACTGGTTCGTGCGGCAATCCGTTGGGCGCTCCAAAATAAGCGGCGCAGCGTCACCCTTGTTCACAAGGGCAACATTATGAAGTATACAGAAGGTGCATTTCGAAACTGGGGGTATGAAGTTGCAGAAACCGAGTTTGGTGAGGATACCTACACCTGGACACAATGGGAGCGGACTCGCTATACCGATGGCGAGGAAGCAGCTAATTCAGAACAGGACGCCGCCTTAAAAGCAGGCAAACTGCTGATTAAAGATGTGATCGCAGATATTGTCTTCCAGCAGACGATTACACGGGCGAAAGAATTTGACGTATTGGCAACAATGAATCTGAACGGCGATTTCCTTTCTGGTGCACTGGCTGCTCAGGTGGGAGGGCTTGGAATTGCTCCAGGTGGAAATATCAATTACACAACCGGTCATGCCGTATTTGGGGCAACGCATGGTACAGCGCCTAAATATGAAGACAAAGACATGGTCAATCCCGGCTCACTAATTCTCTCGGGAGTGATGATGCTTCGCTACCTGGGTTGGCGCGAAGCAGCCGACCTGATCATTACCGGCATGGAAGGCGCGATTGGAGCCAAAACTGTGACCTATGATTTCCACCGGCTGATGGATGGGGCGAAACTTTTGAAGTGCTCAGAATTTGGTGATGCGATCATCCAGCACATGAGCGATTAATTTGCGGAAATGGTTAATAAAACACGAGTGGGTCGTTGTGCAGCAACCCACTCGTGTTCTTTAAGTAACTATCCTCGAATGCTTGATTAAGGAGTAGTTGTCGGCTTGACAGGAGCGGCTGTGGCTGTTGCCGGGTTAGCCGACGGAGTCGGAGCCGTGACGGTTGCCGGTGAGCTCGCAGCAGGTTTAAGGTTTGCGGCGTCGACTGCAGTATTAGGCGCACCACCTGCTACCCATCGAGTGAAGATGTCGATTACTTCCGGTGGTAGGGCTTTGGTCGGGGGCATCGGTCCCACTGGATGGGTCAGGTCCTTCAAATCCTCACGATTTAACACCCAAATCATGATGCTGTTTAAATCACCGGGGATAACATTATCGGGGGCATTGTCACCACTGGTCAGGATCTCTTCGTAGGTTGCCATGTGATAGTTATTGTTTTTCTTGCCAGGCCGGTGACAGGAAAGGCAATAACGCTTGACGAGTGGCGCTATGTGTACTTCATAGGATGGAATTTCATCCGGTCCGAGAGCAGGCAGCGCAGAAGCCTGGGTGACTTCTTCGGGAATTTCCGAGCGATCATCCCATGTGTAGCGCATAAAGGTCACGATAGCCTCAATTTCGCCCGGACCTAATTCTCCTCCATATGCCTTACTGAAAGGCGGCATGCCCAGCGACGGCTGACCATAGGAGATTATGTTCGTGAGCGTAGTATCGGAACGGGTGTACATCTCATCCTGGCTGTTGAGTGGCTTGACCACGACACCTTCCAGACCTTCAACACCCTTAATTTCTCCACCTTCGCCATCAGGGCCGTGGCACTCGGCACAGTTCACCGAGTATAAATCCTGTCCTAAGAGAATTTTTTCGCCAAGCGTGCTTGCCAGGGTACCTGTTTCTTCCTGAGGTGGGGTGGTGACAAAGGCAACAATCGTCAGCGCTACCATCCCAACTACAATCACCGTCATAACCGAGATGGCAAGTTTTCGCTTGCTAAAATGACGATAAGGATTTCGATCTAGAAAAGGCAGCAGGATCAAAGCCACTACAGCCAGACCCGGGATGACGGCTGTGCCAATCCACTCGATTTGGCCGGGGAAGTATTTGAGCATCTGAAAAAGAAAGAGGAAATACCATTCTGGTCGCGGGATATAAGCGGTATCGTTTGGGTCTGCTTTAGGCTCATTGGCAACACCGACAAAAATTGCCAGCCCTATCAAGAGCAGGAAGAGCGCAAACGAGATCAGAATATCCTTATAGACAACATCAGGATAAAATTTCACCCCTTTCACTTTAGCCAGAGCGTATTTTTCTTTGTACTCTTTTTTTTGTTGTTCGTCCACGTTACGCTCCTACGCCCTAATCTGTCTTCTTGGGTGATCCGGCGATACCCAGTCGAATAATGAGGTACATGTGAATGCCAATCATCATTATGATAAGGACAGGCAATACCCAGATATGTACAGAAAAGAAGCGCGCCAGGGTGACCGCGCTCAGATCAGTGCCGCCGCGCAAGATTCGGGTGATCCATTCACCAATGAAGGGGACTGTACCAGGAATTTGTGTTCCAACGGTGGTAGCCCAATAAGCACGCTGGTTCCAGGGCAGTAAGTAGCCCGTAAAGCCCATACCCAGAGTTGAGAACAGCAACACCACACCGGTCAGCCACGTCAGCTCACGAGGGTATTTATATGCAGCCATGTAGAATGTCCGCAGCATATGAGCGAATACCGTTATGACCATCAAAGTGGCGCCCCAGTGGTGAATGCCGCGGATCAACCACCCAAAAGGTACACCGGTCATAATAAACTGGATGCTGTCATAGGCGTGATCGGGAGATGGAACATAATACACGGTCAGAAAAATACCGGTAACAGCTTGTAAAGTGAACAGGAATAAGCTGGCACTGCCCAGTGTGAACCACCAGTTCACCTTGGGTACTTTGCGATCCAATACGGTTGAATATATTGTATTCAGGCCAAGCCGTTCATTGAGCCAATCATAAACTTTGGATGCCATGCTCACCCTTCCTGCAAGCGAATATACAATGTCCCATCCTCAATTTTTGTTTCATATTCTTTTAATGGATGGGGCGGCGGGCCGTCTACCACCTGACCTTGGATATCGAATTGGCCATCATGACATGGGCAGAAGTAGATATTTTCGTCCTCCTTCCACGTTACCCGGCAGCTTAAATGGGTGCAGATGTTGGATAAAACATATGGGTCTCCTTCGGCGGGTTTGACTACGTAAACGCCATAGGAGTTGACCGTCTTTTCCCAACCGTTGACCTTGGTGCGGGTAAAGCTGACAGGAGTGGGCGTTCCTTGTGGAAAATCTTCTACTTTACCTACGGGCACCCAGGCATCACTCTTGCTAATTTTCAGACCGGGACCCAAGGAATAGGCGACTGCAGGTAAACCGATCGAGACTACCATAACAGTGCCTAACGCGCCGATAGTGAGTGTAACAAAATCACGCCGGCTGATCTCAGGAGATTTCGGCATCCATACCTCCTTCAGAAAGTGGGAGAAGGGTGAATATTCTAGAGTAGAGATGAAGACGACTATGCATGGTAAAATGAATCTAGTGTAATATTGGAAGTTAATTACAGTTCATTTGAGGTGGCTTGATTTTAACAGGAATAGCAGTGAAATTCAAGCAATCGAAAGCCCTACAGATCGTATAAAATAATACAGAGAGAACTTTCTCGCCGAATAAAGGATCTTGAAGGAGAACCATATGACCCTAACGAGAAATGTTGGTTTACGAGGCTTGCGTTATCGTGGGGGGGGTCCGATGATTGTTTGGATTCTTCACCGTATCGGAGGCCTGGCGATTATCCTTTTTGTTGGCATGCATGTCATTTCCTCATTTTTTATGCAACAAACAGGTAGTGACTTGGCGACTCTGATTAACACAATCTATGAGTCAGTTTACTTCCAGATGTTCATTTATTTTTTCGTAATCTTTCACACGCTGAACGGAACGAGGATTATTATGATGGACTTCTGGCCTCGCCTGTATGAATTTCAACGTGAGCTGCTCTGGCTGGAGTGGATTATATTTATTCCGGTGTATGGATTGACTCTCTATCTTATGATCCAGAACGCATTGGCGGCGGGTGGGTAGGAAGGAGTAATGGTGATGAGTTCTCGAACAGCACCTCACGTTGGCTTCAGCTTCGAATACCTGACCTGGATATTCACCCGCATATCAGGCATGGCACTCGTCATTCTGGCGATTGTTGGAGTGATAGGGGCGTTCATTATGGGCGCACGTCTACAAATGGACCTGCCTACCCTGGTACGCTGGACCTTCTTTCCCAACCCTAATCATGTGGTCAATAGCAATATACCCGATGTAGCTCTGGGATGGGCGACTGCATACTGGCAGGTAATGGAGATGATGATCGTCTTTTTTGGTCTGACCCATGGCATTAATGGTTTACGGGTAGTGATCGAAGATTACATCAAAAGTAGCTGGTCTCGTGTCATTCTGCGCGGCCTTCTGCTTGGATTATGGATATTTATGCTCATTGTTGCGGTGTATGTTATTTTGGCTTCCTAGTGTCGGAGTGAGCTTATGAAAAATTATCATCAGTTTGATGTGCTGGTAGTAGGCGCAGGCGGGGCTGGTTTGATGGCTGCTCTGTACGCTTCGAAGAATGTCAGTACGGCGGTATTAAGCAAGCTTTATCCCACACGCTCGCATACAGGTGCTGCACAAGGCGGGGTCGGTGCAGCGCTGGGAAATATCGAGGAAGATCATTGGGAGTGGCATGCCTTTGATACCGTGAAGGGCAGTGATTACCTGGGTGACCAGGATGCAATTGAGTTTATGTGCAAGGAGGCAATACCGGCAGTTTATGAATTGGAACATATGGGCCTGCCTTTTTCTCGGACTGAGGATGGTCGGATTGCTCAGCGACCGTTTGGCGGACATACGAATAACGTCACCGGAAAGCCAGTCTCGCGTGCTTGTTATGCAGCAGACCGCACAGGTCATATGATTTTGCAAACCCTGTACCAGCAATGCATCAAGAACCATGTGCTCTTTTATGATGAGTTCCAGGTTTTGGATTTGCTGGTTGTTAATGGCGCAGCAGCCGGGGTTGTGGCATTAGAATTGGCTACTGGTGAGCTGCATATTTTCCACGCTAAATCTACAATTTTCGCAACTGGTGGTCATGGGCGTATCTGGGAGATCACATCCAATGCATATGCATTCACCGGTGATGGTCTTGCAATTACACTGCGGCGCGGCATACCTGCCCAGGACCTGGAATTTTTTCAGTTCCATCCGACGGGTATTTATAAATTAGGCATCCTGATCACCGAAGGTGTGCGCGGGGAAGGCGGCGTGTTAATCAATGGTATGGGAGAGCGCTTCATGACCAAGTATGCCTCCCATGTGAAAGACCTGGCCTCGCGCGATGTAACCAGCCGTGCAATGTATCTGGAAATGCGTGAGGGTCGAGGAATTGAGGGCAAACGCTACCTGCACCTGGATATGCGACCGGAAGTTGTAAATAAATATGCTGCGGAAGATGGGCGAAAGCGCGTGGACGGCACACCATATACAGTCACCGCGGATGAGCTAATGGCTAAGTTGCCCGATATTGTTGATTTCTCTCGCACATATCTAGGTATCGACCCCGTCACCCAGCCAATTCCGGTGCAGCCGACTGCACACTATGCCATGGGAGGCATCCCTACCAACAAGTTTGGTGAGGTAGTCATTGACGAGAATAATACTGTGATGCCTGGTTTTTATGCGGCGGGAGAGTGCGCCTGTGTATCGGTTCATGGCGCCAACCGGCTGGGCACGAACTCGCTGCTGGATTTGATCGTTTTTGGGAAGCATACTGGTTTGCAAGCGGCTGAATTTGCACGAGGAGCTGACTTGCTCACCCTTCCGCCTGATCCGACGGAGTTCACCCGCCAGCAAATTGATCGCCTGGTGAGTGCGACTGGCGATGAAAAGGTATTCGAGATTGCCCACGAGATGAAAAGTGTCATGTTTGAAGAGGTTGGCGTGTTTCGCACTGCTCAAGGCATGAGCCATGCCTTGAGTAAGGTGCGTGAATGGCAGGAGCGTCTCAAACATGCCAAGATCATCGATCGAGGCAAGGTATTTAACACCGAGCTGACGAATGCCTGGGAATTGGATAATTTGCTTCAGGTGGCTGAATTAACGACAGTGTGTGCGCTCAACCGGACAGAAAGTCGCGGTGGGCATGCACGCGAAGATTATCCAAACAGAGATGACGTAAATTGGTTGAAGCACTCGCTGATTTGGAAACGTGATGGAGATATTGAATTGCGCCTAAAACCTGTGACGATTACCAAATACCAGCCAAAGGAACGCGTTTATTAGGCTTTGTGAGGTCACTATGGAGATTACATTACGAATTTATCGTTTCAATCCGGAGATCGATAAAAAACCACATTATGAAACCTACAATCTGGTAGCTGAGCCTACTGACCTCGTGCTGCACCTGCTGGAATATGTCAAGGGCTATTATGACGGCACGTTATCTTTCAGGCGTTCTTGCGCTCACGGGATGTGTGGCTCAGATGCCATGCGCATAAATGGCGTTAACCGCCTGGCGTGTAAAGTGCTGGTGAAAGATCTCAATACGAATAAAATTGTGGTGGAGCCGCTCCTGGGGATGAGACCGATTAAGGATTTAATCGTCGATATGGAACCTTTCTTCGAGCATTACAGATCCGTGCTACCATATCTGGTGAATGAAGAGCCGGAGCCAAAAGCGGAACGTTTGCAATCCATTGACCAGCGTGAACGCTTCGACGATACCACGAAATGCATCTTATGCGCTTGCTGTACTTCTTCTTGCCCCTCCTTCTGGGCTAACGAACAATATGTGGGTCCTGCAGCGATCGTCAATGCACATCGTTTCATATTTGACAGCCGTGACCGGGCTGGGGCTGAGCGGCTGAAGATCCTGGCGGACCAGTTTGGGGTCTATCGCTGCCATACAATTTTCAACTGCACTGAGGCTTGCCCGCGCGAAATCCAGGTGACGCGCGCCATTGGCGAGGTGAAACGGGCAATTGCCACAGGAAAGATCGAATAGGTTCAGAAATTTCTCGCCGATATAATCCCTGGTCAACTGACCAGGGATTTTGTATAATGAGACCCAGCACGCCCCAGTAGCTCAAAGGATAGAGCGAGGCTCTCCTAAGGCCGTGGTTGTGGGTTCGACTCCCGCCTGGGGCGCCAGTCTAATAATTGTAAAATTGTAATGATATTGCAACGATTTTGTTTCATTGTTATGAATATGGTATGTTAAACTAATTACGTTGAACGTCAGGGTGCCCCCCTCACCCTGGCGTTCAACGTTTAAATTGGTTGGTTAAAATTTTGGGGGCGATTATCGCATTATCCCAAGGACTGCAAGGCAAATTTTAATTTTTCGATTTCATCAAGCGTATTGTAATGCACCGGCCCAACCCGAACCATGCCGCCGCTAGTTTCTAGCCCCAGACGCTCGGTAATTGCCAGGGCATAGTAATTCCCATCCCACACATAAATATTTTTCCGTGCCAGACTTTCCGCGACTTGACGAGGGTGCCAACCTTCTAAAGTAAACGAGAAAGTGGGTACACGCTCTTCCAGGCGGAGGGGATCCGCCAGTCCATAAATAGACAAGCCCGGGGTTTCCTGCAGCACCGCCAGGACAGCCCGGCTAAGCTCGAACTCATAGGCGCGTATTGCTGCCATGCCCTGCTTGAGATGTAAGCGCCGCCCGGTGAATTGTTGAGCATACTTCTCCACAAATTCATCTCCAAAATTCTCGCCTATCCATGCCAGGTATTCAACAGCACCGAGAACCCCGGCAATGCCCTCGTGGTTTTGAGTGCCAGTCTCAAACCTGCCTGGCAGGCTGTTTGTGGCTGGGCGGACTTTATATGCAAACAGTTCATCGAGTAAATCATAACGCCCATATAAGATGCCAGCGTGCGGACCGAAAAATTTGTAAGCGGACGAAACCAGGAAATCACAGCCTAACTGCTGCACGTCGATTGGACCATGTGCGGCATATTGGACCGCGTCAATATAGACCAACGCGCCAGCCGCATGTGCCATCTCCACAATACTGGCAACTGGATTGATGGTGCCCAGCGCGTTAGAGGCATAACCAACAGCCAGCAGCTTCGGCTTCCCTTGAAGTGCTTTTTTCAAGTCCTCGAGATCCAGTGTGCCATCCTCTGTATGAAAATCTACCCAGCGCACCTTACACCCACGATCCTGGGCAGCCAGCACCCAGGGAGTGATATTTGCATCGTGATCCAGGCGCGTGACAACAATTTCATCGCCCGGTTGCCAGGTTCGAGAAATTGAGCGGCTGATGTGCAAGGTGAGAGTGGTCATATTGTTGCCAAAGATGACCTCTTCTGGTCGTGAAGCATTATAGAAATCAGCCATAGCCGCATGTGCGTCGTCGAGGACGGCATCCGATTGCTGGCTTGTAAAAAAAGCTCCACCATGATTGGCGTTATGATTAAGCAGGTATGCGTTGATGCGCTCCAGGGACGTCTGGGATATCTGTGTGCCGCCCGGATTGTCTAAATAGATGGCTGGAAAATCGTGTTGGGTCTGCCAAGCCCAACGCGGGAAACTGGCCACGAATGATGGTCAAGTCGAGGGTCATATTGATGATCTCCTGGTAAGAATTGGATGAGGTGTTGTATAGAAATTGTACCAGTTATTTATTCAATGCCGCTTTCATGCGGTTCAACCCCTCTTCCAGCATGATCTTTGGGCAGGCAAAGTTCAACCTAATTTACCTTTCAAGGTATATTTAAAATCAGAATAATTAATTAACGTGAGTTCGGGATAAAGAAGAGGGTCTCCAAAAGGGAGTAAACTTTTGTCACCACAACATCAGTCCAATCCCCAAGGAGCCCTCAATGGACAGTTTACTCGAGTTGTACTGCGATGTCGATGATTTTTGCCAGGTATTTTTACCTTTCTGGAACCAACAACAACTTGCCAGCGGAGAAAAGCAGCGCCAGCGAGCCCGATCCTTGAGTATCAGTGAGATCATGACGATCTTGATTGCCTTTCATCAGTCACATTACCGGGACTTCAAAGCCTATTACGCTCAACTGGTCTTGAAATCCTGGTGCTCAGAGTTCCCAACCTTGGTCAGCTACACCCGCTTTGTCGAGTATATTCCTTCTGTGCTCGTGCCGTTGATCGTGTATCTGCGCACTTGCTGCCTGGGTGAATGTTCTGGTATCTCTTTCATTGATTCCACCTCGTTGGATGTTTGTCTCAATCAACGCATCCATTGTCACAAGGTCTTCACCGGATTAGCGGCCCGTGGGCAGACCTCAATGGGCTGGTTCTTTGGCTTCAAGTTGCATCTGGTAGTCAACGACCGGGGCGAAATCTTGCGTTTTTGCATCACCCCTGGCAACGTCGATGACCGCAAACCGGTGCCCAGCTTAGCCAAACACTTGTTTGGCAAACTCTTCGGAGACAAAGGGTACATCTCTCAGACTTTGGCCAAATCTTTACGGGAGATGTTTGACATCCAACTGATTACCAAACTACGCAAGAACATGAAGAACCAGTTGATGACTATGACAGATCGTATCCTTTTACGCCGCCGGGCGATCATCGAGACGATTATTGATCAACTTAAAAACATCTCTCAGATT
>CAVZGO010000011.1:0-43404 GCA_963774935.1 uncultured Chloroflexia bacterium
CGCGCTGGTCAAATGATGCTAGGCAGTTGGCGTATCTTGTCCAGGATGCTAACAAAGAGAATTATTTCTGGCTGCTCGACATGCAAAATTTGGCACCCCGCCAGCTAACCCAATCAGGCGTTGGGCAGGTAGACCGCTACTGCTGGACCTCTGATAACCGCGGCTTGGTTTGGGCAGCCTCCCGTCCAGGCGCCAGCGAGATGGATCTTATTCATTTGGATACGATTACAGGATCTCAAATGATCCTCACTGAAGACTCGTCCGACTGGTCTGCTGCTCCGGACTGCTCTCCAGTGGCAGCGGGAGTGGTGTTTACATCGAACCGGATGTGGAAGGAAAACCAGACCACTCAGGTGGATAACCTGTGGCTCACCAATGCTACAGGAGGGTATCTCCTCCAGCTTACGCGGACAGATACTTGCGAGAACCAGAATCCCGGCTTTTCTCCGGATGGACTGCAGATTGCGTTTTTCCGCACCTATTATCCCGATCAAATTGGAGAAAACGGGGTATGGACGATCTCCACGGATGGCGCCTGGGAGCGACTTGTGGCAGATATTCCTGATCTTGGTACCGGTACCCGCAAGGAGCTGGCGTGGTCACCGGATGGCAGTTGGCTGGCATATTTATTGGGCACTGAGCAGGACGAGACTGAGATTTACCGTGGTGGCGTCACAAGGCGGCATTCCGCAGCTTCTCGCCACGCTGCCAGGCAAAGCAGAAAGCCTGAGCTGGCTGCCAAACTCAAGCGGGATCATTTACTCGTACACTTACCAGGATGTTTACCAGTTATACGTGCTGGGCATCGCTGAGACAGTACCTAAGCCTTTGTTTGAGCAGAGCTGGAACTTTGGCGGGGATTTTGCGCCACTCTTTCCGTAGCGGTGGATTGGGATAAAATAGTAGACGGTTAGCGGTCAGCATTCATTATCCGATGAGGAGCGAATTTATGAGTGAACCCAAAGTGGTTGGACAGCCCGTGGCACGCATCGATGCCGTTGGGAAAGTTACCGGACAGGCACATTACCCGGGCGATTTGAGCATGCCCGGAATGCTTTGGATGAAGATCCTGTTTGCCGAACGACCTCACGCGGCGCATATTGCGCATAGATACTACTGAGGCAGAGTCAGCTCCTGGTGTAGTCGCCATCTATACAGCCAAGGACGTGCCGGTTAATGAATACGGGCTGCAGTGGAAGGACCAGCCGGTTCTATGCGGTCCAGGCTCCAGCATCCCCGGCAGCGATGTGGTGCGCTTTGTGGGTGACCAGGTGGCGCTGATTGTAGCTGAGACAGAAGCTGCCGCAACACACGCCCGCGATTTGATTCGGGTGGAGTGGGATGACCTGCCTGTATTGACTGATCCGGTTGCCGCGATGCAGCCAGGTGCACTTAGTGCTCCATCCCGACCGCGGCGATTCCAATGTTTGCGTGCACTATAAAATCCGCAAAGGTGATGTGGAGACCGGCTTTCAGAACTCGGATGTAATCGTCGAAGGTGAATACCGGGTGCCGTTTCAAGAGCATGCCTATTTGCAGCCTGAGGCGGGGCTGGCTTATATCGATGAAGAAGGCCGGATCACCATCCAGGTAGCCGGGCAATGGACGCACGCCGACCGCGCCCAGATTGCTCATGCACTGGGACTTGAGAATGAGCAGGTGCGGGTGATCTACCCGGCAATCGGCGGCGCATTTGGCGGTCGTGAAGACATGTCGGTGCAGATAGTGCTGGCACTGGCGGCGTATAAGCTGAAGCGACCGGTTAAGATCATCTGGAGCCGGCGTGAATCGATGATTGGTCACTGTAAACGCCATCCCATGCTGCTGAAGGCACGTTGGGGTGCAAGCTTCGATGGAAAACTGCAGGCAGCGGAAATGGAAGTGATTGCAGACGGCGGTGCTTACATGTATACCAGCAATAAGGTGCTGGGTAATACCACGATCGTCGCTACCGGTCCGTATGCCGTTCCAAATGTGAAAGTGGATACCTATGCCGTGTATACCAATAACCTGCCCGGCGGCGCTTTTCGCGGCTTTGGTGGACCGCAGGGCAGCTTCATGGCAGAGATGCAGATGAACAAGCTGGCGGAAGCTCTCAAAATGGACCCGGTGGAATTTCGTCTGCGTAATGCACTGCGTGAGGGTGATACCCTGGGCGTGGGTACAGCGCCTCCGGGACCAGTCTCCATCGCAGAGGTCATCGAAGCCGCAGCTCAACGCGCCGGCTGGCAGCATGAGACAGATGGATGGAAAAAGCCTGAAGGAAATGGCAATGAGAATTCCTTACAGGGGATTGGTTTTGCGGCTGGATTTAAAAATGTCGGTTTCAGCTTTGGATACCAGGAAAACTGCTGGGCGCGGCATCGAGCTGGACGGCGAGGCAGAGATTCAGCATGTCACCCTATATCATGCCGGGGCAGAAGTCGGCCAGGGAACGCATACCGTGATGGTGCAGATGGCTGCGGAAGCGTTGGGGGTACCCCTGGATAAAGTGACCTTGCTTGCATCAGATTCCGGCAGCATGGGTGATTCGGGCAGCGTATCCGCCTCGCGCATGACCTTTATGGCGGGCAACGCCATCCGCGGTGCGGCTGCTCTCGCCCTTGAAAAATGGCAATTGGAAGAACGTCCGGCGATTGCAGAATATAAATACCTGGCACCGCCGACCACTCCATTTGACAAAGGTACCGGATATTCCATGCCAAATTTCGCATATGCTTATGCAGCACAAGCCGCCCAGGTAGAAATTAACCCTGAAACCGGTGAAATCCGCCTGGTGCGAGTTGTTTCCGCGGATGATGTTGGTCAGGCGATCAACCCCAACCTGGTAGAAGGCCAGGTGGAAGGTGCGGTGATCCAGGCGCAGGGGTATGCCCTGATGGGGACTTTAAAACTCGCGATGGCATCGTGCTGACCGACCAGCTCAGCACCTATCTAATTCCGACCGTGCTGGATGTCCCGGATCAAGTTGAGCCGGTGATATTGCAGGTGCCAGATCCGCGTGGTCCGTGGGGAGCCCGCGGCGTCGGTGAGCTGCCTTACCTGCCCCTGGCGCCGGCAATCGTCGCTGCTATACACGATGCAACCGGGATCTGGGTAAATGAGATTCCGGTCACGGCAGAGAAAATGTGGTCTGCTATGAAGCAGCATGCTTCCAAATAAATAGGAATGGGCAGCTCGACCGCTGCCCATTCCTATTTATATTATTATTCACTCAGCTCAATTTGAACAGCCGGGCTGCGTTACGACCCAGTACATCCAGCTTTTCATCCTGGGTCATGAATTCGTTGTTGCGGATCAAGTCGATCATGTAACTTATGCTGACCTGGTTGGCAACTGCCGGGTAATCCGAGGCAAAAAGGATGCGGTCAAACCCCATCGTCTCTCGGATGTGCTCAACGCGCCAATCCTGCTCGACTAACCATGCAACCGCAGCGAGATCACCCCAGACGTTGGGATAATCCATCCCAAGCTTCAGCGCTTCTTCAAACCAGATGCCGGGTTCATCTTTGCTGTATGCGCCCATGTGTGCCAGGATGATCGGCACCTTGTGATATTTCTCAAGCGCTGGTCGAAGATGGTCGGGGTTGGACTCGATGGAGAACGCCCGTGCGTCCCACGGCGGCGCTCCGCAGCCGGTGTGAAGCAGGATAACCTGGTCAGTTTGCTCGCACCATTCGCACAGGCGCATGAAGTTTTCGCTGGTGGCAGGGTCGAAGAATTGCGAAAATGTAAGTAACTTGATGCCGCGTAAGCCTAACCGCTCGATTTCTTCAAACCTGGCTTCTACGTAGGCGGCATCTTTACTCAGGTTGATCGAGCCAAAACCGATAAACCGGTCGGGATGCGCAGCCATAAGATTGGCGCTCACCTGGTTGGTAACCTTTGGGGTGAGCTTCTGCAGCATCACAGTCTCTACCTCAGACCAGAATACACGCTTGGCTTCCGGTGTTTGGAAAAAGCGCAGCCGCGTTTGGCGCAGGTTATCAGGCTGCATCAGGTCGGCTGGATCAGTATCGACTGCCAGCAGCACCGCTTTAGCAACGCCGGCGGCATCCATTTCTGCCAGCAGGGCTTCAGCGCCCATTTTGGGGTGTACATGGGTATCAATAATCAGCTCAGTCATGATGGTGATGTTCCTCTCGTTTATGATGGTGTCGGTTTTCAACCGGTAAGGTTATCAGAGATTGCGCAGCCTGGTGAACAGCAAGGTAGATGTCGGAGAGCGGCACATTCTTCTCAACAGCCAGCTTGCGGCAGCTCTCGTACTCGGGTGCTGCGCTGACAACTTTTCCTTCCATGATCTTGATCTTGACTTCTACTGGACCGTACGGGGTCTCTACCTGCTGGATATGCCGGTCCAGCTCGTACCGCTGGTAGCGGTTCGTGCGCACACCCAGGGTTGTCGTTTCTCGTAAAATCAGCTCCGCCAGACGGGCTTCATCTTCTGGGTGGGCAATGACGCTTAGCATCGTGGCAGGGCGGTTCTTCTTCATGAAGATCGGGGTATAGTACACATCCAGAGCACCAGCCTCAAAAAGGCGCGACATGACGTGCCCAAACAGCTCAGGATTCATGTTGTCGATATTTGTTTCTAACACACTCAATGGTGTTTGGGAGAATAAGCCACTATCGGCTGATTCACCTAGCCACAAGCGTAGGATATTTGGCCAGGGCAGATCGCGCCCGCCTGCGCCAATTCCCAGGCGCTGCAATCGCATCGCCGGCTGCTTGAAGCTCGCCAGGGTGGTTAAAATGGCTGCACCAGTTGGGGTCACCAGCTCTTTCTGCCCTTGCCAGGGATGGGTGGGTGCGCCACCCATGGTCAGCAGCTCTAAGGTAGCAGGAGCGGGCAGCGGTAATGTACCGTGGCTGGACTCGATCTGCCCGCCTGCCAGTGGCAGGCTCGAAGCGTAGACAGATTGGACGCCTAATTTTTCCAGCCCCCAGGCTGCACCGACGATATCCACGATGGCGTCTACTGCGCCGACTTCATGAAAATGTACCTGTTCGGCAGGCATGCCGTGTACACGACCTTCAGCCAGTGCCAGGCGCTGGAAGATTGCCAGGCTTTTTTCCTGGACAGATGGCTCGAGATTGCTCTTCGTGATGATTTCATGAATATCACTTAAACCACGGTGGTGATGGTGGTGGTGACCGGTATCCACGTTGACCAGGGTTGCTCTCAGCGCGCCGCGCTGGACTGTCTCAGCGCTGAGGCTAAATTCATCCGCCATGGGTAAAACAGCTAAGCCCTCCTTTAGCTCCTCAAGTGGCAAGCCAGCATCCACCAGAGCGCCAAGGATCATATCCCCGCTGGCGCCTGAAAAACAATCGAAATAGGCAATCATGAATCTGTCTCCAGGTTGATAATTTTTGCTTCTGGCAGTCCCTCATCCATACTTCCAGAGCGGTAACCGGCAAGGTCTAAAGTGGTATGCTTGAAGCCCAACTGGCTGAAAGTATTAGAAATTTCAGCGTTATGGCTGATCAGTGATCGGGAAAGCTGCTGGTTCCACTTCGATACGGGCGATGTTATTTTCGTAGCGCACCCGCGCAGTGCGAAAGCCGAGCCGGTGCAGGTAGCTTTCAGCCTTGCCTACCTGATCGATTTCTGCTCTGGTAAGTTGGGTGTTATATGGGAAGCGTGTTGCCAGGCATGGCGCAGCCGGTTTATCCCAGTTTGGCAGCCCAAGGGCTTTAGCAAGCTGGCGGATGTCAGCCTTGTTCAGACCGGCAAGGCTGAGCGGGCTGACCACACCGAGCTCCTGGATCGCTTTCCTGCCCGGGCGATATACACCGGCATCGTCCGTGTTTGAGCCATCTACGATGGCATTCAATCCTTCTTGATCGGCTAGCTGTCGCAGTGCACCAAACCGGCGCAGCTTGCAGTGGTAGCAGCGGTCCGGTGGGTTGGATGAAAATTTTGGATCCGCCAGGTCATCGACATCGACTACAAGATGGCGCAAACCGGCTTCTTTTGCAAATTGGATCGCCAGCTCGGTTTCTTCGGGCGACTCAACCGGCGAGCGGATGGTGACTGCCAGCAACCGCTCACCGAGCACACGCCCTCCCACCCAGGCAACCAGGCTGCTGTCAATTCCGCCGGAAAAACCGAGGGCGACTGACCCGAGCTGGCGTAGAATCTCTTCCAGGCGTGCTAACTTTTTCGCTAGCTCGTTTGGAAGAATATGATCATTTTCTGTGCTGACATCACCGGGCTGGAGTGTTAGCTCATGCTCCAGCCCTCTACGTGGCTCTACCTGTTGTGGCGTGGTGTATTGGGAGCTCTGCCGGTTGATCAATCCAGCCAGGTGCCCGGCGCCGAAGCCATTGTCAATATTCACTACCGAAACGCCTGGAGCGCAGCTATTGAGCATTCCCAGCAAAGCCGATAAACCGCCAAAGCTGGCGCCATATCCTACGCTGGTGGGAACAGCGACGACCGGTACGCCTACCAGTCCCGCAACAACGCTCGCCAGTGCGCCTTCCATGCCGGCAGCAACGACGATCACTTTTGCCTGGTGGATCAACTCCATGCGATCGAGCAAGCCGGTGTATGCCCGCAACACCCACGTCGTACAGCCGGACAACCTGATTGCCCATCAGCTCTGCAGTGATTGCCGCTTCTTCTGCTACCGGCATATCCGCCGTCCCGCCGGTTGCCACAAGAATGCCGGGCATCGGTGTTTCATCAGTAACACGATCGATGACGATCAGGCGTGGAATAGGGTGGTAGATGGCATCCGGAAGAAGCTCGCGCACAGCCGCGTACACTTCAGGAACTGCACGGGTAGCCAGCACACGTTCGTTTTGGGCAGCCAGGCGCACCATGATATTGGCAACCTGCTCGGTGGTTTTTCCCTGGGCGAAAACCACTTCAGGATAACCCAGCCGCAGCTTGCGGTGGTGATCCAGGCGCGCATAACCCAAATCTTCATAGGGCAATATGCGTAGCTGCTCGACTGCATCATCGATGCTGATCGCACCCGATTTTACACTCTCCAACAAAGCACTGAGACGCGGGTCGCCGGTTTTCATTGCATCGTGTAGCCACCGTCCACGGTATAGACCTGTCCGGTGATATAGTTGGCTGCTGGGGAGGCCAGGAAAACGACCAGGGCGGTCAGATCTTCTGGCACGCCAAGGCGACCGAGCGGCACTTGAGATTTGTAGGTGCGCAGTGCTACTTCGGGGAAATTGTGTAAAGCCTGCCCGGTTTCGATAATGCCAGGCGCAACACAGTTCGCGGTGATGCCCAGCGGTGCCAATTCACGAGCCAGCGACTTGGTGAAGCCAACCACCCCTGATTTCGATGCCGCGTAATGGGAAAGACCGACTGCTCCGACAAGACCGGAGACGGAGGCGATGTTAATCACCCGCCCACCGCCAGCTTTTCGCAAAGGCAGCAAAGCTGCCTGTGAGCAGAGGAAGGGTCCTTTGAGGTTGATCGCCATAACGCGGTCCCATTCAGCCTCGGTGATAGCGGATACCGACGCCACCGGGAAAATGCCGGCGTTATTCACCAGGATGTGCAGTCCTCCCAGCTCCTGAACGCAGGTCGCCACCATCGCCTTGACGCTGTCGGCTTTCGATACATCTGCCAGGATCGCAACGGCGCGCCGCCCAAGCGCTTGAACCTCAGCAACGACGCTCTGAGCTGGCTCAAGCAGGATATCGGCAACGGCGATATCTGCGCCTGCTTCAGCCAGAGCGAGACACAACGACCGTCCAATTCCCTGACCACCGCCGGTAACCAGTGCAACTCGATTTTCTAGCATATTTACGCCTCTTCCACGTAGCCAACCACATCACCGATACCCACGACTTCGTCTGGTCCGACGATAATTTCAGCCACGTGACCATTGACCGGTGCGGTAATGTATAAAGTAATTTTTTCCGTCTTCGCCTCGACCAGGTCTTCACCGACGGTAACGGGTTCGCCGACCTTCTTCAGCCAGTTTAAAACGGTAACGGCTAAGGCTCCATCGGCTGTGCTGGGAATTACTAATTCGTGTCGCATATGATTCTCCTTATAGTTCTCTAGTCAAGTTAAGCGGTATTTGGTGGCATTATTCGGTGCTTTTTTCCCTCTCTGCCGTGAAACGCAGCAGACCGGTATACGATTTACGCCTTATTCTATCTTTAATTGTGAATTTAACTCAGCCAAAGATAAATTATCTAATTTAGTTTTAAGATGGATTTCCATCGAGCTGCGTAATTGCTGTTTTACCTCATTCATGGGCAGTTCATGTCCAAGCTCTTTTGCCATGGACGTGACGGGCATTTGAGGTACTCCACAGGGGTTGATGAGCTCGAATGGGCTAAGCTCCAGGTTGACATTGAGCGAGAGTCCATGAAATGTGTAGCCATGCCGTACCCCGATCCCGACTGCGCCGATCTTGAATTCGCCAATCCACACCCCTGGATGATCAGCTCGTTTTCCTGACTGAATTCCATAAACATCCAGGAGCTCAATCAATATGTCTTCCAGGGTGTGCAGATATTGGTTGGCGTTCAAATCCAAATCACCCAGATAATAAATCGGGGAAGCAATGATTTGACCAGGTCCGTGATAGGTGATATCGCCACCACGGGTGACCGCTAACACCTCGATTCCATGTCGGGCAAGCTCTTCTGGAGTTGCAAGCAGGTTTTCACGGCTGCCTGCTTTTCCTATCGTGAAGGTTGGTGGATTTTCTTGCAAAATGATCACGTTACCCAGGCGACCATTGACGCGCGCGGCATAAACCTGTTCCTGGATGCTAAAGGCAGGCAGATAAGGGATGAAGCCTAAATCTAACCAGCTTCCGGCTAAAATGACCTTTGTCTCCAATTTTCGAAAGTGGTCGGGCAACGCCCGACCACTTTAGTGAAAATTTTAAAACTAGATTATCGATCTGCAGAAATTATACTTTTTCTGCTATTGATTTGTTATACAGAGCCTGCAGGTCACCATTCAATTGGGCAAAGATGTAGACCGGAGCGCAGCCAGGATACTCAGTGACGCTCTTGGCCAGGCTCATCGCCTGTTCGACCTTGTCATGACTGGGGAAGTACTTCCAGCAATCGCCAGCGACAAACAGGTGTTTGCCTTCTACCCATTCAGGTAGCGAAATCGGGCACACCACCCGCGAGGATGTAGATATCACCCACTTTGTCGTTGAAGTCCTTCATGCTGATCCCGCTGACATTGAAGTTGTCCAGGGAGCCGCGCATATTGGCGAAGCAGCCTGGGCAGGTCTGCTGCACGATCACATGGATGCCGGGGATCAAGCCGGTCGGGTCGATCATCGGGCGCTTGAAGAAGTGGCGTACTTCTGCAATCGGAGTGCCAGCGATCTCGATCTTATCGATGTCGCGCTCACCCAGGCCTTCGGTGGCTGCGATACGACAGCCGGGATTTCGATGGTTTCGAAGCCCATTACATAGGATGCTACTGCATCGACTGCGACGGTGTCGGTGCCGGCGATGAACAGGTTCATTTCAAGCGGGGTACCAACATGCGGCCCCTGGCCTTCCATGGCGATGATGCCATCGATGAAGGTCAGGTCAGCCTTGCGGACGCGGTACAGGTCAGCAAACTTCTGGCCTAAATCGATGCGGTGGACACCCTGCTGTTGGTCATCTGGATGGCCGTTCGGGATGATGCCGTTCCAGTTCTTCAGACCCAGGGTAACTGTACCAGCCAGGTGGACCTTCATCTTCGCCAGGTTGATCACACGGTCAGCATCAAGGAAGGGCTTGAAGACCATCGCCTTGCGGAACAGCTTGGCGCCTTCAATCTCTACTTCAACGGTTTCTTCTTCGTCGAAGTAGATGATGCGATCAGCACCACCGCGTTCGGCAGCATGCCTGCATACCAGAAACTTCGAAGGCCGGGCGGGCGCGGCCGACCTGCTTACCAAGTGAGGGGTTATCACCAATCCAGACTTCTTTGGCCTTGGATTTTTCCTTCAAGAAAGCGATCATGGCCTCAACCACGCGGGGATCAACCACTGCGTAGCTCTCAGCCGGAGCCTGGAAAGCCAGGTTCGGTTTGATCAGTACGGTCTCGCCAGGCTTGATGATGTTATCAATACCGCCGACTGCCAGGTTGATCGTTTCTTCGATCTTGGCCTTGATCTGGTCAATATCTTCCTGGTAGCGGACGAACTTACGGGTGGGTGGCATGAACTCCGGAGTCCCTTCATCTCACCCGTGCGAACGATAGCTACTTTTGGCATATTGTAGTCTCCTTTTTGTCTGAATTTGGGTATTGGTCTGAATTTTCCATTGAGGATGATGGGTCGGTTGCATGATTGAATACAAACACCTCATTGATCCGACACTTCCGCCTCAATGACTTCATATATAGTTTACGTGATTTTTTATTGTAATGCAAATGATAAATGTCCCAATTTTTTTATGACGTATATATGTTTTGTCTCTTACAAGTATAATTTCAATATATGTCGAAATTTTCAGAAAGCGCTGGACCCGCATTTGCCAGTTTTGTCATACCTGGCACGGGTCAGTTGATAATTGGTAAAACACGCAGAGGCAAGATACTGCTTGGAATATATCTGGTCCTCCTTGTATTATTCTGTCTGGTACCTGCTGTATACATCACAATCTCATCAAGAAATGGGACAAATCTTTCCGGAGAGTTCTTAAGTTCCAATCTTAACCAATCATCGATGTTGCTGCCAGTCACTGCTCTGCTTTGCCTGGCAGGTTTTCTGCCAATCTTGATGGTGGTTGCCAGCCTGGATGCATATACGACGACTTATAAACACGTTTCTGAGCGAGAAAAGCTGGTGCAGCTGCTGGCAAAGAAAATAATCGCAGGCGAGCTGCTGGCAGATGAGGCAAGTTTACGTGCATATATCGAGCAAGGAGATCCCGAGATGACCAACCAATTTTCCACCGATTACCTGAAAAGCTTGGCATCCAGCAGCAGCGACATGACTTCTGTGATCCAACGAGCGGTCGAAACCGCCAACAAAGCCCTGGGAAAAATTAATATCCTGATTCTGGGCAAAGCTGGGGTCGGGAAAAGCACTCTCATCAATGCCATATTCCAGGGAGAATTGGCAACTACTGGACAAGGTCGACCGGTTACCAGTATCATCCGCGAGTATACGAAAGAGGGAATTCCGATCTCTATCTACGACACCCCAGGACTGGAGCTGACCAATTACGATGAGGCGATCAAAGATCTGCGCAAGCTCATCTCTGAGCACCGCGCAATTCCGGATTTAAGCAACCACATTCACCTGGCATGGTACTGTATCTCGCAAGACTCCAGGAGGGTGGAGACCTCTGAAACGGAGCTCACCGATATGCTGGTTGAGCAAGGATTACCAGTGATTGTTGTGATCACAAAATCGGCAGCGAAAGACCAGGGTTTCAGTAATACTGTGCAGGAGCTCATTCCCGGTGCGGTGAATGTGGTGCGCGTGCGAGCTATCGGAACCGAGATGGAAGATGGGTACGTGATTCCACCGATGGGTCTTGATCGTCTCGTGGATGTCACGATGGAAGTCACACCGGATGCTGCCAGAAATGCACTCGCAGCCGCTGTAAAAGATATATCTGCCAAAGAGCGCCGGGCGCATAAAGCTGTGGCTGCAGCGGCGGCAACTGCGGCAACAATCGGCGCGGTGCCGATCCCATTTGCAGACGCGACGCTGCTGATCCCGCTGCAAATCACTATGCTTGCCACAATCAGCACGATTTATGGAATGCGTATGGATAAAGCCTTTATGAGCACTTTAATCAGCAGTGCAATCACGACTGGTGCAGCCACGGCAGTGGGGCGTTCCGCAGTCTCGGGTTTGATAAAGCTAATCCCAGGAGCTGGGTCGGTTATTGGGGGCGTAATAAATGGCTCCGTAGCGGCTGTCCTGACCACCAGCTTTGGTGAGGCGTATATCCGCGCCTTATCCTATTTGATGAAGACTAATCCTGACCGGATGCCGACGGTCGATCAGATCGAGGAATTGTTCAAGGCGCAGCTCAAGAAAGAAAAACCACTGCCGGCGTTGGAGTAGATCTGAGATCAAATGTTAAAAATGAGATTTGCCGTCATCCCCCAGCGAATACCAGGGGGAATTGTATCCATTGTGACGGTAATAATAAAGCCGCTGGCATTTATCGCTTCGTTAGGTCGAATTCGGGTGATCGTTCCTTGTGTCTTTATATCAGGATAAGAGTCAAAAGTGATCGTTGCTCTACTGCCAATTTCCAGATAGGTTAGATCTTGATCTGTAATTTCTGCTTCGATGACAAGATCGTTAGGATCTCCCACTTCCAAAACTGTCTGCCCGATTCCGGCGTATTCGTCCTTCAGAATTTCTCGGCTCATCACTACAGAATCTATAGGGGCGATGAGATCTACCTGTTCCAATTTTCGTTTTGCGATATCCAGGAGCGTTTGAGCCTGGTCGACTTCTGCCTGGGTTATGGAGACCTCTACTGCCAGAGGCAGCGATTTTAAATAATCTAGTTTGGCTTGGGCAGCAGTAATATCTGCTGCTTGGGCAGTGGATTGTGCTCTTGTCAATGGCAGTTCGGCTTGCACCGAGATCAAAGCGCTTTCTGCCGCAGCGATCTGAGCCGGGTCGACCCCAGCCAATAACCGTTGTAAATCTGCTTGTTTAATTGCCACCACTGCCTCGGCTTCAGCAACAGCGTCTTCTAAGCTTGACGAATCCAAACGCGCCAGAATGTCTCCAGCCCGCACAGACTGACCTGCTTCGACGAATATATCCTGGATTTTTCCAGGAACCTGAAAGCTCAAATGATACGTTTCTCTTAAAATAACCCTACCAGTCACCTGTACCGTATTACCAAATTCCCATTGACGCGGTGGAGTCGTTTCAGTGGGTGTGTTTTCAGGCATTAATTGGCAGGCGGATAGGCTGGTGCCTGCCAGGAAAATGGTCAATACCAGTCGTAGTGTGAATTTCATCATATTGATTTCCTCTGATGATCCATGAATTGCCTTCAGAATCAATCTTGTAAGTCCATAATTCATTATAATCGGTCGACGAAAGCTGATTGTTCGTTCTCGCTCGCCACCAATGTGATACCTCTTTCGGTAATGCATGCCAGTATCCCGATTGTAGTTTGATTTCTTTAAGAAAATTCATGTAGAGCTGCTGGCAGGTGGGCGGGCACCAGTGGTCAGGATGAACATTTACTAAAATTAAACCATAATGATTATATAGAAACTCAAATTTATGCAGCCAGATATCCGTTGAATCTGTACCGATTACACGGGTGAGCGTACAATCCTGAACAAGCGTATACGGCAGCTCAATGAAATGCCCAATTTGAAACGGCCAAATGCTCATGACCCCACCAGGCATCGGTTCGAAAGGGTCAGTGTCGAAAAATGATAAATCATAATCAATCTTAAAATCCTGCATCCATTCTGGATTCCGATGCGTCATTGGTGAGCGGAAGCCAACTGCGCCAAGATTATCCAGCCAATCATTTATTTTTGGAACACGCTGATTAAACCTCTTCCTTGAGTAGAACAACTTACCATCATGTTTCAATCCGTGCAAACCAATCTCAAATCCTCGTTGGCGTAAGTCGTCTATTATTTTCCAATTTAAAGGATATTTCTCAGGGACAAAGTTGAATGAAGATCGAAAGCCCAATGATTCTTCAAAATCAGCCATTGCCATCACTTGATCTTGGCCTTCTTTTGATTCTATGTCGTGAGTTAAAACTAAGGCACATTTGAAATTGTCCGGCCAAATGGGTAGAAATTGAACCACATTCATGCCAGCAATCAGCAAAACATTTTTGAGGGTTTCGAGCATGAACTTTGTATAGCGCGATTCGATTGGCCAGCCTAAAATGAATTGCTGTTTAACCATTTTGCTATACAATCTGTGGATTTCACAACGCAGTATCTCAGGAAGGAAAGGCTTGAGCAGATAATATGATTTTTTAATGGGACTGATTTTCCAATGATCTGGCCCGAATTGACCTTCGCCAAGGGTAAAAGTCATGATTGATGCCATGTCTGAGTTGGAATTTGTGTATCCCAAAAGTGGCAGAGATCGAATTATTGCCTGAATCCATAGCTCCTCCGAGATCTCTGGGATACAGCCCCAGAAATTTTGCGGTGAGTTGTGCGTCCATAAATCCGGAACCAAAGCTGCCATAATTTTATGCAAAATGCCGGTAAAGCATCTCGCCTGAAGCTCGGCAAACCCAATCTGGAGAGACTTGAATCAGATGGTGGAGCATTTCGGATAATTTTCCATCCGTTGATTTGATAATTTTTTCTGAGAGGTATGAGTAGGTGAGCGGTTCTTCTCGAGCCCCCCATCGACTCTTAAAATTCCGCAGCCCTTCGTTAACAAGCTCTGTTCTCCCCATATCAAAAGAAGTGTAGCCATTCTCGCATCCCCAACGGATGCCCTGCCAGAAAAGTAAATTGTTCGGACGTAAATTTAATGTGTCTTCCCTTGAAGCTGCATATTTTGCGATGAGAGTCCCATTCCAGTGTAAAAAGACCATGCCAGCGATTATTTCAGCATCTTTCAAGGCTAAAAGGACAAATCCTAAGCCGGATTGTATAATGCGTTCCCAAAAGAGATTGAAATAATGCCAGGGTTGGACAGGGACACCATGTCTCTTCCGCGTCTCAAGCTGTAACCCGTAATAATTCTTAATATGCGCATAGTCGTTACTGTAAATTACTTGCACCCCTCGGGTCTCAGCATTACGTACATTTTGTAAGTGGGTTCGCTTGAATCGCTTCGCTACTTGTTCAGCATCAGGGCACAGATCAATCGTATGCAGGACAAAATTATTTTGTTGTTGGAAGGGAGAATCTCCTGGTAATTTCCAGCGGATTTCTACGCGAGGCGCGCTTTTATTTTGATAGAGATCCGTGATCCACTGGGTTAATTGATCCAGGGATTCCTCATCCTTATAGAGTGGGTTGCAATAATCTGAAAATGGCAGCGCTACCCACCGGGCTCCGGTTAAAGGGCTTTTGATTTTTATTACCGGTATTCCTGCACAGATTGCACCAGAAGGCTTCGTAATGGCAAGAATTGCAGCAGGATAGTGGTAGCAATCAGATAAAAATTGTATCCACGCCGGATGATGAAATATATTGGCATCCTTGCAAGAGGAAGCAAATTCCATCCAGCTTTGAGAGCCAGCTTCTAAGACCTGGTGCGAATAGCTTGCACGCATTCCACCCTCCTATTATTTTTATTCAACCTTCTCCAGCCATTCAACGCGCCAAAAATAAAAACAGGATCGATCGCACCGACCATAATCATCAGTGCCTGGGCAGTACAAATTTTCTAACAAAACAACCCCCGACGCTTTTTTAATCTGGTAATCTCTTTCATCCACAAAGCGTTCCACACATTTGAAGACCCTTTGCTCTGATCCACAGTACTGCCACATGCCTTCCATGAAGCGACAATATTTGTACTCACCCCAAGTATTTAATGTTGCTTTAATTAATTCATCCGGTTTTACTCGAACCAGGTCACCTGGGTTGATTTCTGAATTCGTCATTTCTTTTTCACCAGATGAAGAATGCCGGGTGGACTTATGTTCGTGTTCCATTATCTGGAGTGTGAATTTCTTGATTTTACGTTTAGTCGGTCCGCTCAAATGGCGTTTTAACCATAACTTCATATGCCGGTGAACTGGCATTTCTCCGAGATCAGCTTTGCCTTCAGCTATGGTTGGTAGACAATGAAGTTGACAACCCAGTTGGTTATTCACTTACCCTCCGCACGGGGTATTTTGGCTTCTTAGTATTTAGGATAATCACAAAGCCATACACGATTAAACCTACGATGATTCCAGCCAGTAATGCGCAAGCTGCTCCAAGGGCTCCATAATCCGGAATCAAGAACCAGCATCCAAAGATTGTGGTAATTACGCAAAATAATCGGCTTGTGGTTTCGACCTCGGGGCGTCCCCAGCCTAAAAATGCTGCAGTAATAATGCTATGCATACCAACCAGGATCATCATAATGCCGAGCAAGGCTTGAACGATTTGCGGTGGTAAATAATCTATGCCGAAAAATCTGGCAATTATCCAATTTCCTGAAATTAAATACAGAAGATAAAGAACACAATTAATCAAGCTGGATATGCCTACGCTGTAGAATAACAATTTTCTCGATTTATCTAGTCGGCTTGCTGCTATCCTTGGCATCAGCAAGGTGGCGATACCTGTGGGCACAAAAGTAAATACCAGGCTGATCGTCAACGCCAGATTAAATACTCCAACGGTTTCTTTATTCCAAAAATACTCAAGGAAAATAATTGGCGATGTATTGTACAAGATGAAACAAGCATGCGAAAACCACACCGGAAGAGAAAACTTCAATATTTCTTTGGTCTCTCGTACATGCATACCGGAAAGATTGAAATGTAAGGGTAAAGGAAGGCTGATTTGAAGCAGTATGAGAGGCAAAAAGCATGCTAATCCCTGGATGGCGATTGCCGTCAAAGTGCTGTGCATTCCAACAACTTGAATCAGCATTACGATGAGAAATATCTGAGTTAAGTTATTCGCTAGGTCTACAATTGCCAACCTTCCTGCAGCCTGGTATCCGCGCGCCAATCCCCAATAGGCATAGAAAAAGGTTAAACCTAGAAATATTAACAGTACACCGGGATGAATTCGCTCAGATACGTTAACCAAAATAAAACCGAGGGAGAGACCTGCCAATAATATAATCAGCAGCAGTCCCCAGGCACTGCTCAATTTTCTACGCAAGTCTAATTCATCAGTTTTATAATGACTTATAAATCTCGCAATTACATGCTGACCAAACGGCTGGGTGAAGATAGCAAATATCCCCGCGATGGTTATTGCATATTGAATTTCTCCAAACTCTGCAGGAGTGAACAGGCGCGCCTGGAGTATCGATACACAAAAACCGACAAGTCTGGCTAATATCAAGCCTGCTGAAACAAGTGCTGATCCTCTCCAAAGCGACCAATCAGGACTTGAGACCACCTTTCTAAATTGCGCAAGAATTGCTGCTGTCACATAGCCTCTTCGATGATTTGCCTGAGCTGGTAATATTACTCTTCCAGGCAAGTTGTTTCTCCTGCCATAAGGTTGATATTTCTTGATCCAGCATCGATTGGTTTGCAGCTAATTCGGAGATAGCTTCAGAAATACTTTCTGGAGTATGGGTGATGAACAATGCTCCTCGAGTGAAATACTCTCGCAGTATCGGTTGGTCTGAAAGAATCAGAGGTGTCTCAACCATCATCCCATCTTTAGCACCGGCAAGCAGAGAGTATGGGTAAGTAGTCAGGCACATGACCGCATGCGATCTGCTGATCTGCTTCCAATAATCATCGCCTTTAAGGTAACCAGTAAATGTTACATTTTTGGGTGGGTTTTCCAAAACTTTAGGATCTGCAAGCCGGGTGTCTCCTAAAATATAAAAATGAGCGTTAGGGCTATGCTCTGCTGCTCGAAGGATAGGGGTTAAGGGCTCATCTTCGGCGAATGTATTGACAACGGTGATTTCTAGCAAATCCTTTTTTCGATCCCCCTTAGAATTCGGGAAATTCTTCTGAAACAGTGGATTTACTTGAATAATTGCTTTACCACCCCACGACTCCAGCATGCTTTTATAGCGTTGCTGATCTACGATGTTAATCAATGCTTTTCGCATCATAGCGCGTTGTAAGGGAAGCGACCAGGACCAGCGACGAGAATATAGTCCGGGGGGGTGTGTATCCAAAATAAAGTGCGCACGATTTCTTTGACAGTATCGAGAAACAACCATCGCTGCAAATACAGGTGGGTTGGTTACATGGATCACCCGGGGCTTTTGGTTGTTTAGAACACGCCAGGTGTCGATTGACTGTAAAACATATCGGAACGGGGCGGTGATCTTACTGTTGTTACCCATGATCGTCCGGTGAATGAAGTACATCGGTGCATTCAGGCATTTCGCGTATTGAAAAGCCCTATCCTGGAATTCTGCCCATGATATGACAGCAATCCGGTTGTCTAATTCCATGACTTCACCTCAGGCCTGGCTGCTCCGTCTGGTATTAGCTGGATATATTGTTCCTCAGGTAATCCACCTGGCGTGTCATCTGTTCGCTGCTTGAAAACCTTACGTTGAATTATTGCGGAGTTAATGATATTTCGTAACTCTTCAAAATTCTTCTCCCATACAATCTGCTTTTCAGCTCGCAAGGAAATTATTTCTTGCTCTAGAGTTTCATATCTTTGTTTTAGCTGATCAATTCCGTTAACAATTCCTTGAGCCGAATTCTCGATGAATATACATCCTTTGGTGAAGTATTCGCACAGCACTGGCTGTCGAGAAAGGATTAATGGAACCTCAGCCATCATGCCATCCTGGGCGCCTCCGAGTAATGAGCGTGAGTACGTGGTCAGACAAAGTATGGCTTGAGATTTATGAATTTGATTCCAGTAATCATCACCTTTCAGATAGCCGGTGTATGTAATATTTTCAGGAATGTTCTTGAAGACTTTTGGGTGGGCGAGGCGTGTATCACCTAGAATCGAGAAGTGTACATCGGGCAACCGGTTTGCCGCATCGATGATCGGAATCAGTGGTTCGTCCGCGGCAAAGGTATTCACGACGGTTATTTCGAGGGGATCTACCATGGAATGCGTGTGACCATTCGAAGAAACCCGTCGAATCGGTGGTCTCTGAAGGGTGACTACTCGACATCCCCAGGATTCGAAAGTCAGCCTGAAACATCCTTGATCTACGATGTTGACAATGGCTTTACGTGCAATTAGCTTCTGGAGGGGTATCGTCCAGCGCCATCGTTTCGAAAACAGCGCAGGTGAATGAGTATCCAGGACGAAAACTGCACCTGACTGCTGGCAATATTGCGAGACCACTGCGCCAGCCAATATTGGTGGATTGGTTACTAAAACCAATCGCGGCCGTTTCGAGTTCAAAATAGACCATGTCTCTTGAGCCTGACGAATGTACCTTAACGGGAGCATTAGTTTACTGGTCCGTCCAATTTTTCCTTTGTAAATAAAGTAAACCGGTGCATCCAGCCACGTGCCCCAGAGATCTGCACGTCCTTGATAAGAAGCCCATACCATGATGCAGATTCGCTGATCCATACTCAACCACGCTCCCAATGGATCGATGCCAGCAATCCCATCGATATAAGTAGATATTCGATTACGCCTGAAAATGTAAATACCGAGTTTGTGAACCCCATCAATGATAAAACAATGATGATCGTAAAGGCACCATTTGCGATACCCTGTGCGAGACCAGTAGTCACCTTTTTTTGCTTATAAAGCCAGACCAGGCTGGTGCCTATCCAGCATAAATGCGCAGTTAATGAAATACTTCCTCCACGTAGAAGTAATGAGAAATATTGGCTTTCTGGATATAACCAGGTTAAACTTGTCGGCATTACCGGATGGTATCCCAAGAGCCAGGATTTTTTAATGATAGGGAGGAAAACCTCTTCCCAGACTTTAAAACGGAATGCCAGGGTTGTAGGAATCCAGTTATCACCTCGAAACTGATATTCCAGGCGTTGGCTGATACTTCCCCAAAGTGGTATCGCTGTGATCACCAGGCAAATAATTAATATGATTAATGACAAACGGCCTCTTCTGTCCTGCAGCTCCAATAAGCCAATTCCGACAAGAAAGCCAATGATGCCTGCGTAGGACCCACTGGCAAGCAAGCAGCTGGCGATGATAACAGCTAGGGACAGCAATATCCAGGATTTCATTAAAGGTGGTTTTACACCATAGATTGCGCGGATCAGCAGCAGGTTAATTGCCAGGAATGTGCCCAGGCTGTTCCACGCCCCCAGGATAGATGACACTCGACCATAATCTACTGCAAGCTCTTCGTGGGGAGATGGATACACAGTGTGCAAAATATTTGCTATGAAACCAATTCTCGCTGCCTGAAGTAAACCAATGAATGCGACAAAGGCAGCACATCCCAGCATAAGACGTAGAATACGACGAGTTTCAGTCTCGTTCTGCGGTATATTCCGGAAAACCCAGAAGATGAAGATGTATTGCAGTGGCGCTAAAAGCACCATTGTTTCCCTAATTGTCAGTGGAACCTGGCGAGCGTTATAAACCAGGAAAGGGATGATTGAGTTTCCCAGCGCAAGCCCAATCAAACCGACCCACAAGAGACCTGCAGAAGGTTGTTCTTTCTTTCGCGTTAAGATATAGGGGCAGGCCAGGATGGTACCCAACACCAGGATCGGCTCATTCGGAATCAGATAGGGTACGATTTGGCCCCGAACCATCCCTGAAGTTAACACAGTTGTAACGACCAATCCGTAGCATATCCAGATAGGGCGGATTAATCCTGTCGTCACGATGACCACCGCCAGTCCGCCTAATAAGCCGAGAATGGGAGAAACCATGAATAGTGCACCTAATCCAATACCGCACAATCCAGCCAATACAAACTCAAGTACTGTTGGTTGAATAAAGGAGAATGGCGCCTGATGTGCAGTCATATGTACACTATCCGGAAATCAGCACCTTTGAGGTCCCATTGGACAGGTTGGCATAAAGATTAAGTAAACGTTTTTTCTGAGAAGACCAATCCAGACCATTTTCAATTCGTTTTCGTCCTATTAATCCTAGTTGCTGGCGGAGATCAGGGTTTTGTGATAATCTGTATATCTCACCAGCAAATTCAGCCACATCATTCGGCGTTACATATACCGCAGACGATCCTGCAGTAATTCGATGTTCGTGCAAATCGAATACGACAAATGGCTTTGATAGAGCCATGTAATCCATTATTTTGTTCATGGTTGCAATTGAGTTAATCGGACTCTCGGGAGCAGGTTCCAGGCAGATATCGGCTGTCGAGAGCAAGGTTATCCATTCCTTGACTGGTAAGAAGCCTGTGAACCTGAGCCGGTCCTTAACATGATATTTTTCAGCAAGGTTATTCAGCGTGGCTGGATCATCTACTTCTCCGATTAAGATGCAGTACCAGTCGCGATAACTATATTTTTCATCTAAGCTCTTCAGGATCTGTAAGAGGTAATCGATACCATCCTGAGAACCCATGTTACCCAGGTACGCCAGAATCGTCTTTGCTTGTGAACGCAGAGAGGCATTTGGTTCTACCGGATATATTTCATCCAGATTCGGGCCTTGGCGAATAACCGTTACTATCTCCGGAGGTAAATTATGACGCGTGATCATAATATCTCGGGTAGATTGGTTGGTGGTGATCACATGATTAGCCATACGGCATGAGCAGCTTTCTAAGAATACCAAGGTTTTATATACAATGCCCGTGTTTCGTTTGTTCGGAAATTTAGCCTGGTACAATTCTGGGGCGGGGTCGCGTAAATCGAAAACGATCGTCTTACCGGTTAATTTTGGGAGGATGCAGGCAATAAACAGGCTATCAGGTGGATTCGCCATTAAAATAATTTTTATTTGGTGTGTAATACAGATCCAAAAAGTATAAAAAGTCATCGCCAGGGTAGCATAGGCGAATTCTAGAAAGTAGCCTATTTGTAATTTTTTGCTTTGTAATGCCGGATAGTGATATATTTTTATATTCCCTTTATAGTCCGACCATGATTCGCCATTTCCCCGGGGCGAGATGGTAATTACCTGGTAGCCAGTTTCATCTAAAGCCTGAGCATGCAGGCATACCCGGCAGTCGACTTCAAATGAATGGTTAGCCATGAGCATTAAGACCCCCGGACGTTTCATGGCTGGTGGACCAACTGTTTTGATAGCCTTTGAATTCGTTGGTTGTAATTCATCCTCGTGTGGTAAGGGAGTCTCGTTTTTCTTGTCGGAGATTGCATCGGGTTTTGTTCCATTATTATTCGAGGTAGCCTTACCCAGTGGGGCATAAGATGTTTTAGGTTTCCCAGACTTCAAACGCTTTGATGAAGATTTTCGGTGATAATAATATGAACTGTAGTAGGCTGGTTGCCCATCCTTAACATGGTTCATAATTACCCCCAAAATATTCGGTTGAACGGCTGCGATTTGTTGTACTGTACTCCGCAAAGCATCTTCCTTAACAATAGCAAATCCTGCAACCAATAAAATACAATCTACGGTGCGTGCGATTGCGAGTGAATCAGATACGCCGAGGAAGGCTGGCGTGTCGATCAATATTAAATCGTATGATTTTTGGAGCTCTTGATATATATTTTTTAATAAGTGAATTTTATTGAATAAAAGATCGGTGTTGTCGCATGAATCTCCACTTGTAATGATATCCAAATTTGGGAAACCAGATTTTTGTATTACTGTACTTAATTCTGCCCCGCCGATTAAGTAATCCGTCAACCCAACCTGGTTTTCTATTCCAAATAAAGTTTGGATTTTTGGTTGATGAAAATCTGCGTCAAGTAAAATTATTTTCTTCCCATTACTCGCTAAGCAGTACGCAAGATTAGCAACTGTTGTGCTTTTTCCTTCGCGAGGCTCTGCGCTCGTGAGCATAATCGATTTGTTGGGGGTATCTTGCAGCATCACAGATACCCTGGTAGCCAGTCTGCTGTATGTATCCTTCTGTAACGATGTTCTTATGGCAATTTCTTGTTTTGACCAATGAGCTTGATCTGGGATCTTTCCGATTACCGCCAGACCTGTGATTCTACGAACCTGTTCTTCTGAATAAATTCGTTTATCCAGGTTATTAAGTAAAAGAGTCAAACCGATCCCTGCCATGACTCCAACAATTCCTACCAGGAGTAGCAGGCTGATCATACTTAATAACGTCGGCGCTTCTGGTAAGGTCGATGGTTCAACAACGGAGGCTCTAACTTCTCTGATGGTTTTGTCATTAATCAAGTACTCTGCGAGGGCGTTTGCGGAATCCCGCGCCAGCATTGGGTCAGGATCTTTCACAGTGATCCGAAGCAGCTCGGTGTCTGGGATGATCTCAACCCGCATATCGGCAGGCTGGTCTTCTTGTAAACCTAGAGCATGTCTTATTTCATTTTCCACAAGGTTGCTGGAACCAATTTCGACATAAGTCCGCATCACACGGTCTGCATAAATTAATTGTGTGTAGGATGGCTCGCCCGATGGATAGGGGATTATCCTGACGACAGCCTCTGCTGTGTATTCCATGGGGATTAACCAGTAACCAAGGATCGCCGTGCCAATCGTAGCAAATGTGGTTAAAATGATCACCCATTTTCGCCTGCGGAGAATTGTCAAATACTCAGAGAGTTCCATAATTTGAACCTTTCGAGAATTACAAGAACCAGGGCGAATATACGGCTATATAAGCTATCCTACGAACGCAGGTTCTTTGTACCCCTCATATGCAATAATCTGGTCGGCGATATAGACTATTTGCTCATTGGATAATTCTGGATACATCGGTAAGGAGAGTATCTCCATGGTAACTTGTTCGGTCACAGGCAAATCACCGGGCTTATATCCGAGATCAGCCAATGCTGGTTGCAGGTGTGCTGGCACAGGGTAATGAATACCTGTTCCCACACCTTGATCCTTTAGAAACGCCTGTAGCGCATCTCGATCCGTTGTCTGGATGACGTAGAGATGGTAGACATGTTTATTGCCATTCGATTCTTTCGGCAATCGAACTGCTGATTCTTTCAATAAATAGTTATATACCGTGGCGTGTTCCCGGCGAAGATTATTCCATTCGTTCAAATGGGGAAGCCTTGCGCGCAGCACTACGGCTTGCAGCTCGTCCAGCCGTGCGTTTTTCCCAAGCAGCTCATGGATATATTTCTTGCTCGAGCCATGGTCGCGCAGCATGCGCGCTTTACGAGCAATCTCCTCGTTGTTCGTGGTGATGATACCGCCCTCGCCGTACGCCCCCAGATTCTTCGTGAAGTAGAAGCTGAATGCGCCTGCATCACCCAGCCCCCCCGCAGCGCTGCCCTGATAGAGTGCTCCATGTGCCTGGCATGCATCCTCAAAGACCCACAGCCCATGCCGCTTGGCTATTGTGCTGATTGAAAGCATGTCAGCAGTCTGGCCATACAGGTGCACCGGCAAAATCGCTTTGGTACGCGAGGTTGATTTTCAATTCAATTTGCTCAACATCCATCAGGCACGTATCCGGGGTGATATCGACAAACACCGGACGTGCGCCGCAAAGCAGAATTGCTTCTATAGTAGCAATGAAAGTATGCGATACAGTGATGACTTCATCGCCAGGACCAATCCCTGCAGCTCTTAAGATTAATTCTATGGCATCTGTGCCGCTCGATACGCCAATCGCATGGTTCACCCCACAAAACTGAGCGAAATCTTTTTCGAATTGTTGAACGTTCTTGCCCAGGAAAAGCTGCATTCCATCAAGCGCTTCTGCCATCCCGGCAAGAATCTCTTCTTTTAGCGGAAAATAACCAGCGCGCAAGTCGACCAATGGGATGTTCATGTTGAGACTCCTAAGTTTGGGATATTTTTCGCAGCACCCGGGCTGGATTTCCGGCTACAACAGTGAATGGTGGGACATCACGGGTGACAACGCTGCCTGCGCCGACAATCGCCTGTTCTCCAACAGTAATGCCACAAAGAATCGTTGCGTTGCTGCCGATCGATGCACCTGCTTTAATTACCGTTGGGACAACCTGCCAATCATCTTCGGTTTGCAATGCTCCGGTTGGACTGGTCGAGCGCGGGTACTTGTCATTAATAAACATCACGCCATGACCAATAAATACATTGTCTTCAATTGTGACTCCTTCACAAACGAAAGAATGGCTCGAGATTTTGACATGCTTCCCGATGAAAGCTCCCTTTTGGATTTCAACGAATGTGCCAATTTTCAATTCATCACCAATTTCGCAGCCATAAAGGTTCACGAAGGCGTATATTTTGACATTTTCGCCCAGCTTTACGTTCGGGGCAATGCGTATTGTAGCTCCGGCGTCCATTCGATGGCCTCCTGCTGTGAGTCATTCATCAGGGATAATTGAGCTGCTTCTAGTATCTTTACAACCTCTAATCCCACCTGTCCGCAGCTTCTAGGGCGGGAATGTTTTTGTATGGATTCTAAGAAGTGCTGGCATTCCAGCTTTAATGGTTCGACAAAACGTATATTGGGGATCAGAATATCTCCATAGCGATACGAGCATTGGAAATCGCCATAAGTGCTCGTGTATGCAGGCGCGACCACCCCTTTGTCGTAGATTTTGATCTTTTCGTTGGTTTCTACATCATCGTAGACGACCATTTTTTGACTGCCAACCGCAGTCAATCTGCGGACTTTACAAGGATCCAGCCAGCTCACATGAACGTGGGCAAATATATCGCCTGGGAAGGAAAGGTTTATGTACACCAGATCGTGAATCCCTTTGAAAACACAATCTCGTCCCTCAGCGTTCACTGAGCTTGGCAGGCTTCCCAACAAATAAAGCAGTATAGATAAATCGTGAGGGGCAAGATCCCACAGCACATTCAAATCGCGTTGGAATAATCCAAGATTAACCCTGGTGGAATCGATGTAATAAACTTTACCAAGCTCACCACTGTCAATAATCTGTTTCAAAGCCTGGACCGCTGGATTGTATTCAAAGGTGTGACCAACCATTAAAATTTTGTCTTGCGACCGGGCAAGATTGACCAGCTCTTGAGCATCGCGGCTGGATGTAGTGAGTGGTTTCTCCACCATTACATGAAGACCTTTCTCCAGGCAGTCTCTTGCGATTGCAAAGTGAGTGCTCGGTGGGGTAGCAATCACAACGGCATCCAGCTCCAGTTCAAGTAGCTGTTGATAGGCTGGGAAAACATCCACGTGGGGGTAGGAGGAGTGGATATGATTCCGCCGTTCCTCTTTCAAGTCCGCAACACCTAAAACTCGAGCTCCTTGAAGCTCAACCAGGTTTCGAATCAGGTTTGGACCCCAATAGCCACAACCAATGACGCCGATCGATATTTCGCCCATTTCTATCCTCCGGGATACTGATTAGTACGCTCCCCGGCAAGCGATTACCACAAGCGGGGTTTTAAACAATATTTTCAAATCGAGCCAAAGGGATTGATTTTCAATATATAGGATATCTAGCCAGACCATTTCATCGAAATCTGCCGAGCTTCGAGCGGTCACCTGCCACAAGCCGGTTATACCTGGAAGGGCATTAAAGCGTTGATAATGCCAGGGTTTATATATTTCCACCTCGTAAGGGATTGCTGGCCGAGGGCCAACCAGGCTCATATTACCAATTAGGACATTATAGAATTGGGGAAGTTCATCCATGCTGGTTTTTCGCAGGAAATGTCCTATTCGGGTAATGCGGGGGTCCTTGACCATCTTCCTTAAATGATTGTCACCGCCTTGGATCTCTTCCATACAGTTTTGGTCATTTTGAATCAATGCCTGGACATAGCGTTTGTGAAGGTCTGGGTCTGCGTGGCAAACCATGCTGCGGAATTTGTAACAGTGAAACCTGGCTTGCTCCCACTCCACACGCGAATTACGGCGAACACGGCGAGCACCGACTCGTTCTTGACGAAAGATTGCCGGTCCAGGAGTATCTAAGCGGATGATTACGCAAATAATCGCCAATATCGGCGCCAGGAAGATTAAGACGACCAATGATACAGATATGTCAATAAATCGTTTTATGAAGCGATTGGCTTCCCGCTGGATAGTTGCCGCCTGCCACGTGATGGGTGGAGCGGCTCTGGTACAGTCAGGCTCAAGTTCTCTGTTCATTTCCCACCATTTGTAAAATAAGCATAAAAAATTGTATGATTTAGAATAATTGTATTAAAATATTAATGCGCAAATAGAATCCAACCGGATCTTGTTTGCACTGTCTCGACTGGCTGGCCCCAGCCGAGACTTCCTGTTAATTGGATTTAAAAATAAACAACCGGCCATAAGGCCGGTTTCGCTATTGGCTCCCCATATACTTCATCTATCTAATGTTAATCAGGTAGATAAGCGACCAAATTCGGTATATGGTTCAGTGCCGCCAATCCACAAATGGATACAGAAAAACTTTTCCCTCAGAAATGGATCGAGTTTCATTTATCGTAGCACAAGAAATCATGAGAGTCAATAAATTAATGCATTATTTACGCCAAAATCATAATTCGTTGATGAATTAGATAATATCACTCATGAATTATTGGTAATGTTCCGAGAAAAAAAGGTGACTGCCCGCGAATGATCGCGGGTTTGGATAATAGACAAGAGGGGTACGAAATTTCCGTACCCCTCGATAGAATTGTCAGGTTGGAATTCATCGATCGTTGGCAGGTAAGAGACTCACCTTCGATCTAGATTATTGGGTTGTTAGACCCCCCAGCGTAAAGCGAATGTATTGACCGGGTAATCCCAGAGCTTGATCAGGTTGTAGTCCAGTTTTACCAGGGTGATGGAGCAGCCTGCCATATCCAGCGACGTGACATAGTTGCCGACCAGGTTGCGAGCAATCTTAATCCCCTTCTTGGCGCAAATATCGGCGAGCTTGTTGTAGACAACATACAGCTCAACCAGTGGCGTCCCGCCTAGTCCATTCACCAGTGCCCAAACTTCATCGCCTTTCTTGAAGGGCAGGTCGGTAATGATGGCATCAGTCAGGATCTCGACGATCTCATCAGCTTCCTTCAGTGGCATGCGTTTGCGGCCGGGTTCGCCATGCACGCCAACGCCGATCTCCATCTGGTCTTCGGGCAGGTCAAATGTCGGTGAGCCCTTGGCGGGCACGGTGCAGGAAGTGAGCGCCATGCCCATGCTGCGACCGACATCATTAACATGTCTGCAGATGGCGGCAATCTCAGCCAACCCGCGACCTTGGTCTGCCGCAGCGCCGCATACCTTTTCAGCAAACAGGGCGGTTCCGAGCCCACGCCGTCCCTGGGTCCAGGTTGAGTTTTCAACCGCAACGTCATCCGCAATGACTACCAGCTCACTCTCGATCCCTTCTGCACGGGCAAGCTCTGCACCGATCTCAAAGCTCATCACATCGCCGCTGAAGTTCTTGGCGATATTGAGCACGCCTACGCCACCATTGGCGAGTCGATCACATGCCAGGACGGCTTCAGGTGTCTGGCATGTGAAAATTTCACCGTCGCAGGCAGCATCAAGCATGCCTGGTCCGACAAAGCCATAGTCGACGGGTTCATGACCGCTGCCGGTGCCGGATACAATGCCTACCTTTCCCATAATCGGTGCCTCGACCCGCACCACGTAATATGGGTCTAAGCTGATTTTAACGAGGTGAGGATAGGCTTTCTCAATACCCATCATCTCCTCTTTAACTACATTCTCGACCTTGTTGATGAGTTTTTTCATTAGTATCCTCCAATTCAAACTTGTTGTAGATTGGTATCTGGTAGCCCCGACCATATCGGGAACGATTTGGCGATCTCGTGCTGTAGAAGGAGACACGATGATCGCTTTGTCTCCACGAGGGAGGTTGTCTTAATTATTATAGATCGAAAAAAAATAAAATCAATACATATCGACGAAAAAATCCCTCGGAGACAATATTGTCTCCGAGGGATCCCAGGAAAATCAACCCGCTCGGCGTACGAGTTGATTATTTTTATTACTTCATCTGGATTGAAGCGAGTTTGTCGAAAGCGCCGCTTCCGCTAAGACCGTCATAAGCCATAACATACGCTTCGTACATCTCTTCGTACACGGCATGGTTGGTCATATTTGGCTCAACTTCGCCGGTGACTTCTACCAGAGTGTTAACGCCTTCTTCGATCGACTTGAAGACACCTGCGCCAACACCACCCAACAGGGCAGCGCCAAGCACGGTCGATTCGCCAACTTTCAGGACCTGGACCGGTCGGCCATAGACATCCGCCTGGATCTGGTTCCACAGGTCGGACTTTGTGGCTCCACCGCCGAGGCGCAGCACCGAGATATCCACGCCAGCTTTCAGCCAGCCGTCCATCATATCGCGAATCTCCAGGGCAACGCCTTCGAGCACGGAGCGCACCATTTCGGGTTTGCCGTGGGCGAATGACATACCGATGAACGCCGAGCGTGCATTGGCATTCCATCGTGGGGTAGCAGCGGTGCCGAGATATGGCAGGTAAAGGAGTCCCTTGCTGCCCGCGGGAGCCTGCTTTGCATAGTCGTTGAGATACTCATAGGCACTGCGACCGGAGCTCTTCTCTTGCTCTTTCTCCCAGGCGCCCAATACATCGCGGAACCAGCGATATGAGCTGGCTGCGCCGTTGGAAAGACCTTCCATCTCCCACATTCCGGGGACGGCGTGGTTGGTGATCATCAATCCGCCAAAGCCGGGGATGCGCTTGTCCAGCGACAGGATCGCCAGACCAGCAGTACCGAGGGTAACCGTCGCCATGCCGCTCTTGATCGAGCCCATGCCGACGACACCGCAGTTCTGATCGCCAGCACCTACACACAGAGGTGTACCGGCAGCAAAACCAGTCTTTTCGGCGACTGCAGCCGGGATCACGCCCACTTGCGTACCTGGCGGGGTCGGCTTGCCGAACATCTCTGGTGTGACCTCGAAGAGATCGCACAGCTCCTTGCTCCACTTCACATTGCCTACATCCCAGATGCCGTAGAATGCCATGTCAGAAACATCGGTGAAGTAATCATCGGCGCCGAAAGCCTTCAGCACTGCATCCTGATTCTGGACGAATTTGAAGGTTTTCTTGTACAGCTCTGGTTCGTTCTTGCGCATCCACAGCACCTTGGTGATGATCCAGGTGGTGCCCATTGGCATGCCGGAGATGTCATAATACTTGCCGCCATCGATTTTCGCCAGCATGTCGGCGACTTCTGCACCGGTCCGGGCATCCTGCCAGGACAGCATCGGGCGAACCTTGTTGCCATCTCTTGTCGATCGGTACTGTCACGGAGCGCTGCGTTGAGAAACCAACCGAAGCTATTTCCTTGGGGTTGATGCCCGACTTGGTGATGGTAGCCTTGCATGCCTCTTCGGTCATTACCACCATCTCGTCAAGATCCTGCTCTACCCAGCCGGGTTTCGGATAGGTGGAGCCATACTCGCGATATTCGCTGGCAACGATATTACCTTTCAGGTCGACGATCGCGCAACGTGCGCCTGTGGTTCCAACATCTACTCCTGCAAGATACTTAGCCATGTTACATTTTCTCCTTATCGATTGGGTTTGGGTGGGTTAGTCGGTGAACAATGTTTTTTGTACGACTGGCAGTGCTTCGATAATCTCGACGGCGCTGCGGGTGCCGATTAATTTTGCGCCCATGCGGATGAAGGCGTAAGCGTTGATGACACGTGGCTCTACGACGCCAGATACCTTCATCTTGCAGGAGGTGTTTAACTTTGCCAGAGTATCCAGGATCAGCTGGGCATCGGCGAAATTTGGTCTGCCGACAGGACCAGTTCCAGTAGCGGTCTTGACAAATTCTGCCCCAGCACCAGCGACGATCTCAGTCGCGGCAGCGATTTCTTCGGGTGTCAGGAGACCGACCTGGATAATTACCTTGGCTACCAGGCCAGCGTCGTGGCACAGCTTGACAAAGGCTTCGCACTCTTTCTGGTAAAAGTCGTGCTTTTTATCCTTCAGCCAGGCAATGTTGGCAACCATATCCAGCACGGTGCAACCGATCTCGATCTGGTCTTCTGCCTCGCTCAGCTTGGCTTTGGTCGTCGCTGATCCGTATGGAAATGAGATGCCCGTACCGATCAGAGTACCTTGCTTTTTACACAGATCACCTATTTCCTTCACCACCAGGGGTGTCCAGTGCGGCAGGACATAATAAGCAGCCATGGGATACTTGCGCACGTCATCACAACCGGCAAGCTGGTGCTTATCCTGCCACTCCGGGGCCAGAATCGCGTAATCCATCATCCTTGCAACATCATGTTTCGTCAAATTGGCTATACTTACGGGCATACTGTTCTCCTTTCAAGGTTGTAGCGGGAGAGGGATCCTGCTACTTTTATTTATAACCAGGCCTAATTCTAATTTGCCGGATTATTCACAATCAGACTATCCTTTAAATTTGGGCACCATACCGATGTTGCGCAGTAGATCGAGCGAGTCGATGATCGCCGGTGCATCGCGCGTGCCGATCCGGTCGGCGCCTGCCAGCAGGAAGACATAAGCATTTTGCGGGCGGGGGAATTTGACGCCGGCAACTTTCAGCTTGACCTTCGTGCCTTTCAGTGTGTTGACCATGACCATGAACTGCTCCAGGCTTGGACCTTCAAATTGACCGGATGACGTCTTGGCATACTGTACGCCGGTTTCGAGGATGAGCTTGCAAGCCGCAGCGATTTCCTCATCGGTTAGGAAGTTGACTTCCATAATACACTTGGTCACCGCCGAGCCAGCCGCCTTGACGAACATTTTCAGCTCTTCCTCAACAACAGCGTAACGCTTATCTTTCAGGGCGCCAATGTTCATCACAACATCGACCGCAGTGCAGCCGCGTTTGACCGCATCTTCGGTCTCGAATGCTTTCACGCTGGCCGGGACGCTGCCAAACGGGAAAGCAATTCCAGTGCCAATTTCGATATCAGGATAGCCCGCCAGCTCTTCCTTAACAACAGGCGTCCAGTAAGCGCTGCTGGAATAAAAAGCCGCAAACTCATATTCGCGAGTCAGCGCGCAGCCTTTGCGGATACCTGCTTCTGTTGTGTCCTTCGGGAGCACCGAATAATCGAACACCTTGGCCAGTTGTTTCTTATCCATTAAGCTTAGATCGATCATTTTTTCCTCCAATTTCAGATTTTCATTACCTACAGCGCTTTGCGGCTTTTTCCCAAAGCATCCGCTGCAATCATTGCGCTGAAGAAGTCATAGGCTTTAACCGGGAAGACATGGTTATGGATAAAGTTACCTTCTGCAGTCAGCTTAACCGCGACATCCATCAGTTCTTCTCGGCTGACTTTATCCATACCGATTTCGGCGAAGGTGACCGGTAGCCCGATCTCAATCATGAAATCAACGACAGCATTGCGCTCGTCAGCGGATGACATCATCGTCCAGGCACAATTGAGTCATCAAACCGAAGGCTACTTTCTCGCCATGGGAGTACGGGTGCGTACACTCCAGGATGGTAATGCCGTTGCCAATCGTGTGGGCGCAAGCCAGGCCGCCGCTCTCCCAACCTATTCCAGAGAGCAGGGTAGTAGCCTCTACGACCTTCTCAAGTGCAGGCGTGACGACATGGTTTTCGACATCTCGCACTGCATCCAGGCCGTATTCCATCAAGACATCATAGCACAGGCGAGCCAGTGTCATAGCAGTCATGGTAGGCACACCGCCAGCGAAAGCAGGCCGGCGACCTTTGAATGCGGCTTCAGCCTCAAACCATGTAGCCAGCGCATCGCCGATACCGGAAACCATCCATCGCGCCGGCGCGTTGGCGATCACATCGAGATCGACCAACACCATATCCGGGTTGCGCGGCCAGATGTCATACCCATCCAGAACGCCATCGTCTGTATAATAGACAGTGCAGCCGCTGGTAGGAGCGTCGTTGCTGGCAATCGTCGGCAACGAAACAATATGCGCTCCAACATTAAACCCAATTGCCTTCGCCAGGTCAATGGCTTTGCCACCTCCAGCGCCGACGACCACATTGGCGCCTTTTTCCTTGGCTAACTCAAGACCAAGGGCTAACTGACCCCGGCTGCATTCTCCCGAATAGAGAAACGATATGAGCTCAACGTCATTTTTCTTGAATCCCTCTTCCAACCGAGCTGAGATCAGACCGTGCACAACCTTATCCCAAACAACCAGGGCTCGCTTTCCGAGCGGGGCAACAAACTTACCCGCATCCTCCAGCGCGCCAGCGCCTTGAACGTAACGACCGGGTGCAACAAGAACTTTAATCATTTTAGCCTCCATTTAGTTTGATATTTGCAGTTATGGCTTAATTGTGTTTATGCGTATAGGCGTCGGGGGTCAGGTAATTTCAGGAACTGGTAGATTGGTGTAAATTCCTGAATGGTCAATCCACGCTCACCGATCAAACGTAGCTTTTGCTCTCCTTTCTCGTGTCCGGCGTGGTAATCCGACCCACCACTGGCGGCTGCTTCGACCTCCGCCTGCAGTTCAGGGTGCGACCAATCCAAACCATAACCGCAGATATGCACGTCGTCTACCCAGGTGTTGGTGGAAAACTCATAGCCCAGGTACCAAAATCAGACCTAATTCAGCCGCATATTCACTTGGGGAGATCGAACGACCGCCGGACAGGACCAGCTGGGCTGGTGGTTGGATGTCGTGGTCAGTAATGCTCAGCGCCAGCAGGTCCTGGGCGGCGGTGTTCTCAATCAGCTCCTCAGGAAGATCGTTACCATCCGAACGGGTAGTGTGACAGTGCAGATCAACCGGGTAAGGCGGGAAGGATGCCATACTCACTCAATGTAATCGAAAAGCTGTTCCAACTTATCGATGATGAAGTCCGGTTTAGAATTCTCTACTTCTTCCCGGCTGCCATATCCGTATGTGACTCCGCAGGTTGCAATCCCGGCGTTGATGCCCGATTCGATATCCATCCAGGTATCACCAATGATGATGGCCTGTTCAGGCTTAAATCCCATTCGATCCAGAATAATGTTAATGGATTCGGGATGCGGTTTTCGGTGTGTGATCGATTCTGGTCCAACGATGACCTGGAAGTAGTTATGAATATTCAATCCGTTCAGGATCTGGTGGGTAAGCTGCTCCATTTTGTTGGTGGCGATCGCCATCGGCTTATCCATCTCTGTCAGCTTTTCCAGTACTTGGGTGACACCGGGGTACAGGTGGGTTTCTACGAAGCCGAACGCTTTGTAGCGCTCGATGAAGACGGGTAGGGCTGTCGGTAAAAGCTCTTCGGCGCGGCTGCCCAGGCATTTGCGCATGAGTGGTTCTGCGCCACCGCCAATATAGCTGCCAATGATGTCATTCGGCAGTCTCTCCAGGCCAATCGCTTCAAGCGTGTAATTGGCTGCGTTGGCGATATCGGGGGCTGTGTCAACCAGTACACCGTCAAAGTCAAAAATCACTAATTGAATATTTATTTTCATTTATTTTCCTCGCTTCGGGAGTAATCTTTACTGCCCAGAAGCTCGATATAGTTTGAGATGACGTCAATTCATTGGTTTTGCGTGTATTCGAGAAGTTTTAATGGCTCGTATTGATTTGGGTGGTTTTGAATATACTGCTCCAGCGAATCCAGGTAGGTTTTTTGAGCTGAGTGGAGACATTAAATTTACTGCATCAGCCTCCACGCATGCCTGAATTAACGCTGGCTCAGTGCCGTGATCCAGATGCAAGCAAATTTGAGCGTCGTACTGGTCTGCCAGGCGGCGGGACCACTCGACCAGGGCAGCAGGTGTATAGCGTTTTACGGTTCCGCTGGAGGTCTGGATGATAGCAGGAGCATTCTGACGCTTCGCCGAGCGCACGACCGCTTCCAGGGTCAGGTAATCGACGATGTTGAAAGCACCGATGCAACAGCTTGAAGACCGTGCAAGATGTAGGATATGGGCAGTGTTCACCAGTGGCATTGCACTCTCCGGTTATAAAATTCCGACTGAGTACCCAATTCCCAGCTATTCAATTTTTCGGTGCTTTGCCTATTGGTACCCCGGCGGGGCAGAGGGAAGCGCCCCGCCGGGTTTCGAAAGAAAATGCGATAGAAAAACTCGCTCCTAAGCGATTTTTCTGCCCTTCAACAACGTAGCCAGACCGAACCATGCAACAGCCACAACCACTGCGATGACCAGGGAGATCGTGTCGTTGGTCTCGAATGCACCAACAGACTTCAAAATAGCCATCAGGGTAAAGGTCGTGAACAGGGTCACTGACGGAGGGTCAATGAAGGTGTCAGCGAAGGCAGTCACCAGGTGACCATAGAAATCACCCAGGAAGGTGGCGAAGATAGCGAATGCTACGCCCCACCAGATGCTGACCGTTGCACCAGCGACTGCACCGAGCGCAATGACCTGCTCGGCAGCGAGTGCGGGGTGGTGCCAGACGGGAGCCTTGCTGCCCTGGTGCAGGAAGACCAGGCTGACTGCGGCAAAGCCGAACCAGACGCCAGCGAGGGCAGGGAATTGAACTGCGCTCCAGGAAACAGCCAGGCCAACGCCCAGACCGAAGACCAGCAGCTGCAGGGGTGAGTTCTGCCAGGGCAGCCAGGCGCCAGCGTTCGGAGGCAACCCAGCGATTGACGCCTTTTGGAACCTTGCCGAATGCACCCTTCTTGCCGAAGATGTAGCGCACCAGCATGCCATTGACAACGATCGACAGCGCGATGGGGTTGGTTGCGCCCACGTCGCCGATCATGGGCAGGTTAGCCAACGCCCACCACAGAATATAACCCACGACGCCAAAGAGACCACCGACAAGCAGGACGTCCGGGCGGTTCAGTCCCATTAAAGCTGAGCCGATATCTTTCCCGTCAGCATACAGGCCGCGTTTGGCAGCATAAGCAACTGCAGCAACGCCGCCCGCAAAGGCGATCTGCGGGCCAAGTACAGGACCACAGGCTACTGTATTGGAGAAAGCACCGCCATCACCTGCAAATGCAGTCAGACCAGCACCGACGACTGGCTGCTATGCCGTAAAAACGAAAGCTGGCAGGCCGCCGACAGCCGCGCCGAAAATACCACCCCCGAAGGCTGCTACGAGCCAAAGAAAACTGAAATCCATTTTATCCTCCGTGAAACTCACTATGATTTGAAGATTTTGGAAATAAATATTGTTGTGTTACCGGTCGTTCGTTGTTCAATTTTTGAATACAGCACCTCCATGATCATTGGCCTGCAAGCACAGTTCCGCAGTGCTTTGGAATCGGCTTGCAGAATACGGGTAGGGTTGGTAAAATACGAACACCATCCACACTCCGGTAGGGTTGCACAGGAGTTGACTCGTGGCAAAACCCTGCTAACTGGCGCAATAGCTGCTGGCACAGCGCAATCGCCAGGTTGTGCTGGATCGATTAAAATGAGACCAGATCCCCCGGTCTCATTTTAATTTTATTCAGCTTACTTGCCATCAATATTGCAGGAAAATCCCGATGGCTTTTTATGTGCCTTTATTAAGGTTCATAACGTTCATCGGACCAGGGTAACGGTAAGAGAGTAGCGGTCACCCCGGTTGTAACAATAAGTAAACTCGATCGGGGTGCCATCATCTGTGAAAACTGTACGTTCTTTGTATAGAACCGGAGCACCGGTCTCTATTCCCAGGTGTTGCGCCAATTCCTCATCGGCTTCGCGGGCTTCCAGTCGCTGTATGGCGCGCTTAATCCGGTAGCCGTATTGCTCGATATAAGCCCAGACGTGCTGCGCTTCCAGGTCTTCCTGGATCAATTGAGGAAAGAGTTTATAGGGGAAATGTGCGTCATGAATGGTGACGGGGATGCCGTCTGAGAACCGCAGCGTTTTTATGCGGATCACCAGCTCGCCTTCTTTTAGCGCCAGCGCATTGGCTACTTTCAAGCGAGCGGGGAGGATATCTGCGATCAGCACGCGCATCGAAGCTTCTGTGCCGTGGGCGGCAGATGTCTCGAAGAAGTTGGTCAATCGCGTGTGGTCTCGCTCGACCTGGGGCTGGGCAACGAATGTGCCGACCCCGTGGCGCCGGTAAAGTACGCCTTCATCAATCAGGTCCAGGATGCCCTGGCGCACAGTCATCCGGCTGACACCATACTGGGCAGCCAGCTCGTCTTCTGCCGGTAGTTTTTCGCCAGGATATAGCGATTTTTCGACGATCGCTTTGCGCAGCGACTCTCGGATTTGTACGTATCGGGGAATTCCTTCGACCTTACTGATTTGCGTACTCATAAAAGAGGATAATTCAGTCTCGTCGTATAGATGATTGTGCGTACAATGTATAGACGTCTAAATGATAGCAAAAGATAATCTGTTTGTCAATAGCTAATTACTCATTGCTAGCTAACGCTTATCTAATTCGTCATTAACGTAACCCCAAAATGAGCTCTTCGATGCGATTGATCACATAATTCGGTTGGATGGATGAGATTTGCAGCATCGCATAGGTGGTTGCACCGGTCATCGCCAGGGCGGTGTGCATGCCGGCGAGCAATCCCATCTGCACATCTGTTTCCAGACGGTCGCCAGTCATCAGGCACTTTTCTGGCGGCAATTGCAGCTTGCGAAATAGCGCCTCTGTCATGAAGCGCGATGGCTTACCGACCATCGCTTCCAGTGGGTGACTGGTGCAGGCTTCGATCGCAGCGATGACCGCTGCAGCATCTGGCTCTCCACCGCCAGGCACGGGACAGAAGCGGTCAGCATTGGTGGCGAATAAACGCGCGCCATGGCGGATGGCATCGAAGGCGATCTGCAGCTTACGATACTCGAACGTCCTGTCGAAGCTGGCGATGACCGCATCAACTTTCAGTGGGTCGTCTGTCAGGGTAAATCCACCCGAGCGCAGCTCGTCGCAAAGCGGCTGCTCACCGACCACGAATAGGCGTGCACCAGGCATGCGCTGGCGTAAAAAGTCCACCATCACAACCGATGAGTTGATGATATCGTCTATCGAAGTCGGTACGCCAAGGCGCGTCAGCTTTTTCGCATAGTCGAAGCGACTGTGTGTCGGATTATTCGATAGAAACACTGTTGGGCGACCGAGCTGTCGCAGCTCCAATAGTGTGTCCTGCACCGTCGGAAGTAGTGCATCGCCGAGATAAATTGTGCCATCCAGATCAAAAATATATGCGTCGTAGAGCTGGTCAGGGGTTGACATTAGTTTAGCCGAGAAGTAAACAATCGTCCGATAACCAATTACATGTGCGCTATGTAAAGGTAATGATAAGTACCAGCCCGAACGAGCATTCGAGCTGGTTTGTTTAGGAGTTCTGATCGCGAGGGAACCAATTCTGATCTATCTGACATTCACCTGGTCAAATACCGTAATCGCTTGGCCGTCCAGGTCTTCAATAATATAGCCGATTACGTAACGGCCTGCAGGGGCTTCGAGCTCTTGCCAGGTGAAAAGGGCATCATTAAATGTCAGAGTTCCACCTTCCTGGTATACGTTTTCGATCACATTGCCCTGCCCGTCCAGGTCCATCCACTGATCGAGGATGGTAAAGGTATCGCCTCTGCTGGGGGTGATTTCACGTGGCGCCCCGTTCGGTCCTTCAGTGCCGGTAAAGCCAAATACCTGTTTCAGGTTGCCGTTCTGGAAGTACAGGCGTGCGTAGCGTTGTTCGCCGCTGGTGTAGGTGTACAGACCATCGACGGAGTAAATGGCGTCTTCGCGGCTGGCTCCAAACTCGACCGGGGATAGCAAAGCTGTGTAGACATTCTCACCATCCGAAATGCCGAACACAATCGGCTCCCACTCGAATTCAAGCGTGAATGCGCCTTCACCCCAGTCGGGGTAATATACGCCGTTAGTCTGGCGGGTATCGCCGCTTTCCAGGTAATCGGTATCGATATAGTTAATCGAATTTTCTGCCTGGTCAAAATATCCAACCAGCAGCTTGATGTAGCCGATATTTTCTCCGGATATCGTTGAGCTCATCAACACCGGCTCGCCGATCGAAGCCGAGTCGTCCGACAGGCTCAGCGGGCTCGCCTGGATGCCGCCGGTGGCGGGAGCCTGGATGGTTTCCGATTTTTGCGGTACCGCAACTTGATTACTGGACGGCTCGAAAGCACGGCGTGTGTAGTGGTATGCCAGGAAGTCATCCCACAGGCTTTCCTGGGCAAATCGTTGCGCTGCAACGGTATAGGATGCTGGACCGGCTGCCGGCGACTGGTAGAGCTCGGAGTTCGGGAAGTAAATCGAGACACCCAGCGCACCTGGCTTTTTGGCGCCATGCTTTTCGGCGACGACAAAGTTGTTCAGAGCATTGAGAACAGCCCGGGATGCGCTGGCAACCTGTGCATTGTTGCTGCGGTCGGCGACGATTTGTGCCAGGCTGCCCAGATCCAGGTACGAGCCGGGGACATCGCTGCCAAAAATGCTGGTAAAGGATTGTGCGTAGCTGCGCGCCTGGGCGATGGCGCGCTGATCTGCGCTCTGCAGCGTATAGGCAAAATCGTTGACGCTTTGTTGTAATTCTGGTAACACACCCAGATCAACCGCGGTGAGGGTAATCGTTTGGGATAGCTGCTGGCTGACCTGAGCTGCTGTTGGAGCACTTGAAGTACCAAACAAGCTGTTCATTATCGAGCCGCCGCTGTACATCTCAGCTCTGGCCTGGTTGTCTACAATGCGTTGATCATCTTTGATGTATGTTTTTACGATGAGCTCGCCGAGCTCGCCGCCGGTCATACTTGGTTTTTCGCGCAATGCCGACAGGAAAGATGTATATGCCCATCCGAGAGAAGGTTCAGTTTCCTGAGATGCAACGGCATAATAGGCATGCGGAGCCAGGGCTGTGTAGACCTCAATGTGTGACATTAAGCAGGCATCCAGTCCGATCAGCTCAAACTTTTCGATGCCTGTTTCGGAGCGGATTTGCGTTAGCGCATCGTCAAGCTCCATCAGAAATATATTGTCTCCAGTAACCTGGGCTAACGGCAGATTGCTCTGGCTGCGACTGGTGGAGGTCGGATCACTCCAGCCACCCGGCCAACCCATGCCATGGTCAGACAAAATAAGTGCATATTTATCAGCGGGATAATTTTCCACCGCCCAGGTGACAAAATCCACCAGGGTCTGGCCATCTGCCATGTTGACCTCGCCCAAATCGTCGATTACCTGGGAGCTTACCCGGCTCAAGTCTGGGTCATAAGTAATGTAGTAGCGGCGAGTGGATGTCCAGTTGCCATCCCCCTGGTAGCCTGCCTTGAAGCGATCCACCTGAGCGACCACATTCACGCCATCCCCAGAGCCTGCTTTTTCTGCTTCATTCAGATCGACATAAATGTCCTGCTCCAGGATTTTGTCATCGGCATCCTGGTAAAGCATAATCGTCCAGGTGTCGCCACCGGCAGTCTCGCCTGCCGTGGTGCTCGAGCCTGAGCTGCTCGGTGCAGAAGTGGCAACCCCTGGGGCAACGGCTTGCGGGGTGACGACATCAAACGGGCTGGTGGGCGCGGCTGGCAGATCAGCCGCACCCTGCTCAGTCTGGCTTTCTGCCTCGCTTCCGCTGAATTGCTCAACTTCGGATGTTGCATAGGGCTCCTGGACTGCTTCATCGCCACCACCAATAAATTTGAACACCACGCTGACACACACAATGACGGCAAGAAGAATTAATATCAGGATTGGAGACATTTTGCCCCCACCTCTTCCAAAAGAAATGGGTGGGATCGCTGATCCGCCTGACCCAGAGCTCGTTCCACCTGAGTCAGGATATGAAGTAGAGGGTGTACTGGTGGGTCTGCGCCTGGCGGGAGCCGAGGCTTGTGCTTGGGGTGCACCGCTCTCTCCGCTCGGGCGCCGGCGACCGGCTTTTATTGTCCGTGGGGGCTCATCATTCCCGGATGAAAAGGAAATCATCTTCATGGTTTCTCCCAAATATTACACTAAATCGTCTTATATTAATTCGTGGTTAATTTTACTCCGAATTTCAGCCAATTGAGTTCTACATGTTGTGCATCAGTCGGGTTTTCGAGGATGCTTAAAAAGGACTATAATTATCGTAATACCAGCCGCTAACATAACAAAGGAGGCTACCATGATCCGGAATAAATTAGTGCGTGGGATGTTCGTGCTTTTCATTCTGACCCTACTGCTTTCATCCGTTGAAGTCAGATGGTCGCAAGCTGCTGAGAGCGCAAAGAAGATCTCTGCATCTGTCAGCGGGGTGGTCTGGCAGGATGTCTGCCTGCGCGATTGTGATGCAGGCAGCTCTTTGAAAGCTGGAAATGGCCGGGCGAATCCGGCAGAGCCGCGCATATCGGGTGTGCGCGTAGGATTGGCGAAAGGCAAGTGTCGAGATAAGCAGCCTTTCCAAACCGTCCTGACCAACTCACGCGGGTTTTATAAATTCTCCAACCTGACCGAGGGATATTACTGCGTGACGGTTGATTCACGTCAGAACCAGGCGAAATTTCGCCAGCCGGGTTATTGGTCGCGACCGAAGGAGAGTGCTAATTTACGGGTTGCGCGCTACCAGATCCACGTGACAGAGTCAGTTAATTTTGTGAATGTCAGCTTCGGTTGGAATTTATATCGGTGATGTAATCCGTCAGACCTGGTGTTTGCGAAACTGATATACCCAGCCTTTGCGAGGCGCGAATAAAAAGGCAAGCGCAAAGAAGAATGTCGCCGTCAGGACAATCGCCGAACCGGAGGCAATGTTCAGATAATAACTGGCATACAACCCAATCAGGCTCGATAGGGCTCCCAGCGTTGATGAGATAGCCATCATCACCGGCAAGCGGCGAGTGAGAAGGTAGGCAGTCGCGGCTGGAGTGACCAGCATGGCGGCTACCAGACCGACGCCCACGGTTTGCATCGAGATGACGATCGTAAGCGAGAGCAGTACGATCATCAATGTGCGATAAAAGCCGACCTTCAAGCGCAGAGTTTGGGCGAGCACAGGGTCGAAGGTAACCAGCAAAAAAGGTTTATATGCCAGGAACAGCGTGGAGAGGATGATGATACCCAGTCCTGCCGTCAACCACAGGTCGGTGGGATTTACTCCAAGTAAATTTCCAAATAATATGTGGCTCAGGTCGACTGCATATGAGCGAATGCTGCTGATCAGCGCGACACCCAATGCCAGCGCAGCGGTAAATAGAATTCCGATTGCAGTATCTTCCTTGACCGCACCCTGGCGGGAGAGGAAGCCGACACCCAAAGCAACGATAATTGCTGCAGCCAACGCGCCAATCGTCAGGTTCGCTCCCATCAAATAGGCAATAGCCACCCCTGGTAGTACCGAATGGGCGATGGCATCCCCGAGAAAAGCCATCGAGCGGAGGACCACGTAGCAGCCAATTAATGCGCAGATACCACCTACCATCATAGCTGCCAGTAAACCGCGCTGCATGAATTCATAATTGAGTGGTACCATCAGCCATTCAAGCATGGTGTTCACCGTGAGTGCTCTCATCCGGTGGGCAGCATTGATCGACGATCACTACCCCATCCAGGAAAAGCGCCTGACCGCTGAATGCCTGGCTGATATGTTGGGTCGTGAAAACTTGCGAGGGGCTTCCATAAGCAACTATCCGCCGGTTGAGCAGCAGTACCTGATCAAACCGCTCGGCGGCAAGGTTCAGGTCATGGGTTGATACCAGAACGGTCACCTGTTGAGCCCGAAGATCATCTAAAAGGTTTAAAGTTGCTTCTTGAGTGGTGATATCGATGCCGGTAAACGGTTCATCCATCAGCAGAATGTGTGGCTCTTGAGCCAGGGCGCGGGCGAGAAAGACGCGTTGCTGCTGCCCGCCTGAGAGATCGCTGATGGATGATTTTGCCAGGTGGTCAATGCCCATCTGCTGCAGGCTGCGCTGTACCACCTGGTGATCGTCACCACTGGGTCTGCGTAACCAACCTTGCCTCCCGAACCGTCCCATCATGACGACATCAGCAACCGAAACCGGAAACTGCCAGTCCACATCCTCACGCTGAGGGATATAGGCTACACAATCCTGGTGGTCGCCAAGCGGGCGACCGTGAACCTGGATGGCGCCGCTGCGCAGTGGCAGCAATCCAACCAGCGCCTTGAACAGGGTCGATTTACCCGCGCCGTTCGGACCGACGATCGCCACGCGGGCGCCATGTGGCACTTGAAAGGTAATCTCAGTAAGAACCGGCTGCCCATTATAAGCTACAGTGACGTGGTTGAAATCCAACCTCGCCGGACCAGGGGTATGGCTGTCTTGCTCTCGTTGGTTGTCTTTCATCGCAGTGCATCCACAATCGTTTCGACGTTATAGCGCATCATCGAAATGTAATCTGGTGCAGGACCGTCAGGGGTCGTCAAGGTATGGCTGTACAGGTCCGAGACCACCTTAACGCCAGTCTCCTGGGATATTTGCTCTGCCAGTTGAGGATTGGTGCCGGTTTCCAGGAAAATTGCTTTCGCGCCGCTGTTTCGAATCGTATCTACGAGCCTGGCGAGGTCCTGTGCGGATGGTGATGCGCCGCTGCTGGTGGCTGGGATGATCGTGCCGATGACCTTAAACCCATAGCGATCCGCAAAATACCCAAAGGATTCGTGGTTAGTGACAAGTAAGCGCTGCTCTGGTGGAATTTCTGCCACGGTGGTTTGAATCCATTTATCTAGCTCAATCAACTTGTCGATATAAGCACTGGCATTGTCGGTATATCTCTGGCTGCCTGCAGGATCAGCGGACGCAAGTCCATCGCGTATGTTTTCGACATATTTGACCACCTTCAGCGGATCGAGCCAGAAGTGAGGATCGTTTGTGCTGCCAGGCTCAAGTCCGGCTGATGCTACGATCACCTGACGCTGACCGCCCGCATTTTGCAGCATTTCTTGTAGCCATTCTTCTAGACCAGCTCCATTTTCGATCAAAACCTGGGTATCATAAAGGCGAGCAATGTCCTGTGGG
>CAVZGO010000012.1:0-69880 GCA_963774935.1 uncultured Chloroflexia bacterium
GCATGCGGATTTCCTGATTACCAGGAAATCCGCATGGATCTAAATCCTCATCACTTCATTGAGAAATTGTCTATCGAAAGTGACCCTCAATGACGTCGCCTTCTGTTTGTTCATCGCCATTTTGTTGGTATCCGCTTTCAGTCGTTGGGCCAGTACTCGGTTGTGCATATGCCTGCTGGCTCAACGCATGGACCGCGTTTTTGAGTTCTTCGGTCAGCCTCTCAATAGCACGCAAGTCATCCTGCTTGCAGACCTGTCGAAGCGTCTCTATCTTCTCCGAGATGTTTTGTCGTTCGAGTTGTGGCAGGCGCTCACCCAGCTCTTGAATACCTTTTTCAGCCTGGTAGATCAGGTTGTCGGCATTGTTGCGTACCTCCACCAGCTCCTTATAATGCCGGTCCTCTGCCTGGTTGTCACGTGCCTCACGAACCATTTGCTCGACATCATTCTTGGATAAATTCGTCGAGGCAGTGATTGTCACCTTTTGTTCCTTGTTGCTGGCTTTGTCCCGCGCCGTCACATTGAGAATGCCGTTGGCGTCAATATCAAATATCACTTCGACCTGCGGGACACCGCGTGGTGCCAGGGGCAGTCCTTCCAGTCGGAAGCGACCTAGACTCATATTCTGACTGACCATCGGGCGCTCGCCTTGCAGGATGTGGATATCGACGGCTGATTGATTATCCTCTGCAGTAGAAAACACCTCCGATTTACGTACCGGGATGGTTGTATTACGCTCAATCAACGGGGTCATCACGCCGCCGAGCGTTTCAACTCCCAGAGAGAGGGGGGTCACATCCAGCAGCAACACATCTCGCACTTCGCCACTCAAAACACCTGCCTGGATCGCTGCTCCGATTGCGACAACTTCATCGGGATTGACGCTCTTGTTTGGCTCTTTCCCAGTCAGTGAACGGACCAAATCCTGTACCATTGGCATCCGTGTTGCGCCGCCAACTAAAACCACCTCGTCAATTTGGTTGGGGTTAAGGCCTGCATCGCGTAGCGCTGCCTGGAACGGTCCTTTCAACCTGTTAACCAAACTGTCACTTAGCTGCTCGAAACGAGCACGCGTGATCTGCATTTGAAGGTGCTTGGGGCCATTCGCATCCGCTGTGATGTACGGTAAGCTGATCTCAGTAGTTAATACATTTGAGAGCTCTATTTTTGCCTTTTCTGATGCTTCACGCAGGCGTTGCAAAGCCTGGCGATCCTTGCGTAGATCGATCCCGTGTTCCTTTTGAAATTCTTCTGCAGCCCAAAGTACCAGCACCTGGTCCCAGTCGTCACCGCCCAGATGGGTGTCGCCATTGGTTGATTTGACTTCGATGACACCGTCACCGACTTCCAACAGGCTCACATCGAATGTTCCACCACCCAGGTCGAATACCAGGATGGTTTCATTATTCTTTTTATCAAGACCATAAGCCAGGGCTGCCGCAGTGGGTTCATTGATGATGCGCAGAACTTCCAATCCCGCGATGCGCCCGGCATCTTTTGTCGCCTGGCGCTGGCTATCGTTGAAGTAAGCAGGAACTGTGATCACCGCCTGGTTAACTGGCTCGCCAAGGTAAGCTTCGGAGTCCGTTTTGAGCTTGCTCAATATCATTGCCGAAATTTCTTGTGGGCTATATTCGCGTCCGGTGACCGGAATTTTTACGCGTGCATCTCCTGCACTGCCCCTGGTTATCGTAAAGGGGACCATGCTTCGTTCGCTGTCGACCTCATCGAAGTGCCGCCCCATGAAGCGTTTAATCGAATAGATTGTATTGTCAGGGTTCACCACAGCCTGGCGTTTTGCGACCTGACCTACCATGCGCTCGTTATTCTTGTTGAATCCAACGACTGAAGGCAGCAGGCGAGAGCCTTCTGCGGTCGGAATAACAACCGCATCAGCACTTTCCATGACCGCTGCCACACTGTTGGTGGTTCCAAGATCAATACCAATAATTTTAGCCATTTCATTTTCTCCTTGCCGGATTATTCCCGGTCGTATATTACAAGATGAATTCTATGTGGGTAACGCAAGAAGGACGTTAACAATGCATATGAGGAATATATTAATCACGCTTGCTTATCTGGCTGGTCAGAAATTAAGTTTTGATCTGCGACGCTCAGCGGCTCATTTAGGCTTGATACTTTCTCAAAGTTCATCTGATCTGGCTGGACGAAAGCCTAAATGAGAAATCATGAGAGGTGTGTTTTTTGATTTGGTCCGACCAGTATTCTTTAACATTTGTCCTGACGCGCTTCCAATATGATCATTCATCCTCAGCTTATTGGCGCATATGTGGTGTTGCTGCGATCGCTACCCCTATCCATAGTCGGTCTAATGTTCTATAAAAAACGCTTATATGTCTTATGGAAAATGGCAATTCTTTAACATTCATCCAGCTTAAAGATTCGGTTATTTTTAACCTAGCGTAGGTTAATCGCCTTGCATGTTCAGGGGTGAATCTGCTAGAATCCGTTCACATCGTGATTCATCGTCAATAGCAGGGTTTTCCCCACTATCCTTTACCCGGATAGGTAATTATCGAAATAGTATTTCTGCTCGGGTCCCTACTGTAGAGACAGTAGGGCTTCTGGTTGAGTTATTCTTAATTCACGAATGCTGGAAAGAGAGTGATTTTCACATACGTGTTTTACCCCCGAGCTATTACTGGAGGAGGTAAGCGGTCATGAAACCTGATCAGGCCTGGCAAGCTGCCGTTGGTCAGCTACAAATGGAGATGCCAAAGGCAGCCTTCGACACCTGGGTGCGCGGTTCAGAATTGCTCACTTATGAGGATGGGTCTTTTGTGATTGGTGTGCCGAATGCATTTGCCCGCGATTGGCTGCACAACCGCTTATCCAGCACGATTACACGCCGTTTATCCGGGGTAATGAATCGGACTGTGGAGGTTCGCTTTGTTGTATGGCAGGATCAACAGGCTCCAGTACTCCAATCTGAAATTGACGAGATCGAACAGGATGATGAAGATTATCTCGGTACGAATGGCTCGCTGAATGCTCGCTACCAATTCGAGAATTTCGTGGTTGGCACCAGCAACAGGCTGGCTCATGCGGCTTCTCTTGCCGTCGCGGAAAAACCTGCTCAAGCGTATAACCCACTATTTTTGTATGGTGGCGTAGGTTTAGGGAAAACACATTTGCTACATGCCATTGGCAATTTCTGCTTCCAACGTGGTCAGGAAGTTTTATATGTGTCTTCGGAAGAATTCACCAATGATTTGATCAACGCCATTCGCAGCCACACCACCCAGGCATTTCGTGAGAAATACCGTCACATTGATGTTCTACTAATCGATGATATCCAATTCATCGCCGGGAAAGAGTTCTACTCAGGAAGAGTTTTTCCACACCTTTAATACATTACATGGCCAGGATAAGCAAATCGTGATTTCTTCCGATCGTCCACCCAAGGCGCTCATCACCTTGGAAGATCGTTTGCGAAGCAGGTTCGAGTGGGGCTTAACCGCTGATATCCAACCGCCAGATTTTGAAACCCGCCAGGCGATATTGCGCTCGAAAGCCGAACGTTCTGGTATGCGCATCCCGAATGAAATTATCGAATTGATCGCGAGACGGGTTCAATCAAATATCCGTGAGTTAGAAGGAGCACTGACTCGCGTGGCTGCCTTCGCTGATTTAAGTGGATTACCACTGACACCTCAACTGGTTGAAACTGCCTTGGTGGATTTACTCCCCCGCCGCACGAAAGTTGGTGCAGATGAGATTGTGGACAGGGTGGCGAGAACCTTTGGCGTTACCGTTGATCGCATCCTGGGGCGCGATCGTTCAAAGCAGGTTGCGCTGCCACGCCAGATTGCCATGTATTTATTACGTGAGGAAGCGGACTTTTCCTTACCCCAGATTGGGGAAACTCTGGGAGGCCGAGATCACACTACCGTGATGTATGGTTGTGGGAAAATCTCCGAGTTGCTCGAGACGGACGATCGACTGCGCCGCCAGGTAATCGAGATCAAGGAGCAGCTATACGACCGTCGTTAATTCTGAATTAGTGTTTTCGTTTAACCCAGCGATACCAGGCACGAACTCTGTGGTAGGCACGTTCATGAGGGACTTGTAAGGCGGTATCGCGTTCATGGGCTGGCCAGGGATTCATATCCAGCATTTTTCGAATGACATATCGTACAACCAAAGTAACAGTTGCCAGTACAGGCGCAGCCAGTACTAATCCGATTATTCCTAATAATTGCAATGCAATTAAGGCCGCAATCAGGATCGCTGCTGGGTGAAGACCCAGAGCGCGCCCCATTAAACGCGGCTGGATGTATTGATCAAACACCTGATCTAACAGAACTGCCAGTATGACAACGATGAGTGTGTATACCCATGGCTCTAATCCATAAGGAGCCGGCTGGTTGAAATAAGCAACGAGAGCTGTGGTGATCCATACCACCGCGGGGCCAATGTAGGGAATAAATCGCGCCAAGCCAGCCATCAATGCGATGCCAAAAGTAAAGCGCATCCCCAGAATGGTCATGAGTAGATAATAAAGGATAATGACCAGTATGAAGATTACCAGTTGGCTGCGCAGGTAAATGTTCCAGACATTGGTTAACTCGTTGCCCAACCTTCGAAAATCTGCATCAAATCCTGGGATATCAAACTTGAGGATGTTTTCTCGCACCTGACCGCTCTCAGCAAGCAGAAAATAAGCAATAATGATAATAAAGAATATCCATCCAAAGACTGATATTGCTTGTGTAGCTACCGTGCTTAAGATACTACCCAATTGACCTAAAAATGATTGCACGTAGGAAAGCAGTTGGTTGGTGATTGACGTAAAATCAAATTGGCTGAGGTCGATTTGAAATGGTCCAAGCACGTAGGACTGCTTGGAAAGCTCATTGATAAGCGTGGGTAAATCAGTGAAGAATTGTTGAAATACCCCAATCAAGCTTTGAAATTGTTGGACAATAGCAAAACCTGCCAGGGTGAATATGCCTAGCAACAAAACAATAATGATCAAGAATATGACCGCGACCGCTGTACGCCAGGGAAAATGAGCTTTGTTGGTTAGAAAAGACGCAATTGGCTGTAACAGATACGCCAGGATAATTGCCAGGATGAGTGGAGCGATTATCTGGCGGAATTGAACTACCAGGACAGCAATTATCGCCACACCCGTCAAGCCGATGATCAACTTCGTATTTGATCCCCAGCGCGGAGATGGCCCGCTGGTTTGTTCTTTCAGGTTCTGAACAGAAGAATCTTCCTCAGTCATCTCTATTTTTATATCAGTTTTCACAGGAAAGTGCAACTAACTGGTGGTAAGGAGTCCAAATTGGTGGGCGACATTAGAACCTTGAAAAACGGGTCGATTCACCGCCATATATGGATATGACCTAAAAACCAACCAAAAATGAAACAATCACGTGGTAAATAATAAGCCAACCATTTCAAATGGTCGGAGTTTATTTAACAATAACACGAGTATTTGTTGCTGCTCAGGCGTATATGGGGAATATATAGGGCAGCACAAAGTATAAAATAATCAAGGCTGCGAAGATCACGCCCACTAAAATACCGATACGTCGTAAGTCTTGCTTAATATACGAATAATCTGGCTCAAACGCAGTTTCCACAACTCGGCTGGTAGATAATCGGGAAGTGGCTGGGCTACTGCGCCCAGCAGTGCTTTGATCCACCACATTGCTTGCTGGTGTCTTACGAGATGATTTTTTTGCCATGATTTACTCCAATAAACACAATAATTTTTCTGCACGCAGCGAGATATTATACCGTAGTGTTAAGCCACTTGTAATCTGTGGATTGTCCGAATTCCCTAATCAATCACAAATCCCGGCAATTCAATTACCTCACTGCCAATTTGCACGACATAATATGGTAGCCAGATTACGCCAAACAATTCCACCATCACATCTTTCTTAAGTGGTGTCACAGGAATTTTTGTTACCTGGTTCGCGGTTTCTGTCCAGCGCTGCGTTGCTTCTTCTGCAAGCTGATTTCTCTCTGTCTCAAGTTCTGTAATTTGTTTTTGGTATTCTGCAATTGCCTTGACCGACTCGTCGATGTCCGCTTTCGCTTCGCTTGTCATCCGTCGTTTTGTCAGATTTTTCGAAACGCTGCGGCGCCGTCCACCAAACAACCCTATGACAGTATTGAAACCGGTTCCAACCTCGTCCATTTTTCGCTGGTTGTATTCAGCCTTGTCCTGGTCAAGTTCGCGCTGCTCTCGGTTGATTTTTTCTTGAACGGCATCTATTTTCTTATCGTAAGTTGCTGATAATTTTTGCAGCTCTTCGTCACGAGCTTTTCGCGCTAATGCCACGCATTGTTTGACAAATTCCGGCTGCGAGACTTCAGGTCCGGCATATTGTTTTAAGGTTTCATTTGCCCAAACGCTCACTTCACTATTCCGGTACGCCCAATCTAGATAATCTCGTTCCATGACGGTCATGGCTTTGAGATCCGTAAGTGGCGCTCCGACTTCCGCGAATTTCGCTTCTGGAATCGGTTTTGTTTCAATCATGTTATCAGGAATAACAGGGTAAGGATAATCATCCCAGCGGACCATACCGCGGCGGTCTGGATCAGCTACAAGTGCTGTGCGTTTTAGTTCATAATCCAGGTTATATTTTCGATTGATAAACCGGGTGCTGGCTTGTGCTAACAGCACTGCCCGGTAAGTTGTTTTATATTCTAATGTACCTTGTGGCAGACTACGGCCAGAGGCTTTAAAAGATTCTGGGAATGATAAGTTGTTTATCGCAAAATATTCAGCGATCCCACTCGGAAATACCGGATGTGAGGCTGTAGCACTGCTGGGTTTCGTCTTAATTGGGCTCGCAGTTGAAGTACTGGTGCTGCTTCCGCCCAGGCTTGCCGTTGATGGCGCTGCGATTCCGCCACCTGCCTGTGGTACGGTTGAATCTCCTTCTGCACCAACTAACTTATTTAAATCAGGAAGCTGAGTCCGTGTTAATGGGCCTGCCAGATAGTTCATCGCCCAGCGCGTTCCAAACAACACCGGACCTTTCGAGTGCACATTGTGGAGCAAGAACACTCGTTTGCCTAATCCAGCAATAATCTTGTCATATTCATCACGGTCCAGACCTCCAGCCATAGCGCCTTGCAATCCGTCTAGCAGTCTTTGCTTATCCTGATCGGTTTGTAGCTTGCCGATGAACCAGGAACCGGCGTTTGAAAGTGCCTTATAATCCAGATCTACCGGGTTTTGTGTTACCAGGACCTGAGCGACGCCAAAAGCACGCGCTTGTTTTAGCATTCGCAATAACAACTGTTTCGATGGTGGATTCTTAATCGGAGGCAAATAACCGAAAATTTCATCGAAGTAAACAATCGCCCTCAGAGAAGACGTGCCAGGCTGTGACCGCATCCAGGATTCCACGGCGGAATAGAGCAGGGTAATGAAGAACATCCGCTCCTGCTCAGTCAGGTGAGCGATGTAAAACACACTGTGCTTCGGTTTTCCATCTGGGGCATAAAGCAAACTCGGAATATCCAGAGGTTGACCTTCGATCCATGTCTGAAAAGAAGGCGATGCCAGTATATTGTTGAGCAGCATTGCCAGCTCGAAGCGATCCTTCTCCGGGAAAAAGCGGTTGATGTCGAAAACGCCCAGCTTTTCAAATGGAGGCTCCTGGGTTTGAAGGATGAGCTCGCCCAGGTCCAAATCCTTGCCTTGGCTCCAGGAATTTTCCAGAATATTGGATAACAAGATATGCTCCCTTGAGCGTACCGGGTCAATATCTGTCATTCCCACGAGCGTCAGCAGAGCGATGATTGTGCCAGAAATTTTCTCGCGCAGCATCTCTTTATTTTCATCCCAGCCGATTTCCGGTGCCTTAAAGGATGCCAGAATGCTGATGGGTATTCCAGCGTCGGAGCCTGGCGTATAGATGGCGAATTTTGCTGAATCTTGTAAAGCCTGTATCCGAGCTGGCTCTATCCCCCAGTCTGCCAACCCTTTGGACCATTGTGCGGCTGTATCGGAGGCAGCCTGCTCAACAGTCTTTCCCGAGCGACGAGCTTCATCCGGATTAATCCAGGGACGAAAATCCTCCGGGGCGAGTTTAGGGAAGTGCAGCAGCAAGTTAGTAATATCCCCTTTAGGATCAATCAACAGGGCAGGAATATTGTTCAGCGCTGCTTCTTCTAACAGGCCGATGCAAAGTCCAGTCTTGCCTGATCCTGTCATCCCTACCACCACTGCATGAGTGGTCAAATCGGCCGGGTTGTATAGGGTCGGATCAACTCCAAGCTGTTTCTTTGCGCTATCGTAAATTCGCCCCAGGTAGAAATTCCCGTTTGTGTCCATATTTGATTCCCTCACCTTTTGATCGATTGTTGCTTATTATACCGCCGGTAGCTGCCGCGCCTCCTACAGTGCTTTAGCGGTAGGTGTCTGAGTAAACACGATCGAACTCCTCCATATATAAACCCGCGATGATTGGATCGTAAATTACTAACACATTCTCGTCGTTTCTTTCTTCCGCATTATAAGAAAAGTTATATGATCCGGTTATCACAATTTTTCCATCAATCACAATTACTTTATGATGCATGTTTGCCGGATTGCTATCCAGGCGGATATCCAGGCCTTCCTGGATAAATCGCGAGTATTCACCCCCCTGATTTGAGCGAACCTGTTCTTGTTCCATAACTCCGGAAACCTGTATCCCTGCTTCGGCTTGGTTAATGATCGCATCAGCGATTTCATCGGAGGTAAGAGAATATGCCAAAAAATCAATCCGCTGCTCAGCCGATTCGATTATCCGGATGATTTCAGCAGATACCTCATCCTCAGGCGCAAAATACACTTCTATCCTGGTCCCGTTGATATCCAGTTCCGGATTAGGGGTGTTTGCAGGAGAGCCAGCTCCGAACTGGTCCTGAACGAACATTTCATTAAACTCAATAGCATAGTTGTCCGCCAGTTCAGTAGAACGGAGATGGATCAGGTTGTCATTGTTTTTGTATGCACTGTTGATTGTCATGTTCATCGAGCCCGTCCAAACATCACGCTGGTCGATAACAAGAAATTTATTATGCATCAGTGACTCACGACGATCCCCTCTGACAGGAATTCCTGCATCAATAAGATCCTGGATTTCGGGTTCGTCAAGATTGTCGCTGTCTGTGACCATCCGCACCACTACGCCGCGCCGGTGAGCATTAATTAGCGCATCTCGGATGCTCCACAAATCCAGGTCATATACAGCCAGATCAATACTGAGGCGTGCCAGGTCGATTGCTTCAGCCAGGGGTTGGTCAGGCCCGCCTCGTTTTGATTGTGCCGTGGGGCTACTTGGATCGCTGAAATATACATCGATCCAGTTCCGGCTGGCTTCGGCAGTAGCATCCTCCCTATCAGGCTCGGGCAGAAGTACACTGTTCCCGTTGCTAATGCAGCCTGTCAGAAGAATTGCTATACCAAGAGTGATTAAAAACGAAGTAGTACGCCGGCTTGGAATTGTGAGTGCATGACGCAGCATCTAGGCTTTCCTATAAAAATATGCCATAGGGATCAATCAAAGATTATAGCAGAAAACATAAGCATCAATTTTTACTTGACCAGGGAGGATGAACTGTTTGGTGCATCCTGCTTGTGATAAACTATCAAAAATAGATACTTATAAAAATGAGGAATTTCTGTTATGCCTGCTGAACGAGATACCTATGCTGTTGAAATTGCCGGCTTACACCGCCGCCTTCCGCTGTTCGAAGTAGCTCCTGGTTTAAAGATTGCCGTGCTTAATGTCCTGGGAGATACTGAGCTGGTTCAAGCCTGCGGAAGTGCTCTGGCGAAAAAGCTCGAGACGCTTCCTTACGACATCCTTGTTACGGCAGAGGCAAAGAGTATTCCATTAATCCATGCCCTCTCGGTAGAGACTCGTAAACCGTATGTGGTGCTTCGGAAGGTGTACAAACCTTATATGGGTGTCGCTCTTTCTGCTGAGACCCTGTCGATCACTACCGGGCAACCTCAGATGCTCTACCTGGATGAGAAAGACCTTGAGCTGGTAAAACGAAAACGGGTCGTGTTGGTAGATGATGTGATCAGCACAGGCTCTACCTTGCAAGGAATGCGCCTGGTAATGGAAAAAGCTGGGGCGGAGATTGTCGCTGAAGCTGGTATATTCACCGAAGGGGAGAAGGCACGCTGGCGACACATCATAGCCTTGGGTCACCTGCCGTTATTCACAGATCAGGATCAGGCGGATTAATCGCTTTGTGAGTTAGTTTGCTGGAGCATTAAGCCAGCTGCCTTACGCCCGATTTCCACCGCAAAATTCGTCCCCCGATCCCATGGATAAACCTGGCTCATGCTGGCAAAGTATAGCCCATGGATTGGTGTTTGGATAGCTGGGATATTCCTTGAGTGATTAACCAGTGGCACCGGTTGGGCGTAAGTCGTTCGCGATAACCAGGAATTATTCAGCCAGTCGAGAGAAAAGTCAGGATTTATGCGTTTTAAGCTGGGCAGAAAGAGCTGTAATAATTGGTCCTGGCTGAGCTGGAAATACTCGTGGTTGGTCTCCAGATAATCACCGATATATACGATATGCTCGCCGCCAAAATTATCCGGTGATACGTAATTGGTGTGTTCTACCAGGGCAAGGAACGGAAAACCAGCCGATTTCGGCATGTTATACCAGTAATAGCCTTCTTTGGATAGCTGGTGTTTTAGTGATAAGACCATTACCACTGCCCCCATGCTTTTCAAGGAAAGCAGACCTGTAAGATATTCATCCGGAAGATCTGGTGCCAATCGGGCGAGTAATTCTGGAGAGCTGGTTGAGAGTACCTGGTCAAAGTCATGCTGACCTGTGGAATCTTCTATCAACAGAGAATTCGTTGAGGTGGGGATAATTCTGTAGACCGGTGTGCTGAGGTTAATAATCACCCCTTCCTGGCGAAGATATTCTGCCAGGCGATCTGCAAAAGCTTGAAAACTACCTTTGAAGGTCCCCAATCGTGTAGTTCTGGCTTTGATTCGCGCCCAAAGCCAGGCCATATTTACCTGATTGGCATAGTGTTCTCCAAACTTACCGATCATCAATGGCTGCCACATGAGCTCATATACGCGATCGCCAGCCCATTTTCGCATCCAGGCATCCACAGTAGTTTTCTCTAGGCTTCGCCAGTTGTTCGTTAATCGCAAATAGAGACCGACCAGACCAAAGCGGATTTTATTTATGCCCCAACCCAGCCCAGGGAATAGCGCCATCTGCGGAATTGCATCGAAAGGATAGAACCGCCCGTTGTAGTACATTACTGTATACGGTCGAGGAAATAGCACCTGGTCCTGCCATCCCAATTCGCGAATCAAGCCCAGGATGTGCTGATCGGAGCTAAACCAGTGATGGTAATATTTCTCTATGCTCCAATCCCAGTTGGGCAGCTTGAAACCAGATGCCAGCCCGCCAACCTGGTTGCTTGAATCATAAATCGTCACCTGACAGCCGGCTCTGACCAGGTCATAAGCTGCAGCCATACCGCCAATTCCAGCTCCGACAATCGCGACCTTTTTCACTCTTCAGCTCGCATGTCTTTCAGTTTTTCAGTGTTCCAGCTTATGCCCATCCGCACCATATAATATGCACCTAAAACAGTGATTGGAAACCAGAGCGCTGCGTGCAAGACCAGGGTGTATGCCGCTGCAATGGCTTTCGCGATGCCATTTGCTTGCAACACAGCTATTCCAGGCGCGTCGAATGTGCCCACGTAACCTGGAGCAGAAGGAATGGTTGTCGCCAGATTAACAATACCATTCATCAGCATTAGCGTGAAGAAATCTACTTTAAAGGGAAATGCGTGCATCACGAACCAGTACTTGAGCGTTTCTAACAGCCAGATGATCACTGATGTCACGAATACCATCAGAATACTGGCTGGTGAACGCAGGGAGGCCAGACCACCCAGGAATAATTCTACAACTCCGGTCACTTTCGACCTGAAGCGTAACGGCAGCAGGTGTTGCGTTGCAAACTCAACGAAGTGCATCGTTCTTTGGGGAAACATCGCCGCCATTAAGAAAATAAACAATACTCCGAAGAAAGCCGCAGAGCCCCAGATTGCCAGTGACTTTATGCTGCCAATAAAACCTGAGCTTGATGTCAGGTTCGCTAATTTGGGCAGGTTAAGGAAAACAAAACCAAGCATCACCACACCATCAAATATCCGTTCGATCAGGATGGTTGCCAGTGATGCTGAGATCGCTACCTGGTGTTCTTTCTTAAGGACCACGGCGCGTAATAATTCGCCTGCTCGGGCAGGAAAAATGTTATTACCGAGATAACCTATTACGGTGATCGGGAACAAGGTTGGAGTTGGGATGGTTTTGATGGGGCGGAGCAGGTAATGCCAGCGCCAGGCTCGAGCCCACACGGCAATAAAGTAAACCAGGATGCCTGGTACCAGCCACCAATAATTCGCCAGTTTCAGGGCTTGCATCAATTCTACGAGACGCAAGCCCCTTAAAGCCAGATACATTAAAAGAACGCTGACAGCCAAACCCAACCAAAACTGCCAGCGCTTCAAGGCATTCATCGAGCAAATTCTACCACTACTCGACAGGATTATAATAAAGCGATGACTAAGAATAGATGGTTGTGGATATTGGCTATTATACTTACGGTAACAGCTCTTACCGGTGTAGCTTTTTTTGTTCTGGGTTCTCCACGTGTTCAAGAGTTCTCTCCATCACCGGGTGAAATCGATGTGCCTGCTGGAGCTGCGTTGCAGCTCACTTTCTCTCGCAGGATGGATGCTGCGAGTGTCGAAGAACGCCTGGAAATATCCCCGCCTCACTCGGGTGATTTGATCTGGCAGGAAAACAAACTTGTTTTTTCTCCAAATCCATCCTGGTCACCTGGTGTAACGATTACGATTTCGTTGAAGAAAGGTGCCCAAGCAGAAGGATGGTTGGCCTTACCTACTCGTGACGATCAGAGCTGGTCTTTCTCTGTCCGGCAACCACGCCTTTTTTATTTATATCCATCTGATGCTGCTGCGAATCTTTACCAGTTTGATCTTCTCACTGGTGAAAGCACGCCATGGACCAATATTTTTGGTGGCATCCTGGAATATGATGTGAATGCCGATGGCACAGCCGTCTATTACAGCGCCGAAAACGGTTTGGGGGGAAGTGATATTTACAAGGTGGTGCTTGGGGATTCGCCTGAATCATCTACCTTTACAACTGTTCTTCGCTGCGGGCAAATGCAATGCCGGGCACCTAAAATATCTCCCCAGGATAATTATCTCGCCTTTGAAAAAACCGCGCCTCCAGGAAGCGAAGAGCCAGGCTATCCTCAGGTGTGGTATATAACCATTGCTTGACCAAACTGACGGAGAACTCAGCACATCAGGGATGGATGTCAGTGATGCAGTCAAAGCGGGGGTAGGATTAAATCAGACTGTCCAGCCGCAATGGTCATCAACGGGCAATTTAACTTTTTATGATTCAACACAGCAGGCGTTTATTACCTTAGAAATTCCCAGTGGGAAAACCATTGTTTTCCAAAACCAGACCGGAGAATCCGGTACCTGGGATCCCACGGGTCAATATTTTGTTGCACCAGAAATTATTTTTAACCAGGATACCAATCCGGATAATTCATCTGATTTACCGTCTATCGCGAGCAGTCATTTGATGCGCTTTGAGTGGCCTGAAGGAATATTCCTGGATTTGACTGGTGCGGATAATCTTGAGGATACTTCTCCAGCCTATTCGCCAGATGGCACCAGCCTGGCATTCGCTCGGAAATACTTGGATGTTACACGCTGGACACCAGGAAGGCAAATATGGCTGATGAATTCCGATGGTTCTGGTGCGCGACCACTCACACAAGATCCTTATTTCAACCATTTCAACATGGTTTGGGATCCGGAGGGTGATCAGATCGCTTATGTGCGTTTTGATGAGACTCTACAAATCGCCCAGCCAGAAGTTTGGCTATTAGACTTGAAAACCGGATTCTACCGCCAGTTGATTGTTGGCGGTTTTTCACCCAGATGGATTCCTTAAATTCATTTTCCTAATCCAGACCGTACCGCTGACGCGCTTCGAGCTCTTGTGGAAGCAAAGCGGCATAGATAAAAGCATGGGTTGGCGTAGAAATCCCTTCTTCGAGAGCCATTCGAACCACCGCGCCACTTTGGGCTTCTAACTCTGATCGGCGACCTTCAATAATGTCGCGCTGCATGGACGGCATTACGGCAGCACTCATTTGATCGATGAACGCCATCGTGCGTTCTACGATATCGTCGTCGAGGTGAATCTGACGGACACGAGCCAGTTCTCGGATTTCCTGCATGGCGCTTTCTAATAATTTGCGAGTTTGTGGCAATTTTCGTGTGACCACGGGTGATGAACGAGTTACAGCACCAACCCCGCTGATGGAGGCGATGAACAGGAATTTACGCCACATGGCTGAATGGATATTAGCTGGAGTCTCGGTTTTAATTCCAGAAGAGCTAAAAACCTGGCGCAGGTTCTCAACCCTTGAGCTGGGATTGCCATTCAGCTCACCAAATGTTACTAACGGTTCGATGCCGACATGTCGAATGTGTCCAGGACCAGCTTTAAAGGCTGATAGCTGGCATAAGCCTCCCAGGACCGCCTGTTCCCCGAGTACAGTTGTGAGCTGAGATGGTGCATCGATACCATTTTGTAAAGGTAATACAACTGTATTCTCCCCGATGATGGGAACAAGATCGAGCGCGGCTTTGGGTACCTGCCACGCTTTTACTCCAAGCAGTACTAAGTCGGGAACCCCGCATGCACGAACATCGTCTACTGCTTGTATGACCGGGAGATGGAAATTACCCAGAGTGGATTCTACGCGTAAACCGTTGGACCTTAAAGCCGTTAAATGGTCGCCACGGGCGACGAAGGTGACATTGTTCCCGGCTTGAGCCAGTCGCCCGCCAAAATATCCCCCAACACCGCCTACACCATAAACGATTATTTTCATCCATTCCTCCTGATAATGAGATTCGCTTAATCCAAGGCACAAGAATAGTTCTTTTATATGCAAAGTGGGTAAAAATCGGGTAAAATCTTAATAATCCAAGATTTGTAGGGAACTTTGGACATACCTGCTTATCTATCTTACACGGGAAAACTATGAGTGATGATAAAGAAACACCTCAAAATGTAATCGAAATGTATCGCAAGCGCCAGCAATCTGCCCGTCGTGCACCATTACTTTTTGGCGGCGCAGCGGTTTTGCTGGTGTTAGGACTGGTGGCGATTGTCATTTGGTTCACAGGATCAAATCGTCCATCTTTCTCCTTGTTCGCATCTGATACACCAACACCGACAAATACTGCAACTGCAACCTTGACACCTACAGCCACCAGCACTCCAGAACCAACCCTGGAGCCGAGTGCGACCCCCACAATTACAATAACGCCTACGATTGCGGGTCCATTCGTTTACCAGGTGGCTGAAGGTGATAGCTGCTGGAGCATTGCGGTTCAATTCAAGGTGGATTTGCTTCTCTTGATCACGATCAATAATCTGGATCCTTCTTGCCCGATCAAGGTGGGGGATAAGCTGACCATCCCTGGCGTTGACACTTCTCTACCCACTTCGACGCCACTTCCAGCAAACCTGCCTGCCGGGACGATAATCGAATATCGCGTGCAAAGCGGCGATACCCTGGGTTCAATCGCTCTCCAGTTTAATAGCACCGTCGATGCGATCATCAAAGAGAACAAAATCACCGATGCTAATGCTATTCTGGTTGGTACGCTGCTGAAGATACCGGTGAATATCGTCACACCTGTTCCAACAGCCACATCTACACCACTTGGCGCCATTCTGTTGCCTTCTGCAACAAGCACGACTTCTTTGTCGCCAACTGCTACAGCAACGCGGGTTCCTTAATTTTCTCAATTGGAGCATTAATGCGGCAGTCGCAATGACTGCCGCATTTCTGTTTAAACCATGAAGTTTATCAATCGGGATATCCCCATCATTGGCCTGGAGCGATTGTCTCGCTTGCCTGCTCAATGCGCTGGAGAATTTCTTGTGCTTCATCAGGATCGGCAATATGGACGCGGCCATCAGGATCAACATGGGTCGGGATGAGATCATAACCAGCGAAGCGAGTTCCCTCAAAATGGACAAGTAGGATAACTCCTTGCCGGTGGTCTCTCAGACCCTGGTCGAAAACGAAGTTTCCTAAACCATAAAACACTGGGATCCCTTTGATTTCTTGGATCGCTTGGACGACGTGGGTATGGTTTCCCACAACCAGATCAGCGCCAGCATCTACAATTTTATTAGCCAGGCCACGTTGTATCCAGTTGGGAACTGCTACATCCTCCGGCCCCCAATGCGGCATGACGATTACAACATCGGCAACTTTGCGCGCTTCGTTTACTGCATTTTTAAGGTTTTCTTCGTTCAAAACGGCGATGCCTGGTGAGTTTTCACTGGCAAAAGCCATTGCTTCGATCTGCCCTAATGAGACAATTCCAAAGCGAATGCCATTAACCTGAACCACTACTGGTTGCATTGCTTCGTCGTGGTCCTTACCAGCGCCCACAGGAAGGATGTTCACTCTACGTAGATTATCCAGGGTGTCAAAAAATGCACGGTCTCCACAGTTGGTAAGCCCGCAATTTTTTATATGGTTCGTAGCTACACTCATCACATCAAAACCTGCTCGGAAAAGCGCATCAGCATTTTGAGGGCTGCCAACCAGCACATAGGTCGGCTTGCAGCCAGTACGCGGTGCATAATCACTCATTGTGGCATTCAGCGTGCCCACTGCCAGATCAGCATCTTGTATGATGGTGCTTACTTCTTCATAAGGATAATCTGGATTGCCATTGGCGTCCAACGCCGCCTGTACGCAGCGTGCGGGAACGATCACCCCGGTGAAAAGTAAAGTGGTCCTGGGTTCAATGGTTGCAGTAGACGTAATTGTGACTGTTGGAGAGGGGGTAGGAAAAGGGGTCTCGGTAGGTTCTGGTTGTGGTGTTTTTGTAGCGATCAAGTTTACCGGAGTATTCGTCACCAGGTTTGGGGCATCAATTGGGTCAACTTGGGTTGGTGTTGCCTGGCAGGCTGCAGCCAGGAACACAATAATCATGACTAGAATGCTGTTCCAGTATCGCATACTTCTAAGATATTAACTTAACGATCGTCCGCTGGAGGAGCGGTAGGGCCATAATCCAGGATTTCGCGAGCGCCTGATCCGGGTTCTGGTGGACCGATAATGCCTTTTTCTTCCATCGTTTCAATCAGGCGAGCTGCCCGGGTATAGCCAATCCGCAAACGACGCTGGAGCATGGAAATTGAGGCACGACCTTGTCGCCGAGCCAGGTCGATCGCTTCTGCCATCAGAGGGTCGCCTTCCGGTTCAGGAGCCCCGCTATCCCAAAAAGTCATCTGCTTGAGCGGCACACCACTGGGTAAGGTTTCGATGTTAGCTTCAATAGCAGTTGGTGCTGGCTGGATCAGACCTGAGAACTGTTGCCAGTAGGCGACCAGGTTTAAAATTTCTGAATCGGAAACATAAACTCCCTGTAATCTCACGGGGGCAGGGGAATCTGGCGCCTGATAAAGCATATCGCCGCGCCCGAGCAGGGTTTCAGCGCCTGGTTGATCCAAAATTACGCGGCTGTCGACATTTGATGCAACTGCAAAAGCGATGCGCGCTGGAAAATTCGCTTTGATCAGTCCCGTCACCACATCCACAGAAGGACGTTGTGTGGCGATGACCAGATGAATACCCGTGGCACGCGCCAATTGCGCCAGGCGGGTGAGCGATCTTTCGGTTTCATCCGGTGCCAGCATCATTAAATCTGCCAGCTCATCTACTATGATGACCAGGAAAGGTAACCTTGGCTGGCCTCGCGCCGTCATTTTCGAATTGTAATCTTGAATATTCCGGGAGCCTGCTTCTGCCAGTTTGCGGTAGCGCATGTCCATCTCTCGGGTTACCCATTGCAATACCGAGACTACGCGTTCTAGCTCTACTACCACCGGGGCTAATAAATGGGGAATCCCATTGTAGCCTGTTAACTCAACCCGCTTCGGATCGACCATGATCAAGCGCAGGTCATTGGGTGTGTTGTTTAATAGCAAACAGCTAATGAGTGCATTTACGCAAACCGATTTACCTGACCCCGTTTGTCCGGCAATCAGCAAATGAGGCATCCCCGCCAGATCAGCAGCAACAGCATTTCCAGAGACATTTTGGCCAAGCGCAAAGCGGATAGGGCTCTTTAGGCGTTTAAATGCTTCATTTTCTATCACATCCCTCAATGCGACTGTTGCAATCTCATCATTGGGTACTTCGATTCCCACAAATCCTTTACCTGGGACAGGCGCCTCTACACGGATGGTCCTGGCCGATAGCGCTAATGCAAGGTCGTTTGCCAGCGATGCAATTTTTGCCACTCTCACTCGGGTACGACCATTACGCGTCTCTATAAAATCGGGTTCGACGCCAAATTGGGTGATCGTTGGGCCTCGGTTAATATCAACCACTCTTGCAGGCGCGCCAAATGATGCCAGTGTTTCTTCGATCAACTGGCCGCGTTTTTGATCATCTTCATCATTCCGAATTGCTGGCACCCCGGCTTCCAGGATATCTTCCATTGGTGGAAGCACCCATGAGGGTATGAAAGGAGAATTGGTAGATGGGTCTGCAGAAACAAATGGTTGCAATGCGCCTGGTACATAGTCGAGCTCAGAGTGCCCGGGTGGTAACGGAGTAAGCTCAGGATAGGGGGGACCTTGCTGATAAGCGGTCTCGGCAGAACCGCTTTTTCCTTTTGATTTGCTAAACTTCTGGCGCAGATCATTTATCCGAGCAGATACCCACCTTGCCAGATCCACCATGCTGATATCCAGCACCATCGTCAGGCTGATCAGTAACCAGGCAATCAGAGCGATGAAAGTACCGCCAATTCCTAGAATTTTTTCTAGTCCGGCGTAGGGGAGTGCGCCTAAATATCCGCCGCCCTGGCCCGCTTTGGCGGTATCAAAAATATTTGCTCCTGGCTCGATTATAGCCAACCGTATCCAGTGCAGCCACGCAAGTATGTTGAAAAAGAGGAAGACAATTCCAGCTGCCCGCTCGAGATTGAAATTCGGTACCCGGTCGAAATTTCTCAGTACCAACCATAGACCGGCTCCGATCAATACGAATGGCAGAATATATATTCCTCCTCCAACGAGCCAGCGAAAGAATGAAAGTAAGCCGCCAGTCACCTGGCTGTTTTGGCTGGAGAGCAGGCTAAGTAATACTAGAGCACCAATAAAAATAATAACAATGCCGGTTATGTCTAAACGGCGATTGAGTGTGATGATTGCCTGGTCGCGATCTTGGCTGTCGCTTTTTTGTTTCTGCTGCGATGATTTGGCAGTGCTGCCAGAAGGCTTTTTTTCTGGTTGCGATTTAGAACGCGAGGAATTCGTCGTCCGGGTGGGGCTCGTTTTGCGCGTGGATGCCTTGGGCTTGGTTACACTGCTGGTCGATTTCTTTTTTTGCCCAGTGTCTTTGCTGGCGGATTGCTTTGTGCTTTTGGAGTTCGGTTTCGAGTTTTTTGTAGCCATTAGCTCATCTTCAGGGGCAGGCATACCGCCGCTGAGGGATTATAGCAGATATTTGCGGTACAATACGGGCAGTCCGGCATCTTCCAATTATCAGAGGTTCTATTGTTTGAGATTATTTTACTGGGCACCTCCGCCTCAGCTCCCTCCGTCTATCGCGGTCTCTCTGCACAAGTCGTTATCCACGATGAGCATCGGTTCTTAATCGATTGTGGCGAAGGGACCCAACGCCAAATTATGCAATCAGGCTTGGGCTTTAAACGCATGAACCGGATCCTGATCACTCATGGTCATCTAGATCATATCCTGGGTCTGGCAGGTTTGCTTTCTACATTTTTACGTTGGGAAGCGATCGATGATCTGCAAATATTTGCGGGTAAGTGGGCTCTCGAGCGCATTCAAGACTTGTTGTTCGGTGTTGTTTTGCGAGGTGCGCGCCCTCCCATGGATATCCAATTTCATGAAGTTTCAGCGGGTGTCATTATCCAGGAAGAGGATTTCTCGGTTTCAGCTTTTCCGGTCTTTCATCGAGGACAGGATTGCTTTGGCTACTTGTTTGAGGAAAAAATCGCCGTCCATTTCTTCCGGAGCTGGCAGATGCGTTAGGAGTTCCACCGGGTCCGGAAAGGAGATTGCTGGTAAAGGGATTTCCGGTCACACTGGCAGATGGTCGAGTGATTCAACCCGATCAGGTATTAGGGGAGGAACGAGTAGGCACTCGTCTTGTGCATGTTGGCGATGTTGGTCGTATTGATGACCTGGTATCTGTCTGCTCGAAAGCCGACCTGTTGGTGATCGAGGCGACTTACCTTGAGGAAGAAGTGGAAATGGCACTGCAATTTGCTCACCTGACAGCCCAGAAAGCTGCACAGTTAGCAATTCAGGCGCAGGTGAAGAATTTGATATTAACTCACATCTCTCGGCGTTATCGGGAACGAGATGTCATTGCAGAGGCTCGGGCGATTTTCCCCGAAGCGATTGTCGCGCGCGATTTTGACTCGTTTCAAGTCAAACGAGGTGAGTTGGTCCGAGTGGGTTTATCCGATCAAGCTTAGGATCATTGAGGATGCTACTCCCAATAGGAATAACCCTCCAGCAGTTGCCAACCACACCTGGTGATTTTTTCGATTGAGAACTGAGAGCAATGGGCTATTTTGTCGCTGCGCTTCCCAGCTCGCATAACTGAAGACTGCCAGGGCTAAGGAAGCCCCCAAAATCCATAAAGAATTGGTGAATACTCCAATCCAATCGATCATGCTGCTCACATTGCGACGCGCTATTCCATCTTACGCGAAACGTTCTTCTTCCCACACATCAGCCCGGTTGTGGTAACCCGCCTGCTCCCAGAAACCCAGTCGATCCAGTGACATAAACTCCAGTCCGCGCAGCCATTTCGCCCCTTTCCAGAAGTAGGGTACAGTCAGATCGCTGCGACCTGGAATGTTGCCAATCACGCCTCGAAGCGGATAGCCATGGTCTGGGGTAATCGGTTCGCCGTTGAAATGAGTCGCAAGCAAAAAGTTATCCTGGAGCATTACTTCGACCGGTAAGTTTACAGTGAAGCCATATTCTGCGTGCTGGAGCACAAACTTAGCGCTGGGGAGCGGTGTAATTAATTTTTGCTCAATTAACTGGCGCACGGAGACGCCTTCCCATGTGGTGTCGAATTTACTCCAGCGTGTCACACAATGAATATCCATCGAAATTTTCGTGCGCGGCAACTGTTGAAATTCTGCCCATGTCCAGACTACCGGCTCCAGCACTTCTCCCCAGACGCGAAAATCCCAGGTCGTTGGGCTGAATGGTGGCACTGGTCCATAATGCAGCACCGGAAATTTCTGAGTCAGTGCCTGCCCGGGAGGCAGGCGGCCCTCATTTGAGTAACGCGCTTCATCTTCACATCGACGAAATATACTGTTAAACATCATTGCCTCCAATCAGATAAATTATATCAACAACGCTGGGCACGTCAAATCAAGTAGAATCATCTTTTGGTAGAATTGGTATCAGTATGGAACTAGAACTACCGCGGGTATCGGTGCTGCTTCCCTGCTTCAATGCGGAAGAAATGCTTGAAGAAGCATTAAAATCTATCTCTTCACAGACTTTGACTGATTTTGAAGTCGTGATAATCAATGATGGCTGTACGGATACATCCCTCGATATCATAAATTGTTGGACTGATAATGACCCTCGTTTCAAAGTCTTCACCCAACCGCATCTCGGCATTGTAACAGCATTAAACCACGGACTAACTCATTGCTCTGCTCCTTATATCGCGCGCATGGATAGTGATGATCGTTGCTATCCAGAGCGACTTGCTCGTCAGGCTGCGTATCTGGATTCTCATCCTCAGGTTGCTCTGGTAAGTTGTCAGGTGGCTGGGTTTCCCTGTGAGCAGGTACGACCAGGATTCCAGATTTACGTGGACTGGCAAAATGGGCTGATTGAAGATAGCGCCATCCGCCGCGAGCTGTTTGTCGAGAGCCCATTTGTGCATCCAAGTGTGATGTACCGTAGAAATCTGGTACAGGCATTGGGAGGGTATCAGGATCATGGCTGGCCAGAAGATTACGATCTTTGGCTTCGTATGTACCTGGCAGGAGCGAGCTTTGCCCGCATACCAGAGATATTATTGGACTGGCGTGAGCACCCTGAACGGTTGACTCGCACAGATACACGTTATTCGGTAGAAAATTTCATCCGCGCCAAAGTCAATTATCTGGTGCAAGGCCCGCTTGTGGATCGCGGCGCTGTTATTATTTGGGGGGCGGGGATGGCGGGTAAGCGTTTGAGTAAACATTTACAACGCGAAGGTGCACCGTTGGTTGGTTTCATCGATGTAGATCCGGATAAGATAGGGGGCAAGCGCCATGGATTACCCATTGCAGCTGCAGATCAACTGCTTAAATGGTGGTCCACCCTGCCAGCCCCTGTATTACTGGTGGCAGTCAGAGCTCGCGGCGCTCGGGAAATTATCCGCAAGCAGTTAAACCAGCGTAACCTGGTCGAAGGGCGAGACTGGTGGAGCGTAGCTTGATTATTTTTGATGGCTGGTCTCTTGTGCATCACCCAAATAGCCCTGCCGCTCTGCACCTCTTAACGCTTCTTGAGTACCATCCTCCAGAATTCCCAGCTCTGGTCGCTTTGCCTGGCGAGCCTTTCGAAGCATTACCATCCAGATTTTCTTCCGAAATAATCCCTGCTGCATCAGGTGAGCATGATCTTTCGGTATGGGAAACGCGCCTTTTACCTGAGCTTGCTAGAAGGATGGGTGCAGGTTTTATTCACCTGGCCTCGTTGAAATCGGGAAGACGTACCTACATGAGGTCGATTGTCAGTCCAAGCAGCTATGATGAGTTTAGTCCACAGGTTCATGATGGTGGATTCGTGAGCTCTGGTGGTTGGCTTGAACGCTTGCGCGATGCTTACTCATATAAAAGAAGCGGTATAAAAGGAATTTTTTGGCCGGAAGAGCTGCCTTCACCTAATACACGTTTCCCAATCATTAGGTTGCCTATCATCTCGCCGTCGTTACTCGATAGAAACGATTTGGAACTTCAACAGAATGAAATTCCGATAAAGGATTTACCGGAAACCTACATCCTTTGCCATGCTCCTTTTTCGCATCAGGAGTTGCTGACGCTGATTCAAGCATGGTCCTGGGCGGTTGGCTCGGTTGGGTATGAATATCCTTTACTGGTCGCGGGTCTGGATTTATTGGCCCAACAAGCATTGCTTACCCTGGCAAAAGAGTATAAGCTGGATGGCACAATTCGCAACATGCCCTTGCTGTCCAGGCGCCAATTGGCCCAAATTTATCAAGGTTGCAGTGCTCTGTTCCACCCTGCAGAAATATCGCCATGGGGGAGCCCAGTACATCTGGCTTTAGCATTTGGAAAACCTATCGTCGGATTAGAAATGCCGAGAATAGATGCACTGGTCGGTCCAGCAGCTTATCTGATCCCAGACGCCCCGAAGTATCAGCCGCTCAATCGCTCATTAGGTGCAGCGATAGTTTCGGTTATTGTAGATGAAGAATTATCTACCAGCCTGGTTCAGGTAGCCCAAAAGCGAGCTGCAATATTTCAGTCTGAACAATTTTCCGCAGCAATATCCGCTGTATATATGCAGTTATTGGCTTAACGAGTTCTTATGAGCCCGCTGGCATAAATCACCAGCCCAATTCCGATGAGCAAGAGTGGTATACCGATAAACAGCCATAATGGTGAACGCTGTCCGCCCTCAGGGATTGTTTGCGATTCGGCAATCGTTTGAGAGTTAGCTTGAGCGCCAAAATCAATATACGATTGGTCGCCGGCGCGCAGTAAGATTGTGTAACTGCTGGTGGTGGTTGGGTTATATCCTACCGGAACTGCCACACTGATGCTGTACTCGCCTTCTGGCAGGTCAGGAAAACATTTGTGTTCCAGGCTGTCATCGGTATCAGCCGTCAGTGAGACCGAACCGGCACGATTATTTAAGCTGATTGCGCCTCCGGGGATCGAAGGCTCTTCTTCCTGGCGAAGCGAATCACCATTGGCATCATTGAATAGAATAACGCACAGCGTACCCACACCGGGTTTGGGAGATGGCGTAGGCAATATTGTTGTGGGCGTCGGTGAAGGACCAATGGTTGGGGTAACATCTGCTGCTGGTCCCGCCAGCCCAATCACCAGCTTTTGCCCGACGATGATATTGTCATCTGGCAAATTGTTGAGGGTCCGGAGCTCATCTACGCTGACTCCCGTAATCAATGATATGCTGAGAAGGGTGTCGTTGGCGCGCACTACCCAGATAATTTTTCCGTCTGGGCCGGGAGTGGGTGTAAAAATGGCGACCTGACCCTGAGGAGCTGCGGACGCAGACGGTTGCCAGAATCCACTCAAGGTGAAATACCAGTATAGTTAGAATGATTACAGTAGCAAGTGCGAAAGTTCTATTCTTTTTATTCATAGCATCTTGATTATACCGGTTATTTTATAAGCTAAATATTCCTTATGAGTTTCTTAATGGAATGCCTGTATCTGAGATGCTGAGGTTTTTCCTTAAGTGCTTCAAGGCGAGCAGAGCGATTGCATTGAGTGCAACCACACCGATTAATATGGGAGTCATTCGATGACCCTGGCTGATAACGTCTCCCAGGTTGAGTAGTTTTGGGGTGAGAAGATCTCCTGCAGCACGTCCTAAGGATAGTGCTGCTACGTAACATGCCATGAAAGTAGCACGGGCGGCTGGCGCAACTTCGGTCATTAAAGGTATGCTGCTCACAACGGTAAATTCGAAACTGAGGAAGAATAGCAGCAATCCTGTTATCGCCCCATATATCCCACTACCAAGAATCATCAAGAATACAGCAGCCAGGCAGTTCGCCAGAATGCCTGATGTGATGGATCTGAATTTCCCTAACCGGTCTGTCACACCAGCAGAGAGTAGCTCAGCCACCAATTCTGCACAACCGATTAATGCAGCAGTGATTCCCAGCGCGGTGATCTTCATCTCAAATGAATCTTCAAGCCACACACCAAAAACCAGCGCTACCAATTCGTTAGCCATGCTGAGCATTCCACCCATCAACATCCCGCTGATAGCTGGAGGAGAGCTGATTAGCTTGCCGATCGTTTTAATCGGGCTGGCATGTGATTCTGTTGATGCTACACCTTTTGGCAGAATGATTGCCAGGACAATGATAGACAGGATTCCCAACCCTGCTAATAAGGGAAAAGGTGCTTTCCAACCCAATCGGGAAATTATTAAGCCAATAATTGGAATACCGATGATGAAGCTTAACGACCATCCCAGCTCAGAGAGAGACAGAACGCGGCCGCGCTGCTCATAAGGCACACGATCACCCAGGTAAGCCTGCATGGAGGGGTTAAAGATAAAAACCCCCAGTGCAGCTAGCACAATCACCAGGACGAATGAGTAAAACGATGGCCAGATAGTCATCACAAGCAGACTGGTTGTGAAAATTACCAGACCAAAGAGCATGCCAAACTTTCGCCCTCGCCGATCAGCCTGCCAGGCTAGCAAAGGCCCAAGAATGCTCGCTGTGGAGCGCAATGCCATAACCCGCCCAAGAATTACGAGATCAACATTCAATCCCCGCTCAAAGGTGGACAGAAAGGGATTTATCATCCTCAGCGCTGTGTTCAGGACAATTCTTACAGCGATGAAGATGACGACTTGAAAATTTATCGATGATCTCAACTTGAGGTTTTCAACCTCGCATCTTCTCTCTGGTGGACATTTTCAATCTGCATCCACAGGCGTGCTACTTGCCAGGCTAGCAGCAAAGTGAGGAGCACCAGGCCGCTGAAAAATACCTGGATCAGCCTGGCGTCCGATTGATAAATCGGCGAGCTCGGGTGCATGACATCCTGAGTCATGCGCAATGTCCAGATCAAAGCGATGGTGAATGCCAGGTTAGTAATCGATGCCCAGGTTAAGTTATCAGCGATCGCAAGTCCGATTTGGATCAGCAATCCTGTGATCGCAAAGATAACAGCCAGTCTGAAACGCGGCTCAGCCAGGTATAAACCATTCCAGTTGGTTTGCATCGCCCAAATTGCGATTGGTAAAGAGGTTATCCAGAAAACAAGGCCAGTGCGCCCCAGGGCGCGCGACCAGCGTTGTAAGCTCTCACGATGCATGATCAGGCCGAACAGACCTGTTATCGCTGCTGCCAGATAACTCGCTATGGCACCCCATATCCAAGCTCCGTGCAGATAAACAACACGTACATTGGTGCCCAAGGATTTTTCCGCAGGCCCGATTAAGGTGTAAACCGAAATCGCAAATAGGGTGATCGTAAATATAATTATCGACGACTTGCTCATCAGCGAGATTCTAACATGGGCATTTTGATGCCATGTCTCCTGGCAGCTGCAATTGCTTGCGGATAACCTGCATCAGCATGGCGGACAATACCCATTCCAGGATCGCTGGTCAGCACTCGTTGCAGCCGCGCAGCAGCTTCTGGTGTGCCGTCTGCCACAATCACCTGACCGGCATGCTGGCTGAAGCCGATACCAACTCCACCTCCATGGTGGAAGGAAACCCAGGTCGCGCCTCCAACGGCGTTGATCAACGCGTTCAGGATTGCCCAATCACTGACAGCATCTGTACCATCGAGCATTCCTTCGGTTTCGCGGTTTGGAGAAGCTACCGAGCCGGCATCCAGATGATCGCGTCCAATAACGATGGGCGCGCTGACAATTCCATCCGCTACAAGCTGGTTGAAATCTTAAACCAGCCGCCGCCCGTTCTCCATAACCGAGCCAGCAAATACGCGAAGGCAAACCCTGGAAGGGTACTTTTTCACGTGCCATGTGAATCCAGCGGTGTAAATGCTTATCCTGCGGGAAAAGCTCCAGTACAGCCTCATCAGTCCTGTAGATATCTTCCGGATCACCGGATAATGCGACCCAGCGGAAAGGTCCCTTTCCTTCACAAAATAATGGACGGATGTATGCAGGTACAAAACCTGGAAACGAAAATGCATCCTTGACACCATAATCAAATGCACGCTGGCGTAAATTATTACCATAATCGAACACTTCCGCACCCCGGCGCTGGAATTCGAGCATCGCTTCGATGTGCCGTGCCATCGATGTCATGGAGCGTTTTGCATACTCCTCCGGATGATGCCTTCGCATGGCTTCAGCCTCTTCTACATTTAGACCGGCAGGAATGTACATCATTACGTCATGGGCGGGAGTTTGATCTGTTACAACATCCGGAGTCACCCCACGGAGAACTAGTTCTGGGTAGATTTCCGCTGCATTGCCAATCAGGCCAATAGATAGCGGACGCTCGTCTCGGACTAAATCTTCAACCAGCGTCATTGCCTCTTCCAAAGTGTCTACAACCGCGTCGACGTATCCAATCTCAAGTCGGCGCTTTGCCCGTGCCGGATCCGCTTCTACGATCAGCCCAACACCTTCATTCATTGTGATTGCCAGAGGTTGTGCACCGCCCATACCACCCAATCCAGCGGTAAGCACGAATTTGCCTCTTAAGGATGGCCAGCCGCGCTGAAGTGCCAGGGATCCGAGGGTCTCGTATGTGCCCTGTAGAATCCCCTGGGTACCGATGTAGATCCAGGAACCAGCAGTCATCTGACCATACATGATTAGCCCCTTCGAAGCTAAATGATCGAAATGCTCCTGGGTTGCCCAGTGCGGAACGAGATTAGAGTTCGCAATTAATACTCGTGGAGCATCCGGGTGCGTCTTGAATACCACAACCGGCTTGCCAGATTGGACTAGTAAAGTTTCATCATCCTCGAGCTCTTTCAGTGTTGCCAGGATAGCATCGAAAGAGTCCCAGTCACGCGCAGCCTGGCCGCGACCGCCATAAACAACTAAATCCATTGGGCGTTCGGCAACTCCCGGATCAAGGTTGTTTTGAATCATGCGATATGGTGCTTCTGTGAGCCAGGATTTGCAAGTGAGTTTGTTTCCAGTTGGAGCGCGTACTACACGTGGATTAGACATGATTACCTCCCGGGGAGTATGGATTGCCGATGGGCTATTTTATTATTTAAATTATACGATGTGGGAGCTGGAAATTCCACAAATTCACCCGCCTGAATAAAAAAGGGCAGCAGATACCACGATTCTGCTGTCCTGTTAATACATTAACTCACCTCTGCGTTAAAGGGATGATTTACCAGCCGTGCGGATGGCTAACTAATTTCTTTTAGAGAGATCTGATTTGACAAATTGGTCGAAGGTTGTTTGGCGGAGCCTGCTAACTAGCTCAGCCTGGGCGTCACACCAAATCGGCTTCATCGGGCAATCATCACCAAACGTGCAATCACCATTACCAACGCAGTCGTTAAGCAGGATTGGTCCATCAATGGCTTCGATTACTTCCAGCAAAGAAATTAGTTCGGGATCTCTTGCAAGGGAGACACCACCACGGGCGCCTCGTGAAGTCTGTAACAGTCCTGCGACTGAAAGCTGAGAAACAATTTTCGCTAAGAAAGAAGGCGGAATTTGCTGTTCCTGCGCAATCTGGCTGGTCGCGGCACGTTGATTCTCTCCTAATTGAGCCAGGTAAAGCACAGCTCGTACAGCATAATCGGCTTGTCGTGTAATTTGCATTTGTACTGCTCCCATTATTGTAGAGTATAAAGATAGTTATTAATTACTAATATTTTAGAGTGTTTTTAGCCAATTCACAAGTGACAGAGGTCATTGCTCAGACATGACGGTTATCGTGATTTTCGGATGATTGTGGTAAGATTGTGAACCGTACCTAAAACTAGGTGGATATTATCAGGAGGAGATAAGGTAATGAAACATTTATGCGTCGTCGGCGTGGGTTATGTAGGTCTGGTAACTGCTGCTTGTTTTTCCGATCTGGGTAACCGTGTGATCGCTCTGGATATTTCTGAAGAAAAAATAACTGGCTTAAAAAATGGGATCATGCCGATTTATGAGCCGGGTTTAAAAGAGTTGGTGGAACGTAATATTCGCGCTGGTCGGTTGACCTTTACTACATCCTACGAAGACGCTTTGTTAGACACACAATTTGCATTTATCGCAGTCGGCACTCCGTCAGGGGTAGATGGGGAGGCGGATCTACGCTACGTTGCTGCGGCAGCAGAGACAATCGCCAAAAATATGACCCAGCCCCTGATCATTATCAATAAATCAACCGTTCCCGTTGGAACTGGCGACTGGGTCGCCGATATTGTTCGCAGCAATCAGAGTACACCGGTTCCTTTTTCAGTGGTATCCTGCCCGGAATTTCTGCGAGAAGGCTCAGCGATTACTGATTTCATGCAACCACACCGTACTGTGCTTGGCTCACTGGATCGTGAAGCGGCTGAGAAAGTTGCCCAGCTGCACCTTCCCCTGCGAGCTCCGATAGTGATAACGGATCTTCGTACTGCCGAAATGATCAAGTACGCCTCGAACGCATTCCTGGCGACTAAAATCTCCTTCATCAACGAAATCGCCAATATTTGCGAAGCCCTCGGCGCAGATGTGAAAGAAGTTGCAGTGGGCATGGGTTATGATAAACGCATTGGGCCTCTCTTTCTGGATGCTGGATTGGGTTATGGGGGATCATGCTTCCCGAAGGATGTAAAAGCTCTGGCTTACATGGCTGCAGATAAAGGTCGCCATCCTCAGTTGTTGAACGCAGTTATGGAAATTAATAATGATCGGCGCCCAATGGTGATTATTCGTTTGCAAGAAATGTTAGGAAACTTGCGTGGTAAAACGATTGGCTTGTTAGGTCTATCCTTCAAACCCAATACGGATGACATGCGCGATGCTCCCGCTGTGGATATCGCCGAGGGATTACTCGCCCGTGGCGCTCATGTCCGCGCTTACGATCCGGTAGCAATGCAGGTGGCTACACCTCTGCTACCTGAGGTAGAAATGCAGCCCGATCCTTATACCCTGGCGCGAGGGTGTGATGCTCTGGTGATTGTTACAGAGTGGAATGAATTTAAGAACCTGGATCTGGAGTTGATTCATCGCGAGCTTAAACAGCCGATCATTTTGGATGGACGTAATATTTACGATCCGGAATTTATGCAAATGGTTGGTTTTCATTATCGTGGTTTTGGACGTGGTTATAACGGTGAACGGCTGGGCGAGAAACTCCAGGGCGAGATGAACAAGGTTTGAGCTGTCGATTATTCCGGCACACCACAAATTAATGATATTGCGGATGGATTTATGCCCATGAATGACCATCCTCCTGTCTGCGACTACGAAGGATCAGATTACCAGGCGACTTTTTGGGATAAGGGCGATCGTGACTATGAAGATCAAGTAGAAGCGATCGCCTTACGTCGCCTGTTGCCTGGACAAGGTAAATTGCTGTTGGAAATTGGTGCAGGGGCTGGACGGAATACCAGCCGATACCTGGGTTTTGAGCGCATTGTCCTCTTAGATTACTCTCGCAGCCAGCTCCGTTTGGCTCAGGAACGGTTAGGCCGCGGTGAACGGTATCTCTATGTCGCCGCCGATGTTTACCACATGCCCTTTGTACCTGGCTTGTTTGATGGGGCAACAATGATTCGCACACTTCATCATATGGCAGATGTATCGCGTGCCCTCTGTCAGGTGCGTCGTGTGATGGAACCTGGTGGTCATTTTATTCTCGAGTATGCCAATAAGAAGAATTTAAAAGCCATCTTGCGTTACATGGCTCGCCGCCAGTCCTGGAATCCATTTGACCATCAGCCTGTTGAGTATTTACCGCTTAATTTTGACTTTCATCCCAAGCAAATTCGCGATTCATTAACGGCATGTGATTTCGAGATCCAACAGCAATTGACAGTATCCCATTTTCGGATCGATTTGCTAAAACGACTGCTTCCAACATCTTTATTGGTGCAAATGGATGCGATAGCGCAGCGCACAGGTAATTTGTGGCAGCTCTCGCCAAGTGTGTTCTTGCGCGCTCAAGCTGTTGGGCAAAGCGAGTTAGCCGCGCCAGGAGCATTTTTTGCGTGTCCAGAATGTGCAACAGCGTCACTGATAGAAGCAGCAGATAGCTTAAATTGCTCTACCTGCCAGCGTTCTTACCCGATCGAAGACGGCGTATACAACTTCAGGGTTTGATTCCCAGAGTGGGCTTTCGAGCGCGTTTTCCCTCAGAGTTTCTCAACCACCCAAAAATGCGATAGCCCCAAAACTTTGAGGGGTGTGTGTTCAGACCACTGTAGAGCACTTCGTAACATCTTCCCAATTACTCCCCAACGCGCAATGATATTATCATAAGCTCCGAAAATAATCTCTTGTTTAACAAAATTTACGGGCTGATTGGTGAACAGATTTTGCAAATCTCGCCTGTTATAGGTGCGCACATGTGGAGCGAGGCGGTTCCGCCACCGCCGGGGCAGGTAGTTAACCAATGGAATATTGCCAAAGTGGTACTTGCCGCGCCAATAAATACCATGCGTCTCAAATGGATAACCCCGGTTAGGTACAAAAATTACCATTCGACCCCCTGACTTGAGAGTACGCACCATCTCGGACACTGCTTCGTGGTCATCCTGCACGTGCTCCAACACTTCGTGGCTGAGGATCAGGCTAAATGTATTATCAGGAAAAGGCACTTTTTCACTCGCCGCGTTGATAATATTTGATGATCGGGTGTGAGCTTCGATTGCCCGTTCCAGGTCATATTCCAACCCGATCACCCTGTTCGCGTACTGAGCTAGTTTCTCTACATACATTCCTACACCGCAGCCGTTTTCCAGTACTGTCCCGTGAATCCGCTCACCTGATTGCTCCAGGATCATATCCAGACGGCGCACCTGACCACTTCGCCATACATACGAAGGTTCACCGCAGAGAGCTGCTTTTTCCAGATCATGACCGTCAGGTGAACATTCCATTGGATGGTCCTCTTAATTTGCCTCTGGCTGCGTGGATGTTCCTGGGCAATCCGGATCAGTCTTCAATTCCTGACCAGGGCTGGTACAGATTATTTTCTATGCCAAGGCGCGCCAGAACTCGACCGACAATTGGATTGATAATGTCATCGACACTTTTTGGGCGAGTGTAGAAGGCTGGGAGCGGAGGAAAAATAACCGCGCCAGCCGATGTTGCCTGTTGCATCAATCGCAAGTGACCGGCGTGTAGAGGTGCTTCCCGCACCACCAGCACGAGCGGTCGGCCTTCTTTGAGTGATACATCTGCAGCTCTGGTCATAAGATCAGAGGTATAAGAGTTTGCTACGGCTGAAAGCGTCTTGATCGAACAAGGGATAATAACCATCCCATGAGTCATAAAAGATCCTGATGCGATTGCAGCAGCGGTATCACCAGGATCGTAAACGAAACTGGCGAGGTTTTCAATATTCTGGATGCTCCAGTCTGTCTCCTGTTGTGCCGTGATCCTGGCTGCGGACGAGATAATCAGGTGACTCTCGACCTCTATTTCCTTCAATACCTCCAGCAGGCGGATGCCCAGGATTGCTCCCGATGCACCGCTAATACCTACCACCAGCCGTTTGGACTCAATTGTGTTTGGCATGAAATTATTTAATTCCCCAATATATGGCAATTGTGCCGAACATATGTCGAGAAAAACCCACCTGATCGAAGCCTGCAGCTAACAGGCGCGCGGCTAGCTTCGCAGGTTCAAGGAAATTGATGGTCGAGTCGGGTAAATATTGGTACGCTTCTGCTTGACCGCTGACCGCTTTGCCCAGCAACGGAATAATCGTTTTCATGTGAAAGTTCACGAATGGTGTAATAAAACCGTTTTCTGGTGGGGTGGTGTCCAGGGCAACTATTCGCCCTCCGGGTTTGAGCACGCGATATTGTTCAGCCAGACACTGTTCCAGGTAGGGTACATTGCGAAGTAAAAATCCCGAAACCACGGCATTAAATGTTTGACCTGGAAAGGGTAATTCACCCGCATCACCGGCTGTCCACTCCAGACGACTTTCAGGGTGATTTGTTCGTCCAATTTGCATCATCGATACGGTAAAGTCGGCAGCAACCACCTGGCATCCGGGCGCCTGCTTGATCGCTTCGCGCGCCAGGTCCCCTGTCCCAGCCCCCATATCCAGGAGCCGGTTCCCTGCTGACAGGCGTGCGCGTCGAATTACCTCACGCCGCCAGCTCGAGTCTCGACCGAAGGTCATCAAGCGGTTCATCAGGTCATAGCGTGGGGCTATTCGCGCAAACATATCTTGTACATAGATCGCCCGATCACGGCCTTTAAGATGGGTCAAGAAGTTCTCCTTGGTTAGAAGTTAACCATCACGATGCTTGGTTTACGCTTCGCCTGAATCCGTAAGGGCATCTTCCCGCTGTGCTACTTGCCGGCCTTCATCAACATTTACCAGGGTGAGCAATCCTCCACCGATAACAAATAACGCAATCAGGCTGAGTACTGCTGGTCGTGAGCTGCCAAATATCGTTCCGGCAGCGGCGAACATTAATGGGCCAATGATCGCCGAGAATTTCTCCATTACTCCAAACAGGCCAAAGAATTCACCACTTTTACTGGCGGGAGACATTCCGGCGTACAAGCTTCGGCTTAGCGCCTGGCTGCCGCCCTGTACGATCGCGATCATCCAAGCCAGGAACCAGAATTCGACCACCGAGTTCAAGAAGTAACCCCATATTGCGACGACACAATAAATCAGCAGGGCGAGTAAAATCGAGCGTTTTGTGTCCATTAATTCAGCCAGGCGTGAAAAGAGCAGCTTGCCCAGCAGTATTGCAAACAACAATCCGATCAGCTCAATTGCCAGGATCAATCCAATAATCACCAAAAGTTTGCTTTGGCGTAGCCCTGGAAGGACCTCGATCGAAGCCAGGCTGATGCGGTTGCCAGTGCTTTCCGGGTTCTTTTCATCAGAACTTATGAGACTCAATATGTGCTCGCCGGCAGTGTCAGCCAGGATGATTTTGGTGACATCGTAGCGTACGGTCGATTGATATCCATCAATTACCATGGGTTCACCAGTGTCGGCATCGAGTACGGGTGATCCATCGATGATCACCAGCCATTCGCCATAGTCGGGTCCCTGCCCGTAAGTAATTACGATTTTTTGACCGTTGTATGCAAAGTCCATTTGGCTTCCCGGCTCGGTTGCACTCATGTAGATGCCATCCTGGTCAGTTCCCAAGTCCTTCGCTGCAACCAGCACTTTCTCCCAACTTCCAATCGTTTGAGTACCAGTATCACTGACCCGGTATAAACCTTCTCCCACAGCGTTCACGGTGTCCTCAAACCGGGCTGGCGGAGCGCCGGTGGTGTTCGCAGGCAGGGCTCGGACACCCCATGTGCCAATGACAGGCAAGGCAATCAGGTTGAATAAGATGAAGGCTAGATATATCGGGCGGCGTTTGTCATTTTTACTGGGCAGCCGGCCAAAAATCAATGAGTAGGGGATGCCGACAAACTGTACCAGCAGCAAGGCAAGGATTAACTCTACGCTACCAAAGCCCAGCTCTGCGCCGTATATGGCTGCGACACCAATAATTGTGCCAATTCCATCATTGTAAATCAAGAAAGCAAGCAAGAACTTGAACAGCTCTTTATATTGACGAATATCTGAAAAGGTCTTTGCCAGGCGTTGGAAACTGGCTTTAATGATGTTTTCTCCCCTCTCAATTGCATTGGTGGATGAAGGTGGCTCGGGGACTCGTCGGAGCAATGGAATAGTAAAAACACCCCACCAGATCGCTACGCTGAGAAAAGAGAGCCTCGCGCCCCAGGTACCCGGTAGTAATTGGATCATCACAATGTTGATTGCCAGCAGAATCCCACCACCCAGGTACCCCATTGCATATCCCCGGGTAGACACACGGTCCTGATCATCCGGTCGGGCGACATGGGGTAGCAATGCATCATAAAATGTATTCGCACCGTTGAAGCCGATTCTTCCAAGGATGCCCAACACCGATGCTAACACCCAGTCACCGGTGGATACAAGCACAAGTAGAGCCGTTGCCAGAATTCCAAGCCCGGCAAAAATGGACAGAAATAATTTTTTGCCCCGCATAACATCAGAGATGGTGCCCAAAATCGGTGATAACACCGCGATAATCACTAAGGATATCGTCAAGCCAAGGCTCCAGTACGAGGTAGCCACAGTCGCGCTGGGTAATGTAGAACCGGCTACCTGGCTGAAGTAGATGGGCAGTACCGCTGCAAGGATTGTTGTAGCAAAGGCAGAGTTTGCCCAGTCATACATCGTCCAGGCCCAAATTCGGCGCTTGTATTCTTGTTCAGTAATTCCTGAAAATTTGCTCGCTGTTGTTGCGGTCATATGAATTCCTTATAACGTATGATAAAAGTTCACGCCCGGTTTTAAGTTTGTCTATGCGGACATATCGAATAATGATAATTCATTTAACCAATCACAGATTTGAACGCCTTATTATAATTTGATTATTCAATCTGCATTACCCAACCAATGGCTTTGATATCAACGAAGGAATTTGAAATTTTCTTACCCTGGGGGTTTAGTCTTCGTTAAAAGCAGAAATCGAAAACCCAGGATTCAACAACATTCGTGTGATTCTGGTATATAATTAATTTATCCAGTGAATGATCTGGATGTGGAATTATTTATTTTTATTGCTCTCTCGGAATTATTGCCTGGTTGGCGGAAGTGTAATTGTCTGGCAGTTCGATTTTCGAAATTTAGCTTATCATTGATGAGATATTCCTGTTCAGGGGGTATATCCATCATTGAATAACTACCGCCAGCAAGCTCCAACACCGAGCCGGGTAGGGAGAGCGCATATAGATTGCGCTTTTTTTATTTTTTAATCAGGAGTCATCATGTCACGTATTGAATTAATTTTTCGCATTATTGGCTTGGTCATTCTAGGCGCTCTGGGTGTTTATTATGGGATCGAGTTGGTTAATTACCTTCACGAGGCAGGAATATTAACATCCATTTCACCCGTGATTGGTGCAGTTGCTCTTGGTGTGCTTGGTGGATTACTCGGGTTTGCTGTCGCGCCGTACCTGACGACCCGACCAGCCCACGCTCTAAGGGTTTTATTAGCCAAATTATCAGCCTCTACCCTAATCTCTGTGGGGATTGGTCTGGTAGCTGGTTTATTGGTTGCAGCGTTATTAGCATTTCCGCTATCATTTCTTCCAGATCCTTTTGGGCAAATTTTGCCGTTCGTCGGTGTGCTGATTTTTGGTTATGTAGGTGTCATGGTTTTTGTGATGCGCCAAAATGACATACTAGGATCTTTCCGCGGCAGATCGGCAAGCAAGGAAAAAGAAACAAAAGCAAACCCTGAGCCAGTTGGTGAACTTGATCCCGGGCGGACTATCTTAATGGATACGAGTGTTATCATCGATGGGCGTATCGCAGATATTTCCCGTACAGGATTCTTAACTGGCAACTTACTCATCCCTCGTTTCGTCTTAAATGAACTTCAATATATCGCTGATTCCCCTGATAACCTCCGCCGCCAGCGGGGTCGGCGCGGGATGGAAGTAATCTCACAACTGCAGAAAGATAGTGTTTTACCCATAAAAATTAGCGACATTGATGTTGAAGGAACCCGAGAGGTAGATGAAAAGCTTGTAATCCTGGCTCGCCAGATGCATGCTCCTATATTGACAAACGACTATAACTTGAACAGGGTGGCAGAGCTTCAAGGTGTTACGGTTCTAAACATTAATGAGCTTGCCAATGCGGTAAAGTCCGTCCTGCTGCCTGGCGAGTCGCTCTCGGTCATTGTCATCCAGGAAGGCAGGGAAGTCGGTCAAGGTGTGGCGTACCTGGATGATGGGACTATGGTTGTAATTGAAGATGGGCGGGATCGGATTAATTCTCAGGTGACCGTCGTTGTGACCAAAATTTTGCAAACTGCTGCCGGGCGAATGATCTTTGCTCGCTTAGATGAGGGTAACCGCTAATTGTTTGGGACAAGCTCCGGTGCAATAGGCGCTCGAGCGAGCAGACGGAGGACACAGAAATGACTTTACGAATATACAACACCCTAACGCGCCAAAAAGAGGTTTTTTCCACTCTCGAGCCAGGCAAAGTGCGCATGTATGTCTGTGGTCCCACCGTTTATGCCCAGGCACATATTGGTCATGCCATGTCTGCTATGGTGTTTGATATTATTCGCCGCTACCTGGAGTATCGCGGTTATCAGGTTCGGCATGTGATGAATTTTACTGACGTCGACGATAAGATTATAAAACGCGCCACCGAGTTGGGAGTAGAACCCTTCACGCTAGCCGAAGGTTACATCCAGGAGTTCCGAAAACACCTGGACGATCTAAATGTTCTCCCTGCTACAGTTAATCCACGCGCTACCCAGGATATGCCCCAAATCCTGGAAATGATCCGGGCATTAATTACTAAGGGTTACGCCTATGAGGCAGGTGGGGATGTCTATTTTCGCGTTCAGAGGGATGGTGACTATGGGCGGCTTTCAGGCAGGCAGCTAGAGGATATGCAAGCTGGGGCACGGATTGATATTGATGACCGTAAAGAGCATCCTATGGATTTTGCGCTTTGGAAGGCAGCCAAACCGGGTGAACCATTCTGGGAAAGCCCCTGGGGACCCGGACGCCCCGGCTGGCATATTGAGTGCTCGGCAATGAACCTGACACATCTGGGCGAGCAGATCGATATCCATGGTGGAGGCAATGACCTGGTATTTCCACATCACGAGAACGAAATTGCTCAAACTGAAAGCCTGACGGAAAAGGAATTCTCGCATTACTGGGTCCACAATGGTATGCTCCAGCTTTCCGGCGAAAAAATGTCCAAGTCGTTGGGCAACCTGGTGACAATCCAGGAATTCCTGTCTCACCATGAGGCAGATGTGTTCCGCATGATTGTGTTAAATTCGAGCTATCGTGGTCCATTGACATATAACGACGAAGTCGTGAGCCAGTCAGAGCGCGCGCTGGAAAGGCTGCGCTCTGCTATCAAACCCGCCTTGACCAGCAAGAATGCTGCTTCTCAAGAAATACTTACAGCCCTTGAACAGCAAGTTCTCGTAGCAAAGCAAGGTTTTCTCGACTCGATGGATGATGATTTCAACACGGCTGGTGCATTGGGAGTGCTCTTTGATCTGGTACGCGGCATTAACCAGGCTCGTGATGCTGGGACTGGACCTGACAAACTTCAGGTTGCTCAAAGTGTCCTGGTTGAGTTGGCGGGAGTGTTGGGCTTGCGGTTAGTTAAGGGAGCTGGAGAAGGAAGTGATGCAGCCCCATTCATCGACTTATTGGTCGAATTACGCAAAGAGCTGCGAGTCCAGAAGCTCTGGGCTCTTTCAGACCTGGTGCGCAATCGGCTGGGAGAATTAGGCGTAACGCTCGAAGATGGTAAAGAAGGCACCATCTGGAACTGGAAATGACCGGTAAAGAAATTCTACAGCAAATCCCTCCAACTGATCTATCAGATCCTTTCCCTTCCAGTGATTTTGACGATTGGGCTGAGAGCTACGATCAGGATGTGCTGGTCGGGGGCTTTCCGTTCGATGGTTATGCTCAGGTTTTAGAAACCACACTGCGCCTTGCTGATTGTATGCCCGGTCAGAGTATCCTCGATCTGGGCATTGGCACCGGCAACCTGGCAGAGCGGTTTGCCCATCGCGGCTGCCTAATTTCTGGCCTGGACTACTCTGTCCGGATGTTGGAGCTTGCACGCCGTAAACTTCCCCAGTCAGTATTGCTCCAGGCTGACTTGCGCCAGGACTTGCCGCGTGAGCTTGGTGGTCCCTATGACAGGATCGTCTCGGCGTATGTATTTCACCATTTCGAATTGCCTTTCAAGATTGCGCTACTTGTGCGATTAATGCAGCTTCTGACGATCCAACGGGCGAATGGTCATTGCTGATCTGGCGTTTTCCGACCGGCCCACAATGGCGTCCGTCCGTAAGAAAGTGGGACCTGCCTGGGAAGATGAGTATTATTGGATCGCAGATGAAACGCTGCCAGAATTAGCTCGAGTTGGGCTGGTTGCCAGTTTTGTTTCCGTTTCTTCCTGTGCTGGTGTGTTTGTAATCCCTAAGCCATGAAAGAATGGATTTATGGACGTAATGCAGTATATGAGACATTGCGATCCGGACGCCGGCAGACGTTTCGTTTATGGATCGCCAAAGGTGTGCAGGAAAAAGGACGTCTGTCTCAGTCGCTCGAAATAGCTCAAAAACGAAAAACACCAGTCGAGCAGGTACCACGCCAGCATCTGGACGCGATTAGCGATGGTCATCAAGGTATCGCTATAGAATGCAGTGGCTACTCCTACAGCGGCTTGCTGGACATCCTTGATTTAGCAACTCAGCGCTCTGAAAAGCCGTTCGTTCTGGTCCTGGACACGCTGCAAGACCCCCAAAACCTGGGTACGCTGCTTCGCACAGCGGAGGTCGTCGGCGTGCATGGGGTTTTACTTCCACTTCGACATACGGTCGCTGTTACGCCCGCGGTAGTAAATGCTTCAGCAGGGGCTAGCGAGCACTTGCTCATTGCACAAGCCAACCTCGCACAGTCAATGGAAAGCCTAAAAGAGACTGGTTGTTGGGTGGTTGGTCTGGAGGGAAGCACATCTGCCAAACAACCTGCAGAAGTTCACCTTGATGGTGCATTAGCGCTGGTGGTAGGCAGTGAGGGGGCGGGTATGCGCCCCTTAGTGCGTCAAAAATGCGATGTTTTGATGAAATTACCGATGCGCGGAAACATTGAGTCTCTCAATGCGGCGGTGGCAGGTTCGATTGCATTATATATGGCATTCGAAGCGCGAGGTTATGGTTCTTTAGAGAATAGGACTGGGACGTAAGAGTTTTATGCTGCGGAAATTGTCTGCTTGGTTGATAAAAATTTCAACTGTCTGGGTTGTGGTCATAAGCCTGGTTATCTTCTTGTTATTTATCGCCACCGTATTACCCCGGCAAACCGAACAAATTGAGACACAAAACCGGGGAGCTGGGTCGCCAGATACATCGCTTTGGTACTCTGCAGCAGATCTGTACGAAATGGCCGAAGCGTATGGGCAAAATGGGCGGGATGCTTTTGTGTACAGCCACTTTACATTTGATGTTGCCTGGCCTTTGGTCTACACTTTGTTTTTGGTCACTTCCTTAAGCTGGCTCTCAGTCCGTGCATTTCCCTTAGGTAGTCAATATCGAGCGGTCAATCTGGTCCCACTCTTTGCGGCGTTATTTGACTTTTTGGAAAACATATCTACATCGCTGATCATGCTGCGTTACCCGGCGGGGACGCCGTTCATAGACATGCTGGCAGGGGTGTTTACCTTCATAAAATGGTTACTTGTCGCAGCGAGCATTATTCTGCTTTTACTCACTCTTGTGATGGCGATTTGGCGAAGAGGGCGATTTAACCATTGACCGTCTGGCAGAATCCTGATAAACTCACGCGCCGCGGTTTGTAATGGACCGAGCATAACAATGCAGCAGGGTGCTTGAAAAATACCTTGCCGCTGTAGATAGCCTCTGGTATAATGCCATTCGCTTTATTGCTGGCACCTTATCAATTCGCGCCGACGTAGCTCAATCGGCAGAGCAACCGCCTTGTAAGTGGTAGGTTACGGGTTCGATTCCCGTCGTCGGCTTCAAATATGGTTGATTGGTGATTGTCGAATGTTTGTTTTGGACACCCCCTTCAGGGTCGACCCAAAACCAACAATCTACAATCCTCAATCCATGGGCGGTTACCCAAGTGGCCAACGGGGACTGACTGTAAATCAGTTGGCAGAAGCCTTCGGAGGTTCGAATCCTTCACCGCCCACCTCTACGGCTGTACGGATGCAGGCTGTCCGTCAGCGCGTAGTTTTGTAAATGCAGTGCCCTCATAGCTCAGTCGGTAGAGCACGTTCTTGGTAAGAACGGGGTCATGGGTTCAAATCCCATTGAGGGCTCTCGCCAAACAAGTTTTTGAAACAAAGAAGGAGAAGGACGAATGGGAAAGCAAAAATTTGACCGCAGCAAGCCGCACATGAACGTCGGGACGATGGGACACATCGACCACGGGAAAACGACATTGACAGCGGCGATCACGAAATACAGTGCGATGCAGGGGTATGGAGAATTTCGGGCATTCGATTCGATCGACAATGCGCCGGAAGAGAAAGCGCGCGGGATCACGATCAACATAGCGCATGTGGAGTACCAGACGGCGAAGCGGCACTATGCGCACGTAGACATGCCTGGACACCGAGACTATATCAAGAACATGATCACGGGAGCAGCGCAGGTAGACGGAGCGATCCTGGTGGTAGCAGCGCCGGACGGGCCGATGCCGCAGACGCGCGAGCATGTGCTGCTGGCGCGGCAGGTGGAGGTACCTGCGATCGTGGTGTACTTGAACAAAGTGGACATGATGGATGACCCGGAGCTGCTGGAGCTGGTAGAGCTGGAGCTGCGGGAGCTGTTGAACGAATATGGCTTTCCTGGGGATGAGACACCGATCGTGCGCGGCAGTGCGCTGGCAGCATTGGAAAGCAAGAGCATGGATGTGAATGCGCCGGAGTACGAGAGCATCAAAGAGCTGCTGCGGGTGGTGGATGAGTATATACCTGAGCCGGTGAGAGATGTAGACAAACCGTTCATGATGCCAGTGGAAGATGTGTTCTCGATCAAAGGACGCGGAACGGTAGTGACCGGACGTATCGACCGTGGATTGGTGAAAGTAGGGGAACCGGTTGAGATCGTTGGGTTGAGAGACAAGAGCATGCCGTCGGTGGTGACAGGAGTGGAGATGTTCCACAAGTCACTGGATCAGGGGATGGCGGGAGACAATGCGGGGCTGCTGCTGAGAGGGATTGAACGAACGGACGTGGAGCGCGGGATGGTAGTGGCGAAGCCGAAGAGCATCACGCCGCACCGGCGGTTCATGAGCGAAGTGTACGTGCTGAAGAAGGAAGAAGGTGGGAGGCATAAGGCGTTCTTCACTGGCTACCGGCCGCAGTTCTACATCCGGACGATGGATGTAACTGGGAACATCAAGCTGCCGGAAGGGGTAGAGATGGTGATGCCTGGGGACAATGTGAACCTGGAAGTGGAGTTGATCGTGCCGGTTGCATTGGAGCAGGGATCGAAGTTTGCGATCCGTGAAGGCGGTTTGACCGTCGGAGCGGGCGTGATCACCAAAATCCTGGAATAGATTTGGGATAGGTAGGTTATAATGGCTTCCAAGAAAGATGTTCGGCCGGTCATAACGCTGGCTTGCACTGAGTGTAAAGAACGAAATTACACCACTGAAAAGAATCGGCGCAATGACCCTGGCCGGATGGAAATGATGAAATATTGTGCGCGCTGCCGTAAGCACACGCAGCATCGCGAGACGAAGTAAGGAGAAGATGCTGCTGGCTGTCAAAGTTTGCTTCTGACGGCCAGCAGATAGCGGTTCACAGGCCAGTAGCTCAATTTGGCAGAGCACCGCTCTCCAAAAGCGGGGGTTGTGGGTTCGATTCCTGCCTGGCCTGCCTGATATAGTGGCGACGCCGTCTTCCGGGGCGGCGTTTTGCCCGTAGCCAAAGATGAATGGAGACCATTCTCTAGAAGGAGAAATCGGTGGCTAAGGAAGAAAATAAAATTGAAAAGAAGGAAGAAAAATCCGTCACTCGTAGCAAGCCGAATTTCTTTCAGCGCACAGGTGAGCGGATTAAGAATTACTTTGCTGAAACTCGTGGTGAGCTTCGCAAAGTTTCCTGGCCTACCCGTCGTGAAGCGCTTTACCTCACCGGTGTAGTGCTAGTTGTGACTGCGATTATGTCGATTCTTCTGGGGAGCTTCGACTATCTCTTTAGTAAGCTTTTTGAGTGGATTATAACCTTGCCTCTCTAAGCCTGTGAGGAAGGAAATTATGGACCTATTTGACCGCGATGACCCATTGAAAGAGGCGCTTCGAGCGCTGAGCTCGAATCCTGAACCACTGAAGGATGAGCCTGTGGAAGAACAGGAGCCTTCCGAGGTTGACATGGAAGCCGCGGCTATTGAGGAGTCACTCACGCTTGAGGAGTCATTCTCGACTGAAGAGTCACTCTTGATTGAGGCTCCACTGTCTGAGGATGGTCGCGCCTGGTACGTGGTGCATTGCTATTCGGGCTATGAAAATAAAGTACGCCACAACTTAGAGCAACGCATTGAGACCATGGGCATGAAGGACAAGATTTTTGACGTTGTCGTGCCAACCGAGGAAGAGATAGAAGTCAAGGAAGGCAAGCGTCGCACTGTTGAGCGAAGAGTCTTCCCCGGTTATATTCTGGTCAATATGATCTTGTCTGAAGAATCGTGGTATGTTGTCCGCAATACTCCTGGTGTAACCGGATTTGTTGGAATGGGCAATACTCCTACCCCCTTGCGACCTGAAGAAGTCACTCAGATTATTAAGCGTATGGAAGCAGAAGCACCGCGTATTAAAGTCACCTTTAAATCCGGTGAACGTGTGCGCATCGTCGATGGACCATTCAATGATTTTCGCGGTACTGTCTCTGAGATTGATATGGAGCGTGCCAAAGTGCGTGTAATGGTCAATTTCTTTGGACGCGAAACACCTGTAGAACTGGACTTTTTACAGGTGGAGAAGGCATAGGATGTTTACGTCGACCAGCTCATAGGGGTCTATCCTATCAGTCGGTCGTTGAAATAAGTGGAAGGGTGTAACCCACCCGCCATTACCACAAAGGAGAAGTTATGGCAAAGAAGTTAAAAGCAATCGTACGATTACAGATCACTGCCGGCAAGGCAAACCCGGCGCCTCCAATCGGCCCGGCTCTGGCAGGACATGGTATCAATTTGATGGCATTCTGTAAGGAATATAACGCTCGCACATCGAACCGTATGGGCGAAATTATTCCAGCCGAAATCAGCATTTTCACAGATGGCTCTTTTACCTTTATCCTGAAGACCCCGCCAGCCTCGGTTCTACTTAAGAAAGCTGCCGGTGTAGAGAAAGGTTCAGCCCTATCTCCTCGTGAGAAGGTTGGTAAGGTGACCCGCGCTCAGGTGCGCGAAATTGCTGAATTGAAAATGAAGGACCTTAATGCGATCGATTTGGAAGGTGCAATTCGCCAGATCGAAGGCACAGCCCGAAATATGGGGCTGGAGGTCGTAGACTGATTCCCCGTGGGAGGGTGGACCGATCGTCTCACCCGATAGCACCACAAAGGAGACCCGATGGCAAAACATGGAAAGAAATATCTGGCTGCTGCCGCAAAAATTGAGGCTGATCGCCTGTACAATCCAAAGGAAGCCGTGGCGCTCGCCAGGGCAACCGCAGTAACCAAGTTTGATAGCACTGTTGAAATTCACATGCGTCTGGGAGTTGATCCGCGGCATGCCGACCAGCAGGTGCGAGATGTTGTTGTGTTACCGCATGGCTTAGGGAAGACGGTGCGTGTGTTGGTATTCGCTCAAGGCGACGGAGCACAATTTGCCCGTGACGCAGGAGCCGATATTGTTGCTGATGACGAGATCATTAATAAAATCCAGGGTGGTTGGACCGATTTTGATGTTGCGATTGCCACACCGGATATGATGGGTAAAGTCGGTCGCCTGGGTCGCGTTTTAGGCCCGCGTGGTCTGATGCCGAGCCCTAAGGCGGGAACGGTTGTTCCTGCCGAAGACGTTGCCCGCGTGATCAATGAGGCCAAAGCTGGTCGTGTTGAATTTCGCGTTGATAAGACAGCGAACCTGCACATACCGATTGGCAAAGCATCTTTCGATGAGATTAAGCTGTATGAAAATTTGGCAGCTCTGATGGAAGCAGTCAAGAAAGCTCGCCCCGCCACATCGAAAGGCGCTTATATTAAGCGTGTTACCCTGACCACTACGATGGGTCCTGGGATCAAGGTTGACCCAACCCAGGCGCAATCGATGGAGATGGTTGAGTAAAATTTTAGCTAGAGAATCCAGGCGGGTTTAACCGCCTAGCTTCGCCGAAGACAGCGGGTGCCGTAGGGCTTAATTTCCTGCCGAGGTGAAGATTGCTCCAATAATAATACCCTGTGATGCTTCATCCCAGGGGAACCCGTAAGGGTGTGGAGAGTCTTTGCCAGGTCTAATTGCGAGGCAAAGACTTTACATTATGAAAGGAGGTGAATAAACATTGGCTATCTCTAAACAACGCAAGATCGAGCTTATTGATTCTTATGCCGAGTGGATGCAGCGGAGCAAAGCTATCATCGTTACTGAGTATACCGGCCTGTCGATGAAGCAGATCGACGATCTACGCAGCAAAGTGCGTGAGGCTGGAGGTGAATTCCACATTGTGAAGAACACCCTAGGGCAGGTTGCCTTTAATTCCTATGGGCTTCCTCAGTCAGATCAGCTTTTAAAAGGCAGTTCTGCGGTTGCATTTGCATTCAATGACGCTCCAGTGATGGCAAAGGTAATGACCGAAATTGCCCGGACGTCTGATGCTGTAAAGGTCAAGGGCGGTTATCTGGGTAAGAACTACATGACCGCTGAGCAGGTTAAAGCGTTGGCTGATCTGCCGCCGTTGCCGGTAATGCGCTCCCAATTGCTGGGAGTTCTGTCAGCCCCTGCCAGCAAGCTGGTTCGTACGCTTGCAGAGCCGGCTCGACAGATTGCTGCTGTATTGAAGGCATACGCTGAACCCGAAGGGCAAAGTGCCGATCCGACAGCTGCCTGAAAAGAATTGTGTAGGAACATTTTAATCAATAAACGATCTTGGTGATCGTACCTAGTCAAGGATATTTTTACAAGGAGTATGAAGATGGCTGATTTAGAGAAACTCGTTGAGGAGCTGAGCAAGCTTAGTGTCCTCGAAGCTGCAGAATTGGTAAAACTCTTGGAAGGAAAATGGGGCGTTTCTGCCGCCGCTCCGGTAGCAATGGCTGCTGCCGCAGCTTCTTCTGGAGCCGCCGCAGCTGAACCGGTTGAAGAGAAGACTGAATTCGATGTGATCATCAAGGATGCTGGTCCGAAGAAGATCGAGACGATTAAGGTCATTCGCCAGCTTACCAGCCTGGGTCTGAAAGAAGCCAAGGATATGGCTGAGACTGCCGGTGGTAAGGTAATGGAAGCAGTGAGCAAGGAAGTTGCCGCAGATGCAAAAGCCAAGCTCGAAGCTGCTGGCGCTGTTGTAGAAGTCGCATAACTTCCACAACTCACCATTAAGAAATAATTCCCCCGCCCGCTGTTTTGGTGGAGCGGGGGAATTTGTGTCTTTTGTGTTTGTTAAGGCTGTGGTATATTAATATTAATAAAACTTGTAAGGAGGGTCTATGACTGCTCGGATCTTAATAATCGAAGATGATGAGGCGATCCTTAAGTTCCTTCGCCGTGGCCTGGCATATGAAGGATACCAGGTAGACACTGCACTGGATGGTCAATCTGGCTTGACCCTGGCGCGTGATAATCCTCCCGATCTGGTGGTACTTGATCTGATGCTACCAGGCATTGATGGTCTCGAAGTTTGCCGTCGACTCAGGGCAGGCGGTCCTGTGCCTATTTTAATTCTTACTGCCAAGGATACGGTCAACGATCGTATCCAGGGATTAGATATGGGTGCTGATGATTATATGGTTAAGCCATTTAATCTGGATGAGCTGCTGGCGCGCATCCGCGCACTGCTGCGCCGCGCTCAACCCAGCCGCCCGCAAATCCTCCGTTTTGCCGATCTTGTGTTGGATACCGGAACTCGTCAGGCATCGCGCGGTGATCGTGTGATCTCGTTGACCGCAAAGGAATACGAATTGCTCGACTTGTTCTTGAGGCATCCCCGTCAGGTTCTGACCCGAGATATGATCTTCGATCGGGTTTGGGGCTACGATTTCGGTGGTGAGTTTAATATAATCGAGGTTTACATTCGTTACTTGCGCCAGAAGCTGGAAACCGAGGGCGAACAACGCCTTATCCATACCGTCCGTGGTATGGGTTATGTTTTACGCGAAGCGTAAAACTTCCTTTGGCTCATGGTGTGCAACTGCTCTAATTGCACATACCTTTTCTGATATGCACACAAGTTGGGATGCGGCGTAGCCTCATTGCTTTTTGTGTGCATATCTGGTTTGATCGAGTTCTGATTGGGCATAATAATGCGATTTGGAGCTGAATGGATCTGCGCTCGCGGTTAACCCTGTTCAATACATTCATAGTAGGGGGAGTTTTACTGTTATTTGGCACGGCTATATATTTGGCAGCCAGTCTCGCATTAACCAACCAGGTAGATAATGCCCTCGCGGGAGCTGCAAACCAGATCTTTCGTTATATACGTGTAAATCAGGGTGGAGAACTTAAGATGGACACCTTGCCTGAGCTGGATTTGTCTACGGATGTGTACTTCCAGGTCTGGGGACGCGATTCAAGGTTGGAGTTCTCTTCATTAAACTTGGGCAACCTTTCTAAGGCATTAGATCCACGCAGTTTAGGAGCGGTAAAGCCGATTTTTCGAGAAACCCTGGTAAATAATGCACGCATTCGCGTGCTTACAGTTCCATTAACGATAGGAAATAGCACCCGAGTGATTGGAACCTTACAAATAGCTGCCAGTCTTGGAGTGATTGATGCCACATTGCGAGTGCTGCTGATTATATTGGTTTCCGGTTCGGTAATCGCGATGTTGATTGCGGGTCTGGCAGGTTGGTGGAGCACGAGCCAGGCATTGCGACCATTAAACCTGGTTACTGAAACCGCTCTACAGATTACTCGTGCAGATGATCTGTCGCGCCGTATTCCTTATCAAGGCCCACCGGATGACGAAATCGGTCAGCTGATCACAGCTTTCAATCAGACCCTCGGACGTTTAGAAAATTTATTTACCAGTCAGCGCCGGTTCATAGCAGATGTGGGGCACGAGCTTCGAACTCCATTGACGGTGATTCGCGGCAATGTGGATTTGATGCGCAGGATGAACTGTACGGATGAAGAGTCGATGATCAGCATTGAGAATGAAGTCGAACGCCTCACACGTCTGGTGGGTGATTTACTTCTATTAGCTCAAGCTGAATCTGGCAAAATTCCCCTGGCGCGGCGCACGGTGGAGCTCGATACCCTGGTGCTAGAAGCGATGCAGCAGATGCGCGTCCTTGCTAAGGATAAATTGTCATTTCGCCTGGGGGAATTTGACCAGGTGTTGGTTTGTGGCGATCAAGATCGATTAAAACAAGTATTGGTTAATCTAATTGGTAATGCAATTCAATATACGCCTCAAGGGGGCGAGATTGTTGTCGGGCTTGGGAAGGTGGAGAAGCAGGCGCGGCTTACAGTCAGTGATACAGGTCCTGGCATCCCACCGGATGACATGCCCCACATATTTGAGCGATTTTACCGGGGTGAAAAGTCCCGCACTCGCAGTAAAGATGGCAAGGGCTTTGGGCTTGGGCTATCAATTGCTTATTGGATCGTCCGTAATCATGGGGGCAAAATAGATGTTGGCCCGAACCAGCCGCATGGCACCACATTTTGTGTGTGGTTACCATTGGCTGAAAGTCGTTGCCCGGACGAAATAAGCTCTAGTTGACAAACCTTTTTGAATTTCAAAGGGTGGGTGTGGTTATTTAAACACCCACCCTTTAATTATTTAAGCCAGGAATACCCATTTCCTAATTTCGTCGGGGTAAGTTTGATCGAGATGAATTTCCTGAGCTATTTTGGTTTGATCCACCTGTTCGACTCGGTGCTGCGGATTGCACCGGTGCATAGGTTGGCTCTTGCCGCGCATAAGTGGTTTCTGCAGGTAAATTCGCTTGATTGACCTGGCGGGATCCGGATGTGAGATTGGAATAATTGGTCGCATTGCCAAGAGAGCGGCTGTTTTGCGCTTGATTGGTTGTGTTAGCAAAGTAACCGCGTCGGTTGGCGTTGGTTCTTTGGTCCCGCTGGCTTAATAATCGAGTCCCCGCTAAAGAATACGTGCCGATTATTAGTACACGGATCAACCACACGAGAACCGCCACAAAGATGGGTACTACTCTCAAGAGAGATCCTCTGGCTACGACTTCATTTCCCAGGCTTGGATTATGGGTGATCGCGAGGGTTACTCCCCACCAGGTAAGCATAGCGTTCATGGTAGCCGCCAGCAGCCAGGCGCCGAATAGATACCAGGTTTCTGAAGGCTGCCCTGCTCCTTCTTCGGGTGTGTGAAGACGGGCGATCCCAGCAAAGTCAATTCCGCAAAAGGCTATCGCCAGGATTGTTGCCCAATGAATGCCCAAAAAACTGAGATTGCCGAGTAAATCTGAGAGGGCATATTCAGTCGTGCTGTAGTTGAATATTTCGAAGGCGATGAGCGCAGAAATCAGTATGACACCGAAAGCCAGGCCACGTTGGACACGAATGCGGGGAAAAGTTGATGCACTGTTCATTTTCACTCCTTTGGTCGATGGTAAGAAATTCTTAGCGAAGGGTTGACAAACATGAAACTCTTGGTAAAATAGAACAAATGTTCTTCTCTAATAATAGAACAATTGTCCTGTTTTGTCAAGGTTATTACGAACATCTTTTACACCAATGTAGGTAATCCTACAAACAGTATTCATAATCCATCACAGAATAGTATGCCGTCCGTACCAAAATTGTGTAGGAGGAAGTCGTGGCTGAAGGTCAACCGTATGTATTTCCCGGAGCATTAATTGCCAGTTTGCTGTTGATTGTTGTCTTAATTTGGCTTACCCCGAACCTAAATCCAGCAGGGTCCTCTACGAGTGCCTTTAACGCTTCGATGACAACATCTGAGAAGGTCGAGTCTGATCCGAACTCGCTCGGATCAGATCCTGAGTTAATTGTTAATTCTTCGTTTTCAAGAAGTGATTGTCAGGTTAGCAGGAATTATCCTGAAAATGTCCTGCGTTGGTGTGAGTTAATTACCCAATATGGGAACGAGCACGGCATTGACCCGGATTTACTTGCTGCGCTGATTTTGCAAGAAAGTGGAGGAAATCCGACCGCTTATTCGCACAGTGGTGCTGTTGGCTTAATGCAGGTCATGCCAAATGATGGTTTGGCGGCATCCTTTATGTGCCAGAATGGTCCTTGTTTTAAAAATCGTCCTGCAATCGCTGAGCTGCAAGATCCAGATTTTAATGTCTCTTACGGTTCTAAGATGCTGGCTGGCTTGATTGCAAAATACGGCAATCTACGCGATGCATTGAAATCATACGGACCCATGGATGTGGGATATGGTTATTCAGATATCGTGTTGGGATTATACGAGCGATACAGAGATTGAAGCTCTTATTCTTGAATAAAACCAATCTTATGATAAATTTACGGATAAAATGCTACTGTGTAGTCGATGAATTGACCATTTGAGTAGATAAATTTCCCTGAAAAGAACCTCGCCTCATCCAACCAGCGCAGGAAAATCCTGTCACCATCCCATAAATTTAGATCCAGCAGTTTGTCATTATCGATCCATGCAAGGTATCCTTCACTTGAATCGATTAGCTCTCCGTCAAATTCGTCGACCACGAAGACAAACGTGTACCAATCCTCATCGTGAGCAAAGCCAGGAAAAGTTAGGATCCCCTTCAGTTGTAATGACCTGACTCGTAGCCCAGATTCCTCAAGGATTTCGCGGATGGCACATTCCTCCGGTGTCTCTCCAGGTTCGAATTTTCCCCCTAACCCATTCCATTTGCCTTTGTGCATATCCTCCGATCTTTTCACCCGGTGGATCATCAATGTTTGATTACTCTTTCGAACATAGCACAAAGTAGCGAGCTTCATATGCTCTCCAACTCGTAATGTATGATAGTGGTTGATTTATCCTGGCTGCAGCTTTCAAACACGGCCTCTTCGGTTCTTATCTTGTGTACTCGCAGCGTAAACCCAATTCCACTGCTGATCTCTATGAAATCTTACTTCCCATCGATCATTTTCGAGCTCGCGTAGAGTCCTCGAGCCGGTATGCAAAAATTTCTTTCCGGTTGGTTTTTTTGCGTAAGAATGACTCGGCTGCCTGGATGTGAGCAGGGTATATCGTCCTTCCACGCATCCATTCGGGAATTACTTTCGAATTATTACACGCATCTACCAGGTCAGGCACCATTTCGGGACGCATCCTTCCATAAAACACTCCGTCAGGAAGCGTAATCACATTCGCTGCAAATCGGTGCCCGCCGACATGGCTACATTCCCAGGCTGCATCTCCAACTTGTGCACGGAGAGATTTATAAACGGGAATCCCTTCTTTTGCACAGCATCGATCCCTCCGTCCATTGGTGCACACCAGGTATATCCGTTGGGATGAAAGGTTTTCGGTAGCACCAGTTGTTCCGTTGATTAATCCTTCCAGGTCGATCGACATTATTTCTTCATATGAGGAGAGATCAAATTGATATAACCTCGGTGCCTCTTCAGATACGATCGCAACAAAAAAGTGCCTGATTGATATCTGTTTGTCAGCTCCCTGTTTGATCAATAATGTCTTCCCTGGACCGTGCGCATTTGTCATTTCTTGTAAATAAATTTTCACATTTGCAGCAATGTCACTTTTTTCAAGTGCTTTATCGCTCCATTCTCCGTAATACTCCACGAGACAATAAATTTTTGTTTGTGGGACTGTGGCAATTAGGGGTTCCCCGAGTGAAGCGGATAATATCGAACATGAAGGAGAGGATTGGTTAGTTAAGTTCATACGGAGAGCCTTATTGTCCTTTATGGCTGGATGACGCAGCGAAAACCAATTTGGTCAGTGGCTTCGAATGGAGGGTGGTTATCTCTGAATACAGTCGATGCGAAACCTTCCCGGTAATCCGCTGAGCCACCACGGATGACGCGGCTGTCGCCGCTTCCTGGACCACCTGGATTGTTATCAGGTGCTTCGATGTAATAGCTTGCGTTGTACCAGTCAAGTGTCCATTCATAAACATTTCCGGCCATGTCCATCAATCCGTATGGCGACTGCCCTTGGGGATAAGAACCAACCGCGGTGGTATCACCAACTTTAGCAGATGTGTTGGCTTTGCTCGCTCCCGATGACTGGCTCCCCCAGGGAAAAAGGCGCATATCGGTTCCCCGGGCTGCTTTTTCCCATTCCGCCTCGGTTGGCAATCGACCGCCAGCCCACTGGCAGTAATTTGCCGCATCCGCCCAAGTTATATAAACAACGGGGTAATTCGCGTAGTTGTAGTCACCATAATATGAATTGCGTGTTCGCGACCCAAAATTTTGCGGGTTGCTGCACACACCGTCTTGGACACACTTTTGATATTGCTCAGTAGTAACTTCAGTTTTATACATCCAGAATTCAGGTAAATTGATTTGCTTTAACGGCAGCGCATCTTCAAAATTACGCCGTTCGCAGCGAGAGCATTGCTCGAGCATCGCTGTGATCATGCTTTCGTCTACCCCGCGCCAAAAATTGCCGGCGGGGATGCGTACGTAGGTCGCTCCATCCTGCGAATTGATCCTCTGGTTTGGGTCTTCCGGTGGTAAGGGAGTATTCGTGGGCGTTACAGGCGTTGGGGTGTCTGTTAGAGGTGTGATATCCGTCGGGGTAACGGGCGTTGGGGTATCACTGGGTTGGACCAACTCTGTCCAGGTAGGTGACGGCCCAACCGGTGGAACAACCGGCAGCTCCTGGGTCAAGGTCGGGGTGTCCTCTGCTGGTAATTCTCCAGATGCTTGAGCGGTCTCAGTCATCAGTACCGCTGCTTCTTGGGTAGCCAGCTGATTCTCCTCGGGTGCGGGTGGTATTGCGGTAGGAATTGCCCCTTGTGGCTTTCGGAGCACAAGAAACAGCCCGATTGCCAGTACGCTTCCGGCCAAGATCACCCACATCCACCAGGGGGGTGACTTCGAAGTCCCTCTTGCTGCATGAATCGCTGGCGGAGAAAAGGGCTGATGGGGTGGTATTGTGGAAGGACTGATCGAGGTGGAGGCTTGAGCCGTCAGTGCTACCGGGAGCACCCTTGCCGGTCTTTGTAAATCCTTGCGCAGTGCCTGGGCGCTTGGATAGCGCTGCTCGGGCATAATCTCCATTGCTTTAAGTATCGTCAATTCGGTGCCTGGAGAGATCGTTGGATTAAGACTCCGTGGTGGAGGCAAAGCAGTACCGGCAACGCGATCGATGCTCTCAGGGGGTACCTGACCGGTAAGCAGGGTATACATGGTTGCGCCTAGCGCATATAAATCTGTGCGAGCATCCGTCGGGCGCTGCCCATACTGTTCAAACGGGGCAAAGCCAGGTGTGACTGCCCGGGCGCCTAGGGTCGTCCGGTAAGCCGGGTCATAGACTTTGGCAATGCCAAAATCGACCAGCATTGCTATGCCTTGAGGAGTAATACGGATATTTCCCGGTTTGATATCCCGGTGGATCACCGGAGGATTTTGGTGGTGCAGGTAGTCGAGCGCTTCCAGGATTTGGTCTATCCAGGTCAAAACTTGTGATTCGGGCAGTGGACCATTTAGCTGATCAAGTTTTTCTTGCAAATCCTGCCCTTCCACAAAATCCATAACCAGATACTGACCTTGATTTTGGATAAAGAAATGATCGCGCACATTGGGAAGGTTTGGGTGGCGCAAGTTAGCCAGGATTGTAGCTTCGCGTTGAAACTGGGCTTGCGCCGCGGCGCTGGTTTCGAGGTTTTCTTTAACCGCACAGGAGGTGCCGAGATTTAAATCCCAGGCGCGATAAACACTTCCAAACCCGCCCTGGCTGAGCAGCTTGGCGATGCGATAACGGTTGTTCAATACCTGGCCAGGAACTAAGGTCATAAGCTCTCCAATTTTGTACTGGTTCGCACCTCAATTTAGGTTGTCAAAGCTCAATACCAGGGATTTGTAAAAAGGGAGAAACCGAGCGCATCCATGCGCTAGATTTCTCCCCGATTTCATCTCGCCACCTGCCAGGGAATGAATTAGTCCCCAGCACGCTTTCCGAGTTGGTGATCCAGCATCAGGATGCCAGATGCTTTATCCTCAATCATCTTCAAGTTCTCGACGATCTCAGCAGCATTCTTTTCTTCTTCTACCTGTTCATTGATGAACCAGTGCAGCATCACCTGGGTCGGATAGTCCTGTTCTTTTACCGCTGCAGCATAGATGGTATGGATCAGGCTGGTAACCTTTTGTTCGTGTTGCAGCACATGTTCAAATAAATCCAGTGGCCCCAACCAGGTGGCTGGTGGTGCATCGATAGCCTTCAAAGTTACCTTTTCGCCACGATCGAACACAAATTCGTAAAACTTCATCGCGTGTTCTTGCTCTTCCTCAGCCTGGACTTTCATCCAGTGTGCAAAACCAGGCAGGTTTTTAGATTCCAGGAAGGCAGCCATGGATAGGTAAAGGTATGCAGACGCCAGCTCATGGTTGATCTGATCATTGACCAGGGTTAAGACACTTTCTTTCATTGTTATAGTCTCCTCTCAAATTAGATTGTACATGATTTAGATGCAAATTATCTGTTATGGTTGCATGTTGTGAGTGAATGGTGCAATCATCATCTAGAAACCCAAGTCTGTCAAGATATCGGCTTCACTTCTGGGGGATGCTTGGTGCTTGGGGTTGCCAGAGTTCCCTTCCGCCTGCCCAAGGAGTTCTTCCCAGAAGCGATTATCGTATCGTCTGGTACGCACAGGCAGCGGCATTGGCATACCCCAGCCCAGGAGCAGCACCTCTTCTTTCGGTTGTAAGTGGGCTAGCATTCCTCGTAGGGCATCTCGTCCTGCCAGTCCCGATAACACTGCTCGTAGATCATCGTCATCGCCCAGCCAGCCGGAAATTCGTGTACCGAGCTGGGACATCACCTCATCGTAGATTTGCGAGGGACGCTGGTCGACGATCATCAGGGTAACAAAATACTTGCGCATTTCCCGGGCGATGGTGCTGAACGTGGTTTGAGCTGCCATCTCTCGGTTTAACAGCTTGTGAGCTTCTTCGACTACAATGACCAGTGGGCGCGGTTCCCCTTTCCCCGAGCTCCGTAATTCGTTTGTCCGTGCCTCCCATGCCTGGCGGATACGCCGTGTGAGAAGATTGGAAACCAGCAGGTAGTCCAGGTCGCTTTCAAATTTTCCGAATGATAGAATGATATGTTGACCCGCTTCCAGCGTTTTGATTATTTCGTTTATCGTGTCCGCAGCAGGATTTTCCACAACATATGAGAGGTTAGCCACCCGTCCCAGCTTGCTGTGCAGGCTTTCGGCAGCAGAAAGATTAACTCCACGCTCATTTGCCCAATGCGCTACGCTGCCAGGTGCGGGGATTTTAGCGCCTTTATCATCTGTGATGTATTCATTGGTCATATTGCGAAAGGCGACAAACCAGTGATCCCGTCCAAAAGTATTAACCAGTGCATCTAAAGTTGTGGGGGTGGTTTCCTTCAGGTTGAGCTCTCGCGTGAGTAGCTCGATGTCCTCTGGCTGGATGTCCCGGCAGGCAATCTCCAGGTGAAAGTCAGGCGGATTGTTTCGAATGAGTGTTCCCTTTCCCAGGCCAACCACCCTCACTCGGCTGGCGAATTTATTCTTCAATCCTATGACACGCTCTTTGTTATCAGAAGCAATATCATCGAATGCATACTCATTATGCATATCCAGAACCAGCACCGAAGCGCGATTGGTATGGATCAGCCCTGCCAGCACCAACCTTGTAAGGAATGACTTTCCGGTTCCCGTTGCCCCAAATACGCCGGATGAGCGTAGCACAAATTTATCCAGATCCAGGCAAATCGGGTAGCCTTGTTCGCGTGTATAACCGATCACAAAGTTGCCCCCTTCACCTGGTTCACCAAAGATCTCAGCAATATCGCCTGGAGAAGCCATGCGGACAGGAGCATGGTGCTTTGGGATCGTCTTTACCATCAGCGGACGGGGCTTTGGGCGAATTCCCTGGTCGATTTCTTCTTGCCAGCTTGGGTATCTTGGATCGTCTAGATCAGGTCCGCGTTCCAGCATCAGAGCCGGCAGCACCTCCAGGTTGGTGTAGAGAGTTTGGCCATGCAGCAAGCCGGCTATAGCCTCAGGCAAGCGTTGTTCACTTTGCTCATCAGCAAAGCGCGGATCTGTGGAGCCTAATTGCAGGTCTGTGACCAGACCGTAAAACAGCAACTCTCCACTTTCGATAACCACAAAAGCGCCATCCTGTACATTTTGTGCGGGTATATTAAGCCGTACACGGAAGCTCTCTTTAAGACTTCCTCCCACGATATAGCCGATGGAATCGCTGGTTTCGCTCATCGGATAGCCTCCTGGAAATCCTGGGCGGCATCACCCAGGGCACTGAGCACTGTCATCAACGTCGGGTAATCATCACGCAGCAGCGTTATCAATTCTTGTGTTGCCCGGTTGCTCCATTCTGGATCCCCTGCCTGCCGGTGTGCCATGCCAGCCAGCCGGATGTGGGATGCAAGCAGCTCACTGACGGGAAGATCAACAGAGCGCAAGATATGTCGGAAATATCCAAAACGACCAAACTTGGTGAACTCACATAACTCTCCGGGTTCACAAAGGTATATCAAGTCCAGACTGAGTGGCGGGTAAGGTGGCAGCAGGTGAGAAATATGCTCGCTATGGCGATAGCCGACGATGAGCACACTGATTTCAACCGGTACTGTACGGTTCTGTCGGTTATCAGCGATGGTGACTGGATCAATTCCATCGGCAGTTACGAGTTGGCGAACCAGACCATCGTCGTCGATGTGGATATCATAAACCATCCCATAGACCTGATCTCGTCCGGATAGTGGAGCGCGTACCAGAGTTCCGAAGGCTGGTGGGTTGCTTTCAAATTGGGCAACACGGCAGCCAGCCACGAAACCGGTCAGGTTGCTGCGTAGCAAATAGCCTATCTTTACAGGATTCATTGGGATCACCTTCCTCGTCTGCTCTGGTTTTTAGCACTCTGCTTATGTGATTCTTCATCAATTAGCCCATGCCGGCGTAACTCATTGCTTATCAAAATTTCTACCTGATTGCGCTCATCGAATGAAACTACAGCAGTTTCATGGGCGCGGTGCAGCAAATATGGATAAGGCTGAGAACCGAGGATAGCGCATTGCTCTAATAATATTCTGTGTAGCGTATCAACTTTATTTTCATCCTTTGCGGTTCCACCCAGGATATCCACCCTTGCGAACCAGGGTTTGTTGGGACGACCAACGTTCAGGTAGAAAAAATGCATTGTCAAGGCAGGGTCGTGCTGCCTGTAAAGGCTTGCTGAACGTGATTGCATCTCAAACACTGCCGAGCGCTCACCCGGAGCAAGGAAATCTCTTAATAAGCGAGTGTCTCGTACCCCGTGTAGCAGTCTGGTTTTCGCCTGTTCGACTGGTTGAGAAGCAATCTCCAGTAAACGAACCAGGTAATCCTCCCGTGGCTTGTCCACATAGCCGGCTGCGACAATTCCCATGTGTTGAAGGTTAAGCAGCGATTGCAGGTATTCGGACAACCCTTTTTCATTTCCGGTTGGATCGCTTTGCTCAATTTTGCTGGCGCCCCACAGCTCTAATGGTCCGTCGGTCAGAGCAATAACTGGACCTGATAACTGCGCAGCCTCTTCGGCTAGCAGTTTACGCTCAAGCAGATCACGATGTAAGGAGACACGATCTTCGTTGAAAAATCCTTGCAATTCGCCGGTTAAATCATTATAAATTAGCTCTGTCTTTATCCGAGGTTGGGGTGCTTCAATCGTCCCAGTAGCCGACTGGATGATGCCTATGTTAATAAGGTAATACTCAAGCAATGCATGACGGTCAGGATAAATTTGTGAGCCATCTGCTGCTAATAAGGTGACTTGATCACTGAGATCTGGAGCGCGGAGATGGCTGTTCAGAGCTTGTTCGACAGGAACCGCGCAACGTAATGAAGCATCATGGCTGTGCACCACGCGTTCTACCTTCTCTCGCAGACTTTGTAATTCATTTGCATACTCAGCCAGAAGCCGCCTGGCCTTTTCCAGTCGTTGTTCATGGATTTGCTTCTGTGCTGGGGCTTGCAATCCTAAGGCACGTATTTGGTTGAAGACGCTTTGAAAATCGATGCTCATTCCCAACCTCGATTTACCAGAACAATTGTTTGGTCAATTTTATAACCATAAAGCATACTCTGCAAGTGCAGTTTGCGGTAAAATCCTTAAGATAATGGCTACAATCACAGAAACGCTGCCCAACTCCGGAGTGGAGACCCACTTAAGGGCGTTCAATCCTCGCAAAGATTTACTTGAGGTTGCCGACTTAATTGAGCTGGGTTTCGCCAACACTCTGGATGAAGATGGTCAGCGTTATCTGGAACAAATGCGCCAGGCGTCGCGGCGAGTAGCCCAGTTTGGAATTTCCGGCCTGACCGGATTCTGGTCTGGGGTGCCAACCTCAGGTTTTGTGTGGGAAGAAGATGGACGGGTCGTGGGTAACCTCAGCCTGATCTCGTACACGATGGAATTCCGCAGAATTTACCTGATTGCCAACGTAGTCACCCATCCAGATTACCGCCGGAGAGGAATAGGACGTCATCTGACAGCGCATGCCATCAATTATGTGCGCAGCCTGGGAGCTCCAGCTGCCTGGTTGCATGTACGCGAGGAAAACGAGACGGCAATCCGATTATATCGCTCGCTCGGTTTTGTTGAGCGAGCTCGCCGCACCACCTGGCATGCTAAAGGTGACGCACCTCACCTGGAAATTCCGGGTGGATTAAAAATCAGCAGCCCACGCAGTCGGGATTGGCCACTGCAGCATTCCTGGTTACAGGCAAACTATCCTCCGGAAGTCACCTGGAACCTCCCGTTCCATGTGAACCACTTGCGTCCGGGTTGGATGGGAACAATTTCTCGCTTGTTCAGTGATAGCCTGATAACCCAATGGGCGCTTTATTCAGGCAGCCAGCTACTTGGAATTGCCACCTGGCAATCTGGTCCAGGCTCGGCCAACTTGTTGTGGGTAAGTGCCCCGGTCCAGGCTGAAGAATCGGCAATAAAAGTTTTGTTGGCGTATGCCCGGCATTACATCCCTAACCGTCGAACGCTAATAGTGGATTATCCGGCTCACCAGCTAGGCAATGTTTTTAATGCAACAGGATTCTCCTTACACCAAACTCTAATCTGGATGGAGCATCCTTTGATTGACATTAATCCTGACTCGGCGTATACTTGATCCATATTGAGGTAGCCGCCTTGCGATGCTTCTTTGAAAATGCATACATAAAAGCCAGATTACTTCAGGCACGCGCGCGCGTGCCTGTTTTGTTACATCCGTCACGAGAGTAGTGAAAGGAGCTCACACCTTATGGATTACGGCATGATCGGGAAGATCGAGAAAGCCAAACGGTATGCCCAGCAGCGCGATCGCATTCACATCGAGGCGTTGCGGGTCACTTTTGACGGTGAGAATAATCCACACACCGTCCATATGGATAGCGGCGAGTGGCGTTGTGATTGCGATTTCTTCCAGAGTCGTGGGCGTTGCAGTCACACCATGGCTTTGGAAGATATACTTAAGGAAATGCTTCCAAATCCTGTTGGATAAAGTGCAGACAATAAAATAACGTAATGAAGGGCAGTGGATCACACTGCCCTTCATTCTCTTTAATAAGGTATGAGGCTACTTAGCCGTTATCGATATTGCATCCAATCCCACTTCTGCACCATCCAGGCCATAATATTGGAAGGCAATCCGGACTGTGCTGGATCCAATGTAAGAGCTTAGATCAATCGAGCTAAACCCATAGGACCATGAACTCGGCCAATCCTGATCTGCAGTGTAGATGTGCACGTCGTCGCCGCCACCCCAATCTCCAAACACAACCCAGACCTTTAAATCGCAGTTGTTATAGGTATCTCTACACCAGGTAAGGCTGCCATAAGAATAAAATTGCAGCATTGCACCACCTGATGCCTGGAAGGAGGGGCTGATTAAGACCTCATTTTGTTGACCCAGGCTTGGATCATACAGGATATCAGCATTGTAGCTGCCGGCATATGGATTGGTGTAGATCGCCCAGGTCTCATTAGGGTTCGTTTGCACGTGCGTCCAGCCGCTTGGAGGCACAACCCCACTTTCAAAACCTTCCTGGATGGGCAGCCCGAAGGCTGCTGGTTTGGTGAACACCATTGGCACAAAGATAGACGAGTTGACATGGACGGATTGTTTGTTGCTCCACGGGCTTTGTCCGCTGGGGGTTACCGCCCGGACTCGGTAATACCATGTCCCTCCGCTCTGGTTGTTGACCTGGTGTTGCGAAGCGCTGCCGTTGAATACTTGTGTGGGGCTATCAAAATAGATAGATAGGCTCTGCTCCAATAGATATTGTGTCGCTCCACCAACATCGCTCCAATCAACCAGATAGGCGCCGTCATTATCACTATTCACGATGGCTGACAGGCTGGGAGCGGATACACCGGAACCGTTGACAGATGTAGATTGTATGTTACTCCACGGCCCATTGCCAGCGCTGTTTGCTGCCCGTACCCGGTAATACCATGTGCCACCGGTTTGTCCGGTGATATTCATGGTTGTGCTTGCTCCTGAGTAGCGGACTTCAGGCGAGGAGAAAGCGTTGCTATCGTCCTCTTCTAGAGTGTAAGATGTGCCGCCAGATACAGCGCTCCAGCTCACCTGGTAGTGATCCAGGTTTGTCGGGTTGCTGATGGCGTTCAGCGTAGGCGCGCTGGGGAGTACATTGGTGGATTGGGTGTTGCTCCATGGACCAGCACCGGAGCCATTAGACCCACGCACACGGTAGTACCAGGTACCGCCCGGTTGCCCGATGATCTGGAACTGGGTGTTGGCGCCATTATAGCGCTCGTTGGGGGAGCTGAATGCCGGGTTGTCGTCTTCTTGCAGGGCATAGCTGGTGGCTGTCGAGACAGAGTCCCAGTCCACCAGGTAATCGCCGTTAAGGTCGCCGTTGCTAATTGCCAGTAGATTGGGCGCAGATGGGTAAGAGTAGTCGTTAAGTGTTTCAAGAGCATTAATTCGCCCATATCCAAAAGAGGAATCCCACCCGGGTGTTCCAAGGTCTACGGCATTGTTCTGGATTGTTTGCTGCACCTGCGCATTGGTCAGCCCAGGCGCAACCGACCAGAGTAAGGCTGCCAGGCCGGAGACGAAGGGTGTAGCCATGGATGTGCCATCATAATAATCATAACCATTGATCACCGTGCTGTAGATGTTCTCACCCGGAGCGGCGATATCACAGTGAGAGCCCATGTTCGAGAACCAGGCTCTCTGATCGGTGGATGTGGTAGCAGCTACCGCCATAACATTCTGGTTAGCGGCTGGGTACATCGGAGTTGTGGTGTTATCATTTCCCATGGCGGCGATTACCAGGCTGCCTGCGTTCCAGGCGGCTGTAATCGCGTCTTGGATTGTCTGGCTGTAGCCGTAACCGCCAAGGCTCATATTAAGCACCTTAGCGCCGTGTTGATATGCCCAGTTTATACCATTAGTAACGCCACTGGTGCTGCCTGAGCCGTTGGCATCCAGCACGCGCACCGGCATCAGACGTGCTTGCCAATCCACGCCAACGCCGCCCGTGCTGTTATTACCCAGCGCCCCAGCGATGCCAGCTACGTGAGTGCCATGACCCGCCAGGTCATTTGGCGTCGTGTCTCCGTCAATGAAGTCGTATCCCGCCACGATTTTGCTTGCCAGGTCAGGGTGGTCCAGGTCAATTCCGCTGTCGATGATCGCGATGGTGATGCTGGGGCTACCGGTGCTCAGATCCCATGCCGCGGGCGAGTTGATCTTGGGATGTCCCCATTGGTTCGGATACCCCGGGTCATTCGGTACAAGGCTTACATCCTGGGCATGGACGATGTAATTCGGTTCGGCGTATTCAACGTTCGGGTCATTGTTAAGAGCATCGATAGCAGCCGCCTCTCCTCCGGCGGTAACTCCCCAGAGTTGAACGCGGCTTTCATACAGGTTCTGCAAGAATTCAGCGTTAACTGCCTTTTGGGCTTGTTCGGAGGCATCTGCTGGTGCACCAGACTTGAAAAGCACTAATAATTCACCCGGTACAAATTCTGCTTTTGTCGAATCAATCTGACCGGTTGGTATCCTCCGCGGTGGTTCAGGTGAGCTCTGAGCATAGGTTGGCAGAACCGCTGCCAAACTCAGCCCAGCGATAATCCAGCCTACGATCAGGATATGCCGGATGTTGCGAATTTTATGCGGCAATCGGAAAAAATTAGACATCTCGTTTGCTCCTATAAGGGGACTACCTGCAAATGGATTGTTAAGTGATGGAAGGGTGCGAGAATAACTTTGACCCTCCTGTCATTTTCAGACTCAAGATTCGAGTTGCTTAATTCCTGAGTATAGACCTGTATGGTCAAAAATGCAAATTAATCTTTATCAGATATATTTGATCGGAATAAATTGGGAAGTCATCGTTGACAAATTAGAAGTGGATATTTACAATCAGATTAAATAAGTTCCTGTCCACTCAAATCGCGTGAAGAGGTGGGGCGCCCTGCATGCCAAGCGCGGGATGAGACAAAGAAATAGAAGGAGGTAACGAATGACAAAATTGTTGAAGGTTGAAGGCATTGGTGAAGTATATTCACAAAAGTTAAAAGAGGCTGGTGTGCGCAGCGCTGAAGCTTTGTTAGAACTTGGCGCCTCTGAAAATGGCCGCGATGATCTGGCGGAAAAATCTGGCGTCAGTAGCAAGTTGATTCTGGAATGGGTGAACCATGTCGACCTCTTTCGCATAAAGGGGGTCGGTGAAGAGTATGCCGATCTCCTAGAAGAAGCCGGTGTAGATTCAGTGCCTGAGCTAGCACAGCGCCGGGCTGATCACCTGTTTGAGAAAATGGTTGCTACCAACGCCGAGAAGAAACTCGTTCGTAAACTCCCCACCCAGGGGCAGGTAGCTGGTTGGATTGAGCAAGCCAAGCAATTGCCCCGCAGGGTCACGCACTAATTTTCGACTGACTGGCTCGGTAAAAATAAATGGATTGATGCACAGCGAAAGGGGTGTGTTGCACCCCTTGCCTGTGCATTAAATTTTTAAGGGAGTCTCGTAAAGGAGTTGTAGTAATGAGCGAACAAGAAGTGCGTACGATGGGCCAGCAGTTTGGTCGCCGTTCTTGGGCAGAACCGTGGAAAATTAAAATGGTTGAGCCGCTGCGCATGATCGCACACGATGAGCGTCTCAAGGCCATGCAGAGTGCCGGCTACAATACATTCTTGCTGCACTCAGATGATGTTTACATTGATCTGCTGACCGACAGTGGAACAAGTGCAATGAGTGACCGCCAGTGGGCAGGGATGATGCTTGGCGATAAATCCTATGCAGGCAGCCGCAATTTCTATCACCTAGAAGAAGTGGTTCAAACTTTTTATGGCTATAAATATGTCGTGCCCACCCATCAGGGACGAGGTGCAGAGCACCTGATCAGCAAGGCAATCATCCAGCCAGGCATGGTCATACCTGGCAACATGTATTTCACCACCACCCGCCTGCACCAGGAGCTGGCTGGCGGTACTTTTGTGGATGTCATTATTGACCAGGCTCATGATCCTACTAACCTGCATCCGTTTAAAGGCAATGTCGACCTGGATAAGCTGGAGGACCTGATTCACAAAACTGGCGCGGAGAAGATCCCCTACGTTTCGCTGGCAGGGACGGTCAATATGGCAGGTGGGCAGCCGGTAAGCATGGCAAATGTTAAAGCCTTGCGCCAGCTATGCGATAAGTACGGTATCCGCATCTACCTGGACGCCACCCGAATGATGGAGAATGCCTTCTTTATTCAAGAACGCGAAGCTGGTTATGCAGGTAAGCCGATTGCTGATATATTAAAAGAATTCTGCTCCTACACCGATGGCGCCTGGATGAGCGCTAAGAAAGATAATCTGGTCAATATCGGTGGTTGGCTGGCAGTGAACGATCCCGATCTGTTCGCTGTATTAGGCAATCTGGTTGTTGTGTATGAAGGGCTGCATACCTATGGCGGCTTGGCGGGACGTGATATGGAAGCTCTTGCGATTGGCATCACCGAATCTGTATCCGATGATCATATCCGCGCCCGCATCGGCCAGGTGCGCTACCTGGGTGATTTACTCACCGGCTGGGATATCCCCATCGTCCAGCCTGTTGGAGGACACGCCATTTTCCTGGATGCCAGGCGCTTTTATGCCCATCTGCCTCAAAACCGTTTTCCTGCCCAGACCCTGGCTGCCGAGCTCTACCTTGACTCGGGCGTGCGCAGCATGGAGCGCGGTGTGGTATCCGCCGGGCGTGATCCGCAAACTGGCGACCATCGCTATCCTGCCCTTGAGCTGACCCGCCTGACCATCCCGCGCCGCGTCTATACTCAGGCGCATATGGATGTCGTTGCTAAATCGGTCAAAGCTGTGTTCGATGCTCGATCCGATGCAACAGGCTTGCGCATGATCTATGAGCCGGTGTACCTGCGTTTTTTCCAGGCTCGCTTCGAACCCTATTAATAACAAAGAGAGAAGGGTGTGACAGTATTGCACCCTTCTCTCTTTATGAACAAAATCCTTCTATGGCACCAAAATATCAAGCCGCCCAGGTAGAACCTCGTACGTCACTCGTGAAATTGCCTCCGACCGGAGCTCGCCATCTACCTGGATCGGAGAATCAGGCTCCATTTCAATCACCAGGCGTGTCATATGCTGCTGGTGCATGGCCTTGTCCTTCACATAGCTGCCGTTGATTGTCCGCGGTAGCAGCGCCAGCATACGCAGTTTGCTGGGAGCGTAGCCAAAGACAAATGTCAGCTTCCCATCCATCGGATCCGCCGCTGGGGCCATGCGAAACAAGCCGCCTGTCACCGGGCAGTTGCCCACGGATACAAGGCTGACCGGTCCGTGGTACTCGTTGATCCCCTTTTCATTTTCCCATTTCAAGCGCATAACCCACTTCGGCTTGGCCCAAATAGCCCGCAGCGCCGCAACCAGGTAGCGCATTACGCCCTGCAGCTTGACCATGCGGATGTTATACAGGGTTACCACCGGCTCCAAACCTACCGCTGAGTTGTTGGCGTATACCCACTCATTGGCTTTTCCCAGGTCGATTCGCCGTGTTTTACCACCTGCAATGGCCTGCGCCATAGCCTCCAGGTCCAGCGGCAGCTCCAGGTTATGCACCAGGTCATTCGCCGTTCCCAAAGGTATCACCCCAAATGGGCCGAGCGTTCCTTCCGGTTGGGCCTGGTACAGCCCGTTGACCACCTCGCCAATCGAGCCGTCCCCGCCTGCAACGATGATCGGAGAAAAACCCGCTCGCGCTGCCATCTCTGCCTGGTGAATTCCATCTCCGGGACCGCTCATCTCCACCATCTCAAAATCGACCCCGGCTGCGCGCAGGGCAGCTTCTGCTTCAGGCCAGCGCTGGCGCGCCTTCCACCGGTTGGAATATGGGTTGAGGATGACCTTGGCTATCATGATGCCTCCTTAGGTTGGGAAAATCTTGCTGATCCAGTGAATGATTTCTTCCGCAGTAGATTCTATCGGCGTATCCGTGACCTGGATGGTATGAAATCCGCCTCGCTTACACAGTCGCCTGGCTTCTTCGAGCTCCAGGAATATCTTTTCGGGGTTTTTGTAATCACTCGTTCCCACCACTTCCAGGCGCTGTTGGCGCTGCTGTCGAAATGCGAGTAACTGTCCAGCCTTCCAAGCGTTGCCCGTCATCGTGCGCTAGGGTATACTCGATATCGGCCACTCTGTCGAAGTACTCCTTGTTCAGCCTGCGATACAATCCGGGCTGTCCAAGTGCCGGTCGGCCAAGCGCTTGGGAGAGCTGCTCGAGCAACGCGCCCGTTAAGTCAATCGCCTGCACACCATACTGATCTGCCTGTCTCTTTAGATTGGTGCGTAAACCAGAATCGACCCTAGTGTGCACCAGCGTCGCACTGGTTTACCACGCGCGCTCAATTGCTACATCGACCTGGCTCTCGAAGCGTACATTTGATACTGTTGATACCTGAACCAGGCTATCTGGAAACTGTGCCAGTACCGTGTGCACGACCTGTTCGGCGCTGGTGCCTGCTCCTCCCGAAACAATCAATATCTGATGCTTGTGTTGGCTCATCTTACAGACGATACTCCAGCCGCTGCTCGAGCCAGCGCACAAACATCGCCAGCCCCAGTGTCATTAACAAATAAAGCAGTGCCACTATGCTGTAAGTCTCAAAGAAGCGGAACGTGGATGCAGAGTACACCTTTCCAAGCTGGGTGATATCTTGCACGCCCAGCACAGAGACGAGCGCTGAATCCTTAAGTATGGCGATGAATTCGTTGCCAAGAGCCGGTAACACATTCTGCACTGCCTGGGGGAGAAGAATATAGCGCATCGTTTGCCAGTATGTTGCGCCTTCTGTTTCTGCTGCCTCCGTCTGCTCCTTGCCAATCGACTCGATCCCAGCACGGAAAATTTCCGAGATAAACGCGCTATAACCTATCATCAGTGCCAGGATCGCACGGGCTGTGAAATTAAACTGCCGCACACTCAGCTCTGCAATAATCCCACGTTCAATCAGTGGGCCTCCTGCCCAGTTTAAGGCGTCGATCAGTGCTGGTGCTCCGACGAAGGAAATAAAATACAGCAGCACCAGCATCGGAATGCCGCGGATCACTTCTACAAAGAAGGATGAAATTTCCTGCAGCACCCGGCTGCGTGAAACCCGCAGTAGCATCCAAAAAAGCCCCAGTATGATCGCCAATAAGAATGAAACGACAGAGACAAAGAGAGTAGTGCTTACCCCCTGGCGTACTGCAGCAAAGATCACCCGAGTACTTTGGTTGCTGGCAATCACCCAGAAGGATAGCAACGCGATCAATAATGCTGCAAGCAGCCAGTAAGGCAGCCTTGACAATCGATCCGTGACAGGCAGCAGGCGCGACCGAAATTCTTGCGTCCCCGGAACTTGCTCTGATCGCTGCATGCTCAAACGCGTCTCATTTTTACATTATGATTTGTTTCGATTTGGAATACAAGTGGAAGGCGAAGCCTTCCACTTGTACGAATATAAACTATTGGGCTGGTTCGTATAGGAAAAACCAGCGCGTGTTCAGATGATCCAAGAAGCCATCATCCTTCATTGATTGGATTGCTGCATTGAAAAGCTCCACCAGGTCAGAACCGGGGGTGAAGATGAAGCCGAACTCCTCTGAGCCGAGCGGGTCACCGACCACCTTGAGCTGGTCGGGGTTGGCGCCGATGTAGCCGCGGCTGGAGGCTGCGTCCATCAGCACCATGTCAACGTCGCCAGAGAGCAGTGCCTGGACGGCTGCGCCGAAGTTTTCGAAGAGCTTGATGCGCGGGTTGGCTTCATCGCCGTCGAGCACTTCATAGACTGCGGTGTAGAAGTTGGTGGTGCCGGTCTGGGAGCCGATGAGCAGGTTGGGGTCAGCGGAGAACTCTTCGGGAGTGGTGAAGCGGGTTTCGTCGGCGCGAACCAGCATGAACATCTGGGAGGTTAAATAACTGTCAGAGAAATCAACTTGCTGCTTGCGCTCGTCGTTGATGGTGATGCCATCCATGCCGACATCGAACTGGCCTTCCTGGACTGCTGAGATCATGGTGTCCCAGGCAGTGACTTGCCAATCGACGACACAGTTGAGGCGGCGGCAGATTTCATTGACGGCATCGTATTCCCAGCCGACGGATTTGCCGCTGGCGGGGTCGACGAAGTTGAGCGGGGTGTAGTCGTTGCCGGTGACCGCTACTACCGTGCGCCCATCCAGATCAGGGAGCTTGTCGTAGGCATCTTCGGCGTTCGGGTCGGTAAGGAAGAACCAGCGGGTGTTCAGGTATTCCAGGTAGCCGTCCGCTTCCATCTGGGCGATGGCTGCGTTGAACGGTTCCACCAGGTCAGAACCGGGGGTGAAGATGAAGCCGAATTCCTCTGAGCCGAGCGGGTCGCCGACCACCTTGAGCTGGTCGGGGTTGGCGCCGATGTAGCCGCGGCTGGAGGCAGCATCCATCAGCACCATGTCAACGTCGCCAGAGAGCAGCGCCTGGACGGCTGCGCCAAAGTTTTCGAAGAGCTTGATGCGCGGGTTGGCTTCATCGCCGTCGAGCACTTCGTAGACTGCGGTGTAGAAGTTAGTGGTGCCGGTCTGGGAGCCGATGAGCAGGTTGGGATCAGCGGAGAACTCTTCGGGAGTGGTGAAGCGGGTTTCGTCAGCGCGAACCAGCATGAACATCTGAGAGGTCATATAAGGGATGCTGAAGTCAATTTGCTGCTTACGCTCGTCGTTGATGGTGATGCCATCCATGCCGACATCGAACTGACCTTCCTGGACGGCTGAGATCATGGTGTCCCAGGCGGTGACCTGCCAGTCGACGACACAGTTGAGGCGGCGGCAGATCTCGTTGACGGCATCGTATTCCCAGCCGACGGATTTGCCGCTAGCGGGGTCGACGAAGTTGAGCGGGGTGTAATCGTTGCCGGTGACTGCTACTACCGTGCGCCCCTCAAGATCGGGCAGGCGCAGGGTCTTGGCGACTTCTGCGGCTGGCTGTGCGGGGGCAGGAGCGGAGGGCTCAGTGGCAGCGGGTTCTGTCATGGCTACTTCAGGAGGCTGGGTGGGTTCAGCCGTGGCAGCGGCGGGCTGCGCTTCGGTGGGGGCAGCGACTGCCTCGGTGGGGGTTAACGGGGCTTCGGTGGGTTGGTTGCAAGCTGCAAGCAGCAGGCTGAATATGACGACAAGGAAAATAAGGGTTTTTTTCATATGCTTCATACTCCTGATTCTATTTGCTCAATTTTGAGCGGGGTAAAAAGGTTATTTTCTACAAGATTGTTGGGCATGAATTGGATTAATCCGCGACAATTGGCGGTTCAGGGTCAGTATAGCATAAAACATGAACCAACCGAACTAAATTTCTCCCCTGATGGAGGCTGCAGCCAGCTTTGGGTAGCAGCTAAATTAATGAGTACAAGAAATTATTGATGTTCGTTGGGTAAGCAGGACACTGTATCAAAACCAGTTGGTAGTGGATAAAAGAAGGTGGCTTTTGCTAAGTTTAGAGTTCACTAGACAAACATCGAACTGAGGTCACCATGGCGATTATTGTCCTGAAACCTCCAGATGTCAAGGCTGAAGCCGAGAATCGGCCAGAAACGTGGCGAGTTTGCGGATACGACATTCTGCAGCGCTGGGGATGTCAAACGAAGCAGGTACGGGATCCACACGTCCATGAAGTAGTGGTGTATCGCTATTATCGTTGTCGCTGTCGACATACCTTTCGGCATTATCCAGCAGGGGTCGATCAAGCGCAACAGAGTCAGCAACTGCGCAAGCCGGTAGCGGTGTGTTGGGCATTGGGATTGAGTTATCGGGGGTAAGAAGTGATCTTTACTGCGATTTGTTTTTGGGATCGACCCGATGACCGCCTGGCGGGATGTGCAAGCACAAGCCTAGTCCTTGCGCCAGCAGCGAAAGCAACAGCCCGTGCGAGTGTTGGGACTGGATGGCGTCTATGTGCAGGGATTGGGAGAGACACAGCCGGTGATGGTGGCAGTCGTTCTGGGGAATGGAGAGCATCTAATCTGCTAATTTCATGTCCGGCGCTGGGTCGGGCGTACTTTGAAGGAACTGCGCGACACAGGTTTTGTTTAGATGGGAGTTCTGGTGCCTGGAACAGCGCTGCCCAGGACCGCCTGAACCACCAGGCTCATTCTCTGATCAACTGCGGTGACTGCGACTGCCAGGGTTTGGAAATTATGCCAGGTTTACGCTGAGATGCCTCAGGCGAAACCGGGTTGTGATAAAGGCAAGGGTGCGGGTGGAGGAATTGTCGAGCCTGGGCTGTTTTGGTGAAAAGCTGACTGCAGTCGTGGGGCGTGGACGGTGATGAGACGTAAAAGGTGAGCGGGCAAACCCGAGCAAACTCCACTCAGTTGTGATAAAAAAGGGTATAGATACAGCCGCCCCATGCAGTGGAGATGGGATC
>CAVZGO010000013.1:0-485982 GCA_963774935.1 uncultured Chloroflexia bacterium
AATTTTATCTAATGAAACCGTGTTTCATCTAGTAGGATATTAGCACTATTTGGGGGATAAGTCAAGTTACATCTGTCCTGTGCATCAGGGACATTAGAAAATCGCCCAATTTCAGTTCCACAGAGCGAAAACTGTTGACACCAGATGAAACTTTTGCTAGAATCTAAGTGTTGCACAATATAAAACAATGTCTCACTATATGAGACGCCTCTCGAAGGTTTGAGTTTCCTCTGGAGTGATGATATGAAAAAACTACCATTTGTCAAGGCATCAGATGTTGAAGGAGAATACCGGACTCCCCCGCGGGTCTCAAAGCTGCTTTTAGCCCCCAAGTTTGGAGGCGTGCACAATCTATCGATGGGGATGAATATCACCGAGGTAGGCAGCATGATCCCCGATCACCAGCACGACGAATCTGAAGAGGTGCTGTTCCTAATCAGCGGTCGCGCAAAGATCGTGATCGAAGGTGAAGGAGAATGGGAAATTGGTCCGGAGACCGCCTTTTACTCCCCGCTTGGCAAGAAGCACCGCGTAGAAAATATCGGCGATGAGCCGCTAAAAATCGTTTGGGTCTACAGCCCACCCCTGCCAGCCCATCGCTCTGAATCGTAAAACAAAAATTTATTTGAGGAGAACACATTATGTTTGAAGAAACCCGCAAGTATCTAAAAAAGATCGGTATGCCGCAGGGCGATGCCTACGATATGCCATCCTCAAGTCTGCGTTTCCCGGATGGCGGCGCCTTCCGCATCGAGGTGCCGACGGTGAATTCGGCTGAGACTGTGGCTGCCCTGTTAGAAACATCCACCAAGAACGGCATCACCATCAACCGTGTCACTGAAACGTACGGCATGTTCCGCCACACCAAAGAGGAAATCAAAGAGATTTGCCGCCTGTGCCATGATTACGGGGCTGAGCTGCTGATGTCAACCGGCCCACGCGCCACTTATGATACCGGCGCAACGGTGCTTTCTCCACAAGGCGTTCGCATCAGCTACCGTCTGCGCGGCATGGACCAGGTCCTGCGTGGAGTGGAAGACATCAAGCGCGGCTATGACCTGGGTGTGCGAGGCTTCCTGATTTACGACGAAGGGATGCTTTGGCTGGTCGGGCAGATGCGCAAGGACGGGGCTCTGCCGAAGGAAATTATCTTTAAGACTTCAGCCCATTTAGGGCAGTGCAATCCGTGCTCATTCAAGCTCCTGGAGAGCCTCGGCGCTGACAGCATCAACCCGGTGCGTGACTTGCAAATCCCGATGATCGCCGCGCTTCGCCAGGCAGTCAAAACCCCCCTGGATGTGCACACCGATAACCCGCCCGGCTCGGGTGGTTTCATCCGCGTTTATGAAGCGCCAGAGATTGTGCGCGTCGCTGCGCCGGTGCACTGCAAGACAGGCAACTCAGTCGTCAGCGGGCACGGTGAGATGACTTCTGCTGCTGATGGGAAGCGCATGGCAGACCAGGCTGCAATCGTTGTTGAGATGGTATCTAAGTATTATCCGGAGCTCAAGCAATCGCCGAAGGGATCCGACGATCTGCACCTGCCGGCAGTTTAATCCAAATAATTTATTGGTTGTTGATTTTGGAAAAAAGGAGTACAGCATGGGTAAATGGCAGCTTCCACCTAAAGGCGGTCACATGGAAAGCCCCAACAAGGTTTACCTGCAGACCATGAATATGACCGAGATCAATGAGCGGCTTAAGACGAACGACTTGATCATTGTCCCGTTAGGCAGCACTGAATGCCATGGCGCCGCTCAACCCCTTGGAGAAGACACCTTTCTGGTGACACGCATGGCGGAGCAGGTAGCTCTCGAGGTGGGCTGCACGGTGGCGGAGCCGGTGTGGTATGGCTCCCATCCCTATAACCATCTCGGCATGCCGGGCACCGTTGTGGTCCCAGAAGACGCATTCCTGGCGAATATTCGCGCCATTATTGCCGGTTTGTGGAACATGGGCTTTCGCAAGCAGATATTCCTGAACGGACACGGCCAGGAAGAAGTCATCCCGCTGGCACTCCACCAATGGGCGAAAAAATACCAGGTGCCTTGTGTATTAATATCACTGCACTGGCCGACTGTAATAAAAGATTTCCTGAAAGATAAGGCGCACGGTGGGCCATTCGATACCCCATTCCAACATGCCTGTGAAGTGGAAGCCTCCTACTCGCTTGCGTTGTTCCCGGAATTTATGAATATGGAGCTGGCGGTGGACACCAAACCCGAAGGCTTCTTACCCCCCGGATATGTGGATAAGGGCGGAGAAGTCTACCACGCGCCAATCAAAGGACATGAGCATGTCGGGCTGGGAGGAGCAGAGATCCTGGTTTACCCGGAAGGGGTGATCGGCAGCCCTACCAAAGCCAATGCAGAGAAAGCTTATCCGGGTGTCGAAGCGGCGATGGATTTCATGGTGAAGTTGATTGGCGACATCATGACGCGCTTCCCAGCCGGGGAGCTCCCGCCGGTTGACAAGGTCACGCAGCGCGACCCGGCAGAGATAGAGGCGCTGATCAAGGGACCTCTGAATGGCGGCAAGCATATTTATACGGTTGCTTATCCGCCTTAAAAATCAACGAAATAATGAGTGAGCGATCCATGCATTCGAGCGATCTCACACAGACCGCAGACAAGATGTGATGAGCCCAAGCCCCGCTACCTACCGAACTTGGTTGTTTCAATGTGGTGATAGCGGGGTTTATGCTCTGCCATTTAAATCAAAGGCTTATGTCGGTTGGAAACAGCCTGCGAACGAAGAAATGGAGTGAAAGATGAAACTATTACGTGTGGATATGAATACGCTTCAAGTCGCATGGGAACCAGCGAGTGAGCCGTATGATCGCCTTGGCGGCAGGGCGTTAATCGCCAAATTGCTGCTTGAAGAAATTCCAGCCACCTGCGATGCCCTGGGTCCCCACAATAAACTTAATCTTTACACCCGGCTTACTGGGTGGCGCCGGCGTGACTACTGCTGGACGCCTGTCTGTAGGAGCAAAAAGCCCGCTGACTGGAGGTGTGAAGGAAGCGAATGCTGGCGGCACCGCCGGTGATACGTTAGGTAAGCTGGGAATAAAGGCGATCGTCATCGAAGGGCAGCCAGCACAGGACGAGCTCTATCTCCTGCATATCCAGGGTGAGAACGCCAGGCTGCTCCCAGCAGGAGAAGCGTGCGGTCTTGGCACATACGCCACATCGGATCACCTGCAAGAACGCTACGGTGCTGGCAGCACTATCATTTGCATCGGACAGGCTGGCGAATACCTGATGCGAGGAGCCAGCATCTCGGTCACCGGAGAGCGTGACCAGCGCAGCAACCATGCCGCACGTGGCGGACTGGGAGCGGTGATGGGCAGCAAAGGTCTGAAAGCCATCATTATCGATAAGCCAGTGGGAAAGGTAGTTCCCTTTGCCGATGAGGAGCTCTTCCGCAACGCAGCCCGGACTTTTGCGCAGAAATTGATCAACGATCCAAAGTTGGGAACGCAAGGATCGCAGCATTTGTACGGAACAGCTTCGATTGTAGGGGCTGTCAACGAGATGGGCTCACTGCCTACAAAGAACTTCAACAGCGGCAGTTTTGAACCCGCCACGAACTTGCGCGGCGAGCACATGCGCGAGGTTATTTTGGAACGCGAGGGCAAAATCGGCACGCGCTGTATGCCAGGCTGCGTGATTTCCTGCCGCAACCAGTATGTAGATGATGCAGGAGAACCCATCGTCGGCACCCTGCAGTACGAAACGATTTCCCTGGTGGGTTCCAACCTTGGTATCGGAAATTTGGATGATGTCGCCCGGCTCAACTACATGTGCAACGACTTTGGCGTGGACACCATTGAAACCGGCGCTGCGCTGGGTGTGGCGGTGGAGGCAGGTCTGGCAACCTTTGGGGATACCGAATCGTTCATCGGCTTATTGAACCAGGTGGGTGAGGGCACCGTCCTAGGAAGGGTGATCGGAAATGGCGCAGTGACAACCGGGAATGTCTTCGGGATCAGGCGAGTACCGGCTGCGTTGGGACAGGCGATGCCGGGCTATGATCCGCGCAGCCTGAAAGGGAACGGCGTCACCTATGCTACATCACCACAAGGCGCAGATCACACCGCCGGGAATGCCTTCGGCGCACGCAAGGAAGTCAATCCGTTAGGCATCCAGGGCCAGAAGGAACTTTCGCTCAAACTGCAGATCATCGCAGCAATGCTCGACAGCACCGGCTTGTGTTTATTCGCCCGCCCGCCAGTGATTGCCAATCCGCAGCTCATGGTGGATATGCTCAATGGCATTTATGGGTGGAATTGGACAACAGCAGACTTGGATCGCTACAACCGGGAGGTGTTGAAGACCGAAATCGAGTTCAATCGCCGGGCAGGCATCACGGCGGCAGACCATCGCATCCCCGAGTATATGCGCGAGGAACCTCTGGCGCCGCACAACGCGACATTTGATATTCCGGATTCCGAACTAGACGCGGTTTTCGACACGCTGTGAACAATATGGTATTCGAGGTGGAGCTCTTTGGACAATTGGCATCGGGCAGGCAGCCGAAGCAAATCCTGAATCCAGGTGCTGCGTTGGATGTCCAAGAAGTGGTTGTTTTATTAGGGCTCGATCCGGAAGAGATCGGATTAATTACGATTAATGGCATACAAAGCGAACTGGAGGATAAGATCGAGCCCGACTGCCGGCTGTGTTTCTTCCCACATATGTCAGGTGGATGAAGATTTTTGACAACATAACATGACCAGAACTGTTACGTCCAAACCTTACTAAAGGAGAGCGCATGACCTTTTTGCAGGTTGAAGGATTAAGCAAATCATTTGGGGGATTACGGGCAGTTCAAGATATAAGCTTTGAGGTCGAACAAGGAGAAACCCTTGGTATCATCGGTCCCAATGGCTCAGGCAAAACCACAACCCTAAATCTGCTGACAGGTTTCATTAAACCCGATTCTGGGACGGTACTGTTTAAAGGAGAGAATGTAACCGGGCTTCCAAGATATCAATTAAGCCATAAAGGCATGGCAAGAACCTTTCAATTGATCAAGCCATTCCTGCAATTTTCCGCGCTGCAGAATGTCATGGTGGGGAGGGTGTACGGCCAAAGTCCCGCCAAGACTCTTAGCGTGGCAGCCGCGGAGGCAAAATCAATCCTTGAGTTAATGGGATTGCTGGGCAAAGCAGATGTGCTGGCCAAGGACTTGACCTTGATGGAACGTAAGCGGCTTGAGCTGGCTAGAGCGCTAGCAACCAGCCCTCAACTGCTCCTATTGGATGAGCTGATGGCTGGTTTGAATCATGCTGAAGCTGAGACCGCCATGCAATTGATCAGGCAGATTAAGAACGATCTGAATCTGACCATCCTCATCGTGGAGCATATCGTAAAGGCCGTTGTGGGGCTATCGGACCGCGTGGTTGTATTAAATATGGGAAGAAAAATCGCAGAAGACCTGCCCATGAATATCATTCATGACCCTCAAGTCATCGATGTTTATCTTGGAAAAGCCCATGCTTAATATAGAAGCAGTCGATGCATTCTATGGAGACCTCCAGGCACTCTGGAATATCTCACTGCAGGTTGACCAGGGGGAGCTTGTAGCCCTCGTCGGTCCAAATGGCGCCGGGAAAACTACCACCCTGAAAGTGATCACAGGACTGATCAGGCCTGCCTCGGGTAGTGTTCGATTCGACGAGCATTCCCTGGGCAAAGAACCGGTTCATAAAATCGTCGAATTTGGAATCTCCCAGGTGCCTGAGGGCGGCAGGGCGTTTACGGGTCTGACCGTGCTTGAAAATCTGGAATTAGGAGCATTCATACGTAATGCCAGAAAAGTAAAGGATCAATCTTTGAAGCGTGTGTTTGAGATCTTTCCACGTCTTGAAGAGAGACAGAAACAACAAGCGGGCACGTTGAGCGGCGGTGAGCGCCAGATGCTGGCGATTGGCAGGGCGTTAATGTCGCAACCGAAATTACTGCTGCTGGATGAACCTTCGTTCGGGTTGGCTCCTATTCTGGTCCAGCACATGTTCGAAATGATTGGCGAGATCAACCGGCAAGGGGTGACCGTTTTGCTGGTAGAACAAAATGTTCGTGCCGCGCTTGAGCTGGCGCAAAGAGCTTATGTAATCGAAAACGGAAGAATCGTCGGAGAAGGCAAAGGAGATGCTCTCCTATCCTTTGAATCTATTCGCAGTGCATACTTGGGATAGTAAAGGATTCTTAATTAATGACTGAAGTCTTCATTCAAAACCTGGTTTTCGGAATTCTGTTAGGCTCATTATATGGATTGGCAGCCGTGGGCATCTCAATGGTCTTCGGGGTCACAAAATTTCTAAATGTCGCCCATGGTGAGCTATTGATGTTCGGCGGCTATGCAACCTACTGGCTGTTCAATCTATTAGAACTCGATCCTTTCCTGTCACTCCCCCTGACGATCGCATTTCTGATTGTGATTGGTTTCGTCCTCTACCGCTTGCTGTTTGTTCGCATGGTCAAGTTAAAAGAAGAAGATAAGATCAAAAACACCATGCTGATCGGTTTTGGCTTGACTCTAGTTTTACAGAACATCGCGTTAAGCCTGTGGACTGCCGATGATCGCGGAATTACCACATCCTACTCCGGCGAAGCCTTTGTCGTGATGGGCATCCGCTTCCCATACGTGCGCGTTGCGGGTCTGGTAATTGCCCTGATATGCATGTTTGCCTTGCAGCAATTCCTGCGCAAGAGCTACACCGGGAAAGCGATCCGGGCGACCGTTGAAGATTGGGAAGCAGCCGCCCTGGTGGGAATTAACACGCAAAAGGTCTATCTACTCTCCTTCCTGATCGGAACGGCGCTCGCCGGGGTGGCAGGCGCCCTGGTCAGTGTAACCTTCTCAGTTGATCCATCGATGGGAATGAGCTGGACGCTCAAGGCATTGATTGTGATGGTGTTGGGCGGATTAGGGAACTTCATGGGAACCTTCTTTGGAGGCATCCTGCTGGGTGTTACAGAATCGACCACTGCTTTATTCATCAGCGGTAACTACCGCCAGGTTGTTGGACTCATCCTTTTCCTTTTGGTGTTGATATTCAGACCCCAAGGCTTGTTCGGCGCAAAGGAAAAGTGACCTGATGAAAAGATTACAGATCGTATTCATTGTTGTACTCATCCTGATCCTTGCCGTTCTCCCGCTGGTGATCGAAAAAGAGAATATCATCAACCTCTTGATTTTGATCTTCCTGTATGTAACTCTTGCTTCGAGCTGGAATATTCTGGGGGGCTTTACCGGGCAAACCAGTCTCGGTCATGCAGCATTCTTTGGGCTGGGCAGCCTGCTTGCTCGCCAGCTCTGGACGGGAGGATTCCCGCTGCTGCCGAGCATCCTGGCAGGCGGGCTGCTGGCAGTAGCCTTTGCACTTATCATTGGAGCTCCGGCATTCCGGCTGAAAGGTGTGTACTTTGCCATCGGCACGCTGGCGCTCGCGCAAATTCTCAATGTCACGGTTGGGAATCTGTTTCCAACGATTTCTGCTCTGCCCATCGAAATGCTGAAAAACTACCAGCTAACACCGCGCTACTACCTGTTCCTGGGAATGGTCATCATCGTTGTTGGAGCTGCTTATGCCTTAGCCAATTCAAAAAAGGGTCTCGGTATGATGGCTGTGCGAGAGGAAGAAGATGCGGCAGAATCGCTTGGGGTTAGCGCCCTCGGACATAAGCTTCTTGCGCTGGTGATCAGCGCCTTTTTTACCGGGCTGGCTGGTGGGGCTTTCGCATACTATCACGTCAGTTATTACCCCCAGTTCACATTTTCTCCGGTGTGGAGCCTGGACATGCTGACCATGGTTTATATCGGGGGCACAGGCACCATCCTTGGTCCAATCATCGGCGCTGTGTTTTTTGTGGTGATGAAGGAGTTTTTGGTTTTGAATGTGGGTGAATACCACCTGATCATCTTTGGTGTGCTGTTCATTCTTGTCGTGCTCTTCCTGCCGGGTGGAATTATTTCGATTTGGAAATTAGGTCGCAACGCTTTCAGACGGCGGGCAAAGCCGAGAGGAAATCATCCCGCCCTCGAAAAGTCGAGTTGACATCTACTGTTGACACAGGTTTATCGCATGTAGAAGGAGGTGGTCCATTGCATTGATTTTGACCGAACAAGTTCACAACCTATCCAATTCAGATTCAGAACTTACGTTCGTGGAGGATGAACTATGAAAGCCAAGATATTAGGTTTGATTGCCCTTATGCTGGTGCTCAGCATGCTGTTTGCTGGATGTACGACCCCAACGACGGCACCAGAAGCGACAGAAGCACCTGAAGTAACAGAAGCAGAGCAAGCACCTGCGACCACTTCGATTGAAGGCAAGAAGGTTTGCTACCTGATTCCTGAAACTGGAAATGCCTTCCTGGCAGGTCTTACTGATGGTGTGAAGGAAAAATTCGCCGCTGAAGGCGTGGAGGTGCTGATATACGGCGCTGAAGGCAGTGCGCAGACGCAGTTCAACCAGATCGAGAACTGTATTGCGAGTGATGTCGACGGCATGATTATCATGGCAGCGCTCGAGCCCGAAGGTGTAGAGGCAGCTATTCTAGAAGCCAAAAAAGCCGGTATCAAGGTCATGGGTGTTCCGGTTGATGCGCTGGGCCCTTACGATGCCATCATGCACACCGACCAGTATGAAATCGGTACGACCATGGCAGATATGGCATGCGACTGGATCAACGCAACCTTCCCCGATGCGGCAGAAAAGAGCATCAAAGCTGCAGTGATCGGCTCCAAAGGCACGGAACTTATCAAGAAGCGAACCGAAGGGATGGAGACCATCGCTAACTGCACCAAAGCCGACCTGGTCCAGTTTGTTGACGTACCCGAAACAACGATTTCTGAGGCAGTCAGCGCGACGGAGAACATCTTCACCGCCAATCCAGATGTGAAAGTTATCCTGGTTGTGGGAGACTCTGGTGCTCAGGGTGTTGCCGAAGCGATGGCAGCTTATGCACCAGATAATCTGGACGAATACGCTGTGTTCTCCGGTGATATCAGCCCGGAAAATCAGACACTGGTCCCGGGCTGCGAAGCTGGCGCTTATCGCGGTGCTGTTGCAATCGGTGGCAGCCTCGACGATCTGATTCAAAGCACGCACGATATCATGAAGGGGATGATCGGCGATGGTAATTTCCCGGTTGAGACCCTCGATCCATTGACAACCTTTAGATGCGAACCAGGAGCGGCCGCGGCTGCGGAAGAAGCAGCGAAACCACCGGCGCCCGAGTTTATCGAACTCGGTGCTTCCATTCCTCTGACGGGAAACTTTGGCTCACTTGGGAATATGGTGCTTCCTGGATATCAGATGGCTGTCGATGCAATCAATGCAGATGGCGGCGTCTATGTTGAGGAATATGGCACCAAGGTCCCGCTTCGCCTGACCTACTACGATGATGAATCGGACCCCACTAAGGCGGTAAGCAAGCTGGAGACGCTCTTTGCAGAACAGAATGTGACAGCTTACCTGGGTGGTGCAGGAAGCTCCATGCACGCTGCGGCATCGGCAATTGCCGAAAAGAACCAAGTCCCCTACTGCGGCATTGCTTTTGCGCTTTACCAGATCCACCAGCAGGGCTACCAATACCTGTTCTCTCCATTCCCCAAATCACCCCAACAAGCAAAAGACACCTTTGAAATCCTGAACACAGCCCTTCCTGAAGGTGAGCGACCCACAAAGGTAGCGATTTTCTCCTACAGCGATGACTGGGGCAAAGAATTAGGCGATCTTTGGGAAAAGAATGCTGCTGAATATGGATATGAAGTCGTCCTGCGCGCTGAGAATCCAGTCGCGCCAAACAATGACTGGTCTGACGCGATCCTCAAAGCTAAGGCAGCTGGGGCAGAAGTGCTGCTGACACTGCCGGTTTTCCCGGACGGCAGCGGCATGTTCAAGACAATGGCCGAACTTGGCTGGACTCCAAAATTCTCTGTGGTCATCCGAGCGCCAGAAGGCGTGAACTGGGGAGAATCCATGGGTGCGATTGGTGACTATGTCACCATCTTCCCTGGATGGCACCATGGCGAGAAGTTCGAGGGAGTGGACGAGCTCAATGCGACATACCAGGCTGAATTTGGACGCCCTGCGGATCTGTTGACAGGCCCGGCTTACGCCTGCGTGCAGATTCTCGCCAAGGCAATTGAGGATGCCGGAACTTTGGATCGCCAGGCTGTGAGGGATGCGATCTCCGCCATCAATGTGGACACAGTGATCGGTCCAGTAACATTCAACGAAGATGGCACTGGAAACGTGCTGAATCCGCTCATTCAATGGCAGAACGGTGCACTGGAATTGGTCTGGCCGCCTGAACAATCCACGGCTGAATTCCTGTATCCGGCTCCACCATTTGACGAGCGATAGCATCTAACGAATATAGATGTTGTAACTGAAATAACTTAGTGACTGTGGCGGTGCGGTCAATATGCCCAACATCGCCACAGTCCTTATACCAAGAACAGGAGCAGAATCTGGTGGAGCAGACGAAAAATCTGACTGAGAATAGCCGGCGAAATCAGCAAAAACAGCCTGGTCCATACCCTTTGGAGACGCTCAAGCGCGTTGAAAAACCGACAACCCAGCTCACCGATAGCATCCAACGGATCGATATGCGCAATACAGCCTACGGACTTGCCGCACGAGGTGAATATGGTCCGGTGGTGCAAAAGGGTGTGCAAAAAAGCCTGCCGGGAAAATATCCACTCTCTGCAGCACAGAAAGATGTGATTGACCACATTGCCTTAATGGGGGCTAACCCGGTGGCGGCTGAGATCGCGCCGATCCCACAAGGTGCTCAGATTTTGACCCAGCACATCAAGTCAGTCGGGTACTTTCTAAAAGCCGATATCATGGGAACCTGCAAAGTGCCAGAATCAGCTTATTACAGCCATGATAAACAAGGTAATCCGATTGATGCCCGCTATGAAAACGCGATCGTGATTGTAATGCGCAAAGAGTTAAAGGCAGTGCGGTCTTCCAACGGGCATGATTGGATGGGGGATCCAATCAGTTTCCAGTCCTACCAGCACCTCGGGATGGTAGCTGAAACGGTCGCCAATTACATCAGGCGCCTGGGATGGGATGCTACGGCTCAATATGGGCCATCTTTTGTGAATCGATATACGGTTTTGCTTCCGCCTCTCTTGCTTGCGGCTGGCATTGGAGAGGTCAGCCGCGCCGGGATAATCCTGAATCCATTCCTTGGATTGGCTTACAAGGCGGCTGTCGTGCTCACAGACATGCCCCTGGTGCCTGACCAGCCCGTCGATTTCGGATTGCAGAGCTTTTGCCAGGACTGCAAAATCTGCGCAAAAGTCTGTCCCAGTAAAGCCATCCCGACGGGGGAAAAATCCATGTACAATGGCTATGAAACCTGGAAGTTAAATACAAGGGCATGTGCCAGCTATAATTTCACCAATAAAAAAGGGACGATGTGCAATACCTGTGTAAAAAACTGTCCCTGGAGCAACCCAACTACCCTGCCGAACAACCTGGTACGCAGTCTGGTCATAAATTTCCCGTTTACCCGGGGCATTGCCATCCGGGCTGCTGAGATATCCGGATTGGGTAAAGCGATCCCTGAACAAAAGTGGTGGTTTGACATGGAGTACGTTGATGATGTTATCGAAATGCGAGAATAAGCAAAAAACAACAAGCAACTATCAAATGAGGTGTATTGATTAATGGACGATAAAACTGTCCTATCTCTAAAGAACATCACCAAGCGTTATCCGGGTGTTTTAGCGCTGAACCAGGTTTCCATTGATTTTACTGATGGGGAGGTGCACGCACTGCTGGGTGAAAACGGCGCTGGCAAATCAACCCTCATCAAGGCTATTGCGGGCGCAATCACCTTCGACGAGGGCTTGATCACAATCAATGGAAAAGAATATCAAAAGATGACTCCTCATCTTTCCAGAAGCCTGGGAATTGAAGTGATCTACCAGGAATTCAATCTGGTCCCCACCCTGTCAGTAGCTGAGAATATTTTTCTCGGGGCTCAACCTGACGGAAAAATTCTGGTGGACTTGAAAGGGATGAGGAATCAAACCAGGGAATTATTCAAACAATTCAACATAGCTATCGATCCGGATATTTTTGTCCGAGAATTATCACCCGCTCAACAACAAGTCGTAGAAATTATCAAAGCGGTATCGAAGAACGTAAAAATCCTGATTATGGATGAACCCACTGCGCCGCTATCTGTTTCTGAAGTTGAGCATATGTTTGAAATTATCAATCGATTAAAGCAGAACGGTGTAACTATTATCTACATCTCTCATCGCCTGGATGAAGTTTTCAGGATTTCTGACCGGGTGACTGTGCTGCGCGATGGTAAATATGTGGAAACACTGTTCACCAAGGACACGAACCGTACAGAGCTCATTCGGTTAATGGTCGGGCGAAAGCTAACAGAGACATACCCACCCAGATCGATTATTCCAACAGAAGTAGCATTGGAGGTCAGAAATTTATCGGGAAACGGTGACAAGGAAATCTCCTTCTCCGTCAAGAAGGGTGAAATTGTCGGGCTATCAGGTCTGGTTGGGGCGGGCCGAACTGAGCTTGCTATGGTGATCATTGGCGCGGTGCCGGCAGAGAGCGGTGAAATTCTGGTGCATGGAAAGCCTGTACAGATCAAATCCCCGACGGATGCAAAGAAATACAGGATCGGATTATTAACCGAGGACAGGAAAAGTCTGGGGTTATTCCTGGAGATGAGCGTCAAGTGGAATATCAGCTTTCCAATTGTCCGCCAGCTATCCAAATATTTGGTCGTCAACACACAGAAAGAAGATCAGACTGCCGAGAGTTATGCTAAGCAGCTTGACATCAGAACGCCAAGCCTGCTGCAGGAGGTTAAAAACCTGAGCGGGGGCAACCAGCAAAAAGTGATTCTGGCAAAATCCCTGGCGGCAGAATCAGATATCCTGATTTTCGACGAACCGACCCGGGGGATTGACGTTGGCACGAAACAGGAGATATACAAATTGATGTGCGATCTTGCCAATAATGGCATCGCGATCTTAATGATCTCCTCGGATATGGAAGAGCTGCTGGGTATGTCTGACAGGATCATTGTGCTATGCGAGGGAAAAATGGCAGGAGAAGTAACAAAGGAGCAATTCAGTCAAGAACACATTCTCGACCTTGCGTCAGGTCAACACTAACGAAAACGGAGAAATTATAGAGATGGAAAATAAACCTTCAACTTTCAAAAACCTGACCAGGAAGCTAGGCATGCTGATGAGCAGACATGCACCACTGATTGTTTTAATTGGATTGGTGATTTTGTTTTCAATCATCGCCCCCAATTTCCTGAGTGTGAATAACTTTCGGTTGATGCTGCGTCAAATTTCCTTTGTTACCATCAGCGCGGTAGGGATCATGTTCGTCATGATTTCCGGAGGCATCGACCTCTCCATAGGATCACAGATCATAGTCACCAACATCGTTCTGGCAATCTTGATGGCTGATTATGGAATTTCTCCCTTGATTGCGATTCCGATCTGCATACTACTGGGAACTCTGTTGGGCATGACCAATGGATTTCTCAGTATCGTGCTCAAAATTCACCCACTCATTATCACTTTGGGAACCGCCATGATTTATAAAGGTCTTGGCTATATCATCGCGGGGGGCAGGAATATCAGTGGTCTACCAGATTCATTCCGGTTTTGGGGGCAGGGCTACATTGGTCCAATTCCAGTACCCATAATTATCATGATTATTGTCCTGTTCATCGGAGCATTCATCCTTGGGAAAACATATTTTGGAAGGTATGTTTACGCGATGGGAGGAAACGAGGAAGCTTCCCGTCTGGCAGGCGTGAATATCAACAAGATGAAATTATCTGTCTTTGCAATCGGTGGATTTGCATCCGGTATAACATCTGTATTATTGCTATCAAGAGTATTTAACGGACAGGTTTCCACCGGCGCAGGTATTGAGTTTGATGCTTTGACTGCTGCGCTTTTAGGTGGTGTCAGCTTCAAAGGCGGTGAAGGTACGATATTCGGTCTGTTCACTGGCGTATTGATTATCGGGGTACTGAATAACGGTATGCAATTATTTGGTTTGCAGGATTTTTATCAAAATCTGGTCAAGGGAGCAGTGCTGTTGCTGGCAGTCGCTTTTGATGTTTACCAGAAAAATCGCAAAGCTCAAGAGACCGTTGCAAAAGTAGCAGCTTAATATGACAAACACACAAACACCTCCTCCACATTACGCAGTTCCGGATGCGCCACCACCAGCAAACACGGAACACATTAAAAGAAAATCCTTTGATGTACCCTACGCCCAGGTCTCCCCAGCGCAAAAGCTCGATATCTATTTACCCGATCAAGGTGAAGGACCCTTCCCGGTGATTATGGCAATCCACGGTGGGGCATTCATGGGCTGCGACAAAGCAGATATGCAGGTTATCCCCATGCTGGAAGGGCTGAAGCGCGGCTACGCAGTCGTTTCCATCAATTACCGATTGAGCTGGCAAGCCAAATTCCCAGCCCTCGTGCAGGATGCCAAGGCGGCCGTGCGCTGGGTGCGAGGCAATGCGCAGCACTACAAGATCGACCCCAACCGGATCGCAGCATGGGGCGGCTCCGCGGGTGGTTATCTCGCCACCATGCTGGGCACCTCGACGGGGATTTCGGAATTGGAAGATTTAAGCCTGGGAAATCCCGATCAGCCCTGCCATGTCCAGGCAGTGGTAACCTGGTACGGACCGGCAAACTTTCTCAAAATGGATGAACAGCTTGCGGCGATGGGCAAGCTACCGCCGCCGGGTTTGCGCCACAGCGAGCCAAATTCACCCGAATCCCTGCTTTTAGGTCAAACCATCACCGAAATCCCTGAAAGGGTGAAAGCAGCCAATCCAGAAACGTATATTCGTCCTGGCGCACCACCTTTCTTGCTTCAGCATGGGACAAATGATGTGACAGTGCCCGCGATGCAGTCTATTCATCTTGCAGCGAAACTGGAACAGGCGCTCGGTAAGGCTAACGTCACTCTGGAACTGCTTGAAGGCGCAGAACATGCAGACCCCAGTTTTGAAACCGCGGAAAATGTTAAAAAGGTGCTCGATTTTCTGGATCGAGTCTTGAAGTAACAGGAGAAGCTGGATGAACGGAAAGAAACTTCTCGTCATCGGAGCACATTCCGCTGACTTCGTCTGGCGTGCAGGCGGGACGATTGCGATGGTCACAGCACAGGGCGGTAGCGCTCTCGTGATTGCACTGTCTTATGGCGAGCGGGGCGAGTCAGGCGAGCTGTGGAAAGAGCCGGACCAAACCCTGGAAAACGTCAAACGCATCCGCCATGAGCAAGCCAGCGCGGCAGCGAATATTCTGGGAGCTGAGTTCCGCTGCTTTGATCTGGGTGATTATCCGCTGCTGATCAGCGATGCAACAATGGAACAGATCGTGGACCTGTTTCGAGAGATGGAGCCGCACATTGTGCTGACACACACTCCGCTTGACCCTTTCAACCCCGACCATCCGGTAGCCAGCCAGGCTGTCCAAAAAGCGCGCCTGCTCGCCTCCGGCGCCGGGGTTGCCAGCGCGTTCAAGAACATCACCCCGCCAGACCTGTATTATTTCGAGCCTCACCAGCCAGAGCTATGCGATTTCAACCCAAACACCTTTGTGGATATCACTCCAGTGATGGAACAGAAGATCAAGGCGATGGAGACGATGCAGGCGCAAAGTTACCTGCGCGGCTATTACACCGAGCTGGCTTCGCGACGCGGCAACCACGCCCGCCGGATTTCCGGCATGTCGGAAGTGAAATATGCTGAAGCACTGCAGCGCACGCTGCCCTGGGTGGTGAAAAGCCTATGACAGAATCTGATTTCAAGCGACTGAGCGAATTGGGAGTAGCGACCGTATATGAAGCCGCGGGGCGAGCAGGGCTGATCGATATCCCCCTGATCCAGCTCGTGCCTGGCAGCCGAATCGCCGGTCCTGCCCGCACAGCATTATGTGGTCAGGATGATAACCTGATGGTGCACGCCATCATCGAACAAATCCAGCCGGGAGAGGTGCTGGTGTTAGCAATGCCAGAAGCAGCTCCCGTGGCGCTGGTCGGTGAGCTGCTGGCGACCCAGGTTAAATTTCGTGGAGCAGCAGGCATCCTGGTCGACGCAGCGGTGCGCGATGTGGAAGCGCTGGTGGAAATGGGCTTGCCAATCTGGACCCATTACATACGGGTGCGAGGCGCAACGAAGACGAAGATTGGTGGGTTAAATGTGACCCTGTCTATCGGCGGGACACAAATTTCCCCATCGGACATCATCGTTATAGATGCGGATGGCGGGGTTTGCGTCAGGCGCGAAAGGGTAAATGAAGTGCTGATTGCTGCGGAGGCAAGATCTGGACGCGAGGCTTCTATGCAGCAGAAACTTGCCGCCGGTGAGATTTCCTATGACCTGCACAAACTGCGAGATATTGTAGAGAAGAATTTGAGGAAGCCATGATCAGCGAAGAACCTATTTATGATGTGGCGCATCTGGCGCACGTGGAATTGCTGACCCCCACTCTGGAAGAGAGCAGAAAATTTTTTGTGAACATAATGGGAATGGTGGAAAGCGGTCGCGAGAGTGATTCGGTTTACCTGCGCGGCTGGGATGATTATGAACACCACTCTCTGCAATTGACCGCGGCAGCACAGCCCGGCATTGGTCACTACGCCCTGCGCGCCTCCAGCCCGCAAGCACTGCAGCGCCGGGTAACTGTGCTGGAAAATACCGGATTTGGGCTGGGCTGGAACGATCACAATGTTGGACATGGTCCTGCGTACTGTTTCACCGATCCAGACGGGCACAAGATGGAAATCTATTACGAAACGGAGTGGTACAAAGCGCCAGAACACCTGCGCCCGGCGCTCAGAAACCAAGCATCGCGCTTCCCGGATAAAGGCATCGGCTTGCGGCGGATTGACCATATCAACCTGCTGGCAAAGGATGTGCGCGCCAACCGGATTTTTATGCAGCGAGCCCTCGGTGCCCGCATGACCGAACAGGTGATTTTTGATGACGGCTCCGAAAAGGCTTCCTGGGTAACCTTTACTAACAAAACATATGATGTGGCGATATCCGAAGACTGGACAGGGGCGCAGGGGCGGCTGCACCACATCACCTACGCGGTCGACAGCCGCGAGGCAATCCTGCGCGCCGCAGATATCTGTTTGGAATACGGTGTGTTTATGGAAACTGGCCCGCATAAGCACGCCATTCAGCAGACCTTTTTTCTGTATGTGTACGAGCCGGGCGGCAACCGATTCGAGATTGCCAACGCCGGAGCGCGTCTGATCCTCGCGCCAGACTGGCAGCCGATTGTCTGGAGCGAAGCCGAGCGCAAGAAAGGTCAGGCGTGGGGACTGCCCACCATTCCGTCGTTTCATACGCACGGCACACCACCCGTGGAGTAAAGCCTATGCCACATTTGACGCTTGAATACAGCGACAATCTTGAGTTCGACGTCCAGCCGCTGCTGGCACACCTGCACACCGAGCTGGTTGCGACCGGTGCAATTAACCTGAAAGGCATCAAAAGCCGTGCCATCAAGCACAACCAGTACCGCATCGCCGACGGTGACCCGGCATACGCGTTTGTGCACGTCAACCTGCTGATCCGCGAAGGCCGCCCGGTAGAAGTCCAGAAGGAGGCTGCCCAGCGCGTCATGGCGGTATTGAAAGAAGCTTTTGGAGTGCGCTTCGAAAACAGTTATTTGTCGCTCTCAGTCGATATCAAGGAGATGCGGGAAGGCATCGCGCAGACTCTGCATAATATCCCTGATCGAGGCATATGATTATGAATGATCTATCCGCAGATAAACTCGCCATCCTTGAGGTGGTGGAAAATTGGGTGCTCTATCGAGATGCCGGCGATTGGGAGCGCTTTGCGACCGTCTGGCACACAGATGGCTGGATGACTGCAACCTGGTTCCAGGGCACGGCGGTGGATTTTATCGCTGCCAGCCGGGAGCTTTTTAATGCAGGCGGCAACATCCTGCATTTACTAGGCGGCTGGACCTGCGATATCTCAGGATCGCGAGCCATCTCGCAGGTCAAAATGACCATCCACCAGCGTGCCCCGTTGGATGGCGTTCTGGTGGATGTGGTCTGTACCGGGCGGTTTTACGACTTCCTGGAAAAACGGAATGGACAGTGGGGGATCGTGCGCAGGCAGCCGATCTATGAAAAAGACCGGCTCGATCCGGTCGACCCGTCTGCGGTTCTCAAATTAGACACGGACTTGCTCGCAAGTTTCCCCGAAGGCTACCGCCACCTGGGCTATTTACAATCCAAGAATGGCTTTACCGTCAAAGCTGATTTGCCCGGTTTACGAGGCGCGGCGGTGGAAAGACTGTATGCCGAAGGCAAGGCATGGCTGGCTGGGTCGGAACGACCGGGCGTGCCAGTCTAGCTGCTATCCCTATAGATTACCATCATCAAAATTCGATCCCAGGACTGCTGACTGCCAGCCGGTTTATATTTTCACGGAGTGCTTCATAAAGTCCACGAAAATCCTGGCGGCTTCAGGAAGTTTTCGGTTTTTCAGGTATGCAAGAACGACGTTGCATTCGATCTCTTCTTCCAAGGGAATAGCCAGGATATCAGGATGCTGGTGATATTCGTAAATTTTGACTGGCATTAAAGCCAGCCCAATATTCGTCCCTACCAGGCCAAAAACACTCACCTTGCGATGACTCGAATAGAAAATCGTGGGCTCAAATCCCGCCTTGCCACATTCATTCATGATCAATCTGTGCAGATCGGTAACTTTATCAAAGACGATGAAATTATCTTTGGAAAGCTCTTTGAGCGATATGGAAGATCTGTTTGCATGCCGATTTAGTTTGGAGATCACCACCAGCAGCTTATCTTTGCATATTTCCAGGCATGTATATTGATCTTTGTTGAGAAAGTTGTGCCTCGTAAATGCCAGATCAAAGCGGTGTTCATCGAGGGCAGGCAAGATATTCAGACCATCGATTTCTTCTAAGCTCAAGTGCAGGTCAGGGTACATCTCTCGGAATTGGGCAATGGACGAGGTGATCCCATACTGAGTGAGAATGGGAATGGCAGCAATGGAGAAGGAGTCCATCGTGGTTTTATATCCATCCGTCTCAACCAGCATAAGCTTATATGCCGAATTAAGTTTATGCGCGTGCACCAAAAAAGCATCTCCTGCCGGCGTCAGAGATACTTTACGCTTTGTTCTGTCAAAAAGGGGATATCCCAGCTCCTTCTCCAGCGCAATGACCACTTTTGAAAGGGAGGATTGGGAAATAAAGTGCTCATCGGCGGCTGCCGAGAAACTGCCTCTTTCCACAATGGAGAGGAAATATTGGATCTGTCGAATTTCCATGCCTCTACCTCGAATCATTCCATTTTGGAATAGATTTTATCATACTTGAATTGCTCTTTCCAAACCAATGCTATATGCTAAGAATGACAATTCTCCAATATATTAAAATTAAGGATCAAGAATAGGAAGGAGTCGATCATGAAGAAACTGATATGCCTTGTTTTGGTTCTATCGTTTCTGTTGTTGGCTGGCTGTAACGCCACTTCAGAAGAAACGAGCGCTCCAGAGACAACTGCTGCGCCAGAGGAAGCAGCTCCGCCTGAGCAAGCAGCTCCGCCTGAGCAAGCAGCCGCGCCGGGGGAAAAGCCGATCCTTGCTGTCAGCTTGCCGTCCCTGGATAATCCGCTGATGTTGGGATTCAAGGAAGCTTTTACCGGCGCCTTCGGTGCTGATTACGATGTGCAGGTAGCCAGCGCGGATGGCAATGCTATCACCCAGGCGAGCCAGGTGGAAAATTTCACCGAGATGAAGTCTAAGTTTTTGTTTGTCATGCCGGTGGAATCAACCAGCCTGGTGCCCAAGCTGAAAGCGGCACGCGAAGCAGGGGTGAGCGTCCTGGTGGCTGGTGGAGACCCGGGCGACTCTGCATCGTATGATGGCGTAATGATGATGAACCAGTACCTTTCTGGTATGTACCAGGCATGGATGGCAAAGCAGTGGGTTGACCAGACTTATCCTGAAGCTGAAGACGGCTCAATTGAAACGGTAATTTTTGAGTCTACGCTCAACACTGAGGCAGCCAGCCGCTCAGCGGGTATGAAAATGATCACTGAGCCTTACCTGAAGAATGTGAATGGCGAATTCGTTGATGAGACGGGAAATGTGGTCGATGAGGCGAATAAAATCGCCAATCCAGCTTACTCGCCGAAAGTCAATGTGGTACAGGTTGTGCAGGCTGAAATGTTCCAGGCAGGTCAGACTGCCATGCAGAATGCCCTGACCACCAATCCCAATGTGAAACTGGTCATGGCTTACGCTGGCGATGGCGGCATGGGCGCTTCGCAAGCTATCCTGGATGAGTATGCCAAGGGAGAAGGTGTCAGCGCGATTGAAGACCTGAATAAAGTAGCGGTCTTTGGCGTTGGGATGATTGGTCCTGAAGGACAAGCTGTATTAGACTCTGCAACGAACAAGAGCGTTTTTCGGGGTACGATTCGCTTTGGTGGAGATCTGGTCGGCAGGACGATGGAATGGGCTGAAAAAATGCTTGGCGGCGAAATCCCCGGTGTCATCTTCGACCCGCTGGATGTTGTCACTGTCATCGGCGGGAAACTGATGGGGCTTCCAATTGAACAAAGCGAATATTTCGCTGTACCAACTGGCGAACCAGTGGAAATTAAACTCGGCCCGCCATGATCAATATGAACAGATCCTGACATTTACCTTTTGAACCAGCAGAGGGCCGGGGTGGGGGTTGCCCCGGCCCTGTCCAATCTCAGATGATGATGGAGCATTTCATGCCGGAGCCGATCTTAACTGTTCAAAACATCACCAAAACCTATCCGGGCGTAGTTGCCCTGGACAATGTAACCATGATGTTCGAACAAGGAGAGATTCACGCCCTGCTGGGCGAAAATGGGGCGGGGAAATCCACCCTGATCAAGGTGATCTCAGGAGCGATCGAGCCTGATAGCGGCCAAATTATCATCGACGGCAAGGAATTTGCCCAGATGACGCCTCAACTGGCGAAAGAACTGGGTATTGAAGTGATTTACCAGGAATTCAGCCTGGTTGAGTTGTTATCGGTCGCCCAGAACGTCTTCCTTGGAGAAAAAAGGGGGCTCCTGGTTGACCACAAGGCATTGGTCGAGCGAGCAAAAAACATCTTCGCTGAGATGAATGTAATTATCGACCCGGCGGTTCAGGTACGGGGATTAAGCCCTGCCAAAAAGCAGCTGGTCGAAATTGCCAAAGCCGTCTCACGCAATGCACGCATCCTGATCATGGATGAGCCAAGCGCCCCATTATCGACCTCGGAAGTGGAGGCGATGTTCGAGATCATCGGGAGGATGAAAGCAAGGGGGGTGACGATCATTTATATCTCGCACCGGATCGAAGAGCTGTTCCGCATCTCGGACCGGGTGAGCGTTATGCGCGATGGGCGGTATATTGATACCCTCATCACCAGCCAAACCCATCGAAAAGAGCTGATCGCTCTGATGGTTGGAAGAGAATTGAAGGAATATTATCCAAAACGAGCGGCAGCGCCTTCTGAAGTCATCCTGGAAGTGAAAAATCTCAGCGGATATGGCGATGAAGATATCTCCTTTTCTGTTCGCAAGGGGGAGATACTGGGCGTGGCTGGACTGGTCGGTTCAGGCAGAACGGAGCTAGCCAGCATCCTGTACGGTGCAGTTCCAAAAGAGAGCGGGGAAACCTGGATCGAAGGAAAGAAAAGGGAAATCCATTCACCAGACCAGGCAATTGAGTACGGCATGGGGTTGATTCCTGAGGACCGGAAAAACCATGGCTGCATCATCAACGCCAGCGTGGGTTTTAATATTTCCCTGTCGACATTTAACAAACAGGCTCGATATTTCATCGTAAATTCAAAGATTCATCAAGACACAGCTCATTATTACATCCGTAAATTTAGTATCAGAACTCCATCCATGGAACAAAGGGTCAGAAACCTTTCCGGTGGGAACCAGCAAAAAGTCATCCTGGCGAAAACACTGGCTGCCAATACGAACATCCTGATATTTGATGAACCCACCCGAGGCATCGATGTCGGCTCCAAACAGGAGATCTACAACCTGATGGTAGACCTGATCAACCAGGGAAAAGCGATCATCATGATCTCTTCAGATATGGAAGAGCTGCTGGGAATGTCTGACAGGCTGATTGTGCTGTGTGAAGGGAAATTTATGGGCGAGGTTCCCAAAGCGGATTTCGACCAGCGATATGTCATTGAACTGGCATCTGGCCATCATTAAATTAATTAGAGGACGATAATGCCGAAAATCAACCTGGGCGGCTTGCGAAAATATACTGTAATGCTCATCCTGATTGCCCTGATGGTGCTGTTTTCGTTTTCCAGCCCATACTTTCTAACACTGCGCAACCTGACAAATATCGTCACCCAGAACACATACTTTATTATTGCCGCTATCGGCCTGTCGTTCGTGATGATTGGGGGTGGTATTGACCTTTCCATCGGGTATCAGATGTCGCTGGTGGGAGTGGTCACAGCCATGAGCATGGTTGAGTTTCACCTGCCGGTCTGGCTTGCAGTTCTGATTGGGATCCTGTTGGGAACTTTCCTGGGTTTTTTCAATGGCACGATCGTCGCCAATATTAAAGTGTTCCCCTTGATCGTGACGATTGCCACCAGTACAGTATTCCAGGGCATTTCTTACATGATTTCCCAGGCAAAGACCTTCCGAGGCTATCCAGAAGAGTTCTTGTGGCTTACCCAAGGAAAACTCCTGGGAATCCCTGTAGATGTCTGGCTCACCTTGCTGGTGTTCCTATTCGCCAATTTTGTTTATCGCCGGAGCTCATTTGGCTGGAATGTTCTGGCACTGGGCGGGAATGAGGAAGCCTCCAGGCTGGCGGGCATCCAGACTAAGAAAATGAAAATATCTGTCTACACCATCTGCGGTTTTTTCGTTGCCATTGCTACGATGGTGATGATCTCTAAGTCTAATACCACCAGCTCCATGTTCGGTCCAGGGATTGAGTTCACCTGCCTGACGGCAGCCATCCTGGGAGGAATCAGCTTTACGGGTGGTGAAGGAAATATGTTGGGCTTAGTCACCGGGGTTTTCATCCTCGCAGTGTTGGGGAACGGAATGCAACTGGCGGGCTGGGGAACCTATGCCCAATATATCGTCAAAGGCATCATCCTGCTCGGCGCAGTCACCTTCGATGAGTATCAGAAAAATGCCCGGACAACGAAACGGCGTGTGAATGGCAAAATGGGCGACGTGGTCAAAACTGGGGACTAAAATAAAAAACAGGAAAAGTCATGAAACCAAACCATCATTTTAAACATGTAGATGAAGCTTCCATCCACTTACCCATCGTCGATGTAACTCACATCCGCCGGAAATGGCTGGACCTACCTTACGCCGACCGCTCCCCGGCACAGAAACTGGATATTTACCTCCCTGACGAGGGCAAAGGTCCATTCCCGGTCATTCTGCATATCCATGGTGGTGGCTTCGCAATCGGAGACAAGCGCGATATTCATATCCTGGCGTATCTTAAAGGCTTGCAACACGGCTATGCGGTAGTCAGTGTCAACTATCGACTGAGCGGTGAGGCAATCTTCCCGGCCGGGTTGATGGATATCAAGGCGGCAATCCGCTGGCTGCGGGCAAATAGTGAGCAATACCAGCTTGATGGAAACCGGATTGCAGCTTGCGGCGGCTCGTCAGGTGGAAATTACGCGGCGATGATCTGTTTAACGGCTAAGGTGAGCGAATTTGATGATATCAGTCTTGGCAATATCGAGTATCCATGCAACGTCCAGGCTGCCGTGGACTGGTTTGGTCCGACGGATTTTTTGAAAATGGATGAACAGCTTGAAGGTAACGGATTTGGTCCTTCGGACCATGGCGAAGCGGATTCTCCCGAGTCGCGATATTTGGGAGCAAAGATATCTGATGTGCCACTAAAAGTTGAGCTTGCGAATCCGATGACGTATGTGCATGAACAAATGCCTCCCATTTTGATCCAGCATGGACGCCTGGATACGATGGTACCGATCCAGCAATCGATCATGTTCGTAGAAAAGCTGGAAAAATATGTCAGTCCCGACCTGTTTGAGTTTGATATTATCGAAGGCGCGGGTCACGGCGATCCCATGTTTGAAACCGAAGAAAATTTGAAGCGTGTGTTTTTATTCCTGGACAAACACCTGAAATAATTCATACTCAGAATCCACAACACAATGGTAAACATCACTGACGGTGACACGCGTTCGCAGCGCCTGGTACTTGCCACCGTATTCATTGCCTATTTCAGCTCCTATTTTGTCCAAAACAGCATCAATACTGCCTTGCCAAAGATCGCCGCTGATCTGGATGGTCTGGCATATTACTCCTGGGCAATCTCGATCCCGGCACTTGCTTCTGCAATTGTCACGCTGATCTTTGGGAAACTCTCCGATATGTATGGGCGCCGGATCATCTTACTGTACTCGTTCGGGTTTATTGTCCTCGGTTCAATTCTATGCGCAACGAGCCTAAGCTTTTTGATGCTGGTTATCGCGCTCAGTATTCTCAGCATGGGATTCGGCTCGATACCGCCATTATGTTTCGTCCTGCTGGGCGACATGTATAGCCCCACTGAGCGGAGCAAGTGGGCAGGTCTGCTCAATATATCTTCTGCGATCACCGCCTTTACCATTCCAACGATGAGCGGTTGGCTGGTAGATAACTTCAGCTGGCGCTACATATTTTGGATAGATCTCCCGCTGGCGATCCTGACCGGCATGATCGTGCTGCGTGGCTTGCCTGCACTCTCGCAACGGAAAGAGCACAAGATAGATTTCCGCGGTTCGGTGCACCTGGCAGTAGCGTCCTCGACCATGATTCTGGGCATTTCTTTGATTGGGAATACCTATGCCTGGCACTCTCCCCAAATCCTCTTGTTATTGGGTATCTCAGCGGTTTTCTGGCTGCTATTCCTGCGTACGGAATCGAAAGCACCCGAGCCGATGCTGGATATCAAGGTGCTTACCAATCGAACCTTTCTCATTGCTTCGGTTTCAGCATTAATATCACTGCTGGGGATTACCGCGATCATGGTGTATTTCCCGCTTTTCCTGCAGGGCGTTCTAAATGTCAGTGCTACGATGAGTGGAAAGATCATTACCCCGCTCAATGTTTTGATGTCTTTGATGGGCATTCCTGCAGGTTTATTGATCGCGAAAACGAAACGTTACAAATGGATGTACGTTGGCAGCTATGCCATATTAACCCTGGCTATGTTTGGGATGCTAGGCTTTGATGCCAATACGGCGCTCGGGTGGGGTTTTGCCATCTCGACGATTGCAGGGATTGGTTTGGGCGCCATCCCGACCATCAATGCGCTGGTGGTGCAATATGCCGTCCCGAAACGGTTTCTTGGCGCGGCGACTGGGGGATTGTATTTCTTCGTCATGATCGGTAGGGCGCTTTCACCGGCGATCCTGGGTCCGGTAATGAATAGAGTTTACAACAGAACACTGGCTGCCCAATTGCCGGAAAGCGTGAACCAATATCTGAATGAGGTTACTCTTTCTTCACTGAGCAATCCGAGAGTACTTCTATCCAAAGCTGCGATGGCAGAGCTGCAGGGATTCTTTAACCACATCGGCGCTCAGGCAGTGATGCTTTTCGAACAGACAGTTCAAGCCATCCGGACCAGTTTGGAGGCCAGTATACACGTGGTCTTCTGGGTTGGCGCGGTTACGATGCTGGCTGCCTTCCTGCTCATCCTCGCCATTCCAGAGATCTCTCTGGACGGCGAAGCACAGCAGGATGGATAGTGGCTAGGGAGAAGTTTCGCGATATGCCGGAAGTGATCAGACGAGCCTAATCATCCATGTGCCGGATGATCTCATCGCCAAATTCTGAGCACTTCACCAACGTCGCCCCATTCATCAGGCGTTCAAAGTCATAGGTAACCGTTTTTGCCGCGATCGCGCCTTCCATCCCCTTGATAATTAAGTCAGCGACCTCCGCCCAACCCATGTACCGGAACATCATCTCGCCGGAGAGGATCACCGAGCCGGGATTGACCTTATCCAGATCGGTGTATTTTGGGGCAGTGCCGTGCGTCGCTTCAAAGATGGCGTGACCGGTCTCGTAATTTATATTGGCGCCTGGGGCAATTCCAATTCCACCCACCATGGCTGCGATCTGATCGGATATATAATCGCCGTTTAAGTTCATCGTGGCAATCACATCATATTCCTGCGGGCAGACGAGCACGGTGGACATTGCCACATCGGTCAGGGTGTCCTTGATGAGCAGCTTATTCTTCCATTGACCATTTCCATGCGACTCTACTAAGGATAAAGCCTGCTCCACTTCATCCATTATCACCCTTTTCTGCTCGGGTGACATCACTGAAAAATCGTCATCGACTAATCTCGCATGATCCTCGATAGACAACTCAGGACTGGTCTCGATGTTTTTCAGTATCTGGGTTTCGCGCTCGGTCACTGTCTGGTCACGAAATTCTCGCTTAACCAGGGCATAACCCCAATTCAGGAAAGCGCCTTCGGTGTGGGTCATGACATCGCCTTGAGCAATAAATGTCACGCTTTTGCGCCTGTTTTCTAAAGACCAGTGGATGGCTGCACGCACGAGGCGCTCGGTGCCTTCAATCGAAATTGGCTTAATACTGAGCCCAACCGTATCAGGAAAACGAAATTTGGCAAATTCTGTGGGGAAGCCTTCTTTGAAAAGCTCCATGAACTTCTTGCTCTCGTTAGTGGATGATTGAAATTCGAGCCCGGTGTAGATATCTTCTGAGTTTTCGCGGAAGATAATCACATCTACGTCTTCTGGTCGTTTCATCGGAGAAGGCACGCCCTGGTAGTAGCGTACCGGGCGCAGGCAGACATACAAGTCCAGCAGCTGGCGCAGCGCCACATTCAGCGAGCGTATGCCGCCGCCAATGGGAGTCGTTAATGGCCCTTTGATGCCGACCAGGAATTCTTTAAAAGCTATAACGGTTTCATCGGGCAGCCAGGAGCTGAATTTATTGTAAGCCTTCTCGCCGGCATAAACTTCCATCCAGTGGACTTTTCTTTTACCAGCATAAGCTTTCTCAACAGCAGCGTCAAATACCCGGATGGATGCGCGCCAGATGTCACGCCCTGTGCCATCGCCTTCAACAAATGGAATGATTGGATTGTTGGGAACCTGTAGTATGCCGTCCTGAATAGAAATCTTCGATCCCTCTGCGGGTACCACAACATTTTCGTATGCCATTGTCATTCTCCACGGAAGATATATCTGCCAGCTTTTTAATTATACCATCGGGGTGCTGCCAACGTTTCGAAGGTGTTGCTTCTGTCACTCGGCACCACAATGTCGATCAACAGCCAGTCTGGTCAGGGAACTGAGGCAAGCTGGACTGGCATCATTTTTCATTGCTCGAAAATTGATATTGGATATAATTAAAAGTTAGTTGTTCTCATTAACCTGAATGGAATTATTCAGGAGGTGCACATGCTCACAGCAACCTTGTGGGGCGGGCTGGCAGCCGCCTCGCTGCTCATCGGATATGCTCTTGCGGCACGCGGGTTGAGCAACCGCGCCACCGGCATGATTATGGGAATCGGCTCCGGGGCGCTTCTTGGTGCGATTGCCTACGAACTGATACCTGAATCGATGCTCGGTAATGTAGGGATGGGAGTCATGTTCGCTGCCGGCGCTGTTACTTTTTTTGTGGCAGATTGGGTAATCGACCACCGGGGCGGGGCAGATCGCAAGGATATCACCGGGGAGCAGTCGGTCGGCTCTGGCACAGCGATCTTCATCGGCACACTGTTGGACAATGTGCCCGAGTTCGATCATTTTAGGAATGAGCCTGGCGCTTGGCGGCAATGTCAATATAGCCTTTCTAACGGCCGTATTTGTCTCCAACCTGCCAGAGGGTGTAGCCGGAACCACCAACCTCGAAGTCGCGGGGCACTCGCGCCGCACCATATTTTATATGTGGACTGCACTGGTGTTGATCTCTGCTGCCAGTGCCGGGTTGGGATATGCAGTGGTCCATTGGCTGCCAGGGATAGACGGACACTTAACCCAGGCCTTTGCTGCCGGGGCGATGCTGACCATGCTGGCAGATGCAATGATGCCGGAAGCGTTTGAACACGGCGGAAAGCTGGTGGGTATCTTTACTGTAATGGGTTTTTTGGTTGCCGCTATTTTAAGTATCATGGATTGAGGCTCTGGCTACCAGACGGATCCAAACTGGCATTGATCACGAATTATACAAGTGATATCATAATGCATTGTCAGCTTAATTTACAGCCAATAAAAGGAGACTAGCATGGCGAAGGTTAAAGACAAGAAGAAAAGCAAGAAGGCAAAGCAGAAATTGGAGCCAACTCCGGTTGGTAATCCAACTGTGTCTGGAGCGCAGGCAGCATCCACAGATGAACCGCGAGCTAAACTGAGCCGCAAAGAGTTCGAGAATGAGATGGAAAAGCTCCAGGTCGAACTGGTCAAGCTCCAGGAGTGGGTCAAATTCACCGGAGCGAAAATCTGCGTGATTTTTGAAGGGCGCGATACAGCCGGTAAGGGCGGCGTGATCAAACGGATTACGGAACGGGTCAGCCCGCGCGTCTTCCGTGTCGTTGCATTATCCGCTCCGACCGAACGCGAGAAATCACAGATGTATGTCCAGCGTTACATGCCATATCTGCCAGCCGCCGGGGAAGTGGTGCTGTTCGACCGCAGTTGGTACAACCGGGCTGGCGTCGAGCGCGTGATGGGCTTTGCCACCCCAGAGCAGGTGGATAATTTCCTGAAATATACCCCGTTCTTTGAGCGGCTGGTCATCAACTCTGGCGTGATCCTGATCAAGTATTGGCTCGAAGTCGACATGGATGAACAGGCTAAGCGCTTCCAGGAGCGCAATGTAGATTACCGCAAGATCTGGAAGCTCAGCCCGATGGACGTACAGGCGCAGGCACGCTGGTACGATTATTCCAGGGCACGCGATGCCATGTTCGAAGCAACGGATACCCCGGAAAGCCCCTGGTATGTGGTGCCCTCCAATGACCAGCGCAAGGCGCGCTTGAACTGCATTTCGCACTTCTTGAGTTTGATTCCCTATGAAGAGGTGCCGCGCGAACCGATCAAGTTTCCCAAACGGCAGTCCAAGGGAAACTACAAAGAACCGGATTATCCCTTCCGGTATGTCCCAGAAAAATTTTGAAAGGATGGTATTCGATTATGGCAGAAACATCCAATAACCAACCGAAGTGGTTCACCCTTTCGCCTGAAGAAGTTGGCAAAGAGCTTGGGGTCGACCCGGCAAAGGGTTTAAGCTCGGCGGAAGCGAAGCAGCGGCTGCAGAAATATGGCCCAAATCGCCTGGCTGAAAAGAAGAAAAAGTCAGGATTGCAGTCGTTTCTGGAACAGTACCAGGACTTGATGCAGTTCGTCCTGCTTGGCGCGGCGATCATCAACCAGGTCTTCACCGGAGAATGGGGAACTACGATTGTGCTGGTCGGACTGACGGTTTTCAACGCCATCCTTGGGATGCGCGGCGAAGCCAAAGCCGAAGCCAGCCTGGCAGCGCTGGCATCATCGATGAAGAGCATCGCCCGCGTGCGCCGCGATGGCCAGGCAGTCGAAGTGAATGCCGAGGAACTGGTACCTGGAGACATCGTGCTGATGGAGGCAGGCAACCTGGTCACAGCCGATGGGCGCCTGTTTGTGACGGCGACGATGGAAATCGAGGAAGCCGCCCTGACCGGCGAGAGCGTGGCATCGTCCAAAGATACCGAAACTATTGCTAATCCTGATGCTCCCCTGGGCGACCGGCACTGCATGGCGTATATGAACACTTCCGTCACGCGTGGGCGCGGCGAGATGATCGTCACCACCACCGGCATGGGCACGGAGATGGGCAACATCGCCGATTTGCTCAACAAGACCGAAGCGGATAAGACGCCGCTGCAAAAGCAGCTCGACAAGCTGACCATAATCATTGCCTCGTTGGCTGGTCTGGCATTCATTATCATGCTGATCCTGGGTTGGCGTAACAATCAGCCTTTTGATACCATCTTCATTGCCGGTATTGCACTGGCGATCTCCGCCATTCCTACTGGTCTGCCCGCTGTGGTCACCACCATGTACTCCATGGGCACCCGCCAGCTAGCCAGCCTGGGTGCCATCGTCAAACGTCTGCCATCCGTGGAGACGCTGGGCTCGGTTTCAGCGATCTGCTCGGATAAGACCGGCACGCTCACCCTCAACAAGATGACGGCGCGTGAGTTCACCATCCCGGGTCAAAACCGCTTCACCGTGACCGGCGAAGGCTATGGTATCCAGGGGGAATATAAGCTGGCTACGGGTATCGCAGGTTTACAGCCCTGGCAGAAAAATACCATGTCCTACAGCACCGAAGGCAAGCTGCTGAGCGCAGGCGGTGCCAAGGTCGATCTTGAGCAGATCCTGCTGCCCATGGCACTGTGTGCTGATGCCCGTCTCGACAACGGCGCCTTGATCGGCGACCCCACCGAGGGCGCGCTGATCGTGCTGGCGGAAAAAGGCGGCATCAGCGTGGATGGCGCTCGAGCGATGTATCCCCGCGTGGCGGAGGTGCCCTTCGATTCGGATTACAAGTTCATGGCCACTTTCCACAACATGGTCAATGAGCAAGGCAAACCAGTGGTGCGCTGCTTTGTCAAAGGTGCGCCGGATGTGCTGATCGCCCGCAGCAGCTCGTACTGGCTGCCAGGCGGCGAGGTACAGCTGGCTACTGAAGACAAGCGACCACTGGCACTGGCGGAGAACGAACGGATGGCGAAAGCCGGAGAACGCGTCATGGTCGTGGCGCGGCGTGACTTCGACCCGCAAACCTTCGATCCGAAGGCAAAACTGTTAGACCTGGTGAAGGACCTCACCATCCTGGCGATGGTTGGCATCGTCGATCCACCACGCAATGAAGCCAAGGATGCAATTGCCAAATGTCACAGCGCCGGCATCCAGGTGCGCATGATCACCGGCGACCATGCCGTGACCGCTGCCGCTATCGGCCGCGAGCTGGGCATCACTGGAACAGCGCTGACCGGCGCCGAATTCAAGGCATTAAGCGACGATGAGCTGAAGAAAATGCTGCCCGAGATCGGCGTGGTAGCCCGAGTCGCTCCAGAGGACAAGATTCGCCTGGTGACGATGCTGCAAGAGCTGGATAACATCGTAGCCATGACCGGGGACGGCGTGAACGATGCGCCTGCCCTCAAGAAAGCCGACATCGGCGTAGCCATGGGCATCACCGGCACTGAAGTCTCGAAGGGTGCGGCGGTGATGATCCTGACCGACGACAACTTTGCCACCATCGTCAAGGCAGTGGAGTTCGGGCGAGCCATCTACAACAACCTGTTCAACTTCGTTCGCTTCCAGATGGAATCGCTGGTGGCGTTCATCGTCTCATACCTCCTGGCAGCGTTCTTCATCGTGCTTGGGGGAACACCGTTCCTGGTATTCACCGTTTTGTGGATCAACTTCCTTGTTCAGATCCCAGTCGCGTTAGCGCTGGGGTTCGATGATCCAGCACCAGATCTCATGGAGCACAAGCCTCGCCCACTAAAGCAACCGATCCTGTCAACCTCTCAATGGGTGCGAATTGCTCTCATTGGGATCCTGATGTCGATTGGCACGGTCTACCTTGAAAAGATAAATGAGGCAACCAGCAAAGAGCTTGCGTTTACCATGGGGTTCGTCTTCTTCTCATTGTGCATCGTTGTGCTTGCCCTCAGCTCACGCAGTGAGACTGCCAGTGCATTCAACCGTGATATTGTGAAGAATCGACACCAGTTGAGTCTCTATGGCTTGTCACTGTTGATGATCATTCTGCCGGTCAAGCTTAATTTCCTTCAGAGTTGGCTGGGCCTCACCGAGATAACCTTCAACCAATGGTTGATCTGCATCGGTTTCGCCCTCGCACTGCTGCTGGTCGATGAGGTGATAAAATTCTTCATGCGCAGAAGCCGCAGCCAGCATGAAAATGAAATTAACAATGCCGTAGCAGCTGCCACCGATTGATCAATTGAGGAAGCTGAAACCTTTTTATGATGAGGGAGAGGCAGGTGTTTTGCTGCATAAATTACGGCAAAACACCTGCCCCCGATAAATTAGAATAGATACCTAGAATTGGAAGAGCGTTAAAATTGGAGGTTGGTTTGGAAATCGATCCAAAATTAGCTTCTCAAGGGTATGTTTTCGAGCCCTCAAAGTACACACCGGGGCTGGGATATGCTCGTTTAAGTGTTGTCATCTCTGGAAAGCCGACCCAGCGCTATTTCGATGTCAAATCGCTGCGCCTGCCAACCTACGACGGGCGGTTCTACCACCAGACTTCTGTGACCCGCCATGAGCTGGCGCCAGAAGAAACATTTCAGGTATGCCTGGGACAGTTAACTCTGGAAACCTATCGTGGAGAGAGCCTGCATGCCTTCTCCTTTGGCGGCAGATTGGATGTGAAAATTGCGTCAGATGAAGTCTTCTGTGCATTGACTTCGGATGCACCGATCTTCAAGCTGCGGGAAGACGCTAAATTGTACGGCGGGTTGCTTGCCGCTGAAATTATGGAAATGCTGGCAGAAAAACAAGCCAGACTGCCGGGTCATGGAAATGAGCTGTATTCTCGTCTGGCCCAGGTCGATCCTTATGCACTGTTCCTGGCTTGCCTGGTATCGCTACGAAAGCGCGCCGACAGCATTCCAATGAACTTACGTCGAGATCAGTATCAGAAGGTATCTACCGAGATCAATCGGGGTTTACAAACAGTACGCAATGCAGACGGCTGGGATGGCAACTCACCCACCCTGGATGAGCTGCTGTCTAAAGGAGGCAATTGACAGAACACAACTGAGAAATTCGATCATAAGATAAAGTCGTAAATGATGAACAAGTATGAGAGTTAATTTTCTATTTGCCAAAATTATTTTATAGGAGAAGAATTACCATGAAAACAATCAAGTCAGTTAATGTCGGTTCGTTTGTCCTCTATGGAGCTGTATTAGCAGCCTTTTGGACCTTCGCCTTTGGGCTGTATTACTGGTTCCTGGGATGGATCTTCGGCGCCCAGTCCTGGTGGGTCGATATGAACCTGCTCAACTGGTCCGCCTACTCGATGGCTACCTTCCTGTCCGTAATCTGGCGAAGCCTGATCAATGCAGCCGGCGGCGCGCTTGCCGGGCTGGTCGTGGCTCTTGTTTACAACGCCGTAGCCGGGCTTATGGGTGGTATCAAGCTTAATGTCGAATAATCCATATAAAGAGGAGAAAGAAATGAAAAAACGCCCATTTGGTGTTACTGTATTGGCTGTACTTGCCGGCCTGGGGGCAGTCCTTGCGGGAATTTATGCCCTGCAATCCCTGGGAATTCTCCCGTTTTTTATTGGAGAATATAAGATTCATGCCTTCAGCTTCTGGTCGTTCCTGATGTGGGCCTTGATGGTCTGGGTTTATGTCTGGCTGGTGCAGATGCTGTGGCGTGTCGACAAGCAGGCCTGGCTGTTCCTGGCAGTGATCACTGTCTTCAACCTGATCTTAGGATTCACCGTTTCGCTGGGTGAAGGTACATTTTCAGATGCTGGTGTTAGCTTCATCCTCAACACCATCATCTTGATCTATATCATGCTGCCTGGTGTAAAGCGGGCTTTCGACGCGGATTAATGTAAAAAAATTGGACGCGGTTTGGAGGGCATGCCCTCCAAACCGACACCCTATTCAACAAGTTTGTTTAAAGGAGAAAACATGAGTGACGTACCTGTTCAATTGATTGTGGCAGCTTTTCAAGATGAAAAAGCCGCCAAGGCAGCTCTCAAAGGCCTCAAGCAAGCTCAGAAAGAGAAGCTGATCAAGATTGAAAATGCTGCAGTGCTTCAAAAAGATGCAAAAGGTAAGCTGCACATCAAGGAAACCGCCGACATGGGCGGCAAAAAAGGCGCTGCCCTGGGCGGCGTTGCCGGCGCGGCGATCGGCTTAATTGCCGGACCCGCTCTGCTGGTGCCAGCAGCCGTAGGTGCCCTGGTGGGTGGTCTGAGCGCCAAGCTGCGCGACAGTGGGTTTTCCGACGCACGCCTGCAGACCCTGGGTGAAAATCTCAAGCCTGGCTCTTCGGCAATCGTGGCGGTCGTCGAACACAAATGGGTTGCAGAGGTAGAAAAAGCTCTTGCGGAAGCCGGCACGGATGCGATAACCGCCGCTTTAGGCGCTGATATCGCTGAGCAGCTTGATGCAGGGCATGAAGTCGCCTATACTGCCATTTCATCTGAGCATGGTTTTTCCGCGGCACGCGTTGCCGGTGGAGAGGATATGGTTGAGGCTGGTCAGATCAGCGTAGATGACAGCGGTGTGTATGGTGAGCGCTTTCTAGCCACGAAAGACGGCTTCGCTGTGGTGGCGATGGAATCAACGGATGAAGGCGTGACTATCGCCGGATTGGCAGCCACCGTCGACGAGGAAAAAGAAACACCTGGTAAAGAGGCGTAAGCAAGATTGAAGCCAGGAGAAGCAATTCATCGTAATGGATGAAACTTAATCTACAAATAGATTAGCAAGATTAGAAGATCAATCTCGCAATACGAATAATGGTGAAAAAATGTCCAACCTACTTGTACTGACTTTTGAAGATACGTTCCAGGCTGGTGAAGTCCTCGAAGCTCTCAAAAAACCACAGAGCCAGGGCAATCTGAAGATAGATGACGCTGCAGTCATTGTCAAGGATGAAACCGGAAAAGTAGACATTAAGAACCAGATGGACACCGGCACCAAAATGAGCGCTGTTGGTGGTGGATTGCTTGGTTTGCTCATCGCTGGTGTATTCTTCCCGCTGGCTGGACTGGCAATTGGAGCAGTCGGTGGTGGTTTGATCGGCAAAACGCTGGATTTGGGCGTGGACAAGAAGTTTGTCAAAGATGTCACTGAGACATTGAAACCCGGTACATCAGCGCTGTTTGTCATCGGGAGCCACGGCAATCAGGATGCAGTCGCGGCTGTGTTGAGCCCCTACCACGGCACGATCTACCAGACCACTTTGCCAACTGAGGCCGTTGAAGCACTCTACGAGGCGCTCAAGAAATAATTCGGGGCACCGTTTACAACAACCTCAGGGCTGCAAACCACCGCTGCGACGAAGTGGTATTTCGCAGATATTGCAATTGATCTACAGCGGTCAGACAGGCTGCCAGTTTTAGGTTTTCCTCCAGGCACCGTAACGAGTATCCGTTTTCGGTGTATAAATAGAAGCAAGGATTAAGTTGATTATGCTGCGAGACAGACGCGAGTAAAGGCATGAAGAACGCCAGCTCGGGCGATTGGGCAGCATTGCCAACCGCATGGAGGCTGGCAACTCGCGAGGACAGCAGATTGCAGCGGTCAAGAATGGACCTGATTTGGAGGTGAATGGAAATATATTAGATCACAAGTAAAACATTGGGAAAGGTCGCGATAAGGTGGCAGAAGTCTCCAAGAAGAGGTTCCGCCTGCGCGACAGCTACGGAGTTGTCAATCCAGCCAGGTCAGGACGACGTCCTCATCTTGGTGGAGGCGGTGTGCATCGACGTGATGGTGCACGGAGGCCGGTAATGCTGCGGTCGCGAGATTGCGAGGCAATCTCACAACAAGGGTATCAACTATCACAATTATTGGAGGATTATACGATGTGTTGTTTCTTCGCTTCACTGGTTTTCTTTGGTCCACGCTTAGCCTTCCTGGTCTACTGGCTGATCGCACCACTTCGAGTGGAAACAGCGTTCAAAACGTTCAACCTGCCCTGGTTGGTAGGTCTCGCAGGCCTGATCTTTGCGCCGTGGACTGCCCTGATGTACGTGTTGATCTTTCCGTTGAACGGCTTTGATTGGATCTGGCTCGGCTTTGGCATCATGGCTGACGTTGCCAGCTACATCGGCGGCTACCACAACCGCAAGTCGGTGCCCTATTACCCGGAAACTGCTCCCTAAACCATTTATTTTTGATAGAAAGATGGACGGGCATGCCCGTCCATCTTTCTGCAAGGAGAAAAAATGATCAAACATGGACCTGTAGATGTAATTGTCCTGGCTGCTGGAGAACCGCGCTTTGATGGCGGCGTTCTGCTGGAGCTTGAGCGACAGGCTGAATCCGGAACAATCCGGGTGCTGGATGCAATGATTCTGTTGAAAGATGAAACCGGGCGGTGCTGGTCACTGGACCTGGAAGAGCTGCCGGCAGAGCAAAAAGCAGCGGTAGGGTTTATCGAAACTGAGACGCGCGGATTGTTCGATGCTGAGGATGCCGAAACATTTTATGAAGGCATGGTGCCCGGCTCAGCAGTGGTCGCCCTGGCTATTGAGCACACCTGGGCATTAGCCTTGGTGAATGCGATGTATCAGGCTGGCGTGGATGTGGCACTGAACTACCGCGTACCAGCGATGGTTGTCGACGAGGCATTCGCTTCGCTCGGTGTTTATTAACATAAGGAGGCTGATATGCCAGGATTAATGAGAGGAATGGCTCGGACGGCTGCCGTAGTGGGCACCGCCACTGCCACACGCAATGCTGTAAACCGCCGCCAGGCGGACAAGAATGCCCAGGCGTATGCACAGGCAACGCAAACGGCTTATGCAGAAACAGCGCCGCCGCCGCAGGAAGTAGTGTATGTTGAGTCGCCTGCAGCGCCGGCTTCAGAAGTAGATGTGATCGCCCAGCTCGAGCGCCTTGGTGCGCTCAAGGCTCAGGGCATCCTCACTGAAGAGGAGTTCAACGCCCAAAAGGCAAAGCTGCTTGGTTTGTAAATTTACCTGATAAGCACATATGCTGTTGGCTTATCAAGTGATGGGCTAACCTGGTCATCTCCCTGTATAGGATAGAGATGGCTAAGTTAGCCCATCTGGTTGCCTTGAGCACTATCAATTGCACCCCGATCTGCCCTGGCGGGCAGGTTTGCTCGATTTGGCTGCGGCTCAAGGGAGATAATGATCTTTGAGATACGCGATGATCTCTGCCCATGCCTGACTGGCTTCCGGAAACATAGGGGCGAATAATGGGAAGCAATACACCATACCTTTCCAGACACGCAGTGTCACGTCTACACCAGCAGCTTTGGCTTTTTCAGCGAATTGACGCGAGTCATCCAGCAGAATCTCGTGATCACCTACCACAATGAGCATTGGTGGAAGCCTGTGCAGGTCGCCGTAAAGAGGGGAAATCCACGGGTGGGTGGGGTCATTTGAGCCAACATAATAGCCGCTCCAAACATCCCACGAGCCAAGGGTGGAGATATCCTTCTTGGCGTTTGTGCGATACGATGTCCCACTGCACTTGAGATCCGTCCAGGGTGAAAGCGCCACCCCGGCTGCCGGAAGGGGCAGCCCCTCATCCCGGATTGCCAGCAGGCTGGCAAGGCACAACCCGCCCCCAGCAGATTCACCAACAATGATGATATTCTCCGGCAGCACTTTCTGATCCAGCAGCCAGCGGTAGGCAACCAGTGTATCCTGCATGGCAGCCGGGAAAGGGTGCTCTGGGGCAAGGCGGTAATCGTACAGCAGCGCGCCAACCCCGGTCGCCTGGACGAACTTTGCTACGTGCATGCGGTGATCCACGCAGTTGCCGGTCACATATCCGCCCCCGTGAGTGTAAAAGATGGCTTTGCCAGTGGCTGCGGGGGAATCTGCGCTGCCGGCGGGATGAATCCACTCGGCAGATAAGCCTTCTGGCAGGTCGGGTATATGAACCTGCGACACTTTCACCTGAGGCGGGATGGCACCAAACTTTTGCGCACCTTGTTCAAACTGATTGCGCAGCTGCTCCGTTGAGGTGTTATGGGTGATTACGTCACGTTTTAACCGACCTTTTAAGAGGTGGTTGTGCTGGACGCTAAAAATAATAAAACGGCTTTTCAGGCTGGGCATTGCTATCTCTCCGAATTTCTTAAACAAAAAACACTTCCACGTTAAAAGCGCCGGTGATTCTTCTCACTGGCGCTTTTTATCTCCTGAGTCAGAGTGGGATGTCAGATATACAAATCTCTCTTTTGATAGAACATGTAAGCGCCAGCCATGAAAACGGCAATGATGGCGAGCGATAACAGGATAAAGGAGATCTCCAGACTCGATTCTTGCAGGATCTTAACCGGCTTGAAGTACTCAAATGGAGAAAGGTATTTCAAGAATTTCAGGTCGTTGTTCAACCCATATAGGATGGAGGCAAAATAGCTGGCCAGTAAAATCGAGATTGCAACAGCGCCAGCCCTTTTGTGCTGCTTCATTGCACAGCCAAGGAAGATACCCAGTCCCATGAAGATCATTTGCAAAAAGAACATGGACAGCATGGAAATCATTACGAAGCGGTAAAACTCGCTATCGGGGTTATAGTTTTGTGCACCGACCAGCGTGACTCCCCAGGTGACCAGCAGCAGAATGATGCAGTTCACCGCCACAGCGATCGTTTTAGCGGTTATTAATTTGCTTCTCGTGACCGGCAAGGTAAGGGAGAACTCAACCGTTTTGTCACGCTCTTCCTTAGAGATGATATCACTGCCCCACATGGCTGCAGATATAGACAGGATCAGGCTGAAATAGACGATCATGATGCCAAAAAAACCCGTCACGGTGGTCAGGTTGAATGCATTCATGCTGAGGGCATTGATCATCGCGGGAGGCATACTGTCCATAATCGCTAATAAATCAGGATTCCCATAGAACGCGGAAAACTTTGAGAAACCGACCATGCTAAATAATACAGCGATCAGACTCCAGATGATCAGAGATTTCAGGTTAGCGCGAAGCTCATGGAAAACGATGTTCACTTGAGTACCTCCTTAGGCTGCCGAGGAAATATTGCGTCTTGCATACAACACATAGCTGCCAACCAGCGATATGATCAAGATCGCGACACTGATCAAAGGTAAAGGCATATCCCAGGCGGCATGCTTGACAATGTAGCTCGGAGCGAAGTGCTTGAAGGGAGAGATCACTTCCAGGCTCATCTCACCAATCATCTCGCCGAAGGCATTCAGGACATATAGCCCGAAGACGAGACCCATGGAAAACGGGATCACGCTGCGCACGCGCTTTACCAGTAAGGAAATCACCATCCCAGTCGTCAGGAAAAACAGTTGGAATACCAGCATGCTCCCCAACAGGGTGACCAGATTACCGGTCTGGTATAGCTCTCCCTTGCTGAAAACGTTAACGGACAAGAAGCTGGTGATCCATACAACCGCATTGGTGATCACCAGGCAGGTGAGCGCTGCCAACAATTTACTGGTCATAATCACATTGCGGCTGACCGGTTTTGAAAGCAGAAAATCAGCAGTCCACTCGGTTTCTTCAACGGATACCAGAGCGAAACCATAATTTGCTGCCTGAATTGCCAGGCAGATCTGGACAAAGACGAATATCAGACCGAAATAGCCCAGTACAGTTGTCCAATCCATATCCACCATGCCAAAGGCAATCAGGAGCTCCTTTGGAAAACTTTTCATTATTTCTTCCACGGAGATGGTACTTGTAGCAAATGTCTGGAAGATGGACATAAATACCACGATCAATGCAACGATGGATGCCGACCAGATCCATACGGATTTTAAATTCGACTTGAGCTCTTGCTTGTAGATATTGATATTCATCGCAGGCCTCTATGCATAGTAATGCATAAATATTTCTTCCAACGATAAATCTTCTATCGTCAAGTCGGAAATCTCATTGGCGCTGATCAATCGGGTAATTGCATTGATATCGCCCTTATAATAGAAACTGATGCTGCCGTCCAACCTGGCGAGCTGGCTGACACCATCAACCAGGAAGCGATTTTCGTCGATCTCATCGGTTGTAATACGAACCTTTTTGTAATTATCCTTCTGCAGGGTCTTAATATCCTGAATATCGATAATGCTTCCCTCTTTGATGATCGCCACGCGATTGCACATCCGCTGGACTTCTCCCAGGATGTGCGATGAGAAGAATACCGTTGCACCACGTTGATGCTCCTCTCGAATTAGCGTAAAGAATTTTTGCTGCATCAACGGGTCGAGACCGGCAGTCGGCTCATCCAGGATGATAAGGCGGGGTGAATGTAAAAGCCCCTGAACGATGCCAACCTTCTTCTTGTTGCCGTACGAAAGGTCGTCGATTTTTCGCTTAAGATCCAGCTCCATAAGATCAGCCAGCTCATTCAGGCGCTGGGTGCAATCTTTCTTATAGAAACTGGCGGAGTACTTTAGCAAATCTATTACTTTCATACCTTCGTAGTAAAAGACTTCGGAGGGTAGATAGCCGATTTCCTGGCGGATTTCTGGGCCAAATTTGATGCAGTCTTTACCAAAGATATTGGCACCGCCTTTGGTTGGATAGATCAAGGAGAGGAATAGACGGATCGTGGTGGATTTACCAGCGCCGTTGGGACCAATAAAGCCAAAGATTTCACCTTCCTCGACGTTAAACGAAACGTCAATAATTCCGCGGGATTTTCCATAATACTTGGTCAGATTGTTGACTTCAATAATGCTCATAACAATTCTCCTGGATAGGGATGACAAAAAACAAACCCGCGAGCGGGTCTTAATCAAAGGCTCATATACTGTATCACCCTGATCAAAGGTTGTCAATATAAATCGCTGCGGCGCAAGTCGCCACTGGAGTCAGGCGCTGATCAGGTCGCACCGAGATCAAAACTAATTCATTGCTATTCCATCCACATGGTATAATACGGATAATATATACCCAATTTGACATATAACAATCCGGCAGACCAGGGCAGCGTAACTACCTGGCGCTCAAATGTAGCCAGACTCGGCTTCAACAAATCGGGGCTCCAAGTATCCATCACGGGTATCCGCCGGGATTCGAGAATTAAAATCAACAACAAGGAGCAAATTCTATGAATCGTATTACGCATTTTGAGTTTGTCACCAGTGATTTTGAAAAGACCGCAGCATTTTACCGCACTGTGTTTGGCTGGAAAGTGGAAAAATGGGAAGGACCGGTCGACTACTGGTTGATCGATTCCGGGGACAAAACCACGGTTGGGATCAATGGTGGGTTAATGCCTGCTGGCGGGCCTTTCAGCGGAACTGTAAACACCATCGAGGTTGAAGACATCGATGCTGCCATCGCCAAAGTGAAGGCAAACGGCGGTGAGATGATCTTCGAGAAAGATGTTATCCCAGGAGTGGGCTACCTGGCATATTTCAAAGACAACGTGGGCATCATCGTCGGGCTGCACCAGCCTGCGCCAGGTGCAGGAATGTCCTGAGCCCAACTTCGAGGTAGAATCTGGAGTTATTCCAGATCGCCAAACCATTTCTCATAAATCTGATCATAGGTTCCATTTTGCCTCAGCCGCAGCAGAGCCTCGTTGAGCGGCTCGCGTAATGCGCTGTCGACAACCAGCACAATGGCATATGATTCGTCTTGAAAGATCTGTCCGACGATTTCTACCTGTCCGGCTCCCTGGTGTGCCGCATAATAAATCAGCACCGCGGAGTCGAAGACCACTGCATCCACGTCGCCCGATTTCAGCAACTGGTAAGCATCTTCAATCATCTCAACGCTGGTATATTCCAGACCTTCTTCATCAAGGTATTGAGCAGCGGTACTTCCTTCCACAGTAGCAATCCGGGCGCCGGGCAGATCATCCGGACCTTCTATCACGCCGGTCAATTGTTGGACGGTCATCGAGGTTGTGATGGAGGCGGTAAATTGGGCAATTAAAATAATGCTGCAAAGAACCAGAAACATGGCTACCAGACGTTTCCAAACCGCATTTGGCTTCACCCGGTCACCATACTCAAACGAAGAGATCGTGGAAAATGACCACCACAGTGCCTCCCAAATGCCGGCAAGGTAGGTTTTCGGCATCTCCCTTTTGCTGCTGCGTTCGATCAGCCAGATGACATGCGCCATTACAATCAAGCTCAATAAGCCGATCCCCAATGCTTTTAGCAGGGTTGGTGAAAAAATCGCCTGAAGAATGTCCATGAACGACATATCTTGTTGAACCCCCGTCATGATGCGTAAACCAGTGTCGAAATAAGGATGAGAAAAATCGATAATTTGTTCACGCTCAGGCGTCATGCCGATGCCAGAGATGGCAACGTCCGCCTGACCACTTCGCACTGCTTCCAACTGCCGGGCAGGGGTATTGAACAAAGACCATTCATACTGTAAACCCAAATCCTGAGCCAATGCATCCCAGAGGTCAACGCTGAAGCCTGTCAGAGAGCCGTCATCCTGAACGATGACAAACGGCTCCATCGGCATGGTGGCAATCTGCAGCACCCCTGGCGCTGGATCAGGAGCAGTCTGGGCAAGGGCTGGCGAGGGGTGCACCGCTGACAGCAGAAATAACAAGTAGGGCAATACCAGGCAGCGAATAAATGGCTTCATTTGACTAACCTGATGACCGGATGACTGGCTGGCAGCCCAGGCACGCCAGATCAAGATTGAGGTTGACCCACCCCAGCCGGTACAGGTGGATGGTGAAATGGTGGATGACACACCGGTTAGCGTGGAGGTATTGCCCGGTGTGCTAAAAATAATTGTTCCGAAAATGGCATAAGGCAGGGGGTGATACTACCCGTAACTGCATTTTTGTGGGTTACGTGAGCTTACTGAACGATTCTTAAGAAACGACAATGCTATTTCATGGATGATTGGATCGAGGTCAAGGTACGATATTCCTCGGGCAGTTTGCAGATGTGTACGGATTGTTCCTTGCGGGCGCAGCGACCTGGCTGGTCGGATTTACCTTTGTCGGAGACGACCACCAGCCGGTCAGCTCCGAGCCAGGTGACTCCTTCAAGATTGCAGTAAAGGATGTGTTCTGTCTCGTCACGTGGGAATAGAAAAGTCTGACCGTCTCCTGCGATTAAATCGTCAAGGCTGTCTGCCTGCGGGTGAACATGTCCAATCCATATGGCTGAGGAGGCCTGTGAAATCACGGTGACGCAGTCAGCGTGGAAGTCAAGGCTGGCGTAATCCTTAAAGCGCACGGACTTCTGGCAGTCTGATGGTGCCACTATGTTTCCATTCTTGTAATTGCCATTGAAATATCTGGATGCGCCCTTTTCCTGGCTGTTCTCCAGCTTCGCCACCCTTGCAGTCGTTGCCCTCACACAGGCACAGCAGGTAGTCTTCGTCGCGGTAGCGCAGGCTTGTCAGACCTTCGAAGCCTTTGTTGCCGCTTTTCAATGGAAAGTTAAGCCAGTGGCTTCTCGTATAGTGGAACGCCTCGTCGAACTCGTCGATGCGCGGCATAAACACACCCGGCTTTTGCTCAACGGATTCGATCAGGCAGTACCATGTTTTGGTTTCGGACTGGTAAGTCAGATCCTCGTAACCAGCGCTGCTGCCGCTCAAATCGAGCAAAACAGCAGGCTCGGCTGACTGGCGCCAGTCCGGGCAAAGGCGCAGCATACGCGCATCGTTGTCAAAGACGACGTAGAGATAGCCATCCTTCAGGTGGACGCCGCTTGCCTCATAAGGGCCATCTCCATCCTTCGGGAGCAGATCCAGCAATGCGGACCTCATCGATCAGTTCCAGCACAGGGTGCAGCGAATTGCTTCATTCGCTGTTCTTGCTTTTGCAAGTCAGAGCCGTATAATTGACTTAGAATTTGGTGGGGTAAGGATTACTTCAACGCCTGCCAGCGACCGATGTTCAGGCGGATCACCTCCACCTGGGTGAAGATGACGAATGCCATCAACAAGGTGAGTATTACTGCAATTATGATGAGAATGCCGCTGATGGATTGCTGTACACGGGTGGCAAACTCTGAGAGGGCGATCATTTTCGAATTGAGCTGGGAGAGCTGATCACGAATCGATTGGATCTCACTGTTGAGCGTGCTTGCAGCATTGGTTACCAGGTCAACTTTATCGGTTACCCCGCTGCGAAAATCCACGATCGATGTTCGTAAAGTTCCAACCATAGCCTGTGTCTGCTCCACCGAGTTAGCGATCTTATTGAGCTGATCCTCACCAGGACCGGGCAGGTTTACAAATGGCAGGCTGTCAATAGACCGGTAGAGATCCACAGCAGAAGTGATAGATTCCTGAATCCCTTGAAAGGTATCCTTGACTGCTGTGGCTGACTCGACCAAATTCTGCTCCCGTTCTTCGGGCAGCAAGGTCAGAACCAATCCCTTGTCAGTTACATTTTGGGCAATTTGAGCTGGAGGCATCTTCGACCTGTGTGGTAACTTCCTGGAATTTCGCCGCCACCTGGTCAACTTTCGCTGTGGATTGAGCGACGGTGTTTGTCGTAGCCACAACCACCTGCAAAAGGGTGTCAACGGTGTTGTTCAATGGGCGCTGAATAGCCCACACACCGATGATGCCTGTGATGCTGAGGATGATCACCAAAACACAAAGCCCGATAATAAAGGCGTAGAGGATTTTCTTTCCCAGGTGGCTTTTAGAGTCGGTAGACATGCGAACCTCCGTCGCGAAAATATCGTTTTTTGAATCCAGCAGTGCTAGATAGATTTTATCATCTCCGGTCTCTGAAAGACCCAGGATCACTAATTTGAGGGCATGCATCATAAAAAAAGGCGCTAAGTTTTCATCACAGAAAACCTTAGCGCCATGAGCGATGCCACAGTTATTGTAATTTTTGACCCTGGCGACCACCGGTGACCAGGCTCATAATCTCTTCTCGCCCGGTATAAATACTCACCAGTTTGCCATCCTGCATGAGCAAAACCCGATCGACGAATTCGCACATGCGCAGATCATGGGTCACCATGATGCCGGCGCGTTTTTGTTCATGGATCAGCCCTGCAAAGGTCTCAACCACCTGGTAAGCCCGTTCGGTATCCAGGCTGGCAGTCGGCTCATCGGCAAGAACCAGGCTTGGGTTATGAATTAAGGCGCGGGCGATTGCCACGCGCTGCTGCTGACCACCCGACATCTGACCGGGCAGGTTGTGCAAGCGCTCTGCCAACCCAAGTCGGGCGAGCAGCTCGCGGGCGCGCAGCTTACCGGCTTTGTCCAGCTTATTGTTCAGGCGCAGCATCAGCTCCACATTTTCAACTGCGCTCAGGTAAGGTACCAGGTTGTTGGCTTGAAAGGTAAAACCGATTTTTTCGCGGCGCATACCTACCCGTTCTTTATCGTTCATCCCGGCAAGGTCCTCACCATCCAGGAGAATTTGACCAGAAGTTGGCTGGAGCAGGGCTGCTAAGTATGGAAAGCATGGTGGTTTTTCCTGAGCCGCTGGGACCCACCAGGGCGACAAACTCGCCCGCTGCAACCTGCAGAGAGACGTCATCAACCGCCTGTATGGTGCCAGAATCACTCTGGTAAGTCTTGACTACTGATTTTGTTTCCAGTGCGTATGCTGTCATCGTTGCATCCATTATGAAGATAATCCGAGCGCTTTGAGCGGCTCAATTCGTACCGCGTAGCGGATGGAGACCAAACCACCCAGCGGGCCGATCAGCAGCAGAGCAACCAGCGCCAGCGCTGAGGTTGTCCCGTTGAAAACAATCGGTACGGTGGGTGGAAAGAAGAGTGAAAACAGGAATGTGAAAAGCCCGCCAATCGCAACCCCAATCACTGTAATCAGCACAATCTGGATCACCGAAGCAGCGGCTACTACCGGGTTGGGTGTGCCGATCGCTTTCAGCACACCGATTTGAGAAACTTTCTGCAGAATTTGAATCTGAAAGAAGCCGCCGATCACGAGTATACCGATGAACAGGGTAAAACCTCCCTGGGTGTTGAGGGTGCTCTGCTGTGCCGAATAGCCTGGCAGCGCTTGAATAGCATCTTTGATCGTTGCGACTTCAACATTATCCACCTGACTGTTAATGCGCTGGCTGACTTGCTCAATCTGCGCTGGATCGTCCAGTTTGACCAGAAACACATTCGGAGTCGGATTTGAGCTGTTCACTTCGGCTTCAGACTTGGGGCGAATGCGGTCCCAGGTATAAAAAGGCACAAAAATGGATGGCTGCAGCGAGTACTGCTGCCCATCGGTGATGCCCACTACCTTCAGATCAAAAAACTCGTCATCTGTACCCTGGGTGACGCGCAGAGTGAGTGTATCGCCGATCGCCAGTCCGCTGCGGAAAGCGGTATTGCTGTCGATGATGACTTCTTCAGCCAGGTCGGTTGTGAGCTGTTGACCATCGACTACCTGCGGTTCGCCTGTTTGACCAGGTTCTACACCCAGCATGGCTACTTTTAGCGTCTCTTCTTCGCCCGGCAACACGAGGGTCGCATTGGCTGTGCCCAGCATGCCGGCATCTGACACGCCATCCACGCGGCGCACGGCAGCCAGGCGGTCACGTCCCAGACGGCTGGCGGCAATCAGAATAGTCTGATTTCGCCGGATAGACGATGAGCTGTGCGTCAAGTTTTGAGATATATTCGCGGTTGCCATTGCCCAGTCCCTCACCCAGAGCTGCGATGAACAGCACCAGGAGGGTGATAAGTCCGATTACCATGCTGACAAGCAGAAAGCGTCCGCGGTTGCGCCAGATTTCTTTGATTGCCAGGAAACCTGAAATAGAAAATAGCTGTTTCATCATTTACTCCCTGTGCAAATTACGGCAGAAACCGCAAAGCCGCAGTCATGCCCCAGCGCAGCGCCGGGTCGCTTTGCGATAAGACCACAGTGGTTGTGTAGGTGACATCGCCCCGTTTTTCTTCAGAACGCGCATTGATATGGCTGACTTCACCGGTCAAGGAGAGATCAGGCAGCGCATCCAGGATAATCTCGACTTTCTGACCAATTTGGACATTGGCAACTTCGTTTTCGGTCAGATTATCCGTCTCTACCAGCCAGCCGGAATAATCAGCCAGGGTGAGCACCGGCAGACCGGCAGCCACTCGCTGACCAACCTGCAGCGCCAGGTCGACCACGGTGCCGTCTATGGTCGCTATTAGATCTTGCGCATCGACAGCCGACTGGGCGCTGACGAATGCAGCATCCGCGGCAGCCTTACGCGCTTCTGCGGTAGCGAGCTGATCGGGGTCGATCCCGTCGCTGCTCTCGAGTTTTTCCAGCGTCGCTTCAGCCTGCTCAAGAACCGCCTCAGCCGCATCCAGACGGGCCTTATTCTCGTCGGAAGCATCCGCATCATACTGATCCTGTGCTGCATCGACCTGTTCCTGGGAGGTGATGACATCCAATCTTGCCTGCGTCAGGCTCACCTGGGCTACAGACTGCAACCCATCCAATGCCTGCTGTGCGGCCAGCACTTCTTGCTGGGCGCGGGCAAGCGCCGCCTGGGCTTCGGGGAAGCCCTCAAGCCGGGCGAGCACCTGACCTGACTGGACCACCTCGCCATCTTGCACCAGCACTTCAGCCACCTGACCGGGGATAGAGAATGACTGGTCCATCGAATTAAGCGGCACCAGCCGACCTTCCGCTATTATTGTGCCGGATCGAGCGGATGTTTCGACCACCACCGGTTCTGGAGTGCTCGAGCCGCAGGCAGTTATGATAAAGCTTGCCAATACCAAAATCATTAAAACCAGGGATAATTTTTTCATTCAATAATCTCCAACAGGGATAAATTTATAAAGCAAGTCACGGTCCAACCGGACCATCGAAGGATTGGTCCCAACGGGTGGAAAGCACGCCGCTCAAGATCAAATCCAGGGGTGGATGGTCAGCGATATGATCATAGTAGAACGGAAGCTGGATCAGCCCTTTTGTGCTGATGATGAAGGTGCCAGACATCTGCATGGCGTCCTGTCCGGCTGGAGGCGGCTCGATGTTATAGCCCTTTTTCCTGGAACGAGAAACCGCCGACCACACTTTGGGATTCAGGAAGGTTTGGAAAAGGCTGCCGCGCTCCAAGCCATACGCCCGGTAGGCATTGCGCTCTGGATCTGAGAGGCACAGCAAACCGGGTGCATACTGCTTTGCAAAAACCGCGGTGGCTTCAGGTTGTCCCCTGCATAATGATCGCAATGCCAAGTCCGGCGCTATCAATCTGATCTTTACCCTTTACCAGCTCTTCAAGCATTTCTTTGCATTGGGTGCAGCCAAAATGCCTGGTGAATGCCAGCAACAGCGGCTTCTCTGCCCACAGGCTGGAAAGCTGCACAGGCTCCCCGGCAGTATTTATGAGTGCCAGGTCCGGGGCGCGATGGTTAAAATTCAAATGGTTGTCTTTATCCATGAAATTACCTTTCATCAATTATTTCAAGCTTCATTCTGAAGCAGATAAGCGTTCATCCATGCGGTAACAGGTGCGCTGACCTGCCCTATCACCTTATCTAGAGCACCAGCATAGGCTTGCAGGTATGGAGAAAGGTGCTGAGCTGATGCCTGCCGACCTGACAGTAATTCCCGCACCCATTCCAGGTCCGTTTCTATCAAGGTGAGATCGCCTAAAGCCAGTGCTGCGGAAATCTCGTTACCAAAGAATGCAGTTGCCTCACGCAGATATTCGGTGTTCAGACCTATCTGCTGCATCTCTGCCAGCACCTGGTGCTCAACCAACGCTCGCTTTTCAATAAAGAGCCTGTCCAGCTCCTGGAAGCGCAATTCCTGGTCGATACCAGAAAGTGGTGCGATCGGGGCGCTCAGCAACCGCTCAACCGTATCCAGCGCACTGTCCATAGATTCACCGAGATAGTACGCTGGAATGCGCTCACGCAGCTTCGGTATGCGGTTGAATACCAAACCACCATAGGTAAGCAGAACGCCCTGCCCCTGAAGTACAGCAACAACTGTTCGCAATGTGGCAGCAGTCGTTAACTGCTGGGCGGCGAGGACAAAGAGGTCAGGTTTCACCCATTGAAAAGTTTCCTCCATCTGCGAGATGGGCACGTTGGCGCCTAAATAAATGACCTTCAGTCCACGTCGCGCCAGAAGCAAGCTCAACATTAAAACTGGGAAGGCATGCCACTCGCCGGGCGGGCAGGCTAACAATACGCTCTGACGACGCGTCGGTGGGGGTGTCAGCGTGATGAGCATCTGCAGGCGGCGGCTTGCAAGAGCGATTGCAAAATGTTCTTGCTGAACAGACGCTTTGCCGAGATACCAATCATTGCCGATATCCGCTATTCCCTTTTGAAGGATGTCCGTGCACACAGTTTCCACCGGGAAAATCGCAAAGGCCTGGTTTAGAATTTCATCTGCGCGGATACTATCGAACGCCATTGTGGCGGTGAGCCAATCCTGGCGGAATATTTCTATGCGCGAACCTTCAACAGGCACGGATCTCATTATCGAGGACGTGCTCTCCAGGTGGTACTCCACCAGAGGATTACTCCCTGCTTCCAAAACCTCATTCCACAGCTCAACCGCCCGGCTGATACTCAACCCCTCCGCCTGGCGAGACTTTAGCCACTTTATGGTCGCAACGTCATACTCGGAATAAAGCCGGTGACCGCCCGACGTGCGCTGCGGTTTGGGTAGATCGTAGCGGCGCTCCCAGGCGCGCAGAACATCAGCCTTGAGACCGGTCTCTTTGAGAACGGCTTTGAGGTTATATACGGGGGTGTGATTGAGGTTGTCCATTCATTCTCTCCAGGTCAATCAGCAGTTGGAGCCGCAGAAACACATAAGATTAGGCGCATAGCTCGCGATAGGCGATCGCGAACAATCCGATATGAGATTACATAATATAATATACTGTCTATAATTTGTCAAGATATTCGGGGGTATATCTTGACAAACTATAGATTGCTTGTTATGATTGCGATATATGCGATGGACTCCGATTGATTAATTCGTAGGTGTGGACGAGAACATATGGAGCAGAATATGAAAGTCATTATTACCGGTGGAACAGGCTTAATTGGACAAGCACTGGCAGCCGATCTGGCTGCGGATGGCCATGAAGTCATCCTTTTGAGCCGAAGCAAAGGCGCAATTGCTGGCCTGTCACCCACCATTCGCGTGGAGAAATGGGACGGGCGGACAGCAGCAGGCTGGGGTCACCTGGCAGATGGGGCGGACGCAATCGTCAACCTGGCGGGAGCGAACCTCTCTGCCGGGCGCTGGACGGCGAAGCGCAAGCAGGAAATTCTGCAAAGCCGCCAGAACGCCGGTGCGGCAGTGGTACAGGCTGTCCAACAAGCTCAGAACAAACCGGCGGTGGTGATCCAAGCGGCAGCGATTGGCTTCTACGGCCCGAGCGAAACCAAGTTCTTTACTGAAGCCAATGGACCAGGTGATGACTTTCTCGCTCAAGTTTGCCAGGCATGGGAAGCCAGCACACTGCCTGTTGAAGACCTGGGTGTGCGAAGAGTGGTTGCCCGTCTGGCGGTGGTGCTGAGCAACGAATCTGGCGCACTGCCGCGCATGCTGCTGCCTTTCAGGTTTTTCGTCGGCGGGCCGCTGGGTTCTGGAAAGCAATGGATGTCATGGGTGCACATCGCAGATACGGTGGAAGCACTGCGTTTCTTAATCGATACATCCCAGGCAGAGGGTGCCTTCAATATCTCTGCCACACCGCTCACCAACCGGCAGTTTGCCAAAACTATCGGGATGGTTATGCGCCGACCTTCATTCATCCCGGTGCCTGCCTTTGTATTCAAGCTGCTGTTTGGCGAGATGAGCACCGTATTGCTGGAAGGACAGCGCGTCTCGTCCAAGCGCCTGACGGACCTGGGGTTTAATTTCCGCTATCCAGAAGCACAGGTAGCGCTGGCAAATCTGCTGCACAAGAAAGCCTGATCCACGACGGATAAATTATGCAAGACACAAGGACAGAGATTTTATGAAGACTGCTCTGTGGTGGATCCGGCGCGACCTGCGTCTCAACGACAACCAGGCATTAAATGCGGCATTGGGCAAAGCGGAACAGGTTATTCCGGTCTTTGTGCTTGACCCAAGGTTATCAGGCTCTCCGTATGCCAGCGAGAAACGCCTGGCGTTCCTGTATGATGGGCTGCGCGCTCTCGAGGATAACCTGCGCATGATTGGCAGCTACCTGGTCGTTCGCAGGGGAGATCCTGCGCAGGTGCTGGCAAGCCTGTTGGGTGAAACCGGTGCGGGAGCTATTTTTGCGGAAGCGGATTATTCTCCTTATGCTCGCCGGAGAGACCAGGCAATAGCCAGCGTCCTGCCGCTCCAGCTTAGCGGGGGATTGACAGTGCAGCCGGTGGATGCGGTGCTCAAAGCGGATAGAACGCCTTATACGGTATTTACCCCTTACAGCAAAGCCTGGCTGGGACGACCCTGGTCTGTGGCACTCCTGCCCGCGCCGAAGCGTATCGCGACGCCATTGAATCTAATTAGTGAAGGCATTCCTGAAAGCCCGCGGCTGTCTGCACAGATACCCTTTCGCGCGGGAGAGGCTGAGGCGCAGCTCCACCTGGAAGATTTCACCCGGCTGGCTATCTCCAGATATCGGGATGATCGCAACAGAATGGACCTGGAAGGTACATCTGGATTGTCTCCTTACCTGCGCTTTGGCATGATTTCGGCGCGCCAGGCAGCCACTGCAGCCAGGCTAGCAGAACGCCAGGCGGATGACGACATCTCGAGAAGAGGGGCGGAAACCTGGTTGAATGAGCTGATCTGGCGCGAGTTTTACATCTCCATTCTTTATCACTTTCCCCATGTCCGCCGCCAGGCGTTTCGCCCGGCGATGCGGGAAATCCGCTGGCTCAATGACAGCGAAGACTTCCAAGCCTGGACTGAAGGACGGACGGGCTACCCGATTGTGGATGCTGCCATGCGCCAGCTTGTGCTCACCGGCTGGATGCACAACCGGGCGCGCATGATCACTGCATCGTTTCTCACCAAAGACTTGCTGATCGACTGGCGCTGGGGAGAGCGGTTTTTCACGCAGCATCTGATCGATGGCGACCCGGCAGCCAACAATGGCGGCTGGCAGTGGAGCGCAGGCACGGGAACAGACGCGGCGCCATATTTTCGCATCTTCAACCCGGTCATGCAGAGCATGAAGTTCGATCCGAGTGGCGACTACATCCGCCGTTACCTGCCCGAATTCGGACGTGTACCTGCCGAATTCATTCACAGCCCGTGGGAGATGCCGGTGGAGCTGCAGAAGCGGAACGACTGCCTGATCGGCAAAGACTACCCGGCACCCATTGTCGATCATCACATGGCACGCGAACGCGCCCTGCTGGTTTATAAACAATAAGTATGTGATAAAACAAAATTACATTCGATTTTAAAAAGGAGGATTTTCACTATGAAGGATACAGTACGACAAATATTGGTGATAATCAGTGTGATTGCAACGATCATCGTTAATACGCTGGCAAACACACTGCCGCTGAATGGCTTGAACACAGGGGAGATCTCGGACCGCTTCCAGGTTTATTTCGTCCCGGCAGGATACGTATTCTCAATCTGGGGGCTAATCTATATCGGCCTGATCGCCTATGCCGTTTTTCAAGCATTGCCCGCCCAACGCGAGAATCCCCGGCTGAGAAAAACTGGCTACCTTGTGGCAGCCAGTGGACTGGCGAATATCACCTGGCTGTTTTTATGGCATTACGAACAGTTTTCATACACCCTGATCGCCATGCTGGCTTTGTTCGGTTTGCTGATCGCGATTTACCTGCGACTTGGCACGAATATCACGCCAGTCTCTACGGCTGAGACCTGGGCAGTACGTGTACCCTTCTCCATCTACCTGGGCTGGATTACTGTCGCTACTGTTGCAAATGTGACCCAACTGTTGTATTATCTTAACTGGGATGGGTTTGGCATTCGTCCGGAGATTTGGATGATGATTGTTCTGGCAGCAGTCTATGCCATCGCTGCGCTTGTCAGCCTGAGGCGGCGTGATGTAGCCTTTGTTGCGGTAATCTTATGGGCACTGGCAGGCATCTCACTTAAACACGCGGATGTGCCGGCAGTGGCTATTCCCACCTGGATCACCTTCGGGCTGGTTGTCCTGACATTGATCATTGCATTCATCACCAAGCGACCTGGCCAGAAAATGGAGTCTCAAGTATGACGAAACGAAAACGGCGGGCATTACTGGCAGGTATAGCAGCGATTCCTTTGCTCATAGCAGCAGTTCCATTTCTCATTCCGGTGCCCCCGCTAGAAAATACGCGCCCTGCACAGGAGCTTGCTGACGCTGACAGCCAGTTTATCAACATCAATGGATTGGACATCCATGTGAAAACGATAGGGGAGGGTGAGCCGGTATTCTTGCTGCTGCATGGATTTGCCTCCAGCCTCTACTCATGGAATCAGGTGGTCGAGCCACTCAGCCGGATCGGGAAGGTGATTGTCTATGATCGGCCTGCCTTTGGGCTCAGCGAGCGACCGCTTGAAGTGGGAAGGGCAAAATCCCTATAGGATGCAGGCACAGGTTGATCTGGTCATCGGGCTGCTGGATTACTTTGAGGTAGAGCAGGCAATCTTGATCGGCAATTCTGCCGGTGGTGCGATATCCATGCAAGCCGCACTGGAACACCCTGAGCGAGTCAGCGAGCTGGTGTTGGTCGACCCGGCGGTGTACAGCAGCGGCGGTGTCCCGAGTTGGGTGCGCCCGCTGCTTGCCACACCTCAGATGCGCCATCTCGGACCGCTATTTGTGCGCCAGATAAAATCGCGCGGGCTAAAGCTGCTCGAAATGGCATGGCACGACCCTGAAAAACTGCAGCCTGAAATGGCCAAGCTTTTCCAGAAACCGCTTGAGGTGGACAATTGGGATAAAGCCCTGTGGGAATTCAGCCTGGCAAGCCAGAAATCAAACCTGGTAGAACAACTGGATTCACTCACTTTGCCGGTACTGGTCATCACAGGAGACGACGACCGTATTGTGCCAACCGCAGACAGCATTCGCCTGGCAGGTGAGCTACCGAATGCCCGGTTGGTCGTAGTTAAAGAGGCTGGTCATGTGCCCCACGAAGAACAACCCGCAGCGTTCATGGCTGCCCTTCAGGACTTTTTGAATAAATCACAGTGATCAAAGATTTTTAGGATCAAAAAGGAATCAAATGCCACAAGTCACACTTAACACCCCAGCACCAGACTTTGCCCTGCCCTAATTTCGAAGGTAAGCTTGTCCGGCTTTCCGATTTTTGTGGGCAGTCGAACGTACTGCTTGTCTTCAACCGTGGATTTACCTGACCATTCTGTCAGGCGCATATGGCGCAGTTGCGCCAGGATTATGATGAATTTCAAAAGCGGGGGACGCAGATCATTGTGGCAGGCCCCGAGGGTGCCGATGCGTTCAAAGCCTACTGGCGTAAGCACGGTTTACCATTCATTGGCTTGCCTGACCCAAAAGGCAGCGTACTCAAACTTTACGGTCAGCAGGTAAATCTCTTCAAGCTCGGGCGTTTGCCTGCCCAGGTGGTCGTAGATAAATCTGGCAGAGTACGCCTGGTACATTACGGGAAATCGATGTCCGATATCCCAGAAAACAGCGAAATTCTGATGCTGCTTGACCGGCTGAACGCTGAGTCTTCCCAAATCGAAAACACCTTTACTGTACCAACGATCTAAAAAACGAGCTTCTATGCACTAAGAATAAATGATTGACCAAGATCGACGTTAAAGTATTGATTTTGCTCATAAGGCAGGCTATAATATGATTGATCATGATCGTATCCTGACCGAATATGAGCGATTACATTTCTTCCACCGACAGGCAAAATCAAATACTTGACCTGCTGGCGCGCAATCAGCGCATCACGATCGCGGACCTGTGCAATAAGTTTTCAATCAGCGAAGCCACTGCACGACGGGATTTAAGCAGCCTGGCTGAAATTGGAAAGCTCCAACGGGTGCACGGCGGGGCAATTTCACTTACTCAGGCACCACCCGAGCCACCTATCCTTTTACGTGAAAACGAACAGCAAAACGAAAAAAAGCGCATCGGCATTGCAGCAGCCACGCTGGTCAAGGATGGCGAGACTGTGTTCCTCGGCTCGGGCACCACAGTGCTGGAGGTGGCGCGCAGCCTGCGCCAGCATACAGGGCTCACCATCATTACCAACTCCCTGCCGGTGCTGAATACACTCTCAGGAGTACCGGAACTATCGATCATCGCCCTGGGAGGCGAACTTCGCAGCAGCGAGCTTTCGTTCATCGGCCATATCACCGAGCAGTCGCTGCGCGAGGTCAATGCTGACCGGGTGATCATGGGCATCCATGCCATCAGCCTGGAAAGTGGGCTGACCAACGATTATCTACCCGAAACCATGACCGACCGGGCTATCCTGCGAGCTGGCCGGGAGGTAATCATCGTCGCCGACCACACCAAATGCGGAGTCGTTTCGACAGCTTTTGTTGCTCCACTGACAAGCATGCACAAGCTGGTAACTGATGATCAGACACCCGGCAAGTTCAGCACTGCCCTGCGTAAGCTTGGGATAGAAGTGATCACAGCTTAAATCATCAAGATAACATCATTTTCAAAACCAAACACCAATTGAAAGGAGAGGTCATGACTAAGAAATTCCTAACCATTCTGAGCCTGATCATTCTGGCAACCCTGCTGCTGGCTGCTTGCGGCGGTGGGACAACCACTGAGGCGACAGCGCCAGCAGAAGGTGAATCCGCAGCCGGGACCGGCGAGAAGGCCGTCGTCCGCATGTGGGTGCACACCAACAACGCTTTCATTGCCGGTTATGATGCCCTGATCGCTGCTTATGAGAGCGAACACCCTGACGTAGACATCCAACTGGAAAACTTCGATTACGAGCTGTACCTGCAAACACTCCAGACTGCCATGCCTGCCGGTGAAGAGGCAGATATCATCCAGCTATTTGGCACCTGGACTTCGCAGTATTACGAGCGGCTTGCCCCGGTGCCTGCAGAGGTTATGACATTGGAACAGGCACAGCAAACTTTCTACGCCGCACCAATTGGCGGATTCATTGTAGACGGGGTGCTGTATGGCTTTCCACAGGAATTCAACATGGAATATGGCGGCGTACTGGTGAATAAGACCAAGTTCGAAGCTGCTGGTCTAACCTTCCCGCCACAGTGGCAGACTCTCGAAGATGTGATATCGGACGCCAAGGCGCTCACCCAGGTGGATGACAGCGGGATGCAGAGCGTGGCAGGATTTCACTTCACCTCTGCCGACCCGAGCTGGGCATCTTTCCTGGCGGGCATCAAACAGCGCGGCGGCGATTACTGGAATGCCGATCAGACCGGGTTCACTTTTAACACCCCGGAGGCACACGCCCAACTGCAATCAATGATGGACGCGGTTGCGGCAGGTGTCGTCGACCCCATCGTATTCAATGACACCACGAACTTTGTCATCGATGCCTTCTTCCAGAGCAAGGTTGGCATCGGTTACATCGGCGCCTGGGCAATCGCTGAAGGCAATACCAACTTTCCTGATTTCACCGATGAGTGGGATTACGTTTATCTGCCGGCAGTTCAAGGCGACCCGGTGTTCGTGGCTGACTCGGGCTGGGGGCTGACCGTCTCGCCGAACAGCAAGCACCAGGACATCGCCTGGGATTTCATCAAGTATGCCACCACCGACCCGGCAAATGCCACACAATTTAATATAGCCAGCGGCACCATTCCAGCCATGCCAGCCGTAGCCGAATCGGCAGAGATTGCGGCGGCGATGCCATGGGTTCCGAAAGCGCTGGCGATCCTGCCTTTCGGTCAGTACATGGGCAACATGCCCGATCGGGATCTGGTGATGTATGAGATCATCTACCCGCACATCCTGAATGCGCTGCAAGGTGTGGAGACGATTGACCAGGCTTTGGAAGCGATTGACAGCGAAGCGAACTCGACCTTCAAATGAAAAATCGGGGCGTGCAATGCACGCCCCGATTTTATTAACCAAAACATACCTTTACTGATAAGCCTGACGATGCAGGTATTCAATGGAACGGGCTGAGCAGCAATCAAAGAAATCCAGAAGCGGCCTGGCCTCCGCCAAGCGGCGCTTTGTGGCGAGCATTACCATCCCGCTGCTGCTTTACGAGATGCTGGGCATATTTATCCTCGGCTGGGCGTTCATCTTGATGTTTTTTGATTACAGCCCGGGACGGGTTGGCGGGCCAATCCTCGGCCTGGGAGGCAGCAATCCGTTCATCTGGGTGGATAACTTCAAAGAGATGATCTGGGGCAGCTCCGTCGAAGCGAACCTGTTTCGCGTGAGCCTGCGCAATACGCTGATTTTTGCCCTTGTTATTCTGCCGCTCAACCTGGCGATTACCTTGACGCTTGCCTGGCTGCTCGAATCGATTGGCCGGCGCTTTAAGGTTTTTTACCGCACCATCTATTTCATGCCAGTCCTGACAGCATCCGTGGGCGTTGCCCTGATCTGGATGAGTATGTACGACCCGCAAGCGGGCTGGATCAACGCCATCATCCGGCAACTGGGTGGGACACCCGTGTCCTGGCTATCAGACCCGCGCGCCGGGTTTGCCGGTGTCTCAGTGGCAATGTGGGCGGTCATCCTGGCATACCTGTGGCAGGATTACGGCTACAACATGGTTATTTTCATCGCCGCGCTGCAGGGCATCCCGGATGAGATCAGGGATGCAGCCTTGATCGACGGCGCCAACCAATGGCAAGCCTTTATCAAGGTGACGCTGCCGCTCATCCGCCCCACCTTCCTGTTCGTGTGTGTGATGACCATGCTTTCTTCGTTTCAGGTCTTCGATATCATCCAGGTGATGACCAACGGCGACCCGAACAACCAGACGCAGGTGCTGATGCTCGACATCTACAAGAACGCCTTCCGCTACCAGAATATGGGTTGGGCGGCAGCCGAATCCTTCGTCCTGTTCCTGATCATCATGGGTGTAACCATCTTCCAGATGCGCGTTTTGCGCACGGATTGGGAGTATTGATATGACTGCTACGACTCCCGCTGTGCGATCTGTGCGCGACCAAAAGCCAGCTCCCTGGGGCAAGCTGATCAGCCGATTCCTGGTCTATCTCGTGTTGACGCTCGGGCTTTCTTTCACCCTGCTGCCATTCCTGATGATGATCTTGAGCTCGTTCAAAACCAACCTGGAAGTGCTGCAGGTGCCGCCCACGTTCTGGCCGCAAAATCCGACCTTAGAAAACTACGTCAAGATAATCAATGACCCGAAGCTGCCGCTGCTGCGCTTCTACGGCAACAGCGCTTTTGTGGCGTTCTTCAATGTGAGTATCGACGTTGTTCACCAGCTCGCTGATTGGCTACATGTTTGCCAAATTCGAGTTTCCCGGCAAGAAAATCCTCTTCGCCTGGTTCCTGACGATGATGATGATCCCAGGGCAGATCACTATGATTCCCAGCTACCTGATTCTGTCCAGACTGCATCTGATCAACTCGCTGTGGGGATTGATCATTTTCAGCGCAGTGGATGCATTCGGCATCTTCATGATGCGCCAGTTTTGCGAGACGCTGCCAAACGAATTGTCTGATGCAGCGCGCATCGACGGCGCCAGCGAATGGCAGATCTTCTGGCGCATCATCCTGCCGCAACTGGGCGCGCCGCTGGCTACCCTGGGCATCCTGGGCTTTATGCATAGCTGGAACGCTTACCTGTGGCCAATGATCGTGCTGCAGAAGATCGAGGTGCGCACATTGCCGATTATTCTGACCTGGTACAATTCGACCCACACCGGTCAGGGAGCTATGGTGATGGCAGCCACCGTGATGATCATCGTGCCGATCCTGATCGTCTTTTTGTTCTTCCAGCGCTGGATCGTTCAGGGCTTTACCATGTCAGGGTTCAAATAGGAACGTGGCAGCAAAGGCATCATTCTCGATATCATTTTATTGAAAGAAAGGAAAAATTCATGACCAAAATAACCTTCATCGGCGCAGGCAGCCTTGGCTTTACCGCTGAGCTGGTGCGCGACATCCTCACCTTCCCACTGCTGCAAGATGCGACCATTGCGCTCATGGATATCGATGCCGAGCGGCTCGCCTGGGCAAAACGAGGTGTAGAGAAACTGATCGAGGCAGGCAGCTACCCTGCCAGGGTGACCGCAAGCCTGGACCGTGCCGAAGCACTCAAGGACGCAGAAGTGGTTTTGACCACCATCCTGGCTGGCTCTACCGAGGTATGGAAGCACGATATCGAGATCCCCAAGAAGTATGGCGTAGATACTAACGTGGGCGACACACGCGGCCCCAGCGGCATCTTCCGCTTCCTGCGCACTATCAACCCGATGATGGATATCGTGCGCGACATGGAGATCTACTGTCCGAACGCGGTGCTGCTCAATTACACCAACCCAATGGCGATGCTGGTCTCGGCAATCCAGAAGCAGACCTTCATCAAAGTCACCGGTTTGTGCCACTCTGTGCAAGGGACGGCGATGATGCTGGCGGAGTGGATTGGGGCGCCTTTTGACGAAATCGATTACCTATGCGCAGGAATTAACCACCAGGCATGGTACCTGGAGTACAAGTGGAATGGCAAGGATGCCTACCCCCTGATCCATAAGGCAATTAAGGAACGTCCGGAAGTCTACAATGAAGAGCAGGTGCGCAACGAGATGTATCTGGCTCTTGGTTATTACGTCACCGAATCGAGCGGGCACAACTCCGAATACAACTGGTGGTTCCGCAAGCGCCCCGACCTGATCGAGAAATACTGCAACCATGGCACGGGCTGGAATCCCGGCGAGTATGCCTATATTCTGAAAGAATACCAGTATAACGAAGCCACCTGGAAAGAGCAGGTCAAAGCCCGCCTGGCAGAGGCGCTGACCGATGAAGATCTGCAGCGCGGTCATGAGTACGCGGCATACATCATCAACGCCCTGATAGGCGGTGAGATGTTCAAATTTAACGGCAATGTACGCAATACACAACTGATCACGAACCTGCCAGACGAAGCATGCGTTGAAGTGCCGGTGCTGGTGGACCGCGCCGGGTTCCACCCTATCCAGGTAGGTGCTTTGCCGCCTGAATGCGCTCTGCTCACCCAGCTCTCCAGTGGGATCGAGGAAATGGCAATTCAAGCATCCATCACGTGGAGACCCCACCATGGTGTATCGCGCTATCTGCCATGATCCATTGACAGCAGCCGTATTATCGCTCGGTGAGATCAGGCAGATGACCAACGAGCTGTTCGCCCAGCACAAGGACTACCTGCCGCAGTTCAAATACCATGCTGTTTGAGGTGGACCAGATCATCCAGAGATAAGCTTACATTTCGTCTCCGCGTCTATACCATATTTATACCTGGTGAAATCATCTTCTCAATACAATGCAGAAGATGATTTTTTATGCGCAAGAACGGGCGGCTTAGCATCTCGTGAAGCACAAATTAGACGATAGGAGATTACGATGAAAAAGATAATCATTTTTTTGATGACGTTAATTCTGGTGATCAGCCTGAGCGCCTGCTCGGGCAGCAACCAGACATCCGTTTCGACATCTACTGATGCGCAGACCAGCGAGGTTGCGTATGTGGTGTCACAAGATACAAGCAGTGAGACAACTGAGGCTGGCAGCGCAGCCAGCACGACCGCAGATATTCAGGTCGAAAACAGCGAGACCCATGAGGATGCAGATGATTATGTCTGGGACAGCACTACGGTAATCCCAATTACCTTGAACGGCGATTCGATCAGCGTTGACGGAGCAGGAGTCAGCGTGAATGGCAGCACCGCCACCATCACATCTGCCGGGACATACAGCCTGACCGGCACCTTGAACGATGGGCAGATCATCGTCGACACTGCAGACGAAGCGGTGGTCAGGTTAATCTTGAGCGGCGTCGATCTGCACAGCTCTACCAGTGCACCCATTCTGGTCAACAATGCTGAGAAGACCATCATCGTCCTGGCAGATAACACCGATAACAGCGTTTCAGACGCAGATTCTTACGTCTTCGCAAACTCCGAAACCGACGAGCCGAATGCCGCAATCTTCAGCACGTCTGATCTTACCCTGTCCGGCAGCGGTTCACTAACGGTTAATGGAAATTACAACGATGGCATTGCCAGCAAAGATGGCTTGATTATCGCCAGCGGAAATATCACTGTGAACGCAGTTGACGATGGCATCCGTGGAAAGGATTACCTGGTGATCGAAGACGGCGAGATCACTGTCAACGCGCAGGGCGACGGCTTGAAATCAGATAACGAGGAAGATGCTGCCAGGGGATTTGTATCCATCGATCACGGTGTCGTCAACATCAACTCCGGTGGGGACGCGATCAGCGCTCAGACGGATGTGAGCATCAACGGCGGTCAATTCTCACTCACCAGTGGTGGAGGGAGCAGCAATTATGTCGATGAAACGCTGTCCGCCAAAGGCATCAAAGGCGATGTCGCTGTGACCATTGACGCCGGTACCTTTACCATCAACGCCGCAGACGACGCGATCCACTCGAACGGCAGTGTGGTGCTCAACGGTCGGAACATTCACGATCGCCAGCGGTGATGACGGCATGCACGCTGACACAAGCCTGGAGATCAACAATGGCGAGATCAACATCACCGCATCGTACGAAGGGATTGAAAGCGCGGTAATTCCATTAACAACGGCGATATCGACATTACAGCCAGTGATGATGGAATCAACGTAGCCGGCGGTGTGGATGGCTCGGTATGTGGGGCACGATGCCGAGCGGCACTATGCCGGGCGGCAGAAGCCGGGCGGCAGACCAGGTGCAGCACCTGGTCAGGATGTATTCACATATTCTGGTGATTATTACCTGTATATCAACGGTGGGACGATCGTGGTGAATGCTGCTGGAGATGGGGTCGACGTCAACGGTGCAATTGAGATGACGGATGGTCTGGTGATCGTCCACGGTCCGACAGAGCAGATGAACGGCTCACTGGATTACGATGGCTATTTCAATATCAGCGGCGGATATCTGGTAGCGGCAGGCAGTGCCGGCATGGCACATGGCGCCCAGCCAATCCTCCAGCCAGTACTCAGCCTTGATCTACTTCAGCTCGACACTGCCGGCAGGCACGCTGGTGCACGTCCAGAACAGCGCCGGCGAAGAAATCCTGACCTTTGCACCGGTAAAGGATACCCAATCCATCGCCTTCTCCTCGCCAGATCTGGTGAATGGTGAGACCTACACCATCTTCGTGGGCGGCAGCTCAACGGGTGTGGAAACCGGCGGTCTTTATCTGGATGGTAGCTATTCCCCAGGCAGCGAGTACGCCAGCTTTACCGTGTCCGGCGTGGTGACGATGCTCGGCAGCGGTGGAGGTCGATAACATCCGTAACATAACAACTGAGTTAGTTGCTATCTCCGTGGATGGTTTGGGTGATTTGTCCCCGCACCATCCACTGGCTCTGTTTCGTGTGCAGTTATAATGAAGCTATGAAGAAACAAAAAGTACTCGATAAGCTGGAAAGAGCCTGGGTAGAATTCAACGAGTCCTGGGCTGGTCTCACCGATGATGAACTCTTGCAGCTCGGGGGTGACGGAGCAGTGGTCGGTGAAGGATATGATGGCTCACGTGAGCTGGTGGGAAGAAGAAGCGCTCAAACACCTCCCGCTGATCCTGCAGGGCAAACGCCTAACACGCTACTCAATCAAGTATGGCGGTATCGACGCCTTCAACGCTCAAATGACTGAACTCAAACGTGACCTGCCACTGGTGGAGGTGCGCACAGACATGGATGCGACGCACAAACGCCTGGTGGAATATCTACTCAGCGTGCCGGAAGAGCACTTTGCCAGCGGGACACGCTTCTACCACCGGCTGCGGCTGGATACCTACGGGCATTATCCCATCCATACCCGGGCGATCCTCACCTGGCGCAAACGAGCCGAATAATTAATCAGAACAAATTTCAACCTGCACAACTTGCACTATTACCACGATAAATGTATAATTAATGCATTCTAAGAAAATGACGGTATTGTCATTTTAGTATATATTCACAAAAGGAGAAATATTTATGGCAACTGCAGAAATGTCTGGAAAAGGGGCACGGCTGCCCTGGTGGTTGGTACTGATCGAAGGCATTCTCGCCATCATCGTCGGCGGGATGCTGCTGGTCTGGCCAGCAAAAACCTTCACCACCCTGGTTTTCTTCCTGGGCTTCTGGTGGCTGATGGACGGCATCTTTGATATCGTCTCGATCTTCTTCGACAGAACCCAGTGGGGTTGGAAGCTGTTCATGGGAATTATCGGCATCATCGCCGGTCTATTCCTGATCCAGGCCCCGCTACAGGGTGCATTGATCCTTGCACCGACTTACGTGATCATCCTGGGTTTCATGGGCATTTTCTATGGAATTATGGGGTTGGTCAACGCGTTCCGCGGTGCGGGCTGGGGTGCTGGTATCATTGGCGCGATCAGCATTGTCTTTGGTATTTTCCTGCTGGCGAATGTCTGGGCGGCATCGCTCGCGGTACCAACCGTGTTCGGCATCTTCGCCATCGCGGGTGGTTTCATGGCTATCGTACTCGCCTTCCGGATGAAATAAAATCTCGGAACTTTAATCGATAAGCTTTCAAAACGGGTGATCCAGGCAACTGAATCACCCGTTTTGATTACGGATCAACGGCTGACCACAATTGATGTGTTAATATTAAATCGATCAAGCATTCAGACCTGGAGCAATTATGCAAGGTGATTCCCAACCCGACAAGATGACAGGTTATTCAAACGTTTCCACCGGACGCCTGCCGCGGGATGAACGGGTGCAGGCACTGGTACAGACTGCACACGATCTCTACCAGTCCAACGATGATGGGCAGAACGCAGCACAATACCCGGCACTGGCACAGGTGTCCCGCGAATTGTTCGGCATCTGCATTGTCAGCGCGGATGGTAAAAAGTTTTCTACTGGTGACGCAACGGTCTCTTTCACCATCATGAGCGTGTCCAAGCCATTCATCTTTGCACTGGTGTTACAAGCTCTGGGTAAGCAAGAGGCAAGGGAAAAACTGGGCGTGAACAGCACGGGATTACCGTTCAATTCCCTGATGGCAATTGAGACGCACTCGACACGGACGGGGAATCCGATGGTCAATGCCGGGGCGATTGCTGCCACCAGTCTGGTGCCGGGAGAAAGCAGCGAGGAGAAATGGCAGTTCATCCTGCAGGGGTTATCGCGCTTTGCCGGTCGTGAGCTGTCAGTGAATGAAGAAGTCTACGCCTCAGCTTCTGCCACCAACCAGCGCAATCAGGCTGTTGCCCGGCTGCTGGAGAGCTACAGCAGAATCTATTTTGATCCTGCAGCCACGGTGGACCTGTACACCCGGCAGTGTTCATTAAACGTAACCGTGGTAGACCTGGCTGTGATGGCTGCTACCCTGGCAGATGGTGGAGTTAACCCGCTGACCAGGGAGGTGGTAATTGATGCAGCGCATTGTCCACAGGTGCTGGCAATTATGGCGACTGCCGGGATGTATGAAACCTCGGGCGACTGGTTGTACGACATTGGATTGCCAGGGAAAAGCGGAATTGGCGGCGGGATTATCACTGTTGCACCGGGGAAAGGCGGGCTGGGTGTTTTCTCGCCGCCGCTCGACAAAGCTGGGAACAGCGTGCGCGGCCAGCTCGCCACAAAGTACCTTTCGCATGAACTGGGTCTGAACCTGTTTGCATCTGAGCCGGTGGAATAGCCCATTTTGCTGGTTAACCTTATAACCCTCACAACAATTCGGTTATAATCGCTGCCAATCCAAGTGTAGCTTAACAACGAATCGTGATTGATTTAAATCATCTGGGGTTTACCCAGGATCAAATTACAACTATATACTGCCTCAGTGGAGCACAAGCAGTAAAGCCCTGGTTTCCAATCCAACATCAATAATCATACTGGAGGATGGCATTTATGGCAGGGAAATCCAACACAGCGGCAATTGCTAAAACAGCCCTGAAAGCCTCCTGGCTGCCAATGATCATCATTGCATTAGCCCAGGCACAGATGAGCTTCAACGTCAGCGCAATCCCGGTATCTATTGGATTAATCGTCGAGGAGTTTGACACCTCGCCCACTACTGTGGGTACTGCACTGGTGGTCTACTCGCTAATGGTAGCAGGCTTTGTCATGCTGGGTGCTAAAGTCGGCAAGCTGCTCGGCGCGCGGGTAGCCTTTCAGCTAGGTGTGATCGTGCATGGTCTGTCGATGGCGCTGATGGCGCTCAGCCAGAGCACAACGATGATCTTCCAGGCGCAAGCGCTAGCAGGTTTGGCTGCCGCCTTAATCGTTCCCACCCTGGTGGTGCTGATTGCCAATCACTACAAAGGCGCTCAGCAGTCGCAATCGCTTGGGTTATTGGGTGCAGCCCAGGCAGGGGCAGGTGTGCTGGCTTTCCTCGTGGTGGGTGTGATTGGCACCCTGGTAGGCTGGCGCCCTTCATTCTGGCTCATCGTTGTCATCGCATTGGTTGTGTTTTTGCTCAGCTTTCGCTTGAAACCTATCGAGCGGGACAAGAATATCGTTATCGACTGGCTCGGCGCTCTGTTGGCTGCCGTATCGATTATCTTAATCAGCCTGGGATTTAATAACCTCACCGCCTGGGGCATTCTGCTTGCATCTCCAGACGCGCCTTACAGTATCCTCGGCTTGTCGCCTTCACCGATTATGATCGTCTTCGGCATTATCTTTGGGCAGGCATTTTTTGCCTGGTCTCACCGGCGCCAGAATGCGGGAAAGACACCTCTGCTCGCTTTGGAAGTATTGGACACCCCTCACGAACGCGCTGCGACGTATTGTCTCTTCATTATCGCTGCGCTGGGTCCAGCAGTCAACTTCCTGATCCCAATGTATATTCAGATCGTCCAGGGTGGCACCAGCCTGCAGACTTCCATCACCGTCATCCCCTACTCACTGGCGATTTTTATTGCCACGGCGATGGTGGTAAACCTGTTTCCTCGTTTCACCTCACGCTGGATCGGCAGGATTGGCTTCGTCGTGGTCGCCATCGGGCTGGCGATGCTTGCTGTTACCATCCGCAATGACTGGGGCACCCCGCTGGTGATCCTGAGCCTGATCATCCTAGGTCTGGGTGAAGGCGCACTGCTGACCCTGGTTTTCAATGTACTTGTCTCATCTTCGCCGAAGGAGCTGGCGGGCGACGTGGGAGCGCTGCGCGGCACAACGAACAACCTGGCTACCGGCTTGGGAACCGCTCTCGCAGCGGTACTTTCGGTCAGCGTGCTGAGCATTATCGTTGTAAACAGCCTGGTGAAAAGCCCGGTTATCAAGGAGACGATCATCGAAGAGCAGCTCTACCTCGATAACATCGACTTCATCAGCAATGACGATTTGGACAAGATCCTTGAGGAAGCGGATTTCGATCTCACCCCGGCGCAAGAAAACGAGATTGTTGACATTAATATCGATGCGCGCTTGAGAGCCTTAAAAATAACGTTCATTATTCTCGCCAGCATCGCTCTATTGGCAGTCGTTCCAGCCGGAAACTTACCAGACTATAAGCCCGGGGAAGTACCGGCAGAGAAAACCCACTCTAAAACAAAACCTGCGAAAGCCCAGGCTGCCCTGAAAAAATAACAATCAGATAAAACATTGAAGCCAGGAGGTTGAAACCACATGACACAATCGAGTGACAAAGCACTGAAATACTCACGCGAGCATACCGGTCGATTTCAACACGAGCTCATCGAAATGCTGCGCATCCCCAGCCTGAGCGCTGACCCTGAATACGCGGGCGAGTTAAAGCGCATGGCAGAATGGCTGGCGGAACACCTGCGCAATATGGGCATCAAGAATGCGCAAACCATGCCCACTGCAGGTCCGCCGGTGGTTTTTGGCGAGTGGATGGGTGCAGGAAAAGACAAGCCGACGGTGCTGGTCTATGGACATTATGACGTAGTGCCAGCAGTGATGGAGGATGGCTGGGATACACCGCCATTCGAGCCAGTAGTGAAAGATGGCAAAGTCTATGCGCGCGGCGCCACAGACAACAAGGGTCAGCTCTTCATCCACATGAAAGCCCTGGAAGCATACCTGGAATCGGGTGGGGCGCCGGTCAATGTTAAAATTTTGCTGGAGGGAGAAGAAGAGATCTCATCCCCTAACCTGACGCCATTTATCAAGGAGCATTTGGACATGCTCAAGGCGGATCTGTGCGTTGTCAGCGACACATCCATGCGGGTCGTCGAAGAGCCAGCCATCACGCACAGCCTGCGCGGGATGATGTACATGGAGATTGAAGTCGAAGGTCCGAAAGAGGATCTGCACAGCGGGCTTTGGGGCGGAGCAGCGCACAACCCGGCTCTGGCGCTGGTCGAGATACTCGGCAAACTTTACAACCCGGACAACACCATTGCCGTACCAGGTTTTTACGATGACGTTGTGCCGCTGAAACCTGCAGAGCGAGAAATGATTGCCAAGACAACGCTGACCGAAGCGCAATACCAGCAGGTCACTGGCGTCCCGGCGACCTGGGGCGATGAAAAGTACACCATCCGCGAGCGCATCTCGGCGCGGCCTACACTGGATATCAACGGCATGTGGAGCGGCTGGACAGGTCCTGGTCCAAAGACGATTATCCCTCAGAAAGCTGGTGCCAAGCTCAGCTCGCGGCTGGTGGGCAACCAGGATCCGCACAAGATTTATGAGCTGATGAAACAATTTATCGAGTCCATTGCACCGAAGACGGTAAAAGTCAGCACGCGATTGCTGACGACCGGGTGGCCTGCGCTTGTCTCGTTCGATCTGCCGGAGATGGAGGCGGCTGTGCGCGCTTACGAGAAGGCCTGGGGATATTCTCCGGTCTTCACGCGTGGTGGCGGCAGCATTCCGGTGATCGCTGACATCGGCAACCTGCTGAAGATACCTGTCGTGATGATGGGCTACGGATTGGACAGCGACGGGCTGCACTCGCCGAACGAGCATTACAGCCTGGCGATGTTCCAGCGGGGCATTGAGACTGCTATCGTTTATCTGGATGAGCTAGCCCAACTACCTCGGTGATTAGAATCCAAGGAGAATCAATTTAACATGGAACAACCCTTCACCAGTGAGTTAGAAGAACGATTCGTTCGCTATGCAAGCATCGATACCGAAAGCGACGAAATGTCGGGCAGCACACCCAGCACCGAGAAGCAATATGATCTGCTCAAGCTGTTAGCAGAAGAATTAAAGTCACTTGGCGCAGCGGAGGTGGTGCTGACGGATTACGGAGCGGTGCTTGCCACACTCCCGGCAACAATTAAGACCGACACTCCCAGTATTGCCTTCCTTGCGCATGTCGACACCACCCAGGCCTATCCTGGCAGTGGTGTCAAGCCGATTGTTCACCGCAAGTATGCCGGTGGGGATATTGCCCTGCCTGACAATCCGGACGCAGTGATATCGCCCAAGCAGTATCCCTATCTAAACAAGAAGGTCGGAGAGGATATTGTCACTGCCAGCGGCACAACACTGCTAGGGGCAGATGACAAAGCCGGTGTTGCCATCATTATGACCATGGCGCACCACTTGCTGAACAATCCAGATCTTCCGCACGGCCCCATCCGGATTGGTTTCACCCCGGATGAAGAAATCGGTCGCGGTGTGCATCCTAATCTGCCCAAAGACTTGAATGCTTCCTACGCATACACGCTGGACGGCGCCGAGCTGGGTGAGATCGTTTACGAGACCTTCTCTGCGAACAAAGCAACCGTACATGTCCAGGGCGTCTCGACCCATCCAGGCGAGGCGAAAGATAAGCTGGTGAACGCACTGCACCTGGCAGCCAAAATCATCAACACGCTGCCCCATGTAACCCTTACCCCCGAGACGACCAGTGGTCGCCAGGGATTCATCCATCTCTACCAGATGAGCGGTACTGCCGCGCAGGCTGAGCTCAACTTCATCCTGCGAGATTTTGAAGAAGAAAACCTGCAAGCCCAGGTTGCGTTGATCCAGCAAGTGTGTGCGACGGTACAGGCTACTGAGCCGCGTGCCAGGATCACCTGTGACATCACCGCCCAGTACCGCAACATGCGCTACTGGCTGGAGGACGACATGCGCCCGGTCGACCTGGCAATCGAAGCCTGCCGCCAGCTAGGAATTGAGACCGTGTCAAAACCAACGCGTGGTGGGACGGATGGCTCACGGCTGACCGAGATGGGCGTTCTGACGCCGAATTTATTTACAGGCATGCAGGCTTTCCATGGTCCGCTGGAGTGGATTAGCCTGCAGGATATGGCACATGCCACGGAAGTTTGCATCAAATTAGCTCAGTTGTGGAGCTAAATCTACGCCTAAAAGGAAGGGAAGAGCGTATGGAAATTCGCTTAAAAACAGGTGATTTTCTGAACGAAGCGTCTGAGCTGGCTGTGCTGGGCTGTTTCGAAGATGTTGCGCTGCCAGAATCAGTATCCGGATTGCTGGAGGCTGGCGATTTTCGAGGCAAGCCGAGCCAGACACTGCTGCTTTACCCGCGCGGAACTGTCGCGCCAAAGCGGCTGCTGCTGGTTGGGTTGGGCGAGCGTGGAAAAGCCAACGCTGAGACGATCCGGCGGGCGAGCGCTGTTTCAATTAAGGAAGCCCAAAAATTACAGGTTGCAGCAGTGACCATCGCGGTTAACGGCGACCTGGCGATAGAACCAGGGGAGGCTGCACAGGCTTTTGCCGAGGGAATTGAGCTGGGCGCTTACCGCTTTGCGCGCTATTTTACCGGTCTTAGCGCAGAGCAATCGTTTGATGTTGAGCGCGCGACGGTATTCACCAAGACGGATCAACGCACAAGCATTGGAGTCACCAGCGGGCAAACCATCGCCCGGGGGGTGTGCTTTGCGCGTGATCTCGTCAATGGACCCGGCTACGCCATGACCCCGGCCGCGCTTGGTGACGAAGCTGTTGCGCTCGGCAAGCGTCTCGATCTCAAGGTTACTGTGCTGGATATGAAGCAGCTCATCGAACAGGGCTTTGGCGGCATCCTGGCGGTGGGCAAGGGCTCAGCCAACGAGCCGCGCTTCATTGTGATGGAGTACGGCAAAGCAAAGAAGGGCACCCCCACGATTTGCCTGGTGGGCAAAGGCCTGACATTCGACTCCGGCGGTCTTTCCCTCAAGCCAGCCGATGCCATGGAGACAATGAAGTCGGACATGGGCGGCGCAGCCGCGGTGTTCGGGGCGATGCAGGTGGTTGGCGAGCTCAAGCTGCCGCTGCACGTGGTTGGGCTGGTGTCTGCCGCAGAGAACATGCCCAGCAGCAATGCTTACCGACCGGGTGATATTGTCAAAACCTTGAGCGGTAAGACAATCGAGGTGCTGAACACTGACGCGGAGGGACGAATTATCCTTGCCGACGCGCTGTATTATGCTCAGCGCTACAATCCGGAGGCAATCGTCGAAGTCTCCACGCTCACCGGTGCGATCATCATTGCCCTGGGCTCACACGCCACCGGCTTGTTCGCTACCGACCAGACGCTGGCTGACAAGCTCAGCCGCGCCGGTGAAGCCAGTGGTGAGCGAGTGTGGCAGTTCCCGATGTGGCCCGAGTACCACGAAATGGTCAAGAGCAACATCGCCGACTTGAAGAATCTGGCAGGACGACCAGCGGGATCGATCACGGCAGGAGCCTTCCTGGCAGCCTTCACCGGCGACCACCCATTCGTGCACCTGGATGTTGCCGGCACCGCCTGGGTCGACCGTCCGGTCAAGCCGTATGACAGCCATGGTGGGACGGGTGTAGGTGTGCGCCTGCTTGCTGAATTTCTTAGGGAATATAACTAATCATTGATTACCAGATTCTTCACTAAATATTGGAGGAGACAATGACCGCAAACCCTATAACCGATCCGGGCAAACCCTCATTCATGGAGAGAATGTTGAACACCGTCGAGCGGGTAGGCAACAAAGTGCCCCATCCGGTGCTGATGTTCTTTTACCTGATCCTCGGTGTCATCGTCTTGTCAGCCATCTTGTCATTGATGGGCGTGAGTGTCACCGAAGAGATAGCCGTCCCGGTTCCGGTAGAAGTGGTGCCTGACTTCTACGAGGACGTCAGCGAATATACCCTGTCAGGAGCGTGGACAGACGATGTCGAGTACGAAATCGTTAAACAGACCATCGCCATCAAGAGTCTGCTAAGCATCGATGGTATCCGCTTCCTGTTCACATCCTTCGTTCCGAACTTCCAAGGGTTTGGCGCGCTGGCCGTCACGCTGATCGCCATGATGGGTGCAGGCGCAGCCGAAGTCGCCGGATTGATGGCCGCCCTGATCCGCAAGCTGGTCAAGGTCGCCCCACGTGCGCTGATCGCCTACCTGATCGTCTTTATTGGCGTACTGGCCAGCGTTGCCTCGGATGCGGGCTACCTGATCCTGATCCCCCTGGGCGCGGCAGCCTTCCTGGCTGTCGGGCGGCACCCGATTGCCGGGCTGGCGGCCGGCTTTGGGGGTGTCGCCGCGGTCTTCATGGCGAACCTGATCCCCACCCCAACCGATGCCATGCTGTTCGAGATCACCAACGAAGCCATCGCTTTGGCAGGCGGCACGCCGATCTCAATCACAGCCGATTACTTCTTCCAGGCTGCCTCAGCCATCCTGATGACGGTGGTCGTCGGTTTTGTCATCGTGCGCGTGGTCGAGCCGCGCCTGGGCAAGTACGACCCGGCGGAAGCGGGCGATCCTGAGCAGGCTGCCGCTACCGACGAAATCGATTCTGCCCTCGAATCGCGCGGGCTGCGCCGGGCCGGGATCGCCTTCCTGGTCGTGCTGGGCATCGTTCTGCTCGCCACCCTGCCGCCGGGCGCGCCGCTGCGCGATCCCGAAACGGGCTCGATCATTGGCCAGACACCCTTCATGAGTAGCCTGCTGTTTATCGTGATGCTCTGCTTCTTAATCCCGGGCATTGCCTTCGGCTCAGCTGTCGGTAAATACAAGGGCCCCAACGACGTAATTGCCGCGGTGGTCAAGACTTTCGCTGGCCTGGGCGTCCTGATCTTCACGCTGTTGATGATCAGCCAGTTCATCGCCTATTTCAACTACTCCAACTTGCCCAGCGTCATCGCCATCACGCTGGCTGATTGGTTGGGCGCGGCCGGAATTCCGGCGATCCCGCTATTGGTCGGTTTCGTCCTGGTGATCGTGCTGCTCGACTTCATCATGCCGGGCTCCCTGGCCAAGTGGGCTATCTTCGCTCCCATCTTTGTACCCCTCTTCATCCAACTGGGCGTGCCGGCGCAGACGTTGTTCTCCGCTTACCGCGTGGGCGACTCGCCGATCAACACGCTCACACCGTTGATGGTGTACTTCCCAGTGATTGTTGTCTTCGCCCAACGCTATCAAAAGAAAGTAGGTGTCGGGTCGCTGATCGCGTTGATGCTGCCCATCGCCGCTATTGTGTTGGTCGCCTGGCTGATCTTTCTCATCCTATGGTTTGTCCTGGGAATTCCCCTGGGTCCAGGATACCCGGTCAGTTTGTAAGAATCGTCATGAAATAAAAAGCGGAGGAGCGATGGTTCGCTCCTCCGCTTTTTGAATCGATCAGCAACTTACCCGCCTAATGGTATGGCAATCAGCACCAGGAGCACCGCCACTGCCGTGATGAGCAAACCGGTTTTCCAGGGATTGGCGCCGGTGTACACACCCCAGCGATGTCCAACGATGAACAGAACAATCAATGAAACGATGTTCGAGACGCGAATAGCGAGCATCATATCGTTGCGCAGCAGCAGAAGCGGGATCAGGGATGGGATCACTGAGACCATGGCGACAACGATATGACCCAGTGCGCCGGTAAAATCATCCTTTGTGAAGCCGATCCTGCGCGGCTGGCTATCCCGCAGGTGAAGCAGGACGCTGCTGTACAACTCCTTGCGAACATTCTCTTCGGTGATGGGCTCCAGAATGTAGTCCAGGTCATCGGCAATGAAATCAACAGCTTCTTCGTCTGACTCTGCAGCCTGGATGTTTTTAAGCAGCCGGTGGCGTTCACCACGCTCAAACAAGGAAATCAGCGCATACATCACGCCGTCGATGACTCCCCAGGCAAAAATAGCACCCACTGCGCCGATAAGCAGGTCATTCATTTCTCCGGAGGTGAGGTCACTGCTGGAACCACCTGACAGGACGATGATGCGGTATGCCAGCGTAAAGGTCAGCAGAATGAGGATGCTGAATATGGTTTCAGACAAACCGTCGATCGGGTCAATCAAGCTCTCCCAATAAGCTGGGCTTGTGTGTTACCCGATGCCGGATGCGCTGTGGTCTCACAAACATGAGGGCATCTCCATCCTCCAGGAATTAACGCACCGATTCTTCAATCAAATAGAAGACCAGCTCGCCATCTGAGGAGCGCAGGATGATGCCATTTTGCTGTATCACCGCCGTCATCGACTCTTTCAGGATGGTCAGGTATTGGGCTTCCTGTTCCATGATATCACTCGGGCAGGCGAGCCGGCTGGTGGTGAGGTCTTCGACAACAACCCGATAGGTACCGTCGCCATTGTCTATGGCGGTGTACCTTCCCTGATAGGTATTGCAACCAGAGAATCCAGTCAGCTCACCATTCAGGAATTGGGCAGTTATGGCGGTTCCACCAATGAGCGGCTGCTGGTTTATGGTAGACAGCGTCCAGACGGAGGTATCCAGGCGAGCATCAATGGTGATGCGAGTTGTCGCATAACTGCTCAGACCGCTGGCGTCAATCACGAAGACTGTGACCTCATACTCACCGGCGCGGTTGTAGATGGTGGAAATGCGGGCTTCTGGATATGCAGGTGATGTTTCACCATTGCCGAAGCTCCAGGTGTAAGAGACGATCGGGCTGCTGCCAGGCTGAGTGGTGGAGGCATCGAAATCCACGGGCTCGCCAATATATCCTCTGCTCGGGCCAGAAATGGCAGCTTGCGGCGGAACTGGCTCAGGCGTGCTGGTTGGTGGAATGGGTGTGGGTACCGGTGTATAGGTGGGCTGTTCCGGCGGCGCGGTGGGCGGAGGCGCTGTGGGCGGCGGGAGTGTAGGAGGAGGCAGGGTGGGCGGAGCCGTGGGGGTCGGCGCTGCCAGGATAAGGATTTGCTGGGTGGTAGATGCTGTTTGTGCAAGTTGGTCTTGCACAAGAAGCCGCACGGTGAATGAGCCGGGCGTGTTGTAGGTATGCTGGACGACCACCCCGCGAGCGGTTGTGCCATCGCCGAAGTCCCACGCCCAGGAGACCAGCGGATGCGGTCCGCTCGAGGCTGAGCCATCGAAGACCACGACCTGACCAACAATAGATTGAGGCACTGCCTGGATAACAGCGACTGGTGGCTGGACTTCTTCAGGGCGGTTTACCGGAGACAACGAATAGCTAAGGAAACCGGCATCACCGGCAATTTGAAGCGCAGTATCGGCAATAAAATAGGAGCGAGCAGAGCGCAAGATGGCAACCGTGGCGTCTTCTTGCTGCTGCAGGGCAGCATCCGGACAGGCACCGCTGCCGAGGTTGATCTCTGAAATGGTGATCTGGTTGAAGTTCGTAGTATACCTGGCATTCAGATCCTTACAACCGGTGAAGCCAACCAGTGTGCCATCCGGGTTAAAGCGGATGACAGGCTCCTGGGCACTCGCTGTACTGCGTGTATCATTGAATGCCACCAGATACCAGTTGCGCTCGATCAGCTGGTCGCGCTGGTCCACCTGAGATTGTGTCGCGGTTGGCAAAGGGGTGATCGGAGTGCTGGTCAATACTGGCGCTTCAGTCGCTTGCTGCGTACGAAAGGCTCCGGGCAGCAATGCGACGATGATCCAGCACAGGCAGAGGAGCACAACCACGCCAAGGGCAGCAAATACTGCCCAGGGCGGCAGCACGCCCTTCTCATTCACCCCACCTTCCAGTGTTTGAGCCTGATCCTCGGATGCCCGAACGGTTACCGTGTAAGGGTAGCGAACATCCCCACCAACCAGCGGACGGCGAGCCAGGCGGGCGGAATATTCCTGTTTTAGCGACTCACCCGCGGGTAGATGTAACTGCATCGGTTCTTGCGGCTCGAAGGTGAGCGCATCATCGGGACTGCTCCAGCTAATGTGGAAGGTCGTCGGTGTATTTGAAAGATTTTGGACGACTACCTGGGCTGGCAGATTCTGATCCGGCTGAGCGGCAATCAGGTCGCTTTTGAAATCAATAAAAGCAGCAACTGTCAGGGTGGCGTCAAGATCGACGCCCTGAGCGGGGGCTTGCTGGCTTGAGACTGTGATGCGGAAGGGACGTCGCCCCGCCCGTGCACCAGGCTGGCGCAGCGGCTGGACAATCATCACCGCTTCTTTAACCTCGCCCGGTTCGAGCCGTATCACCGGGACAGGGATGGTAGCCCAACCTTCCGGAAGGTCTTCGATGGCGATCCGGAAGACATCCGCCGCCAGCCCCTGGTTGATGAGCACCAGTGGAATGGTAAGCTGCTCTCCGGGAACAACCGCGTACTGCAGGCTTTCCAGCAGGACGCCAATTCTGCCTTTGGCTTCATATCCAGCCACGGTGAGTGTCACTCGCACCTGAGCGGAACGCGTGGGATCGATTATGCTTGAAGCAAGCAATCTTAAGCTGTAGCGCCCAATATGCGCATCTGGCAGCGCCGGCGGTTGGATTATGATATTGAGCTGGCGTCGTTCTGCGGGCTGGAGTGAGACTACCTGCTGCTCAGCCGATACCCACATCAGCGGAATCCCCTCGACGCCTATCCTGACCTGATCCGGTATGCTCCCCTGGTTCGTTATTTCGAGTGGAATAACCAGGTGTCCGCCTGGAGGAACTGAGAATTGATCCGTTGGTATGGTGAGCAGGATAGCGTCCTGATTTGGATTATTCATCTCAACCTTCTTCTTTTACTTACTTGTCTGCGAGATTTATTTGATGCCTTTAAAAAATTATATCATCCAAATTCTTTTTCTTTCTGGGGTTAAGGCTGTTTACGATAGATTTGAATGACGGCATACTCGACTAAGCGAGGTGACATAATCCAACAAATCGCGGTCGGATTGTCTTCGCATTGGTGTCTTCCAGAAGGTTTCCCGCGACATGATGCAATAGCCTCCATTCAATATCCACCGAAAAAGCAGGCTATCCCTTTTACGGATTCTCGGCACAATCGTGGTCATTGTGCTGGCCGCAGATCTGGCACCCCCATTTTTACGCATGCTAGGCTCCAGAACCTGGACTTTTCTTGATATCACCGAAGGTGAGTGGTCGATCCTGATGGCTGCGCGGTGCCTGGTTTTCATCATCTTCATCCTGGCGGCTGGAGTGGTGGGAGACCTGTGGGGGAGACGGCGAATGCTCTTGATTGCACTCGCCGGTTTTATGGCATGCATTCCAGTTCTCATCCTTAGCGAACCCCGCAGTATGTCTTTTCTCTACACTTACGCTGTCTGGTCGATCATTGGTGTAATGATCCGCACGTTGACAGTCACATTCGTGGTGCTGGAGTTTGAAGGGACCCAACGCATTCTGGCGCTGGTTATTTACTCCATCATCTCGGGTCTTGGCTCTCTGCTAACTCCGCTCATCGCTAGTGCAATTAATCAATCGATTGGCTTCCTGGCCATTTTCCCTTTTAAAAGGCCATGCTGCGGCAGTGGATTTGACCATGGCTTTGCTCATAAAGCCTCGTATACAAAAAATAAACCACTCCCACATACCGGACAGGTATCATCAGGGCAACACAGAAACAATTTCACCTGATGGAGGTGCGGCATGAACGCAACCGATAAGCTGATAACGACTCGCGAACCAATCCCCATGCAGCCCTGGTCGCTGCCAGAGCCGGGCGTGAGGTGGTACACCAACCCATCAAGCCTGGAGATACGGGCGAACGGCTTCGAACCCATCAGCCTGCAACAGATGGAAGCGGTTGCGCTGTTAAATCGTACAGACACCAAGTTTGTGATGTCCACAAGCCAGATATTGGATGCCTTATGGGCTGTGCAGCAGGATTACTGGATGCTGTCCGTTCACGGAAAGCAGCTCAATCACTACCGCACTCTGTACTTCGACAGCCCAGATTTCGAGCTGTACAACTTACACGTGAACGGGCGCGCCGACCGCTATAAGGTACGCAGCCGAGAATACATCGATTCGAACCTGTCGTTCCTGGAAGTGAAACACAAAACGCCAAAAGACCGCACAATTAAAGACCGGATAGCCACAACCCAACCGGTGATGCAAATTACACGGGATTCAGAAAAGTGGTTGGGCGATTTTCTGCCATACGATAGCCGGGAATTGGAGCCTATGCTTTGGAACACCTTCACGCGCATAACCCTGGTGAGCAAACAGTATTGTGAGCGGGTAACCCTGGATACCGACCTGACCTTTTACACCGAGAATAAAGTTAAGCAACTGGCCGGTATCGTCATAGCTGAGGTCAAGATGAACAAATGCAACCAGACTTCACCTTTTCTGTTGCAAATGCGCAGCCAGAGGATCTATCCGCAGGGATTCAGCAAGTACTGCATCGGGGTTACTTTGCTCTATGATCAAGTAAAGAAAAATGCCATGAAGCCGAAACTTTTGTGGCTTGAAAAAATGAGCAAAGGAGCTGTGTATCATGACTGAGTTAACCAGTTTTGTTATCAACTTTATATTCAACTTGCTTGTTGCAGTTATTTACCAGCAAGTACCAGTCACTTCGGCAGATGAGCTGGGCCAGCTCACCACAACTTTCAATCAGATGAGCGCTGATCTTGTGAAGGCGGACCAGCAGCGCAAACGCATGACCGCTGATATCACCCACGATTTGAGCACCCCTCTGCAGGTGATCTCCGGATATATTGAGATGCTAGAAGAAGACGATATCACCCTCACTCCACAGCGCCTCGACATTATTAAATTTGAGCTCGAGCACCTGCGCCGGCTGGTCGGCGACCTGAGCACATTAACCCAGGTGGAAGCCAATCAACTGGATATCCAGGTCCAGCCGGTCTCGCCAGCGCGATTATTGGAGATGACTTTCCATGCTTACCAGCCGATTGCCTCGCGATTGGGCGTTGAGCTGAGGCTGGAAGTGCCCGAAACCACACCTGCGATTCTGGTAGATGAAGGGCGTATGCTGCAAGTGCTGAAAAACCTGGTGGACAACGCTCTGCGCTATACGCCACAGGGCGGCACGATAGCCCTGAGCGCATCAGGCAATGAACAGGTGCAAATGCGGGTAACAGACAGCGGCTCGGGGATTGATGCTGAGGACTTACCTTATGTGTTCGACCGTTTTTACCGCGCTGACAAAGCGCGCGACGGGAATTCAGGGAAAATGGGGTTAGGATTGGCGATCTGCAAGGCGCTGGTTACGGTACAAGGTGGTTCGATCCGGGCAGAATCAGCCGGCAGAAGCCAGGGAGCGAGCATGGTGATCACTTTTAATCGCGCGCCCGATGAACCGCCACCCCCACTGTCCCCGGACCGACATGAGACCCAATCACCGGACTGAGCTCGAAGATGTGGATTTCTTTGCAGTCGATGCTGCTTTTCAGGACATCCTGTAAAAACTCGGCTGCTTCGCGATCATTGGCATGTAAAATGCCCACATATGCTGGATCTCTTCCAGCTTTTTCAACAGCCAGCTCCACCAGCCGTTCCAGAGCTTTACGGTGGGTGCGCACGCGTTCCAGAGCTTCGATCTTGCCGCCTGCATCCATGTACAGCACTGGCTTGATGTTCAGGGCTGAGCCAAGGAAACGCGATGCGGTATTTATCCTACCGCCGCGATGAAGGTATTTCAACGTATCGACAACGAAATAGACACGCAAATCCAGGGCGACAGCCTCGGTAATCTGGGCGACTTCAGCCAGGCTTTTTCCGGCTTCGGCTGCGCGGATGGCAGCCAGCACAATCAGTGCCTGACCTGACGCGGCTGAATGCGTATCAACGATTGCAACTGGTACTTTCGTAAATTGGGCTGCAGCAGCAACTGCTGAGTCGATCGTGCCACTGATCCCGGCGGAAATTAACGCCGCTAAAATGCCATCATGATCTTCCGCGAGCCTGTTATACATTTCGAGAAATTCAGCTGTTGTGATCTGAGAGGTAGTGGGAACACCCGGATCACGCGCCAGGCGTTCATAAAATGCGGTGGGTGTGATCTCAACGCCGTCCAGATAAGATTCGCCATTCCAGTTGATTTTTAACGGGATCACACTGACATCATGGCTGGCAACTATCTCCGGGGTTAAGAAAGCACCACTATCGGTTAAGATTGCTATTCGAGACATCATCTACCTCCCTCGATAATTTCGTCAATAACCGGATAATTTTACCAGTCATCTCACAGAATAGCTGAGGAGAATAAAGAAGCCGCATCGGTCAGATATCTTGATTTTTATCTAATGGCAATCGTTTCCCCTCGCAGGTTAAAACAAAAAGGGAGTGCAGCCGTACTGCACTCCCTATCATTAATTTCGAATACTAACTTTCGCGCCGGTTTAATGACCAGCGGCAGCCTGTACGTACGCGTTCAGCCGCTCGACATAACGATCCAGGCTCATTTGCTCGAGGACCAGCTTTCGCCCATTGCTGCCCATCTGGTCTGCTGCATCGGGATGAGCAAGCATACCCTGAATGGCGGATCGAAGCACCTGCGGATTGCCGGGAGCAACGTAGGCTCCTGTCTGTCCTTCAATCACTACATCCGTCTGACCGGGCACCTGCGAACAGATAACCGCTTTACCCATCGCCATTGCTTCCAGAATGGCGGTCACCCCCGCCTGGAAATTGACCTCATAAAGCGGCATCACCATGAAGCGGCTGCTGGCGTATAAGTCACGCAGCTCAGCTTGAGTAAACCGGCGAACAATCACATTTTCAGGAATTTGCTGTCCGCTGGTAGAATCAGTCCGTTTCGACCAGGGGCTGGCTGCCGCGATGACAACCTGCACATCCAAACCTCGCACCGCTTCGATCAAAGTCGGGTAATCCCGGAATTCCAGACCAACCGAGCAAATCATCGGTTTGCCAGGCTGTAGTATACCCAGTGGATCGCCATTGCTGTGGTTCTCAGGGGCAAAGAAGCGGCTATCCACCATAAAGGGCGTGAAAACCACACGCTGAGGGGGTACCTTCCAGCGTTTCTCAATGAATTGTTTCTGCCAGGTGGAATAGACGAAGAAGATATCCACATGACTGGCAAGTTTAAACCAATCGAAAATTGCTATTTTCTTCCCAACCGAGAGGATATGGCTGATCATCAAGTGGGCTGGGCGCCGGCCCAGATTTGCAAACTTCAGCAAACCTGCCAGGGGGATGCCCACCTGCTCACCGTCGGTGAAAATAACACGGTATTTCCGGCGCTGCCGGTAGCATGCCCACGCCAGGCACAGGTTCGGACCGCCAATTACCTCCAGCAGCCTGCCGGTTCTGCCACCAAGCCGACGCGCAACGGCATAATCTATCAGATCAGCACCGAAGGTTTGCGCCATGCGAAGGTAGTCGGGTTCCGGGCGCTCACCGCGCGCAACCTGATCTCTGACCTGCGGGTCGATTGTCCCCGATACGGTTAGCAACACGTCATTCATTAATTTTTAGACGGACGGGGGGAGGCTGCGATGGTTTGTTTGAGCAAAGCCAGCAGGCTGCTGGCGTTCGCTTCGGCATCATATTCCTTGCGCACAACTTGAGCAGCCCGCTCACCAAGCGACTGCCGCAGCTCTGGAACTTCGACCAGTTTTCGTAATGCTACTGCCAGTGCAGCCGCATCACCGGCAGGGATTAGGAAGCCAGTTTCTCCGTCGCGCACAATTTCATCAATCGCACCCACACGCGTGGAAATCAAGGGCAATCTCGCTGCGCCAGCCTCTGAGAGCACCATCGGCAGGCAATCCCCATAGGTGGGCAGGCAAAATATGTGGCTGTTGAAATAAAGTTGTTTCAGCTCAGTGCTGTTGGGCTGCATCTGGTTGTAGACAAACAACCCCGGCTCAGCGGGCACGGGATGGCGGGTGACGAGGTGAAGCTCAATCTCCGGATCAGTACCCGACAGTTCACTGCGCAGCTCACGGAATGCCTCGAGAAGCAGTAAACCACCTTTGCGCTGCAGGTCACCACCGACGAACAAGATACGCACAACCTTATTTTGTCGCAGGTCGCTGTACCCTTCGATGACCTGCTCGACTCCAAAGTTATCGAGCCGTTGCTCACCTGGTGGGGTCCATTCAGCGACGTTGACCCCTGGCGGGATCACAGTGATTTTCTCGGCAGGCACCTGGTATTCATCCACCAGACCCTGCTTCGCCCACTGCGACCAGGTCACCAAATGCTGGGCACATGCAAAACAATCCCGGTTGAGGCGCCATTTCCAATTTTCCAGCCACTCAGGGCCAGGTGTGTGGGCATAGGTTTCGCCGAGAGAATCGTACTGGCGCGGTGTTGCATCCAGTGAGACCACGCTCGGGATACGCCGCATCCAGTCCTGAGCCAGGACCGCCGTAACCTGGGTGTGAAAGAAAAGCAAATCCAGGCGAACCTGCCTGGATATGGCTGCGAGCGACCGACGTGCCTGCCACCCGGCTTGCAATGTCCAATTGCTGCGATACACCGGAATCTTACTTACGAAGCCTCGAGTTTGCCAGACCGGCAAACCCCAATATGCATGTACTGTCGAATCTTTAGCGACATTATTCCGGAGATTCTGTCCGTGGGTGATGTGCCCCAGGGCTTGCTCAATAATAAAACCTACGTTATTGGTCATTCATTCCAATTGTAACGCAGGCTAAGATGATTCCGTTAATGTTATTGCTGCAGCACATACAAGGAGATCGAATAAGGGGGCAGCAGGAGAGCATCGCCGGGGGCTAAAGACATTTCAGAATCAGCAATTTGATCTGGCTGGGAGGGGTCATAGCGATATAAAAGAGCAGAAGGCTGGGGAGTAAAACCTTTCAAGTTCAAATATACCGATTCTTGTGCATCACCCTTATTGATCACCATCAGCTGAAGCCGCCCGGTTTTGGAATCATAGGCAGCATAGCTACTGATGGGGGCGACAGTATTTGTCTCAGCCAGGACGGAATCACCGCTGAATTGCCCACCCTGATCATCATAATTGGTGTACATCTTGAAGGCATAAAAACCGGGGCTGCCGGCTGGCGGATTACGCCAGTAGGCGGCAAAGTAGACATTTTCACGGCTGTATATTCCCAGGACATCCGCAATCGCAAGGGCACCATTCATATCATTATCAGCGCCCCAGTTCCACTCGCTGATGCCAAGTTTTGTGCCCGGATAATATTTATCGATCAATTTCTGCATACGCGGGATGAAGTAGATAGGCTGGTCGATCCAGGACTCGTCCACATAGTTTTTATCCCACAATGCGCGTGTGCTGCGCAAACGGCGAGCCGCTGTTTGAGGATCAATTTGATCGGTAAAAACATCACCCTGGGGATAAAAATGGACATCCAGCACGTCCAGGTGCCGTTGCCCCGCAGCTTCATCATACTTACGTACGGAGTATAAAAACCAGCCGATATAATCTGTGGGCACTCTGGCGTGCGTCTCGTCAGGTCCTGGGGCGGTATTCCAGTAAGAATACCAGCAGCATGCAACCGGACCGGTCAGCTCAGCGTTTGGGGCAACCTCCCGGATGGCGCTGGCATAGGCGAGATACTTGTCGAGCACTTCCTCAAAGGTAGTGCAATCAGGATGGACATCGTAATGAGTATAGCCCCATAATTCTGGCTCGTTATCCATGGCGATAAACCGAGGCAGCAGGTCTTGATCTTTGAGATGGTTCATCCACTCAACGATTGATGCAACATCACTGACGACGTTAGCGCGTGTTGGATCTGCAATCTCTCCCGGTTCCTCACAGGTGGCTCCTCTGGCATTGCCACAGGTGCCATCTGCGTTCGGAAAAGAACAACTGGTGCGATCTTTTGCCACCCATCCCAGCGTGGGCACTGCCAGACGGGTTTCAGCGCTTAAGCTGTTAGCCAGACGAATAAAATCATCACTCACCAGGACGCCGTCCGGGTTCCCATAATTTCCATTTTGATAATACCAATCACTTCCAGCGTTCCAGGTATTGCCCAGTTTCCAGTTATACCGGGTGCTGGGGTTGCCTCCCCAGCTAAGCAGGGTGGGCTTTAATTCCTCCAGGTAATCTAAATCTCCACCAGAAACCCCGTAAATCAGCGGGCTTATCTGGTTATGAACCACGTTAATGTCTACCGTCACACCTGGTCTCGCCTGGGTATCGTCGGCTTCAACAGGAGCAGATTCAGTGGAGGGTGAAGCCGTTGGGCTGATTTCTCCCCCTTGCGGAGTATTCTGTTCCTCTACCAGGATTGGTTGTTGGGGTGAGGGTGTAGTCGAGGTGCTATCCAGAGCTGAAGCCGCTTTTCCATCGCCACCTACCTGGCAGCCAGACAGTCCGAGAACAGCAATCAGGCAAAGCAACAAGCCAAATTTCAACAATTTTGTCATTTTTCTTCTTGCTGAACTACCAACTCCACCTGGTCGACATAAATTGTATTCACGAAACCTTTGTCAGTAATGATACGAATCCCGGTGACGTACTCATATTGAGGCTCATACGGCAAATTATCCAGCCACATCTCAATCTGAACCCAGGTGTTTGGCGGTATGTCTGTATTAATATCCAGGTAATACAAGCGCATCTCAGGGAAGAGCGGGTCTTGAATTTTTTCAACGGACTGATCATTCAAGACCCAATAAGGGTAGCGGTTGCTGCCCTCCACAGAAACTCCGATATCGCTGGTTGCGATGCTCCCCTCTCCGCTGTTCAACCAGAAACGCACGCCAAGAACATCGCTGCGGTAGTAGGTTTCCTGGGCGCCTTTTTTGACGGTGAAGAACAGCTGTCCAAAGTCCCTGGCTGGGATAACGGATATTGAATAACTGCCGTTATGGAGCGGCGAGGTATTCTTAAGATCATATTCCACACCATGGCTGTAATCCAAAGACCAGTTGGAGTTTAAGCGATCATCAAACACTTCGACAATTTGATAAACTCCAGGCGACAAGGAATTCAACCCGGATTCGGGAGGAGCTGGTGTCGGGGTACTACGCTCGGTTGAACGAACTGGCAGGTTTACGGTTGGCTGATCTGTCCCTAAGTGCGCTGAAAGCCGTTCGGCATCAAAGATCGGGTTCAGTGTGGGCGCCGGTATCGTGGCGGGAATCTCCTCGGTACTTGCTGAACGACCGGTGCTACAGCTACTCAACAGCAGCAGAATGACAACTCCAATGAAAAAACGATACGGAGTCCGCCTGAGCTGAGATAAAGTATATCTCCTGGGATGATTATTCACTTTTATTATCCATTAACAACAAATCCATCATTGAGCAACATCGTGCAATATTTGGCTGATCTGGGCTGCGTTACGCGAGGCATCGAAGTATTGTTCTGCGCGAGCACGACTCGCCCGGCTCATTTCATGTCGAATATCGGGATTTTCAACCAGGTAGACCAGTTTTTCCAGCAGCGGCTTCACCTCACCAGGTTCAATGAAAAAACCGTTCTTTCCATCTTCAACAATGTCTGTAAGCCCACCAATATTTGTGGCAAGCACAGGCAGTCCCGAAGCCGTGGCTTCAACCGCTGCAATTCCGAATGCTTCAGCATAAGATGGTAATACGAACAAGTCGCTGGATTGGTACAGGCGAATCAGCTCTGGCGAGTTTGGCAGGCAGTTGGAAAAAACACTGACACCGCGTGCTGGCTGAACCGCTGAGCGAGTCACCAAGAGAAGCTCTAACTGATCTGAAGGAAATATTTTTGATAGTTCCTGGAAAGCTTCCAGCAATACGAGCCCACCTTTGCGAACAAGATCACCACCCACAAATAAGATGCGGATGGGGTGGGATTCGCTCATTATCGCTGGTCGCCAGGTTTCCAGATTAACACCCGGAGCGATGACTTTGATTTTCTGATCGTCGACACCATAATCCGCTACCAGCGATTTACCAGCCCAGGAAGACCAGGGCAAAATGTAAGCCGCATTCTGAAAGGTTTTGACATTCTGGCGATGCTTATAATCACTGACAATACCCCGCCCGCCGTTCCGGTGATCGTAGTAGCTTCCCATTGCGTCGTACTGGAGCGGGGTAATATCCGTGGCAAGCACGTACGGCGGATTGCGACTCATATTTCCAGCGATCACAGCCGGCACCTGGGTATTGAAGAAGCGCACATCTCCTTTTTTCTTTAATCCCTGACGTACCTGCCCCCTTCCGATCAATGTTCCCCTTACCCCTGCAGGCAGCAATGGCAATCGCTGCCAAATACTTTGAGAATTTGTGTAGGTGACGGGTATCCAGGTCGCGCGAATATCGGGATGGCGATTAATCGAATCACGCAGATTCTCATAATAGGCGTAATGACCGATGTGCTGCTCCATGAAAAAAGTAACATCAATCACAGAGATTTGCCTCTTGTCATCAATAACAAGCCATCAGTATGCAAGTGGCGGGCTATCCCGTTTGAGGGATCAGTTTCTTTCCACAACCCTGGCTGGAACGCCCACAACGGTCGCTCCGTTGGGGACATCGTCGATGACAACCGCATTCGCACCGATCTTGGCACCATCACCAACAACGATGTGTCCCAGCACGCGCGCCCCAGCGCCAATATAGACGTTATCACCAATTTGAGGAAATTCCCAGGTGTTGCGCAATCCGATGGTCACGTTGTGAACAATGCTGCAATTTTTTCCGATTTTATCCGGCATCACTACGGTACCGTACGGATGAGCAATATAAAGTCCCCCGCCAATCTCCTGGGAAACCGCAATCTCCAAACCATAGAACATGGACAGCAACCGCTGGACAATCGACGGGACGCCGCGTATATGCTTGCGGTGGCACCACTCCCCAAAGCGGAATAACAACATTGCCCTTAGCTGCATGTGGCGAAAGAGCAATTTCAAAGCCTTCCCCTTGGTCACCTGAGAAGCATCAACAATTTGTCCAGGCACGACCCATCTCGATGCATCTTGCTTAAATAATCCCGTCATAGTCACCGGCTCTTTATTTACAATCGTAATGTGCTGATAAATATCAGTTTGCATATGACAACCTCCGCTCCTTCAATCCCTCAAAGAATGCATCCCGCCCATCAAGCTCATCCGCGATTCCCTGGTAATAACGCAAGTTAAATAAGCCACTGCAAGCCTGGCTTGCCAGCACTGGCGCATGGATTGCAGAAGCAAACTCGGCAACCCCTTTCAATATATTTGTCACCAAAGCAGTCAGCTGCGGTCGGTCCAGACATGTCTTGGTCAATCCCTTAACCAGTGCGTGGCGAGTATTAAACTCGGCATAGATCTGGGGCAGCAACCACACCTGCCCCTTCTGGTGGGTAAAAAGCACATCGTTCCGACCATAAGCATAGGCAATGGCAATCCAGGATTCGAAACTGCGCTCAGCATAATGGTGACCAATCGCCTGCGGATTGAATAAAAACTGCACCCCCCGATTAGACAACCGATATGCCAGCTCGACATCTTCCGCCCGCTTGTAGTCAGGATCAAAACCTCCGGTCTCCAGTAAAAACTGGCGAGCTAGTGAGGTGTTGCCGGTATAAAACTGACGAGCAGTTGCCTGCCATTTCCCGACGAGCATATCCTGATACTGGCGGGCTAACTTTTCTTGTTCCCAGGCAACCCAGGGAGACATTTTATGGTCTGGTGGAGTCAACATGGGACCAATCACGACCGCAGAGTAATTATTGTCTTCCTGCCAGCGCATATGCTCAGTGATCAACTGAGGCGTTGGCACAACATCATCATCCACAAACAAGACGACATTGCCCTCTGCCTGTGCCACTCCATTGTTCCGAGCAATCGCCACACCCTGGTTAATTTGATTAATGATTTTCGTGGGAAAGGGGAGGACAAGCTGATGTAAATATTCTTCAGTGCCATCGGTTGAACCATCGGATACAATAACAACCTCAAAATCCTGATGGGGATAAGTTTGAGCCACCAGCCCATTCAGCACTCGTTTTAATCGCTCCAGGCGATTGTAGGTAGGAATTACGACACTGACTTTTACCACGTGAGATTACCTGCCGCCTTGGCTAAAGATTGAAACGCTTTTTATCAACTACAATGTCCGAATGACTTTCGCCGGCACACCTGCAGCGAGCGTGCGAGGCGGGATATCACGCGTGACCACACTACCCGCACCCACCACACTGCCTGCGCCAATCGTCACACCACATAAGACGATCACGCGCGCGCCAAGCCAGACATTCTCTTCCAGAATGATTGGTGCTGGGTCTGGCCGCACATTGCGCCTTTCGGGTTCAAGGCTGTGATAGTTGTTATCAATCAAAATCGAATGGGTACCGATGTTGCAGTTCGGTCCGATACGAACTAACTCCGTAGCACCAAATGAGCAGCCATAGTTGATGTAAGTACCTTCACCAATCTCCAGCGTCCCGCCGTCCGCCATGAGCTCTGTCTTGGATACTGTTGAGATGATGCGGACTCGATCGCCGATTACAATGTTCCCCCAATTGTTGACCACCGGTTTTCCCCACACCCGAACCTTATTACCCAAATGGTTTACCCGGTGTAAAAACCAGCGCGCCCGTAAAACCGCCAATCCGTTATTCCAAAGGTGTTTCAAGCGTGCCATAAATTAAACTCTTGCAGACTCCTGGGGGGATGTGTTAGCTTGGAGATGAATTTATTCATCAAGATGCCGGATTACCACAGCCGGTACACCAGCTACAACCGTATTAGATGGCACATCCCTGGTCACGACGGCACCGGCTCCAACCACAGCTCCAGGGTGGACAGTCACACCTGGCAAAATTATACATCGAGCCCCCAACCAGGCACCTGCGCCAATATGAACGGGCGCTATGATATCGGCTCCAACGCGGCGATATGCATCCCCAATATGATGGGAGGTTGTCAGGAGCATCACCTCATGCCCAATGGCTGCACGATCATCAATGGTTATCTTACCGCCCAAATCCATATAACAGCCGATGTTGAACCAGCAGTCCTCTCCAATTTGCAGATTCTCATAGAGGTTTCTCGGGCCAACTATCCTGGGCATCCCCCACATCCTGCTCCGGGCGCCAATCCTAAATCCCGCCATGGACAACGCCAGAGCTCTCAGGCGTCCACCGACATGAAGCGGAAGAAATGCTACCAGAATCTGCGCCAGCCATAATCTCGGATGCATAACACCCAGTCTCTATCTTGAGATAGTAAGTGATTCTTTTTATGATGTTCGTTTTAGTGTTTTCAGCAGGCAAGGCTTGTTCCACTCTGGTCTGGTTCCTCACGGATAAGTTTATCAAGTCCTGGCTAATATTTTCGGTCATATAGTTCCCTTGATGCAACGCTGGCCATCGTGATGAATTAATTCCTCATCAATCCAGGATCAAATTTCCTCGCCCGTCAGTGGTCTCAATCCAGGCTGCGGCTGTGGCTCAGGCAGCCAGGACCAGCGTTTCGGGGTAACCGGATCAGGCTCGGAAACGATCTTTTCAAGCACATTCAACAGTCCCATCATTGTCCCCACATAAACCATGCTTTGAATATCCCAGGACATGTCTACGTAAGCATACATGAAATGCATAATGATATATAGCAGCGCAGTTAATGCAATGGCACTTAAGTCGCCTTTTGGCATGCGCAGCACCACTCTCACGCCCGTCATGACGGCCATCCCTATCAGGTACAACATCGCCAGAAAACCACCTACACCGGATTTCATCCAAATCCAGATGATGGAGTTGTGGGTGATATATTCCCACCATACAAAGAAACTAATATCAGGCATGGGAATAATTATGTAGAATTTATTACCAAAGCCGACCCCAGTAAGCGGTGCAGCATGTATCGTAAAGCTGGCATTGACATTTTCAATCATCCGGTAGATGTTCGAAAGCTGATCTTCGTAGCTGGCTTGATTTGAAAAGATGATCGATTTGACTGCATTGGCTGGGAGACCAAGCATATTCGTGCTGTTCCAGAATACAACCAAATACGCCGCGAATAGAAGGGCAACAGGAGGGATGATCATCCAAAAGAGGCGCCTGTTTTCTTTGAACAGGATGATCCCCATGAAGGCGAGTGCAATTACCAGGGTCAGGAATGCTGCTCTTCTTTCCGCGAAAAGGTAGATCAAAATCACAAACGGCACCATCAGTCGGCAGGATATAGCGCTTGTTTGGCGATGCTTTATACATCCAAACAGCGATAACAAAGATGAAAAGACTATTCATCCGCACCGCGGTGGCATGCTCAATAAGCCAATCTACATTCACAGAAGCATCTTTGAGGTTGGTAAAATAATCGATGGTGCCATAAATGCCAACAAATAGGATTGCCAGCATGGCTACCCACAGCAGAATATTGACACGCTGCCGCGTTGTGATGAGGTTGCTTACCAACACCAGCATGCTGGTAAATAAAATATCGCGCGCGCCTCCCATAAAGCCACATTCACAATCCCGCCACGCGATAGCCCGTAAGCTATCCCAAAGATGATAAAGGCGGTGAAAACCATTGCTGGCCAAAATAATGGACCGGTATAAAACTTGAACTTCCGCTCCATTGCAGCCCTACCCAGCCAAGAAACAAGAGTAACTAAGAGATAAACCTCCAGCGGACTGATAATTAAACTATTGTGAATGAAGAAGATTGATTCAGCGCTGGAAAAATTCTTCACAAACGGATACCAGGGGATTAAGATCCCATCTCCCATTAACGAGAAAAAGAGGGCTAGATAGACTCCAAAGTGAGGCCGATAGAGAATCGCTACAATCCCCAATCCAAATATCAACCAGGCGATTATGGGAAGCTTCGGGCCTGAATATAGCAGCAAAAAGGCTAACACGCCGGTCATCCCCAGGATGCCAAGAAACCATACCAGCCATATTAGCCTTGCTCGCCGCGATTGTCCCATCACACTGGATGGGTTTAATCTGGCAGTAAAAATCGCCAACATCTCAAATTTTATTTAGAAAATAGTAGGTAAAACCGAGCAATAAACACAGGATAAACACAATCTGTGCGCGCCGGGAGTTTTTCCATTTAACAAAGAACATCCCGCCCATAAAGATTAGAAGCAAATAGAGCAGAAAATACTTCATAGAGTGATCTTTCTAGCCTGACGCCACTCCCGTTTCTGTGATCGCGTCTTGAGGGATCAGATTCAGCAAGAAAGAAGGCGTGTAATTATATGTTTTATTCATGATGACACCCAAGACGGTGAGGTGATCAATTTCGTCCAGGGTAGAGCGCACCTTCTCAATGGGAGTCACTCCCTGATGAACAACCAGACAGCAGGCATCTCCTAGTGAAGCCAGTGGAACAGCGTCGTTCGTCGCTGAGACAGCGGGAATATCCAATACAAGATACTCATACTGCTCGCTTAACTGGTATAAGATCTCTTTAAGCAATGTACTACGAGATAATACCGGCCTGCTGGTCACTTCCATACGTCCAGCAGGTAACAGGCACAAGTTAGGCCGGTCGGTGCGCAGAATTGCCTGCTCCAGTTTAATCTCTTCCGTCAGCACACCCGCCAGACCGCGGTTCTTTTCCGGTAGATTCTGATCACCTGGCAACACAATTGAGTTGTCCGGCCACCACCAGTTAAGTTCCACCGCACAAACATTGGCATCCAGATCATTTGCCAGGGTAGTTGCCAACGCCCTGGAAAGATAAGTGACTCCTTCTTGCCGAAGAGAGGACACCAGTGCAATGCGGGCAGGCAAAGTCTTTTTGGTTATCAAACGGGAAATTGTCCGGCGAACTGATTCGACTACCTCGCCAGGAAATGTCATCAGTGTGGTGCCATCTTCGGCATTTAACGCCAGAGATAGCAGTTTATGCTCTGATTCTTCACGTACCATTCTACGCCAGAATTTCATCTTTACCCTCTCACTCCGGATGTTTCCGGTTTTAATTTACGAATACGCGCCACCAGGCTTTGCAGCATCGATCCAAACATATCCCGGTCTTCTTTTGGTATCACTTTCAGCACAACGATCGCGCCGCTATAAATAACAGCACCAACAATGATAGGCACGAGAATGAACATATCACGCAACCACCAAGTACCAGCAACCATCAGGAGACCAGCTGCGACTATTCTTATTGAAGGCCATCCATTCGGAGCGGAGCGTAACTCTTTGCGCAAGAGCCAAATCCCATAAATCGTCATTGCTGTTTCGGTAACCAAAAAGGAAAGTGCACCTCCGATGGCTCCATTGTCAAACTGGCTTTGGCAGAAAGGAATTAACACAATATCAAGCAGGATGGTGACACCAATCGCTATCGCCATGACCTTGGTCCAGACATTTTGCCGGTCGGTGGAAATTAGGAATTGACCGATCGCCATATTCTGGTAGGTCATAATCAGCACCAAGCCCATAATCGCCAGCACTACTCCACTTTTCGCGAAAGCTTCTCCGAACAGTAATACGACTAATTGATCAGATATCACCATCAAGCCCAAGCCAATCGGCACGCCGAGTAAAAGCACAAAGTCGATATTTTTCCGGAATAGTTTTGGCAATGACTCGGGATCTGCGGTATGGATGCGTGACATGACCGGGAAAACTGCCATCATTATTACGGTGGGAATGAACAGGAAGGTGGCGAATAAACGTGTTGCCATCGAATACCAACCAAGGACTGTTTCATTCACAAGTAAGGAGATGACAACAACATCGATCTGTGAATAGATGGTACGGACACCTATAATCATCAGATATGGGAAGCTAGCTGCTAGCATCCACTTTGCCTTCGGAAAATGAAATACAAGACGCAGCGGCTGTAACCGCCTGAGAGCCAGGAATTGGATGATAAAGCTAATTGCCGCTCCTACGATTATTACGATGGCAACTTGTTTGAGCCCAAATCCGGCTAATAAGAGGGCAATGATCGCTACAGTGATGAACCCTTTCGAGACGATATCGCCTATAGAAACAAACTCCATCCGCTCTAAACCCTGTAAAGATGCTTGACAGGCACCTCCAATTACTCCCAATAGACTCGATATGCCGATGATGTAAATTATGGTCACCGTGTCTGCAGGATAATTAGCGAGAGAAACGTACAAGCCTGTAATGGCAAAACCAACGGCATAAAGAATGATCCGAGTAATCGTGGATGTGCTGTAAAATTCAGGCAAATTTTCAGGATTTCTGGCTATCTCCTTTACCAGGAACATATCCATCCCAAATGTGATGAGTATCGACATAATTGCCCAAATCGATATTGCCAGCTGATATTTACCAATTCCTGCTGGTCCCAGGGAACGAGTCATGAAAATTGACAAAACCAGCGATAGTGCCCAGGTTATTAATTGGGCAACCATCAAAACACTGGCGTTCTTGGCGATCCGTCGCCCTGTATTATTCATTTATGACTGTCCAATTCAACGGACTCAGACCGGTTAACCGAATAAGTTTCTTGTTCTACGGGATCACTGCCAGATTTTTTTATACCTCTTGTCTTCCGGCCTTGATCCAAAGGAGTGACATCAACACTCTGAGGATTGGGTATATTCGCAGCACCAAGCAAAGAAGCTGACCCTGTTTGAGTAGACATCGCAGTGCCAGGCTCCTTTGCCTTTTTCACTCGCCTCGGTTTTGGCATTGCACTGTCAGGATTGGATTGACGGTCAAGCTGCGGTTCTAATGCATCTGCAGCTCCGACCGAGACCGGATCGACTTCAATAATTTCTATGTCTTTGGTTTCTGAAGATTCTCGTTTCTTTCTCCTGAACAACTTGGCTTTCTTCTCCGGGTGGAGCCGCACCATATCAGGCACACTGGATAATACGGGCAGGTGGAGAGCATGCCATACATCTATTGGGAACCTCAGGCTTCTATCCAGCAGTGCACCGCCTGCGATCGCCAACAAACTGAGCAGGATACCAGCAATTACAAATACCGCAGCCTCCAGAGCCATTTGTTTTAAAGAACTTTCTGGTACAGTGGATTCGATGGGCGAATCGACGACGGTATACGATTGCAGAACATCACCTTCTGCTTGGGCGGCTGCCAATCTTGCATTCTCGTCCTTATCCAGGGCGCTGGCATATCGAGTGGTGGCTAAATTTAACTCTGATTCCAGGCGGGCAATCTCGAGCTGCTCGACAATGGAGCGTTCACCTTTTAATGGTTCAGGATGGGCATCGTAATAATCATACAAATTTTGCCGTGCCGTGTCCAACTCAGCTTGATAATTCCCAATCAGATCTGTGAAGAAAGTTCGTGCCGTTCTGCTATCATTTCGATCGGCATTTATTTTCCAATCCATATAGCTATTGATAACCCCATTCACCAATTGAAATGCTAGATGGGAATTTTCGTGGGCTGCACTGACACGTAATTGATTATCTCCAATAGTATTCACCCAGACTGCTTTGCGGACTTCCGCAATCGTCTGGTTGACAATATCTGTTCCGCCATCCATGCGTGCTTCGAGTTCTGTATCCTGAATTACGGCACGAATGAATGAATCGGTTTGGAGCAGCTCATTAATCTCTCCAACAGTGATGGAGGCAGGGGTCTGCCAGGTGAAGTTAGTCCCACGGACTGACGTCAAGTTCGGCAAGGAGAGATTCCTGCTTAACAAACAGCACTCCCCTGGAAATATACTCGGGTTTCGAGTTAGCAAAGAATAGACCAGCTGCTATTGCCATGATAACCATTGGCAACAAGTAAAGCCAGCGGTGGCGGAAATAGCTCTCCATCATACGAAGGGAAATCAGTCTTAACATTTGAACCCCTGCTTTCTAAAGATAAATGATTTGTAGCAAAGCAATTTTATTAAGATAAATATCGCTATGGGCGGATTTGCTACCTGATCGGTAGTAATTGCCTGTTAATCACCAACGAGGCTCCAGAAGGCAAAGTCTTTGGCGATCATCTGCAAAGTTTGGTGTATACCAGCCATCAGCGCTGAAACGAAGAGTAACTGTTTGGGTTCCTTTTGGCACCGTCATCCAGTAGCTGGAGAAATGTTCGGGATGATAATCGCCAATACCAGGTAGCTGCGACGATTGGGCTTTGCCAGCTTTCTGATAAGGCCCGCCATTAAGTGACACATCTATCGTACCGATCCCCGAAAAACGCAGATAAGCGTTTGATGGGGCGGGTACTTCAAATTTCACAGTTTGCGTTACGTCGCCATTCAGGATATAGCGCCGATCGGCTTTGATCATGGTGAACGGAATTGCCGGATTAATGCTTACGTTGTCCCAATGCCAGGTATTCGCAAAGCAGCCATGGCAGGATCACCACAATCTTTTTCAGGCGTGTAACTGTGGTGACCAAGCTGGAGGATGCCGCTGCTCCAACCCAAGTCCGTGATATCGGAATCGATCCACCACAGGTTATATTTCGGCATACCGAACTTAATGTGCGTTCGAGAAAGCGCAACTCAAACGTGCTACGCTCTCTTGCTGTTGGAGTAAGAACTTGATCATAGCTTATTTCCGTGGCAAAAGGCAATGTCGATGGAATAAAATTTTTGTAAATTTCTCCAGTGAATTTTCCAGCCCCCGAAAAATCCATGCGGATATGAAGGCTATTCTTCGGAGCCCCGTTCGAATCTACCTCAAAGTCGATCGGTAGAGCCAGATTTTCGTTATAAGGCGTGATCCATAAATCAATCCAATCCCGACCGCTAGTGCGCAAGGTGGACACATCAAACGATATGACGCTTTTTTCTAATGAAAGATCGACCAGATGGTTGGGAGTAAGATAGATCACACCATAGCCGCTGGCATTGATAGCTGTCATAACATGGTTGCGGCATTGAAAGACTGCCATAGGATATTCACCCTTCAAATGATGAGTGGCAGGTGGTGGGTCGCAGTTCATGGAGTGTCCAGCATCCATCTCTTCAAGAGTGAACCAGGTGTCATCGTTGCGTGAATGAACCTGAACATCCCAATTAGCGGGTGCCCATGTTTGCGGGCTGCCTGGGGCTCCGTCGAAAGTATCTTTGAATGTGCCGCCAAAGAGATATTGTGAAGTGGTCGGCTTCTTCGTTAAGATCAAGGGGAGGAATAACTGGTAATATGTCTCGGCGTCAGGCGTCGAGTAAAGATATAGTACTGCATCACCATTAAATGGTGCCGTAAAGGTAAGATTTCCTCCGGCGACCACGGTGCCATATGCGCCTCTACTGCCGTTCTCAGGGTTGAACCATTCAACAGTCAGATTCCCACTCGTACCACTGAGATCAACTGATACATCTCCTCCCGTTGGCAAGTAAACCAGGTATTCAGCTTTCGGACCTGATGGATTGGCCAGCACAAAACCAGTGGAAGCCATATTCGGCACTGGAGTCATCGCCGTCAAATTCATACGACGGGCATAAGAAAGGGTGTAGCCCATATTTTTACGGATACTGATAAAAGTAGGGTCGTTCGGGTCGAATCCATCTGCACCAACCCCATAGCCGGTGCCATCATAGACATCCATAAAGATTACGTTATAGCCGCGGGTAAAACTTTTCCAAATCCATTCTCGATTCCCACAAACCCCACAAAGGTGGTCAGTGTCCGAAATAATTACTTTACTGCCATCGGTCACAGGTGGATCAAAAAGATAAGCCCCATCGCCGTCATTGGGAGAGATCCACTCTGCAGCACTGGCAAATAAATCGGCATTTTTTCCGAATGGCCAGACAACTGTCATACCCACGGGATGTTGTTTAGGTTTCCCTGCTTCATATTGGTGGATATATTCAACCATATGACCCTGCCAGGTGAGAGAGTCACTGCTACTTTCGTTGCTGATTTCATACAGGACATTGTCTAAATCGTTGACAGTGTCGACGACTTTGCGGATATAAGCCTCTTGCAAAGCAGTTACTGCAGGTACCTGCATCGTATGGACTTCTTCCCCGCTGCCATTGCCGCTTGGATCGCCATTAATCCCGTTTATATTATTTTTATTGTTGTAGGGGTGCCCCTTCCAGGGATTGTTCAGGTTGAATTGACCCTTGGGATCCTCGACGCTCCACCCATTAAAAAGCATGATTGATACATACATTCCACGGTCACCAGCGGCGATAATTCGTGCCCGCAAGCGGTCAAAATATGCCTGGTTGAATTTTGTCAAGTCATATTTTGGTTGGCCATCCAATGCATATCCGGGTCCAATTCGTTGATAAGGTAGTGGTCCAAACCAATAGTTATTGTCAGCAGTCTCCACTGTCCAGCGTGACTGTTCCCAAGCCCACAAACGAAAATAATTGTGGTTATTCTGCTGTAAGAAATCCAAATAGGCGATGTAATCAAAGATCGGTGGCGGGTACCCCCCACCGTTATCTTGAAGATTTGACCATGTGTGTGAACCGGTCAGGTAAATCGATCTTCCACTGCCGTCAGTGAAGTAACGCGGATTTTGCGGATTCACGCGCAGGGGACCAGTCGCTTTTTGGCTGGTAACTGGCAGATCCGGTTCGAGTGTTGGAGCCTGTGCATTGGCTACTGCTGTGCTGGGTAGAAGGTTGAATTTAATTTCGCGGGTGACTTCATCCAATATTTTCGGAACCTCGCGGTTAATTTTTGCCATTACTCGCTGCGGAGAGTAGCGTGTAAAGAACAACAATCCGGCTGCAAGAAGAACAAAACCCATGATCGCAATCAACCCCATGCGACGCGATGGTTTCCTGATCACAGCCCAAAACTTCTGCCTAATTCCTCCCCTGCTTGACGAGTGTTCTTTCATCTGAGTGTTATTTTCAATCATCACAATTATCCTGTTAGGTGTGTGAGTACCGGAGAATGAAACCTCTTGCTGGAAGGCGGTAAAATCCACCCATTCCTCCAACCAGCTACTCCACGCTCACCGTTCCTGATATTTCGTTCCGTATACCTATAAAGTAACCTTGCGGCCGTAAAAGGCTTCAGCAAATTTGCTGGGAGAACGAGACTCCATGCCTCGCAAGCGCATCATAGACGTAAATGTATCTTCCGAAAACCAGTCTTTATCTGCCTGAGTGTCGAAATGGCTCATCAGAAGGCTGATTTTTTTGCGATAGACCGGTTCATCCAGGTGGACAAAGAAGTTAGGTACGCCAAGATCGCCGTCATATTTCGGAATTTCATATTCCAGGATGAAGTGGTCTCGAAAGGTATTCCAGGTCAACTCACAGATCAAACGATGATCCTGATGCAAATCATGCCGGTAATGGGTGAGGATGATGTCTGGAGATTCCTCCCTTTTCAATTGCTCAAAAAAATCTTTAATCTCACCGCCAATGTACGGGAAAAAACCGTCCCGAAATTCTTTAAGGAGAATTCTTTTCTCCTTGAGCGCTGACAGAAATGCATCGGCACTTGCCTGAGCTTCTATGGATCTTTTTCCCCTAGCGCCAAACACCACCCATGTCGCCTGCATATCAGGATACTGCGCTATCAATTGTAAAGCCGTGCCCCCACAGCCGATCTCAATGTCGTCACTGTGCGCACCCAGAAATAAAACCTTCAACGGCTTTTCGGTCTGCGGATTAATTGCCAGCTTGAGCATAGCTGCTTACTTTCGGGTGAAAGCCATTGGCGTTGGGAGTGTAGAGTTTGCTATTCAAAAGAAAAGAGGCGTGGTGAGCTCTTTTTTCTTCTTCGCTTTGTTCCCAAACTGTCCAAGGAGTATCGCCGCGTGAATACATATCATCGAACAACTTCTTCTCTTTGAGCGTATCCATGCATGCCCAAAAACCACAATGGCGATGTGCAGCCAGTTGTTGCTCCGCGATCAAGCGCTGGAATGGCTCGTACACCAGCTCCTCACCATCGTGGATGTAATCAAATATTTCTTTCTTGAAAATAAAGAAACCCCCATTGATCCAAAGCTCCTCGTCGACAACTGGGGCAATCTTGGAGACCAGACCATTTTCACCTACAGAAACTACATGGAAGGACTGCGATGGCTGGACACACAGAAAGCTGGCAACCTTATCTTGCTGGTAAAAGTTATCGATATATCCGGGCAGGTACAGATCGGTCAGCCCGTCGGCATAGTTCGCCATGAACACGTCATCACCATCAAGATATTTCTGAACTGCCTTCAGACGCTGACCGATGTTCGACTGCAAACCGGTATCCGCGAAGGTGATTGTCCAGTCCTCGATATCGTTGTTCATCAAGTGGACTTCACGCCCACCATTCTTCAATACAAAATCATTGGACAGGCATTCGTTATAGTTCAGGAAATAGTTCTTGATCACTTCGCTGCGATTGCCTAGGCAGAGGATGAAATCCTTGTGACCAAAATGGGCATAATAGCGCATCAAATGCCACATGATTGGCCGGTAGCCGATGTCAACCATCGGTTTTGGGATTGTCTCAGAGTATTCTTTCAACCGAGATCCAAGACCACCACAGAACAATACAACTTTCATCGTGTCCTCCTACCTTTAATTGAATCTACGGAAAACAGGTTTTACTGGTCGACCAACAAGGTATTTCCCAACACCCTCATCCAGCGCTTTGCGATAGACAACCAGTGCATCAGCCACTGCATCGATGGTGCGATCGATATCCTCATCCTGATGAGAGTAACTGACCACGAAGGATGGACCCAGGATGCCGCGCTTGATAATTTCCTGCATGAACAGCGTGCGGAATTCCTGTGAGCGGTTGCCTTGCTGGTCTTTGGTCACATAAATCAAATTACAGGGTTTACCAATAACTTCAAAATGACCTTCAAGGTGATGCTCAGAGATGGCTTTATTAATTCCTGTCACCAGGCGCTCACCCTGCCGGTATAAAAACCCTACCACATCATTGGCTTCATATACTTTCATCGTTGCAATGGCTGCAGCGAGGGTGTGGTTCTCAGCGCCGTGGGTTTGCGAAAGCAAGAAGACACGCTCGCCGGTATGCTGAAAGCCGCCGAGCTGCATGATGTCACGCTTGCCCACCAGGGCAGAGATGGAAAAACCATTTCCCAGGGCTTTGCCAAAGGTGGATAAATCAGGCACGATGCCATGCAAGGTCTGGGCGCCGCCACGGTGCAATCGGAAGCCGGTGATGATCTCATCCAGGACAAAGAGAGCACCGTTCTCATGGCAGAGTTGTTGGGCTTTGTGTAAAAAGTGATCCTTCGGTCCCTCAACCGTTTCCGCTTCGAGGACCAGGCAGGCAATTCGACCTGGGTACTGACTGAAGAGATCCTTCACACTCTGGAGGTCATTGTAGTGAAATTTCACTGTTAAATCCTGGATGGCTTGTGGAATTCCAGCCGGCATGCCGGTAGTACCGATAAACCAATCATCGCAGGAGAAGAAGGGATGGTCGGCACAGATTGCTACCAGGTCACGACCGGTATATGCGCGGGCTAATTTAACCGCTGCTGTGGTCACATCAGAACCATTCTTAGCAAACTTGACCATCTCAGTGCCATCGATCATGCTGAGCAATTTTTCAGCACACTCCAATTCGATCGATGCAGGTCTGGTGAAGTTGCTGCCGAGCATCATCTGCCGGTAAGCTGCTTCGACTACCGGCTCGTAGGCATGGCCAAGGGTTACCGAGCGCAGTCCCATACCATACTCAATGAACTCATTGCCATCGACATCCCAAACGTGACAACCCTTACCCCTGGCGATGAACGCCGGCGACTGCTCCGGATACTGGTCATCTCCTTTTGCATAAGTGTGCGCGCCGCCTGGGATCATCAGGTGGCTGGTTTTCTGCAGATCTTTTGAGCGAGCAAAATTGGAGATAAACCCAGCCGGCTGTTTTGGGGACCCACCGGGCAGTGTTGCGAAAGTCTCTTGTTCAGTGGGGAGTGATTGATAACGTGTGTCCATACCTGTTCCTATATAAACCGAGATCTGTTGGGTATTAATAAATTGGGGAGCGAATAGTTATTCCGCCAGGGAATAACACATCGTTTCATAGCGGTTTCAAGAGATCCGCCTTCAACAATGCTTCGGCGGCTTCCTTTACCACGGTGAAGCTGATATCCGACTTTTCGGCAATGTCCAGCAATGAGAAATTACCATCCGAAAAATTGAGCACCCAGAGGAGTGCAAATTCGAAATCAGGGATTTCTTTGCGACCGCCAAGCGTGCTGTACAGCCCGCGTTTCCCCAGCTGCGGCTCGCATTTCGGATTCTGGTTCATGTAATAACGGTTGTGCTCGAGGACATCGATGACAGCCAGGTACTTGTGTGAAAGAATCTGCCAGATAATCCGGTTGGACGAGATCCAAATTGTCGGCGGAGGTGTGATATTCGGGATAACCACCGTTGGGTGTGCGGGACAGGCTGCCAACTGCCAGGTTGAAAGCAGGTGAACAGTACTGGCGCTCATCGTAGCCATAAGGAGAAAATTCGCGCACCTGGTAATCTTGACCCGAGTGCTTCAAAACGTGCAGGACAGCCCGGTCAATTTCTGCATCGCCACGACGGCTCTTTTTATAAGTCGATTTGCCAGGATCGCCCACACAGGTGACCACAAGTCCGTGCTTGATGTGAGGGATGGTGGTTTCATTCAGCGCAAGCCAGGTGATCGAGCCGATCGTGCCAGGGATGAATAAAAACCGATATGTGAAGCGCCTGTTCTGGCTTTCGAGATGGCGGGCGAGGAATGCCGCCAGCGCCATGCCGGAGAGATTGTCGTTTGCCAGCGACGGGTGGCAGCTATGACAGGAGATCAACACCTCATCATCGGTCTCTCCGGGTAGAACATACTCACCATATGTCAGGTGCCCCGCTACAAGGCTGGTATCGATGAAAACTTCGTATTCTCCATCCGGCATTGACTGGAGTTGGCGATCGGTCAGACAGAAGCCCCACTTTTCGGAATAATATGAAGTGCGATAGGGGATCCAATCAGGCGTTTCGGGTAACGAATGCAGGTGTTCTTTCAATTCTGCCTGTGAATAATAACCATGTATAGGGATACTGTAGTTCAGCAGATGCAGGTTGGAGCGCTTGAAATCGATGACCTTTTTACCGGACGGATCTTTGACGTAGGCGTCTCGTACATTCCATTCCCTTGGCACAACCCAATCGAATACTGGCGTGCCGCTGGGAACCTCATGGATTTGCAAGGGAATGATCTGTTGCAAGATATGCAGCGATTGTCTGAAACCATCGCCGGTGATGCTTCGGCAGATCGGGTAGAGATCGCAAATCAGCCGGTACATCTCATCAGCAAGGAACTGGATGTTAGAGGTCTGCGAATACAAGCTCATATTGTCTATCTAATAAGGACCAATATGAATCAATATATCGCTTAAGCCGACTTTGAATTTGCTCTCTCTCGAACCATAATCTTTGGAATTGTTCAATCACGGCTTCTACAGAAAAACTCTCAATGGGAAAGCAATACTCTTCCTGTCCGGTTTCGTTCATGAAAACTGCGACTTTGGAATGGTACGAAAGTGCAATTACCGGTTTATAGATGAGCTGTGAGAGAAGAACTCCATGGAAACGGGAAGCGATAACGACATCGGTTTTATGTAGCTGGTCCATCAAAGCATCCACTGTGTCCACCGGCTCGTATATCAACTGACCAGGGCGGAGAGCACCCGCGTACTTCTCGATTAAGGCGCACACCTCTTGAATTGCAGGATGATCGTGAACACATTCCCCCGGGAAGAAACGGATGGCGAAATTCTGCCCCACTAACCATACTGCAATCTCAGCGAGCTTGTTGAGGTAGCCGTTATAAATTTCTTTGTCTTTCTCTGGCCACACTCTAGGATCGAAATAAGCCATCGGACCAATCCCAATCGTTCCGCGAAATTCACTATTTGTTGTTCCATTTTGAGCAGGAGCCTGCAGGCTGTAAGCCAAGTCGGTATAAACCGGATCATCATTCTGGAAACCGATCTGATTTACAAGGTCTTTGGTTTCCTGGTCGCGATATGAACGATAACAGGCAATGCCTAGAGCCTTTCGCACAAACCAGCGGCTCAGAGCGGCATCCAACGAACCTTTGCCAACGCTGACAACCTTGAATTTCACCCCGCGCATTTTTGCCAGTAATGCCCAAACAAACAGGGTATAGGGGTGATGCCAGGCTCCCCCCCAGTATTCATCGAGCTGCCCGCCTCCTGATACTATGAATGCATCCATTCCTCTCAGCCAGCGGGAAGCCCTGATCACACCCATTATTTCAAGCGGTACGCTCAGGAATACTCGGTAGAACAGGCGGATTAATTTGTTCGACTTAAACCGTAGTCCACTAAGGGAGAGATAAATTTTATCGAAAGTATTCCCAGTCCCATTTTTTCCAGCCCAACCATAACTCGACATCCTGCCAACGGGATAAGTCTTGATATGATGTCGCTTCTCGGTATCCTCAGGGTTGAGGGAAAAACCCAAGATTGTCGCCTGGGGGTAACGATCGTAAAGATGTTGGAGCATTGCTTGCTGGATCGCAGCATCACCGAGATTGCCAAATCCAAACGGCCCCATTATGCCAACTACTGGTGTTTGGTAAAAATCTATTTTCTTGGTTTGCATTGAATTAGCCACAGCTACTCGTAAAAATAATGATCTTCATTATGCGAGGATTACGCCAAGCGATATAGGATCAGTTTAGAATCCACCGGGGTTCTCATGCCCTGAAGAAATCCCTGAGAAAATAAGATGATGCGCTTAAAACCTTGAGGCTTCTTACCCCTAAAAATGTTCGTCAGAGGTTTGATAAAACCAATGAAGAAAATGTTATAAAAAATTAACGGAATGATTCCCAGGTGATAACATTTCAGGATTTTTGCCTGTGCTGCTCCAATTCCGATCCAATCGCGTTTTGTTAATTCCCGAAACTCATCCTTCGTGCGATAGCCGTAATGAATAACACCAAAGTCGGCTGTTTCAAAGATAACCAGACGTCTGGTGAGTGCCCGCATTGCCAGATCGTAATCTTCGCCTGACTTGAAGAGTGAACCTGGGCCTAAGTATTCATCAAAACCACCTAATTGTTTTATCATTGAAGATCGAACGGCTAAACCTGCAGCCATGCCTAGCGTACCAATGTAACCCATTAATGTGCGAATAGATCGGGACGACCTGTAGGTGTAATGCGGGATTGTTCCTCAGATTTGTTATGGGGAGCTGCGAATACATTGCAGAATAAAACTGCGACTTCAGGATGGGTTCGAAAAAGCGTATCGATCAATTCCAGCCAATCCGGTGGCACAGTACAATCGTCATCGGTAAAAGCGACAAGTTCTCCATTTGCTGTCAGCAATCCAACATTTCGTGCCCGGCTGGCACCCTGTGTATCTGTTTTGATGTAGCGAAAATTTTCTTTATCCAGATAGGGTTTTACCGCATCTGCGGTCTCCTGATTCGTGCTTTGGTCGACCAGGATTACCTCGAAATTCGGCATCGTATTCTCAAATACCGAATCCAGGGTGGCGATGACCTGGTTTCCCCTATTGCGCGTTGGGATAACTACCGATAATCGATTCGGAGATATATCCATAAAAGCAATCACCCGGTAACGATAAACTTTTTATGATTGAGTAAATCATTGATAGAAAAAACCTGTAATGCCAGGTCTTTTTCAGAAATTTGGGAAACCTGTAATGGCCAGGTAATATCGAATTGTGGATCATCCCATCGGAAACCACGCGCCGCTTCAGGAGCATAGAACTCTGACATCTGATAAAAGACTTCGGTATCATCCACCAGTGTTTGGAAAGCCATGTGCAAAACCCTTCGGTATGTACAGGGCAATTCGATTTTCCGACAGTCAGCTCAACGGAATACCATTTCATGAAGGTAGTGGCAGTCGCGGCGCAGATCTACAATGACATCATAGATTGCACCCCGGGTGCAGCGCACCAGCTTCGCTTCCGCGTACGGAGGAAGCTGGTAGTGCATCCCTCGCAGGATGCCCTTCTTATGGTTGTACGAGATATTGCACTGGGCAACACATGGATCCAGACCCAGATCGGTAAATTCCCGCTGGCAAAAGTAGCGAGCAAAAAAGCCACGCTCATCCTCCCGGCGCTCCAGCTCAACCAGGTACGCACCGGGCAAAGAGGTCTCCGTGAAAATCATTTAGCTGTAAATCCTTGCTTCAGGAATGGGAACAATGAACTTTCCCCCCCAATCGCGGATGAATGCCATCTGTTTCATGATTTCATCCTTGAAATTCCAGGGCAGGATGAAGACATAATCCGGTTTGACTTCAGCGATGCGGTCCGGGTGGTAGATCGGGATATGTGTGCCGGGCAGGAATTTCCCCTGCTTGTATGGATTGCGATCCACCGTGAAATCGAGGAAATCGGTGCGGATGCCGCAGTAATTTAACAGTGTGTTGCCTTTTCCGGGCGCGCCATAACCGACAATTCTGTTTCCCTGGCGTTTCGCCTGGATCAGGAATTCCAACAGCTTACGCTTGGTTTCCTCGACCTGGTCCGCAAAGGCGGTGTAGTGCATAATTTGGTCAAATCCCGCTTTCAGCTCTCGTTCGCGGAGCTCGATCACCCGCTCACCAACCGGCTTCGAAGTATCGCCTGTATGACGGGCATAAATTCGCAGCGAACCGCCATGAGTAGGCAGCTCTTCAACATCGAACAAGGTCATCCCGTGGGCAGCGAATATTTTCTCAGCGGTGATGAAGCTAAAGTATGAAAAGTGCTCATGGTAGATGGTATCGAACTGGTTTTCTTGCATCAGCTGCCAGAGGTGAGGAAACTCGATGGTGATCACCCCGTGTGGTTTCAGCAAGATCTTCAATCCGGCCACAAAATCGTTCAGGTCTGGCACCTGCGCCAGGACATTGTTGCCAGCGATCAGATCTGCCTGCTTACCTTCAGCTGCCAGCTTGTGCGCCAGTGCTTCGCCAAAGAACTCGACAATAGTCGGAACGTTCTTTTCAATCGCCACTTTGGCGACATTCGCAGCCGGCTCAATACCCAGGCAGGGTATTTTCTTCTCGACGAAATATTGCAGCAAATAACCATCATTGCTGGCAACCTCTACTACCATGCTGGAAGAATTTAGTCCGAAGCGGTCTACCATCTTGTTAGTATAGGCATTGACGTGTTGGAGCCAGGAGTCAGCATAGGATGAAAAGTATGCATATTCCGTAAATATGTGCTCCGCAGAGACATATTGTTCTAGCTGAACCAGGAAACATTCCTGGCAAACATAAACGTGCAAGGGGAAAAAAGGCTCCATCTGGTTGAGCTGGTCTTTGCTCAGATAGCTCTCACACAGCGGGGACATCCCCAGGTCGACGAAAGTGTGCTGCAACGAAGCTCCACAAAAACGACACGCAGCGCCTGTTGTAATATGTTGGTCAGTCAAGTCGATCACCTGTTCTGGATTTATTGTGGTTACCATAATTCCAACTCTTTGATATTACTATCGTGCTGCAGTAGCACCAATCACTTCAGTGTTCCAGCGCAGGTCAGCGCCTAATTTACCAGAAGCGAGCAGCTGTTTGATATGGTCAATGCGGCGGAAACGGGGTCCTTCAAAATCGGCTTTCAGCAAACCTACTCTCTGGTAGGCATGGTAAAGCTCTTCCGCACCAAGACGAGCATCCCATACCGGTTTGAATTCCGGCAGGGTTTTCGCGATTTTGCTGAAATCCACCCGATAATTGCGCTTGTCTGGGCCAGCATCCGGGGCGTACTCGATCCGGCAACCTGGCACAACATCTCGCACGATCTCAGCCAGCTCACGAATGCGATAATTCTCCTTATTCAAGCCAACATTAAAAGCCTGGTTGTAGATAATTTCCCGAGGCGCTTTTAGCACAGCGATGAAGGCACGTGAGATATCCTCGATGTGGATCAGCGGTCGCCAGGGGGAACCATCACTCATCAGGTATACCAAACCGGTGGTAAAGGCATGCGCCACCAGGTTATTGATGACCAGGTCAAAGCGCAAGCGTGGCGAGACACCATAAGCGGTTGAATTGCGCAGGTAGGTTGGGCAGAAGGTGTCATCGGCCAATTTGGCAACATCACTCTCAACCAGCACCTTCGAATGCGCATAGGGGGTCACCGGGTTAAAATCTGCTTCTTCGGTCAAGAAATCATCCCCAGATGCGCCATACAGACTGCAAGATGATGAAAATAGGAAGCGAGCAACACCAGCTTCTTTTGCCAGCCTGGCCAGGCGAACCGAGCCACGGTGGTTGATATCATAGGTCAATTCGGGATTCAGGTTGCCAATCGGGTCGTTCGAGATAGCCGCCAGGTGAATGACTGCGTCGATGATAAATAATTCGATCGTCTTGAGCTGCATAGCGCTTACATATTTCCTCTGTGTTATCAGTTGAAGCATTGTCAGAAATGATAAGCTCAAAATCTGTATAAGTTTGATTCAAGATTGACTTGATTGCTTGGGCTAGATATCTATCGCCATTAAAAACAGCCAGGCCAATGCTTACGGTTGGATTTGTGTTTTTCATTTATCTATCATTCTTCTACTAGTAAGGTGATACTAGTCCTGCCTAATTTTTCGTAGTAGATTTGAAACGGTAGGTGGTATCATCAATTTCAGGAAAGAGACTCAGATAAATTCCGTTTATATAATAAATAGCTCGTCTGAATCCCCTGGGCTTGCACCCTTTAAGTATTTCGGTAAGAGGTTGCCAGAAAGCCCTAAAAATTAAATTGTATAATACGTAAAACAATATGTTCCATTCCCCTAATCTAAATAATTTTCCATGGATGACACCTATTGCAGAAAAGTCACGTTTAATGATCTTCCGGAAATCCTCAATGTTCCGAAAACCATAATGAATCACTGGTGGATCAGAATCGTGGGCAACCCAATAACCCGACTTTAAGGCTCTTAATGCAAAGTCATGGTCTTCTCCAGAGAAATAAGGCGAACCTGGCCCAAAAAGGTCATCAAAACCTCCAATTCTTTCAGCGCAATCTTTTCGAACTGCCATCCCGGCACCCATACCAACATTTTTATAATACTGCCGCAAATTTTTATAAATATTGTCTCTTTCAATAATATAATGGGGTATTGAACCATGGGCTTCATTAACTATTCCAGGTATAACACTACTAAAAACGACTCCAACTTCCGGATGAGTTTCAATTATTTCCACTAGTGACAAAATCCATTGTGGATGTACCGTACAGTCATCATCGGTATAAGCCACAATTTCTCCGCGGGCGGCGAGCAAACCAATATTTCTACTTATACCAGTCCCGACTGTATCTGAATGGATATAACGGAAACGCGAATCCTTGCGAAAGGGTACAACCGCATCATCGGTTTCTTTATTTGTGCTCTGATCTACCACAATCACTTCATATGACGGATATTCATTTGCAAATACCGATTCCAGCGTGTGAATAATACTGGTGCCTCGATTACGAGAACAAATAACAACAGATACGTCTGGTATTGTTTCTTCTGCGAATTTCTCTTGAACTATCATCTTTGCTCTAGACTTCCACGTACCAAAACGGCTTCGAACTGAATAAAGTGATGATCAATGGGGAAGCTATATTGAATCGAGTATTCTTCGTGACCCGTAACGCACACGCATACTATATCCTCCTAGAAACCGTTATAAATTCCATATCAGAAATTACCAAGTGATAATAATAGATCAAACACACTTGATGACCACCAGCGTCTGATCATCTTCCTGGGCACCTGTTTGATTAAGGCCAATCATTGAGTTGAACAGGCTGTCTGCAATAAAGCGAGCCGGGCGTTGGACTAGCTGTCCGGTCTTCCATAGCAAGCGGTCATAGCTCACCCTCAACGATTCGCCTGGGTAACGGGACTCAATCAACCCATCTGTACCAACGATCAATACATCCCCTTGATGGAGATGAATGAAATGGTTTTTTGCCATGCTGATTGGATGCACACCCATCGGAACATCATCGGCTTCCAAAAACTCGGGACTGCCACCGACTGGGCAATAAATTACTGGAGATTGACCTGCATTGGCATACATCAAGCTGTGGCTTGCCGGATCATAGCTGCCAACGAACAGCGTGGCAAATGTATCCGTCATGGTAAAGTCCTCGTACAGACCGGTATTTGAGCGTGCGACAATGTCTTCTGGGGTGCAATCGCCCTGAAAGCCCATCGAGGTGCGGATCGCCATGCGCGTCATCGGCATCAGCATTGCAGCCGAGACGCCTTTACCGCTGATATCGCCTACCAGAAATGTAAACTGATGATTGCGATCGGTGAAGAAATCATAAAAGTCCCCACCTACTTCGTAAGCGGAACGTAAGCCAGCCCAAATATCAAGACCAGCCACTACTGGAGGCTGCTTTGGTAACAGGCTGGTTTGAACCTGCCTTGCAAGCTCGAACTCAAAATTGACACGATTAAATTCAAAATTCGTCTGTAACATAGGTGTTCCAATGAAAGAAAAAAATGAATAAATTACCGGGGAATGAATAAAGCTGAAATCAAGCACAAGAGATGCTAACCATAAGGGGTTAAGCTGACACTTCAACGAGTGAAAAAGCCTGGATGGCATCATCTTCGGTTACATATAATTCGAAGATTTTGTCCATCCTTGTGAGCTCGAACAGCATGCGGATAGACTGCGAAAGGCCGCAGAGCCTTACATTGCCATCAAATTTTCGGGCACGTTTCAAACTATACACCAGGGTAGCCAGCCCGCTTGAGTCGAGCAGATCAACCCCACTCAGATTAATAACGATATATGCAGGTGATGATTTCGTTGCATCCTCCAACCACTGGCGGATGACGGCAAGGTTATAACGATCAAAATTACCTGAGAGTCCCAGGACTCTTACCTTGCCAACTGTTCGAGTTAAGTATTCCATCTGGATTTACCTCCTTCATTTCGAGGTGAACACAATCTGTCTCTTTTATCCTGGTGAACCATGCCCTGGGGGTATTTATTAAAATGCGAAAATCCCCCTTCATGGTTCGGGTCGCACTGTAATAAATGTCAGCAATTAAGGTTTCATCAGACTCATCGCAATGGCAACCTTCCACATACCAGAGACCAGTAAATCCAGAAAAATACCCTTGATGCCCTTGCTGCCAGGCCTCGTCGAGCAAATGTGCTTCTTCACACTCGCGAGGTTTCACTCCTACCAACCGAATATCACCAGTAACCACATTCCAAAGTTCTGGTAAGCGGTTCCACTCAAGCCGCTCAATCCATTTGCCCAACCAGCCCAACTGCCCATTATTATTGCGGGTCTTGAAGCGCAGCAACTGAAACACGGGATGATCCGCTACATCATCCATGATGGGCAGATCTATTCCGGTTTTTACACACGTGACAGATTTAAAAATACCACCCGTAGTGAATAAGCTGATCAATCCAACCAACAATGTGATTGGGAGAGCCAGCAGTGATAATGCAACTGGCAAACAGGGCGTCGATGGTGCGAAGAAAGCCTTGCTCGCCAATCGAATTTGTCGTCTCGCCTAATAAAAATGGATCGGAAACTTGAAGGGAGGCGGAAGTATGGATATCGATGACCAGGTTCTTATCCACCACGCGGTCTTCCAGGTGGACCAGCTCACCGACATAAGTATGATCGAAAACTGTGCTGCCATGCAGAGTAGCTTCTTCAGCAACAATCGCATTTTCACCGATGACAACCTCTGGACCCAGAACCGCCCCGCGACCCACGCGGATGTTTTCGCCAAGCAAAACCGGCGGGATAACACGTACATCGGGATGCAGGTGGGTATTTCGCCCAATCCAAACTCCCGGGTTGCAGCGTTGACCGGCAACGCGGGTTGGACGGAGATTAATCTTGGCAAATTTCAATGGATCACCTTCCCAAGCGTTGTAAAGGAAGGTTTTTTGCGCTTCCTGGAATTGGGTAAATGTATCCAGCGGGTTCCAATACCCGTCCATGATGTAAGAGCCAACCGGCAAGCCCGATTCGAACAATTCTGGTAAAAGCTGGGTGGCTATTTCGATTTTCTTTCTCGGCGGGATCAAGTCCAATACCTGGGGTTCGAAAATATATACCCCGGTCTCATAATACAGCTTGGAGCAGGGGTCATCAGCAACAATTTCTTCGATCTGACCCGCCTCATTCAATCGTATCTTCCTGATGTCACCCGTCCCGGTCTCGTGGACGATCACCGTCGCGAGATTATGGTGGGTCTGGTGCAAATCAATCGCTGCGGCAATGTCCAGATCAACTATCGCATCGGCAGGCACGACAAGGAATGTTTCTTTGATAAGCGGCTTTGCCCAGCGGAGTGCACCGGTAACGCCCCAATCCTCCGGTACGATTACGTAATCCAGGGAGACGCCCCAACGCTGACCGTTCCTGAAATGGGTTTCTATCGCCCCCGCCTGATGGTTCAGGCATACCAGAATTTGTTTCAAACCGCAACGCGCTAACTGCTCAATGATGATCTCCATCACAGGCTGGTTAGCAATGGGCAATAATGGCGCGGGAACTTTATCGGTTATTGGCCGTAATTTATCGATTTCAGCAGTTGCGATTAATATTACCTGCACTTTTTCCAGGATCCTTGAGGGTCAGACTTCAGATAATACATGGGTGATATTCACCGGCTGGGGAATGCCCCCGCCAGCATATTCGCGATTCACATGTGCACCAAGACCCATTTCAAGGTCAGGATACACACAAAAACAAGTACCCAGGCGCAGCAAAGAGAGCTCTCGGGCAATATTCGAGGGTACGCTGGCAAGCGCTAAATCACCCCCCTGATCTCGTGCTTCTTTGGCCAGCCTGACCAACGTACCATATGCCGAGCCATCCAATGCTTTCACCTGGGAAAGATCAAAGAGAATATTCGGTGTTAACGTAAGGGCTTGCCGTACCTCGTTGATCAGAGTTTGGCAATCGTTATGTAATAGGCTCCCCTGTACACGCACAATTTCAATGTTGTTGTGAAGGCGAAAAGAAAAATCAGCCCGATCGTGTACCGGTTTTCTGCTCCCTCTCAGCAGCCACCACTGGCGAGCAATTTGGACGCAATAGACGACCAAATTTCTTCGATAACGTCGCCAAAGGCGTCCCGGCTCCTGAACGAGCCGATATACCCATTCAAGCCCGCTGATTTGCATCCACCTGGGTGCTCGCTTCTTTCCACCAGTGATGAAATCGAATGTCCCACCCACTCCGACCATTACCGGTACTTTCACCTGGCTGCCAAATCTGGCAATCCATTTCTCCTGCTTGGGATTACCAAAAGCCACCAATAAAACATCTGGCTTTGCCGCACGAATCTCTGCAAGCAGATCGGTATCCGGCTCATCTAAGGAGCGAACCATCGGAGCACTGACGCCGGCGATTTTCAATCCAGGAAACCTTTCCTGGAGAACTTCAGCAGCCCGAGCAGCAACCCCGGGAGCTGCTCCCATCAAATACAACGAATACCCATTTTGTGCAGCCCGCTCAGCCAGCCCTAAAACCATATCCACACCTGCCACTCGCTCGTGAACGGGTGCGCCTAACAAGCGGGCTCCCCAGACTACTGGCATGCCGTCCGGCATTGCCAAATCAACGTTTTGCAAAATGGCTAGTAAGTCAGGATCATCCAGCGCATTGGTAATGAAATCCAAATTGACCGTGGCTACCTGGTGGGCTTTACCAGTAGCACGACCGAGCTGGATGAACTGCTCCAAATGGTCGAGCGTCCCCTCCATATTTAGATTGTCAACAGGAACTCCGAAGATCAGGACTTGAGTATGCAATGGATTACCTCTAATAAGCCCCTTTACCTGAAAGCACTGCAGGGACTGTCCTGACGAGGATGGAAATATCCTTTATCAGGCTCTGCTCTTCAATATATTTCAAATCCAGCTCGACCCAAAGGTTGAAGTCAATATCACTCCGCCCAGAGACCTGCTGCAGCCCGGTAATTCCCGGAATGGCGTTCAGGCGTAACAGGTGATCATACTTGTAGTTTGCAACCTCTATAGGCACCGGCGGACGTGGCCCAACCCAGCTCATCTCACCCTTCATTACATTGATCAGTTGCGGTACTTCATCAATGCTTAACTTACGAATAATTCGCCCGACCCGGGTAACGCGCGGGTCCTTGGCTATCTTGAAGACTATTTCATCCGCTTCATTCAATGCCATCAGCTCTGCTTTTCGTGCTTCAGCATCAATAAACATCGAACGGAATTTAAAGCATGTAAACGGCTTACCCCATTTGCCCACGCGCTGTTGGCGGAATAACACTGGACCTGGTGAATCGAGCTTGATCGCTATCGCAGTGACTAAAAAGATCGGCAGAGCAATAGGAAGCGCAATTAATGAAAGCAGGAGATCCATTTCCCGCTTGAGGCTTGCTCGGACCTTATTACGTATGACCCATATGACCATTGACAGACGAATTTGCTGCAGACGGCGAACGTTATTAAATGTCTGTTTATCAAAGATCTCAAACATCCGAGCTGCTCTCTCGTCTTGCATCTGAGCGAGCTCATCCGAGCTGACCGATTTCAAGCGAGTCGACTGGTCACTTTTATCCGGGCGACCAGTGCTAACCTTGGATTGAGATTGATCGGGCAAGAGCTCAACCCATGCCTTTGAATCGTACTTCGTTTTTTCAGTTAGCGCCATTGGTTAGCCCTCATTCCGTCTGGTGCGCACCCAGCCCTGTTGGCGACGAAGGAATGCTACCTGTACATACTGGAATGTTTTCCACAGCATGTAGATTGGAGCGAACAGCAAAGACAGGTAGATCTCCTTGGGTGCTTGCACCATAAAGAGTCCCGAAAACAAATAGATAAACTGACCCAGTAACAAGCCAGCACTGAGCAGCAGATTGAAGCTTGGCATCCCTTGAAGGAAAGGGGAGCCTTGCTGGTTCCCTGTCTGAGCTGTCAGAAGTAGGGCTATAAGATTGAATACAAACAAGAGTATATTTACCGCCAATAAAATGGTGAACGGAGGGATCAAATGCTCCATCACAGCATCCAGCATGATGTAAGATCGCTTCAACTTGCCTTTTTGGACTGCAACCCAGGCAGCCCTTAATAATTGCGGGACATAGCGTCGACTTCCCTCCAACCGACCTTGCTCCCAACGCCTTTGCTGGGATTTTGAGTTCTCCAATGTATCGGGCATTTCTCCAAGAACAAGTGCATCCGGAGCAAACGTGACGCGCTCTCCATCCAATATGAGCGTCATGTGCATCTCGATATCTTCGGTCACAGATGCCGACCACTCATGCTTTCTAAAAATATCAACGCAAAACACCATGCCGTTGCCCTTCAGACCAACGGATGCCCCCAATACCATGCGACCTTGCGGGCGCAGATAGTGCAGTACTGAAAGCGCGGCATAGCGTAAGCCACCCGTCCATGAACGACCAGGATCGCGCACAGCATAAAATGCCTGGATAACACGCTCGCCATTTTCTAAATGGGCAGCCATGACCGTCAGAAAATTAGGTGAGACAAGCGAGTCAGCATCCAGAATAACAAACGCATCCGTTGCTGCACCTGAATTGAATAATTTTTGCAGCAGCCACTGCAGAGCAGGTCCCTTCCCCGGGTTCTGCCGGTCGGTGCGGATGTGCGCGGTAGCGCCACCATTCTGTGCGACGATTGCGGTTTGATCTGTACAGTTGTCCGCAACTACGTGGATATCGAAGAGGTGCGCAGGATAATCCATATGACTCAAGCTGGCTAACAAGCCTGGCAGCAAACGCTCTTCGTTGTAGGCGGGTATTAATATCGAAAAATGCTTCGTGGGTCGACCTGAGGGTATGACAGTCTGCCTCTTAGCCACCAAGGAAGCCAGAGTAAGCAAGACCAGATACCCCACCGGTATTGCCAATAAGATGCTGAAGATGAAAAGAATGTATTGTAGAACTGTAATCATCATTAATTCTGTGGCGCGCTCCGCCCTTCCGACATGGATTTTTTCCAAAATGTGATGGAAGACCGGTATTCAATTTCTTCAGGATTGATAGGCTATCTGATTATGGATCAGGCCGCCATCTCCCCTGGACCTACTACTACACTAACTGGGACTCAGCTAGAAAGCCCTCACGGCCGAGAAAAGATCATTCACTTGAAGAATCGGAATTTCTTTCTTCTCATAAACCTGCAATTTATTCTCATAATTGCTCAGCACAACGGCGCGCAAATCCTTGAAGGTCAACAATAAATTAAATAATGCGCTCTGATGCTCGGAGGGTAGCTTGTCATCCCAAATCACAACATCCGGTTTGATTCGTTTGATTTCTTGAGTGACGCCATCAATATCAGTCATGGCAGTGGAGATTAAATTAAAATCACCCTCATTTTTCAACAGGTCTTTCACCCCGGCCAACAAGGGCCTTTCTCCAAAGATAATAAGGACTTGTATCAATCGAACCTCGGTCTTATCAATGCTATTTGTGACCATCACTCAATACTTCTTACAAAATGTTTTGCTTATATTCCAGTGTTATTGCAGAATATATTTTTTATAAATTATTAATTGGTTTAAGCCTTGTTTATTTCCTCAGGCACATTATTCAAAAAAAATTATGATAAAATTAAAACGCGCAACGAATGCTTCCCACAGCTTTTATGCGCCCTATCTCGGCTGGCGGCAACCGGTCGAGATAATTTTATATACATCCAATATCTATTGGGTTATGCTGCAGTCACAGCTTTCAATAGAATTGGCTAGTTACTTATTTGTCAGTTGAGTTTTACCTATCAGGTCTGTCCCTCAGACGGTTATTCTTTTCCACCCCACCACTAGATGCTCTTCACAATTACTAGTAAGTGGCTCAATCCGCAAACAAATTTGCAAAATAATATAGCATTTAGGATAACTATAGGTCTATTTTATCTGCTTATTTATCATCTGTCAATAATCCGACATAAATTGTAAGAATTAGAAAAGGATTAGAATTTTAATTAATCCCTTTTATCTTGGATCTAATCCGTTGGGATATTTAAATTGTTACAGAATAAGCAAAAGAAGAGGGTGATACCAGGATAATACGCGCCAAAGATCAGGGTTACCCTGGGCGAGCCAATAATTAGATCAGCTAATTGTTTTCGATATTCTTAGGCGACCAATTTTCAAGACCGCTGATCTCGGTGACTTCTTTCAAAGAATTGGTCAGCATCAAATTCCTGGCAAGCAAGCCAGCTTGTCGCCGGTTGCTTAGACTTAATTTATCCAGAATATTATGAACGTGAACTTTCACAGTATTCACAGAAATATACAGGCTCTCGGCAATTTCTAAGTTCGTTGCACCTTTTCCCAACATGTACATAATTTGAGCTTCCCGCTCGGTGAGCTGCTCAAACCCCCTGGGCAGTGGCATGGGGTGGTGATTCATCCGGCGAAATTCGTTGATGATGCGAGTTGTGTTTGCCCGTGAAACAGCCGCTTCGCCACGCTCGATCGCTCTCAAGGCTGCGATGAGCTTCGTGATGGGTGTATTTTTAAGCATATATCCATTGGCGCCAGCTTTGATAGATTCCAGCAATAGCTCATCCAACTCTTGATTTGTCAGGATCACAATTGTTGTGCTCGGGCAATGCGATACGATGCTCTTGATGGCCTTAGCACAGTTACCATCAGAGGAAGCGGGATCTAATAGCACCAAATCGGGCTTTAACTCGATCACCAATTCTATTATCAAGTCAGAGGCTTCGGCTTCACCAATCACATCAAAATCATGTTGGTTTTTTAGCAGACTAGCCAGCCCTTCCCTGAATAGTATTTGATCGTCAATAATATAAATACGCATACAATTTCCAGAAGAGAAATGAGTGCTCACCCAAAGATCTGTTATTCCTCGTGTTGCGACATCTATGATCGCGGGTAAATGCCTCCAACACTCCGGGGCTTAAAAACATCGCCAGTTTCTATACCTGTAATGCCGCGGATTATAACATTCTGGAAATAGGATTAAAGTAAAATCTGCGTATAAATTTTTACCGCAGATTTACACCATTACACCCTCATTCACATAGCGTGTCAGCTCGCTGACACTTAACTCGCCGATACCCAGCTTGTCCACGGTGCGACCGCGGCGCCAATAATCGGTGCGGTGGATGATGCACGCCAGACGGATGATGCTGTCCATCCCGCGCACCGACACACCATAATGCTGTCCCAGCGAGGCGATGGGCACAAGGCTCATCGGCACATCCTCAAAGATATACCGGTGGTTCATCGTGCTGGGGGCTTTGATGCCATAATAGCCCGGCTGGTTGTGAATTGCCTCGTGCAAATCATCGCCAGTGGTGTTGTAAGCCATCTGCAGCCAGTCCATCGCGGTGCGTGCACGGATGCCGAGAGAGGATGCGACCGTAACCCGCTCGCGGTCCAGCACCTCCAGGACACGGGCTACCGAAGGCGTTACCCCATCGATATAGAACTGGTAATCGCCATGTGTGGCTTCAATCCAACCTGCGTTGAGCAACGTCAGAGCCGGGTGAAAGATCGCCCCCATGTTATTCATGCCGGTTTGCAATACATTTCCACCATCGATAAATTGAGGGTATGCCTGGTGGATAGCCTCCAGCACCTGTGCATTGCGGCTGGCTGGTAAAGCTGCAATAGGGACAGCTTCTTTGATGCGAAATATGCGTGCTTGTGCCGGGCCATCTGAGCGCGATGCGTAGATGAAGGTTTCCGCTTCTGCGACAGTGATATCCGCGCTGCAACCGTTGTCTCTTATCGTCTTGAGAAATTCGATGGTGCCGCAGGTTCTACCTGGGTGCAAAATAATCATTTGACCATCTTTTAAATGCGGCGCTGCAGTCTTGGCAATGTCAGAATGCGCTGATGAAGGAACAACGACCATGATCAAATGTGAATCCTTCAATGCAGCCGCCATATCAGAGGTCACCAGGGTGATTTTCCCGAATCCATGGGGACCTCCTTCAAGACTTTCCAGATCGATTCCGCCCGCGCCCGCAGGATGGCAATGTGATCATCGGTTCGATTATACAGAGTCACTCGAAAACCCATTAATGCCAGGTGGGCTGCCATCGCCTTACCGCCATGTCCCGCCCCGATCACGGTGATGTTTTCTATCGAAGACATTGTTCCCTCCATCTGTTAATTAGCCTGGCAAAGCCAGCCCAAGCTCGAATATTGGAAATATGGATATTTAAAGCCCTACTCAGGTTATTTATAGCTGGCTCTTTAGAACCGCTTTCAGCCTTGCACCTTCTGTCAGGGGGATGTTTGAGGCATCCACTGCCAGGCACTGTCCATTTACAATACGGGTGCTCACCTGACCTCTGGCATAGGGATTATTGCGCAACTGGGGAGCGTCAAGAATTCCGCTCGATACTGCTCTGGCAAGGCAGCCCGGATCGAGTAAAGGATCCTCAACCTGAGAGCCTGCCAGTTGCTGGATCGCGGCAATTGTCACAGCGGCTTCGGCTACCAGCTCCTCTCGCCGCAACTGGATGCGGGGATCTTTTGTCAGATCCGGTGCACCTGCCAGGGCATTTTCAATCGCCCGGCGCGCCATGGTGCAGGATTCGATGATATCCTCGGCTGTTGCCGCATGGTGAGCTTCGGTATGACCGACAACATGAACGATATGTGGTCGAAGCGCCATCTGGAGGTATACGCTCGTCGCCAAATGGGCTCTGGCTGCGTCAGGGTTGAGCGGATAACTTAACAAGCCGGTGCGCGTCTGCCGCCAGATACGGAAATTCGGTCCTGCCAATGGCTGGATAAGATCGAGCACTGCCAGCATTTTCGCCAGGTCCATGGCATCGGAAAGACTGGGGGGGCTGTTAAACATCAATTGAGCAATGTAATCCTCCACACCAAACGCCCGAGCATTGTAGGCTGACAGGAAAGCTGAAATGACAAATACAATATCAGGGGCATCGCGCATACCCCAATGGTGCGGCTCATTCAGCTCAACCGGGATTTGGTGAGCACCGTACCAGGACATGACTTGCTGGTGCTCCTCAATTGAGCCCTGCAAATCCCAGGGTCCCCGCCCATCCATTCTGTTGAACCAGAACAGCGGGATCGCGCACCAGGCTATGTTAATTACATCGACGTACATTTCCGCCAGTCGGATGAAATCATCGGTGCCGGAATAGGTTCGCATGAGCGGATAGTTGCCGCGCCGGCTGGCGGAGTAGAGAGCCTGGTAGTCCTCCGGTGAACGAACTGGCACACCGCCAGCGCCTTTGCGACGGGCTTCCTGGCGCTCGGGGTGGTAAAAATTTTCCTGGGCATCCTGGTCGATGCCGAGCGAAACGACGTCCAGCACCCTTGCCTCGGAGATCTTTTCTATTCCACGAACGGTTTCCGCCATGGTTGGCAACCCAAAATGGTGCCTCAGCAAGGGAAAGGGCGATTTCCACTGAATTCTCTCAACAGTAGATTGGGGAAATTCGCCATCCTGGGTATCGTTGACAGAATTTCCTTTCAGGTATGCCAGTACTTCTTCTGAGCTTTCACTGCCATCAAAAATACGCTCGAAGAACCCCAATGCCCTGGCGCGATCAGCAACTGGGGGTGTGCCCCCAAAGGCAAATCGCAACCCAGCGGCGTGTAGCTCTGCTGCTTCTTCAGCAAACTCGCCCAACAACCTTTCACCAGTCTCAGGTGTTAGACGATAGGATACGCCAACAAGATCGGCTTTCTCTCTCTGAATTGCCTCGATGAACTGCTCCAGCGGGACAGAAGGTCCTAAAAACACAGTCCGCCACCCTGCAGCTTCTGCCAGGCGCAAGAAGTTCATCACCCCTGCGACATGCACGCATTCGCCTAAGGCGCCAGCGACAACGGTTTTCATAGTAGCCCTCCGACGCCAATCAGGTTATCGTATATTTATCGAGGTGTCAAGCATGTTGGTCTTATTTTGTTATAATTATTGATCTATTCTGAGAGTTTACGAGGCATTTTGTCAGAAATTCGTTTCGAGATCGGGGAGGTTGTGCTTGGTCTGGTTTTCGATGACGACCAGGATCATTTTCCGATCGAAGAGAGTTATCGCAAATTTATATCGACTGACCTACCCCTGGTGAGCCTGCACCATTCATACGGTGATCCCCCTGATCTATCGAGCTGGCAGCCGGTCTTCGATTCTACAGGTGTCTGGCGACTTTTTCGGCAAGGCGATCGCCTTGCCATTGGACTCTACTCGCCGGTTTATGGTCCCCGACCTTACCAGGTGACCGTGGTTAGCAGCGACTTCCTAACGGGTTCAATTATGACGTCTGCTACATGTTTTCGCAGGTCGGAGATTCCCTTTCCATTACGGTATCCGCTGGCGGAAGTACTGATGATCCATCTGCTGGCACAAGGCAGGGGCATTCTGCTGCATGCCTGCGCGGTAAAAGACGGTGAACAGGGCATCCTTTTTAGCGGTGTATCTGGCGCTGGCAAGAGCACCACAGCCTGGCTGTGGGAGAATCAGCCCGGCGCAATCCTGTTGAGCGATGACCGGGTAATCTTACACCGGCAAGCGAATGGATTTAACATATATGGGACTCCATGGCATGGAGACGCACGTGCTGCAGCCCAGGTCAGCGCTCCGCTGGAGAAAATCTTCATCTTACGGCATGCTACGAAAAACTACATCACACCATTATCGTCCGCAGATCTGGCGACACGGCTGCTGGTGCGAGCTTTTCCAACCTTTTGGGACCCTGCCGGGATGGCTTTTTCGTTACAACTGCTGGACGAGCTCAGCCAGGCAGTACCCGGCTACGAGCTAGGATTTCTACCCGACCAAAGCGCAGTTGATTTCGTCCGTTCCCTATAGCATATAGCAGTTCAGTTTCCATATTAACGTAAAAATGGGCGGTAGACCGCCCATTTTTACACCAAACTACATCTTTAACCGATGAGGCTAATAGTCGAGAATTCTGGGCAACTCCTTGGCTTGCTCGATCCAATCTTCAAGTTGAGCCAGGGTCGGAAGCTGGCGTACCAGCTTCTTCGAACTCATTTAATTCTGTCATCGTTTTGAGCAGGTTCTTGGGGTTCCTCAAAGCCATCTCACGGACGGTATTGACATCTGCCGCCTCGAGCAATTCCGCCCATTGCGGGCCAATGCCCTGGATGCGCATCAAATCGATATGGTTCGCCCATTCCAGAATGAATTTTGATGAAATTCCAGTTTTCGCTGCCAGCTCCTGGCGCCCCCTGGGTGTCGCACACTGCTGTAAATAGCCCTGTGTGGTGGTGATGCCATACGCAGTTAATTTTTCGGTATAAGCCGGACCGATGCCTTCTACCTCGACAATTTTCCGATTGTATTTTCCCCAAAAATCCTTGGGGGGTTCTTCCGGTTCGACCAGTTTAGCTTCTGCGACCTCCGCCTCCGGCAGCCAGTCCACAGCCGCCGCTGGAGCTTCAGCGGCAGGTTCCTCCAGCGGTAGCTCTTCTGCCAATTCCTGATCAGAACCTGGAGCAACTGCTAAATCGCCCTGGGAGGCTTCAACAGAGGTCGCTTCTTGCTCTTCTTCATCTTCCAAAGCCCATTCCAAGCCAGCAGCTAAACCTGCGGCGCCCAGAGCGGCAGGCGCTACTCCACCTGTCTCAACATCAGGAGCAGCCTCAGTCTCTACAACCGGTTCAACAGGAACAGCAGCCTCTGCTTCTGATATTTCAGACAGCGCAACTTCTCCAGCGACCACAGCGGCAGGGAGTTACTACTTCTTCAGCTTCGTCTGGCTTGCCAGCCTCTGCGGCGATCACAGCCGCGGTTGCTGCCGTTGCAGCGAGACCAGCCAGCCCAACACCTGCTCTATCCTCAGTCTCGCCAGGCTCAGTTTCACCTTCTATCGCCTGCTCTACAATTACAGCAGCCTCGGGAGCCTGGTCCTCAAACTGGACCTGCGGTTCTTCAACCTCGGCAGCAATAACTTCTGTCTCGGTGGTATCTGCTTCTCCAGCATCAGAGGCTACGACCTCAGCAACCACTGCGGCTGCAGCCAACCCCCCGAGTCTTTCACCGCCACCTTCCTCCTCGGTCACAGCTTCTGGCTCGGAGACCAGCTCTTCCGCGACAGCAGCTTCAACCGGTGCAGCCACAGCAGGTTCTTCACCTGTAACATCAACTGCCTGGGCAGGTTCTGGAGCAGGTTGTTGAGCGTGACTATGCCGCAATAAGCGCATCACCAGCATAATCAACAGTACGATCGCCGCCAACGCCAGCAAAATTAGAAGGGCAACATACCAGCCCAGCTTAGTAGATTGAGTGGTTTCAGCCGGAACAGCAGTCGCTTCTGCCCCCGGAGCCGCAGCGGATTCTTCACCCGTTACGGCTGCAGTAAAGGCATCCACCTCAGCCGGCGACACCCACACGGGAGCTTCCTGGATGTCAGCCAGGATTTCAGGTGCCGCAGCCCCCAGGCTGTTGTAGCGCTGGTCCGCAAGTGGAATGTTCTGATTGACTGTATATGAATCAATCGCCATGTTCATCCAGTCTTCCTGGAATTCTATTCGCAATAAGTCTGGAGAGGCATCCACCCACTGCACAGGCCAGACAACCCAACCGAGGAAGAGCCCAATGGATAAGCCAACAATCACTGCCAGGGCAAGAAAAATCCAAAAAGATGCTTTAGAAAACATGGCGGCTCCTTTTCTTAAACGAACTTCCTGGTGCTTGAATCTTCAGAATGCGATGTGAAATATCTATGGATGTTATAAATGTGAATGAAAGATTAATAAAATTATAACATGCAACGCGAAAAGACTTCAATAAACCGGTTTAATGCTAACGCTAATAAGGTGCAATGATTGTGCCGAGCTACCCTCTCACCAAAACGATCTCGCTGACCTCGGGCGGGCAGTTGTAGCGCAGCGGAACGCTAATTGTGCCAATGCCTGGATTCGTATATAACCAGGTTTCACCGACCCGATAAAGACCAAAATCGTATTTGCGGCCGAGGTGTGGCAGGATGAATGGCTTACCATTTACACGCACCTGCCCGCCATGCGAGTGCCCCGAGAGCTGCAGGACGATACGTTTGTCCTGTGCATAGTCCTCCACCAGATCAGGTTCATGCAGCAGTAGAACTACCGGCGCATCTTGCGGTAAGCCATCCATGGCAACCGGCAAATCAGCATTTCCACTCCAACCATCATCTAAACCTACCAGGTTTAGGATTTTACCCCCCTGTGAAAGTGGAATACCCTGGTTTACCAGCACCGGCAGCCCGGCTTCAAGCAACCCCTGTTTGATCACCGACTCATCCAGCCAGATATCATGATTGCCGATGATGGAAAAGACGCCCTGTTTTCCGTTCGCCCCTGCCAGGATCGGAGCCAGCTCAAATATGGCATCTAAATCCTGCCAGACATAATCACCCAGGTACACTACCAGATCAGGTTTTAAATCATTGACCATCGTAACCGCCTGGCGGATGAGCTCTGGTTGAGTGTAAGGATACAGGTGAAAATCTGTTAACACTGCAATCGTGAAGCCATCGAACGCTGCGGGTAAATCAGGCAGCGTTATCGGCACATGACGGATCACTGGATCATTGATCTCATTCGCAGACACCAGGTGGACTGCCGGACTCACCACTGCTGCTGCCAGGGTCAGGGAAGTCAATCGAAAAAAATTACGCCTAGTAATTCGCATGGTACATTCTCAACTACAGCCTTCAATTATAGCCTGCACTACAAAAAATACATGAGATGATATTAACTTGCTTGATTTCCACACCAATTAGGTCTATAATATCCGCAATATGTCTAATCAAGCTCTGAAACAGCGCCAATGGACCTGGATGGTATTCCTTGCCGGTGACAACGACCTGCAGGACTATGCTCTTAAAGACCTGCATGAGTTAAAACTACATGGCTCAAGCGACGAGGTTGCTGTGGTGGCACAATATGACCGCCGCACCGATAATTTAACCAGGCGGTTTTATCTGCGACAGGATACGCAACCCAGCCAGGATGTGGTTGCTGAGCTGCCGGAAAGCAACACAGGCGATCCAGCAACGCTGCTCGATTTCATCACCTGGGCTGCCAGCAGCTATCCCGCACGACACTACGCGCTCATCTTATGGGGTCACGGGACGGGTTGGAAAGACGACGATATCTACCAGGCAGCGCAGCGCCAGGGGCTGGATGGGCGACTGGCAGATTCATCACTGATCAGCACGGTACGGGGAAATGCACGAAGAGCAGTGTTTCGATCTTCATTGGATAACCTGGTGCGGATTGCCATCGAAAGAGCCATCGCCTTCGATGACAGCGCAAGTGATTTTCTTGACAACCTGGAGCTGCAGCGCGTGTTGGAGTCAGCCTGCGACCGGCTTGGACAGCCGATCGATATTCTTGGATTCGATGCCTGCCTGATGAGTATGCTTGAGGTTCATTACCAGCTCCGGCGAGCCTGCCAGGTGGTGATTGGTTCGCAAGAGATTGAACCGTCTGGCGGCTGGCCTTACGACGCAATTCTCGCTGAAATTGCAGCAGCAACCCGACATGACCGCCGAAGAGCTGGCAAGAAAGATCGTTGATGAGTATGTCGATCATTACAAGAGTCTGGATGCAAGGCTGGCAGTCACACAAGCGGCGGTCCAGCCTGACAAAACACAGGCGCTCATACATCGCATTCAGAATTTTTCCAGGATTCTTGCTTCAGCAGCTACCCAGCCTGCACTTCTACCTCAGCTCTTCAATGCTCTGCGCCTTTCCCAATCCTTTACCGAGCGAGATTATATCGACCTGGTTAGCTTCTGCAAGACGCTGTCAAAGGAAGAAAGTCAAAGCACAGAAGCAGGATCCCTCGCGACAGCAGCCCGAGAAGTGCTGGAGCAGATCACGGGTTTAAATTCTCCTCTCCTGGCATCTCGCAGCAATGGCAGTCAAGTTTCCGATGCACATGGCATCAGTATTTATTTACCAACCAAGAATATTTCAGGAATATATTCGGACCTCGATTTCGCAAAAGATACCCAGTGGGGCGACTTTCTAAGCGCTTTCATCAAACCCCCTCAAATGAATTAAGAAATAATAGTACGAGGTGGGATTGACACACATCAAAACACCCACCCAATGTAATTCAAAAGATCATAACACCTGAGGACAGAGCGCTGCCGTGTCGAAATCCTTTCAACCCTTCGAAATATCGATTGAGTCGCATCAGTCTGGCGACTATGAAGTACGCGCCAGCTTCATCGGGGTCGAGCGCCGTGCAATCCTGCCCGCCACACTGCCACTGCTTCAGGAGCGGGAGATCGAGCAAGCGATCGCCTGGTTGGAACGCGGCTTTATTGACCGGGACTACGCGCGGGATTTTGGCTGGCGCTTATTTCAGACCCTTTTTCCTGAGCCAATCCGCCAGCTCTTTCGAGAAGCCCTGCAACGAGTAGAGCCAAACGACGGTTTGCAGCTGCTGCTTAATTTTCCGTTGCCACCTGACCTGGCGCGCTTGCCCTGGGAGCTGCTTTATGACCAGGAAGGTGGCCTGGGGTTTCTGGCTCGCTCCAGCACTGCACCGCTGGCGCGCCATTATACCGATCTGCCCCTACCGTTTGAACCGCCTACCAGCGGACCCCTCAGGGTTTTGGTCGTAACTGCCTCCCCACCAGGAAAACCAGCGGTCAGCAGCCAGGCTGAATTAGCGCAAATCAGGCGCAGCCTGGATGCCGCAGTTTATTCACCCGTTGAGACGCTGCAAGCAGCTCTGTACCAGCTACAGACGACCCGTTCGCTGCGCGGATTTGGCCAGCGCTTACGCCAGCGCCGGCTGGTTGAGATAGATGTCCTTGCGGATGCATCGAAGGCAGATATCCAGAACCGCCTGATCCAGAAGCGGCAGGAAGGACAGGCTTACCATATCATCCACTTTGCCGGTCATGCTGAGAGCGATGAAACCGGCAGCCGGGTGCTGCTCCAGGATGGGGCGCTGCCAGCCGAAAGTTTTGCTGAGCTGCTGGCAGAGCCAACCATCAACCTGGTGGTGCTCAACGCCTGTGAAACTGCTTCTCTCGGGATTTTCAACAGCCTGTCAGAAGCATTACTGCGCAAGCGCATTCCGGCAGTAATCGGCATGCAGGTGCCTGTGCTGGATCGCGCCGCAGTTGAGTTTGCACGTGAGTTCTACGGTGCCTGGGCTGCCGGGGAGCCGATCGAAAGTGCTCTTGCTTATGCGCGGCGATTGGTCAGCCAGCAGGCAAGCGGGCAGGCTTCAGACTGGAGCATCCCAGTATTGTTCATTGGCCCGAGCCAGGGACTGACCTTGCAGATCACACCACCTGCACTGCGCATCCCCTGGCAGCTTAAAGCGGTTCGCTGGGGAGTCGCATCCATTTTTACACTGATTGCAAGCGTAGCGCTGCTTTTACAGGTGCCGGATATCGCCCGGAGCGTGCGCATGGAAATCCCGATCGTCCGCTGCATCTATCCCTACCCGATGAAGGCCGATCCCAGCCTGAACATCGTAGTGAGCAATTTAAGCGTCCAGGACGAGCGGGGACGCATTATCACCACCGAGGATGGCTTAAAGCTGTCGCGACGCCTGTATGACCAGCTCAATGCAAGCCTGGAGAGCCTCGACTTGCCTTTTGAATATGATATCCGCTCGCCAGATGATCTTTGCCCAATTAAAGCCGATACAGCGCAAGGACGCAGCGACGCAGCAAAGAAACTGGCAGAGGATATCCGCGCGGATATCGTCATCTATGGCTTGCTTGTAGAAAAAGAAAATCGCGGCAGCTACACTCCTGAGTTCTATGTCAGCTATGAAGGCTTTAACCAGGTGCCAGAATTGACCGGTGAGTACCAGCTCGGCAGTCCGCTACGCCTTGACCTGCCCATCCAGGAAGCGGATTTAATTTTTAATAAGTATCCCCCACTGACCGGTCGCACGGACGCGCTGGTTTATGTCAGCCTGGGCCTCTCTGCTATGGCGCTGGACAATTACGACCTGGCTCTCCAACACTTCATGGAGGCTGATGCGGTACCCGGATGGACAGCAACATCCGGAAAACAAGTGCTCTATTTCCTGATTGGCAACACCTACGAGCGAAAAGCCGGGCAGATCCGGAAAATTACCCCTGAAGAATACCGGCAATACTTAGATGATGCGCAACGCTACTATCAGCAAGCGGTAACACCTGATTCTTCATACGCACGTGGACAATTGGGACTGGCTAACCTGATCTACCTGAATGCATTGGGCGATCTGTTCGGACCCGTTTTCCAGGTGGATTTAGATCGCCTGGCAGAAGCTGAACAGGCATACCGGGCTGTATTGGATCTGGATGCACCAGCCAACGCCCATATCCCGATACGGGTAAAAGGGCTGCTGGGACGCCTGTACCTGGTACGCGCCGATCAGGCTTCAAAACCAGATGTCGCCGAGGCCGCAAACGCTGCAGCAAAGCCTGAAAACCGATTACGCACCCCAACCGAGGAGATCGCGCAAGCACAGGACTATTACAACCAGGTTATACAGGAGTACACCTCAAGCCAGGATGCCTCACTGCAAGATATTACCAGCCAGGCATATTTAAGCCTGGGAGATATTGCTCTTCGACAAAAGGATTACGCTGCTGCGGCAGGGAACGTGGTGAAGGCGATTGAGCTAGCCTCGCCTTATAACCAGATCCGGTATACTGCCTTCCTGGGAGATATTTACAGGCAGTCTGGCGACATGGCGAAGGCATTGGAAACATACGAGGAAGCGCGGGTGATGGCTGAATCGACGGGGGATGAAAACTCTGCCCAGCAGCTTGCACAAATCATTCAAGCGCTTACCGAAGCCACTCCGTGATGGGAATGGAGGACTTGCGAACATGAACTCTAAACGCTATTCTGATGGTTCTACTGCTGGCTCTTTCATTACTTACCTCCGCATGCCAGGGCAGACAACCCACCGAGCCGCCGATCGAAGCAACGCTCACAGACCTGACGCGAGATCAGCACTCAAGTCGAAAGCACTCCGCCACTCAGCCCAACGACTGCGCCCTCTGCTACACCAACCAATCCCATCCCGACCAGCACTGGTGAGCAGGCATTCGCAGCGCCGAATGAAACACCCACCTCGCCCGCTGCCCCGGCGCTGCTCGCTCAGCCAAGTGACACACCTCCACCATCCCCTACAGCCCCACCAACCCAGGCTCCCAGCCCAACAGCCTCAATTGCAGCTTACGATTTTAAAGAGCTTGCTGCAGGCAGCAGCTTTTTCATTTTCCCACCATTCTTTCTGGGTACTGTTGATGCCGGACCGTGCCTGGATAGCAACCTCGTCGAACGAGTCTCAGGTTCTGACCTGCCGGTGATGTTCGTCGCCGATGCCCAGGTGGAGTATGGTGGACGGGCAAGCATGTGTATTTACGGATTCCCGTTAAACAGCATGATCCGTGTGGATATTTACACTCCGGAAGGAAAGCTGGTTGATACGCTCGACCTGGAAGTCCAGATTGAAGACAATGGCTTAACCGTCCTGCACCTGCCATTTGTGCTACCACTCTATCTGCCGCATGGCGACTGGCGCGTGATCGCCTCCCAAGGTGATACATCCATCCGGCGTAAGTTTGAGCACCCGCTCAGCAGCGGTATGATGATCACCCATGCACCCGCACGCACGCACGATTCACTTTCACCTGCAGATCCACGGCGGATCAATCCATATCGCCCAGGACAGACGATGTCAATAGAAGGGATTAACTTCCCAGCAGGGATGGATTTACCCGTCGGAATATACTCCAAGCAGGGCAGCCAATATTTACCACTCAAAGGTCAGGTTGTCCGTACGGATAACCATGGGGCGTTCGAAACGCGCATCGACCTGGACGGGCTGGAGCCCGGCACATATTTTATCATCCCGATTTTGAAGCCAGAGCAAGCAGCAAGGCTATAAGCCCACATTTTTCGTCTTATTTACCGTTGCCAACGCTGGCGGTGGATGAGACGTTTGGAGGATTTACTGATGAAAACTCGAATCACTACTTTACTTTGTATGTTCATCCTGGTCAGCATCTTCAGCGCTTTCCAGCCGAATCCGATCGCGTCGGCGAGGGAGCAAGCGCCAGTCTCCACGCAACGCGCACCCACCACCAAGCCGCTACCCCGACGATCACACCCACGCCAACCAGGAAGCCTGCACCCACGCCAACACCCACACGCGGTGTCGCAAACGCTTTTGACTTCCGAGAGATTGCAGTCATAGGCGGCGGTGGTGGCGGAGGGATTTTATGTATTTCTCCGAATGAATTCGACCCGGCTGAAAGACAGGGGGAGTTCCCGCTGATCCACTTAAATCGGACAGTGCAATCTCTGGAGCAGCATCTGATTCTTGTGTTTTTACGGATTCCCGCAGGGGGACTTGATGGAAGTCAAGATATTTTCACCGGATAACACCCAGGTGCTGAAAACCTTGCTGCCCGTGTATGATGAAGGTGTGGGTTATACCACTGCATGGCTGGCGATGCCCGTGTTTGACCAGAATATCACCCAGGGACGCTGGCGGGTCACCGCACGTTCTGGGAATGTGCGGGCGGAAAGCAACTTTCGAGTGCCCAGTCCCGGCCAGTTTCTCAGCGTGAAGCGCGTGGTGCCTGCCGGCACCAATCCGCTCGACCCGCGGCGAAGCATGCCGCCCAAGCCCGGTGGTGTGGCGCTGGTTCAAGGCGCTAATTTCCCGCCCAACTCCGACTTTCCGGTGGGTTTATACCAGGCTCCGGAGGGTATATTTGGCACACAACGCTTGCTGGCAATCCAAATGGTGCGCACTGACGCGAATGGCTTGCTGCAAGCCAGTTTTCAATTGGACAATTCAGTGCCAGAAGGCATTTACCACGCCATCGTGATCACGAACCCGGACGAGAAAGAAGTGAATTGGGGATCGCCGAACACCGCGCGTTTCACCATCCGTAAGCCCTGGCAGGCTTGCTCAGGCGCGATGTTATCGAATATCAAAGAGGGTGATACGGCTTTCCTCAGCACCGGCTCCCCAAATAACCTGCGCGAGAAAGCTGGCCTGAACAGTAAAAAGATCGGCCAGCTTCAACCGCTCACCTGGGTATTTATCACCAAAGGACCAAAGTGCGAAGACGGTATGGTGTGGTGGAAGATTGAAACAGTTGACGGGCGGCTGAAAGGATGGACTGCTGAAGGTCAGAACAACGAATTCTGGCTTGTACCCAATCTATAACAGCCGGGCTGGAATTACTGCCGAAGGATCTTCAGCAGCTCATCGCGACGCTGCTCCATCTCTGCTTGCGTCTTGGCTTCCAGGTTCAACCGCAGCAGGGGCTCGGTGTTCGAAGAGCGCACATTGAAATGCCAGGTCGGGTAAGTGATGGAGACGCCATCCAGCTCCAGGCGCTCGCCATCGTGATAGATTCTGAGCAGCTCTGCCATTCTGCCTTGAGGATCTTTCACGGTGGAGTTGATTTCTCCAGAAATGAAATATTTCTCTTCCAGCGGCTGCAGTAAATCACTCAAGCGCACATTGCGCCGCGAGAGTATTTCTAAAAGCAGCAAAGATGGGACAATCCCCGAATCTGCGTAAAAGAAATCCTCAAAATAATAGTGACCGGTCACTTCACCAGCAAAGATCGCCTGCTCATCAGCCATGCGACGCTTGATAAAGGCATGCCCGACGCGCTCGATTAATGGGATGCCGCCGGCAGCGAGAATCGAATCGGGCACCGCCCAGGATGCACGCGCATCGTAAATCACCTTGGCGCCCGGGTGTGTCTCCAGCAGGTAGCTTGCCATGATTGCCGTCAAAAAATCGCCCGAAATGAAATTGCCGCGATCGTCGATGGTAAAAAAGCGGTCACCGTCGCCGTCAAAGGCAAAACCAACATCTGCACCTTCGGTGACCACTCGCTCTTGCAGCTCGGCGCGGTTTTCAGGTTGGAGTGGATCGAGACCATGGTTGGGCAGGCTGCCATCGGGCTCCAGGTACATGCCGGTTAGTTTTACGGGCAGGTGGCGGTAAACCTCCTGCAGCATTGGACCCGCAGCGCCATTGGCAGTATCCACCACAACTTTCAAGGGTCGCAGCGCTTTCACATCGATAATCGATAGGACCTTCTCTACAAACGCCTCTTTGAAATCACGAGGAATTACCTGACCTTGCCGGGATGGCGAAGGGAAGGATTCGCTTTCCACCAGCCTGCGGATATCTTGAATGCCGGCATCGCCGCTCAGCAAGTAGGGCATCTTACGGACCATTTTGAAGCCGTTGTATTGCTTGGGGTTATGTGAGGCAGTCACCATCATTCCCGGCAGTCCGGTAGTGGCACATGCGTAGTAAAACTGGTCGGTGCTGACCAATCCGATATCAAGCACATCAGCTCCCTGCTGAGTTAATCCACGCACCACGGCTGCCATCAACCCCGGGCCAGATAGGCGCATATCGCGCCCAACAACAACCTGGGGAGAAGCGATATAGCTGGCAAATGCGCGCCCGACCAGATAAGCGATATCTTCATCCAGGTCAATAGGAACAATGCCCCGGATATCATAGGCTTTGAAGATGGATGGATTTACTTTCATAGAATTCATTCGCCTATTTTCAAGTTTGATTGCACTTCTTCGGTGATGACTGCAGAGCGTTTAATAACCATTTGCTAAGGATGTAAAAAAGGACTATATTGCATTAAACCCATTGAAAATAAATTTACATCCTGTATAATTGAAATACCTGATATCCGGGTGCCCCCCTCACCCGGTTGTCAGGTATTTATTTAAATCTGAATCACCAAAGCTCCTGACTAAGGACCGCTGACCGTGGGATAACCGGCTGCCTTCCACTCGTTTACTCCGCCTGTCATGCTGGACACCTGTTGATATCCTGCGTTAAGCAAGATATCTCTTCCCTCCTGACTGCGATTGCCCGATCGACATACTACCACCACATCCTGATCTTTCGGAACCTCGTTTACCCGGTTGGGCAGCTCATCCAGCGGAATTAATGTCGAGTCGGGGATGTGTACCTCATTCCACTCCTCTGGTGTGCGAACATCCAGGATGAAAGCACCCTGCTCGCGCATTTTTGCAGCTTCATCAACGGAGATTTCTTTCGCCAGGCTGCTCACCTCCTGGGTACCACGATTTTGCCACATAACAAACCATGTTAATCCCAGTATCGTTACCACTCCGATCACAGGCCACAGCCACGTACGCCAGGAAAATTTCTTCGTCTTGGGTTTCTGGGCTGGTTGACCTTTTTTAACCGGCTGAGTACTTTTTGCGGGTGGGGTGCTCTTCGCCGGCGCAGCACTTTTACCCGATTGAGGCTTTGATCCCTGAGTGCTGCTTTTCGAGGCAGGCTTACTGGATGCCCCTTTCGAGCTCGTTGTCTTACTCATCAGTGACTCCTTGGTATTATGAAATGATAAAATCCATGTTTATAAGAATGATCTTTGGTGGATACACGATAACACATCCTGCTTCACTTGAAAAGGTTGTCTCGAAGCAGGTTTTTCATCTGCCATACCCCAGACATATGAATTTCAACCGGTCTTTTGTATCTCAACATCAGCAAATGATTGCCATCCCTGCCAAATTGCATTAGACTATGGATAATCAGGAACCAATATTGAATTGGTTGCCTATTCTGAACCTTCATATATCGCCCAAGGAGTAACGGCTATGGAAATTGAACAATTACGCGCCAAGATCATGGCTTCCGTCTGGCAAAGCATTGCCGTGAGTGATGTCGATCTATCCAGCATACCGCTCGAAAAACGCCAGAAGCTGGTGAATAACCTGGCGGATGAAATGCTGAAATTAGTTGACACGTTACTGGATGAGATTCCCAAACCTGTTCAAGCAGAAGCAGAAGAGGCTTCCCCCTACGATGAGGAGAAACTATGGGAGGGGCGCCCCTTCCTCTCGTTGGTGGAAAGCTACCTGATTACCTCCGAGCGGATCAAAGTCACGCACGGGTTGCTCTCGCGCGACATTGAAAATTTTGAGCTGGTGCGCGTCCAGGATATCGATCTCTCCCGCAATCTCGGAGAGCGCATGATCGGTCTTGGTGATATTCTCATCAAGGGAAAGGATGCTTCGGACCCAGAACTAACTCTGCGCAATATCAAAGACCCAGAGCAGCTCTATGAGCTGCTGCGGAAAGCCTGGCTGGCGGCACGCAAGCGGCATGGTTTGCAGTTCAGGGATTACGTCTAGTCTTATCCGCAGACGAAATGGATTATTACGGCATCCCGACGTATTCGATTGAGAACCAATATCTCCATGCCGAAGTCCTTGAAAAGGCTGGACCGCGTCTGGTGCGCCTGAGCCTGGCAGGCAGCCAGGAGAATTTACTCGCTGAAACCCCTGACCTCGGCTGGGAAACCCCTTATGGCAGGTTTCATATGTACGGCGGGCATCGGCTGTGGCATGCGCCTGAAGTGCCCCGGCGAACTTATGTGCCCGACGATGAAAGTGTCGAAATTGAAGACCTGCTGGATGGCGTCCGCATAACTGGACCCGTTGAGCAGGTGACCAACATCCAAAAATCGATTGAGCTGCATTTACACCCCGACAGCACCGCGCTAACTTTGGTGCACCGGCTGCAAAACCACGGGGTCTGGCAGGTTGAGCTATCTCCGTGGGCGATCACTCAGCTTCCGATCGGGGGAATGCTGGTCTTGCCGCAATGGCAAGATATCCTCGAAAACCAATTCCTTCCCAACCGCCAGTTTTCACTGTGGCAGTACTCACGCATCAACGACCCGCGCCTGGAGCTGCATGACGATTTCATATTGGTCTACCCAAAAGATATCGAGCAGCCCTTTAAGATCGGATACCTTAACCGCCACGGCTGGATAAGTTATATAAAGAATAATACCTGCTTCGTAAAGCGCTTTAATCCACGTGCTGACCAGGCTTACCCTGATTTCGGATGTAATGTAGAGATCTACACCAACCACCGTTTCGTTGAGATGGAAACCCTGGGTCCATTAGCAAGGCTTCAGCCAGGCGAGACGGTAGAACATACAGAAATCTGGGAAATTTATACTGATCTGGATCTGCCCCTGAATCGTGACGGCGCACGCCAACTTGGGCAAGTGATCAACCAATAGCTGCGCCTCATTAATAATTTCCGCAACTCATACTACATGCAACCCAACAGTTTTCCGATCTATGAGGCAGCGGGTGTTACCTACTTGCCAGCTTTGGCTTGGATGATTTCTCTCAGCTCTCGTTTGAGGATTTTCCCGGCTGCAGAGAGGGGGAGATTATCCATAAAGAAGACTTTTTCTGGAATCTTGTAGCTGGCAATTTGCTCTTTGAGTGGACTTAGCAGCTCCTCTTCGCTGGTTTGAATTCCAGGCTTGAGCACCACACAGGCGGCTCCCACTTCTCCCCAGACCGGATGGGGTATGCCCACTACTGCACACATGTGGACTGCCGGATGGCGATAAAGCAGCTTTTCGATCTCTGATGGGTAGACGTTTTCTCCACCGCTGATGTACATATCCTTTTTTCGGTCAACAATATAGAAATAGCCATCCTTGTCATAACGTGCTAGATCACCGGTATGGAAGAACCCGCTGGCATCCACTGCAGCTCGCGTCGCTTCTGCATCATTGAAGTAGCCGGAACAAAAAGAAGGCCCTTTGAGCGCCAGCTCGCCAATCTGCTCAGCTTCCAAACTGTTTCCCCGGTCATCCAAAATACGCGCTTCGATAAAATAATTTGGCCGACCGATCGAGCCTAGTTTTCGCATCGTATCTTCAAGCGCCAGCGCAAAGATACCCGGCCCAAACTCGGTCATACCAAACCCCTGCTTAATTCGGACTCCTTTTTGTGCCATATATTGTTCGGCTAATGGTATCGGTAGAGGTGCGCCGCCAGAAGTACAGATACGCAAGGTTGAGAGATCGACATCCTTCCAGTTCGGTGCAGACATCAGCATCTGGTACATCGTCGGTACACCGGCAAACACCGTCGCTCTTCTCCCGCTCGATCAATCCCAACACTCGCCCGGGCTCAAATTGCCGCACCAGCACCGTGGTACCGCCAAAGATGACCAGCGGCAAGGTATAGACAAACAAACCGCCGGTATGGAACATCGGGAAGCCATTGACATGCATATCGCCGTGGTTCAGATCATGAATGAAAGTATTGAGCGTATTCCAGGCAACCATGCGATGTGAGATCTGCGCGGCTTTTGGCAGACCGGTTGTGCCGCCGGTAAAAAGCAGCGCTGCAATGTCTTCAGCTTCTTGGGTATCACAGCGGACGGGTATTGCTGGGCTGTTCTGCAACTCGGTTTCAAAGTGGCTGCTCCCAGGCAAACCCGGCTTTTCAATATGAAGGAGCACCTGGGGAGCTGCCGGAGTCCCTTGCACCAGCTCCAGCAGGCCGCGTACAGTCTCTTTGAAGTCATCTGAGTAAATTAATATCGCCGGGGTGATCTTGGAAAAAATACCGGCAAGCTCGTGGGCGGTCAGGCGCCAGTTCAGGGCAGTATGGATTGCTCCAAGCTTGCTACAGGCAAAGAAACAGTCCAGGTGCTCCACCCCATCGCGCGCAAGGATCGCCACCCGATCTCCTTTTTGGATGTCAGCGCTTTGCAACCAGTTGGCGAAGCGATTTGCACGCTCATTCATTTGCCTGAAGGTCAATCGCCATTCGGGAGATTTCCCCGAATCTACAATAGCCAGGCTTTCTGGTGTATACAGCTCGCGTTTTGCCAGATAATCTCCAATGTACATAGGGTCCATCCTTATCTACTTATGAATATTCTAAAAGGAGCGGGTGTGGTTTGCCAGAATAGCACGATCTAAAAGCCAAGGGGGAAATCTCAAGTGGACAAGACATTGGCTAATTATATAAGCAAAAATAAATATTGTGATTGAATAATTTCAACAAAATATCAGTTTACTATTTGGCTGAAACGATCCATTCTGCATTCGGGTATAATTCCCGTGCTCTTCGCTGATCATTGCCGGCCATTGATATGGATAACAGCGTCCCCCAGGCTAAGAAAGAACCGCTATTAAGCAGCACGTTACTGCTCTTCCTGTTTGCCATGATACTGGCAAACATCGGCGGCAATATGTACGGATCCCTGCTGCCGCTTTACCTTAAAGATCTGGGGGCGGATGTCGGACAGATTGGCCTGTTTTTCACACTTTCGCAAGTCATTCCCCTGGCATTACAAATCCTGGGCGGTTGGATATCTGATTCGATCGGGCGGCTGCGAGCGGTCGCACTGGGCAGTATTGGCGGCGTTCTTTCCTACATCGCGATGATCCTGGCGCCTTCCTGGGAATGGCTGCTGTTAGCTACCGCTTTTGGGGCGGTAAGCGGCGCTCTCGTAGCGCCCAGCTTCGATGCTTATATCGCTGAGAGCTCCACGCCTGCTACCCGAGCGCGCGTGTTCGGAATCTCACAGACGCTTTTCCTGATCGTCAGCGTGATTGGTCCGTTCCTGGGCGGCTACCTGGCAGATGAACGCGGTTACAAATTTATGCTGATGACCGCTGGAGCGATGTATTTGATCGCCACGATCATCCGCATTAGCATGGCGCGTAAAGTTGGTAAAACCGAAAAGAGCAAATCCGAAGGGCTTTCCTTCAGCAGCCTGAAAACCAACCTGGGCACTATGCTGGCTCTGCTGCTAGCCGGAGGGGTGATTACCTGGATATTAATCACCGATGGCGTGCTAGATACCGCCTTTGCCATGTGTATGAACCTGCTTCCCGTGTACATGCAGGAAATAGGCGGCTTGTCGCTGAAGCAAATCGGCTTGCTGAACAGCCTGTTTGGGTTGTCGATGATGGTAACAACGCTACCCGGCGGCTGGTTGGCAGACCGGCTGGGCGAGCGTGTGAACATTGTCATATCCTTTTTGATGGTTGGCTGCGGGCTGGGGGTGATGATTTCCATGCCCGTACAATCCATCTGGCTGTATGCCGCAAGTTTCGCCCTTGCGGGAATGGGTTTGGGGCTTTCAAATCCGGCTTATAAGTCCTTAATCAGCAAGGCTGTCCCTGAAAAGGTGCGCGGCACCGCGTTTGGACTTTTTGGGACCAGCCTGGGTCTGGTCTCGCTCCCTGCGCCATGGATTGGTGGTCAGTTGTGGCAGCAAGTCGGACCGAAGATACCGTTCCTGGTTGCGGTTATTGTCTCCTTTCTGTGCACCATACCGGCATGGTTTAAGTTCAAGCTGGACGAGAGCGAGCAGGCAGCGGAAGCCTAGCAGGCTCAACCCGGGAAGATATTTTCAGTAAAATCAAGTAAGTGAAATCAGGCTGTGTAACCTTTACGTTACAGGTGCATCTAAGCATTGCACCTCTCATTATGCATCCCTATTACCGGTCGAGAGGTGACTGATATTTATTGAAAACACCTAACTGGAGTAAAAATGCCTGTTGCCCTTGACACCCCAATCCGCACGAACGCACAAAGCCTGGAGAAAATTTTCAGCTTGGGAAAGCCTGCTTTGCTGGTTTTTGAAAAGCCCGGCTGCCAGACCTGTGCTGCCTTAGATTCACCTTTACGGGATCTGGCTTTACGATATGCAGGCGAAGCATTGATCGTGCGCATCGAAGACGCTAGCGAAGCTGATCTGGATACCCGTTTCAACCTGGATGAAGTCCCAACGTTGATTGCCTGGTCCGCAGGTGGAGAAATCGCGCGGATTGAAGGCGCAGTCGCCGAGGATGTCGTTGCTGCGCACCTGGATTACCTGCTCGGACGCGGTCCACGCCCCAATGTGAAGCCCGGCCCGACAGAATCACTTGCGAGCCAGACCCCGGTCAGGCAAGCACCTCAGCCAGCTTCCAGACCTGCTCCTGCTGGCAGTGCTGGTCACCCCATAGCAACCAGTGATGCCACTTTTGAACAAGATGTGCTGCGCTCGCCAGTGCCTGTGCTGGTTGATTTCTGGGCGCCGTGGTGTGGACCCTGCCGCATGGTCGCGCCGATACTCGAAGAAATCAGCCGCGATTATCAAGGCAGGCTGGTGGTTGCCAAGCTTAATACCGACGAAAATCCGAGACGACCTGGTTCACTGGATATCCGCGGCATTCCCACAATGATCTTATTCAAGAATGGGCACGAAGTCGACCGCCTGGTGGGAGCAGCACCGAAACCGCGCATCCAGCAGTTCGTAGAAAAAAACCTGTAACTCTAGACTGAGTGGTTTTAAAATTTGGTGATATGATAAAAACCGGCTGTGCCGGTTTTTATTTTCTCTAGAGGAGCCCGACAGATGCGCCTGACCACCATTACGATGACAATCCTTGTTCTACTCATGTCAGTTGAGCAGGTTGCTGCCCAGGAACCCACTCAAACACCGCGGGCATACCTGCCCTTCGTTTACACAGCTCCTTTTGATCCATACGCCGGGATGATAACCATCGAAGCTGGCTCATTCTGGATGGGCTGCGATCCAAGCAAACCGAATGAACAATGCGCCAGCGATGAGCTGCCGATCCACGAAGCTTCTCTGGATACTTATCTAATCGACCCCAATGAGACTACTATTGCCGAATACAAAGCGTGTGTAGAGGCGGGTGTATGCAGCATCCCAATTTATACCTACTCGTACTCGCGCCCGGATTATTACTCCAACCCGCTATATGCAAACTATCCGGTAGTGTTTGTCACCTGGTTCCAGGCAGATACCTATTGCCACTGGCGCGGAAAACGCCTGCCCACTGAAGCCGAATGGGAAAAAGCGGCGCGCGGCGCTGGCGACAGACGCATGTACCCCTGGGGAAACTCAGCCGTGGATTGCAGCAAGGCTAACTATAACGCTCAAGGCGCAACTGGCTATTGCGTCGGGGACACGTCTGCAGTTGGCAGTTATCCATCCGGCGCCAGCCCTTACGGGCTGCTGGACATGGCAGGAAATGTGCGAGAATGGGTATCGGACTGGTATGACCCTGATTTTTACAAATATTCTCCTGTTGAAAACCCCAGCGGACCGGCTGATGGGGTTTATAAAGTCATGCGAGGCGGACGGTGGGCATCTAACTGGACAGCAGTGCGCGTTGCGGCGCGCAAATCGATTGGTCCATTCGATTATGGCGATGGCATTGGTTTTCGCTGCGCGGCGCCATAAGCGTTTGTTGACAGCTTGAGACCCGTCTGTTAAACTCATTTGCATCCATTTCGCCACGATACAGGCAAAACGAGCATGTATTTCACACGAACACAACTAGAAAATTTTGAAGACCAGACCCTGGCGCCTTACGGATTGCACAGCAAGAATTCCCGCGGGCGGGAGCATCCCGAGCGAGAACGCGAATACCGGACTGCTTTCCAACGCGATCGCGATCGGATTTTACATACCACGGCATTCCGCCGTTTGGAATATAAGACCCAGGTGTTCATCAATTACGAAGGCGACTACTATCGTACTCGCCTGACACATACCCTGGAAGTCGCTCAAATTGGCCGCACCATCGCCCGCGCCCTGGGGGCGAATGAAGACCTTGTGGAAGCGATCAGCCTGGCGCACGACCTGGGACACCCTCCTTTTGGTCATTCTGGAGAAATCGCACTGGCACGATTGATGGTCAACCACGGAGGTTTCGACCATAACAAACAGTCCTTGCGCATCGTTACCGAGCTGGAATGCCGTTATCCTGAATTTCCGGGCTTGAACCTAACCTGGGAGGTCCGGGAGGGCATCGTCAAACACGAATCTGAATACGATATCTCAGATGCCAGCCGATACAATCCGGAGCTGCGCGGTCACCTGGAAGCCCAAATTACCAATGTTGCTGATGAGCTGGCATACACCGCCCACGACCTGGATGACGGTTTACGCTCTGGGATGATCACCCCTCAGATGCTGGATGGCATCACGTTATGGGAGATACTGGCAGAAAGCGTGGGATGGCACGAGCAAGAGATGGACGACCTCACCCGACACCGTCTGATCCGCCGCCTGATTGGCATCGAGGTTACAGATCTGATCGAGGCGACCGACACACGGCTGCGAGAGAGCAATGTACGCTCGGTGGATGATTTACAGCGCCTGCCATACAACGTGATCGGCTTCAGCGAGGACCTGCACCGGCGCAACCGCCAGCTTAAGGATTTCCTGTATAATAACCTTTACCGACACCATCGTGTAGTGCGTATGGCGGTCAAGGCTGAACGAATTTTAGGCGATTTGTTCAACATCTATTGTGCAGAGCCTTCTATCCTGCCTCGACACCGGCAGGGGATGCTCGATGAACAAAGTACAGAGCGTGCCGTTTGCGATTACATCGCCGGCATGACCGATCGATTTGCCATCGAGGAACATCAGAAATTGTTCGACCCGAACACCAAACCCTGAACCGAGGATTTATGAGCGACCAACCTTATCTGACCGCCGAAGGCGCAATCAAGTTAAAAGCTGAGCTGGAGCAATTAAAGGGGCCTGATCGCCAGAAAATTTCTGAGCGACTGCGACATGCAATTTCTCAGGGGGACTTGTCTGAAAACGCGGATTACCATAAAGCGAAAGAAGACCAGGCTTTCCTTGAAGGGCGTATTCTGGAGCTGGAGTACATCATCAAAAACGCAATCATCATCGAGGAAGTAGAAGGAAAACGCGAGCTCGTCGATGTGGGGGCGCGTGTTACGGTCCAGGAGGAAGACCTCGAGCCAGAATCCTACATGTTGGTGGGTGCAAAAGAAGCCGACCCGCGCAACGGACGAATTTCTAACGAATCACCGATCGGGAAGGCATTGATCGGCTGCCGGGAGGGCGATATCGTCGAGGTCCAGACCCCTGGCGGGGTCATAACTTTGAAGATCATCAGTATCGAGTAAGAGATTCCGGGGTTACCTCCAGACCAGGTGAATTACTATGTAAAACACGAAAGAGCTGGGTCAAAGACTCAGCTCTTTCTGTTTGGTTACCAGTGATGAGTTTACAATTACTTGTGCCAGACAGACAACTCAAGCACAAGCCGCTCAAAATGGCTGTCAGGAGGCATGGCGCCACGCCCGTATTCGAGATCAGTTACCCGCGCTACCATTCGCAAGGTTTTCGTCTCCAGCTCGATTTCTTTGCCGGGCTCCAGGAGCATCGTTTCACCTTTGGCTTCTAACTTCTGACGCCTGGTGGGGTCATTAAAAGCCTGCCGGCTCATCAATACCTTGGTTGTGGTTGGAATATTTTTCTTATCAAACAGCCAAACTTCGAACGCCGAAACTTTTTTCGGGCCACCCACACCAATATATTCAGCGATTGCTACACCGAACTCGCCGAGGAAATCGCTTTCATATTCGATGGGGAAAATTTCATCGAACATATCATCACCGATTTGATAAGAAGCCATGGTACGGGCGATCGGCGTATCGCCAGCGGTCTTGCTGACTTCTGCTTCAGCGGTTGGTTTTTGCTTTCCTGCATCGCCTGCTTCAGTGGATACAGCTTGATCACCCGAGCGGCGGCTGCGACGGAAGAAAATAAACAGCAGGACTACTACCGCGATCAGCCCCAGCAGGCAGATGATGGTTAACCAGGGGGAAATACCACCTTCTTCCTCGGCGGCGGCGGCAGGTGGGGTTTCTGCGGTGGGTTGGAGCTGTGCTCCTTCTTCAGGCGTGGCTTCCCCAGCTACCGGACCAGGATAAGGCGTGAGGGTTACCTCTCCGGTAAGCGCCAGCGTGCCATACGCGGCAATCAGCTTCGGGTCTTGAGTTCCAGGGTTTTGGACAATCGTTGCCAGCACCTGGGCGGCATCTTCGCCTAAGGAGGTATAACATTCTTGTGCCCGGGCTACATCGCCGTTGTACCCGAAGGCATCAATGCACGAACGCAGGTAATCTTCTTTGGCATCAAGGCGCAGGTCCTCCGGGGCAGCGTCTTCCCATTGTACAGGAAACAACCACCAGCCCAATACCACCATACCAAAAAGTGCGCCAACGACCAGGCCAAAAATGAGAGCGACGAGCGGGTTCTTAACTAGCCCTTTAAGTTTTTCCATAGCACTTCTCCCTTACCGAAACCGGATCAATCGGGGTCGAATGCGTAATAGCGCTTCAAGAAATAAGAGTGCTATTTGGATCGCATACTTGTTCTATTATTACACACTAATTTTATTTCAAGCCAGCAATTAAATCAATATACGGTTGCAACTCCATTAATGCAAGACTTATGCCCAATTCAATATGTCCATTACTACTTGTTGACAAACTCGTTTTGTGCCATTTCATCGACACTGATTTCATCCAGCGAGAAAATTTCCTGGCACTGGAGGCATTGCGCGTTGCGCTTATCCGCGATTACCAACAGCCCGCCACATTCGGGGCAAGCGACAGGTAATGGGCGCTTCCAGGAGGTGAAGTCACAATTCGGATAATTGGCGCAGCCGAAGAATATCCGCCGCTTACGCGTCTTGCGCTCAACGATTTCGCCGCCATCTTTCGGACATTTCACCCCGATCTTCTCCAGCCAGGCTTCGGTGTAGCGGCAAGCCGGGAAGCTGCTGCAGCTGATGAACTTGCCATAACGCCCCCAACGGATAACCAGCTCATTGCCGCATTCGGGGCAAGCTCGCCCGATGGGTTCTGGTCCCATATTCAGCTCAGGCATCTTCTCTTCAGCCAATGCCACCTGAGCTGCAAACGGTGTGTAGAAGGTGCGGATCGTATCCACCCATGGCTTCTCCCCGGCGGCAATGCGGTCCAGGTCTTCTTCCATTTGCGCGGTGAAATTCACTTCTAACACATCCGGGAAGTGCTCAACCAGCAGGTCGTTGACCACGATGCCGGTCTCTGTCGGAGATAACCGCTTTCCATCTCGATCTACATAGCCTCTTTGCTGGATGGTGCCGAGGATAGGTGCATACGTGCTCGGACGACCGATGCCGGCTGCTTCGAGCTCACGCACGAGGGATGCTTCTGTGAAGCGAGGTGGCGGTTGGGTAAAGTGCTGCTCGGGGAGCAAGCGCACCAACCGCTGTGATTGACCTTCCATGATTCCGGCAGGAATGCGCGCTTCACCTTCTTCTTCGGAAGGCTGCTGGTCTTCATCACGTGCTTCCTCATAGACGATCAGATAGCCCACGAACTGCACGGTCGAGCCTGAAACACGGAAAAGATAATTGTGCTCGCTTGTTTTACCAGTCACCTCGACATTCAGGGTATCGTACACCGCGGGGGTCATCTGAGAAGCCATAAATCGCTGCCAGACGAGCTGATACATGCGGAACTGGTCGCGGTTCAGGAATTCCTTGACGGTATCTGGATGGCGCATCGCCGAGGTGGGACGGATTGCCTCATGAGCTTCCTGAGCGCCGCGCGCCTTGGTCTTATATTTCGGCGGCTCAGCGGGCAAGAACTTACCACCATAACGCTCCGCAATATACTGGCGTGCCTCTTCTTGAGCCAGCTCGGAGATATTGGTCGAATCGGTACGCATATAGGTGATCAAGCCTACCGGACCACCCTGACCAATGTCGATGCCTTCATATAGCTGCTGGGCTAGCGCCATTGTGCGCCGGGCGGTATAGCCCAACCGACGGGAAGCATCTTGCTGCAAGGTGCTGGTGATAAAAGGCGGCTGAGGGTTGCGCCTGCGTTCACCACGTTTGATTTTAGAGATCTGGTACTGCGACTGTTCCATATCCACCAGCAGCGGCTGGACCTGGGCTTCATTGCCCAAAACAGGATCTGCATCATCGACCTTCACCAGGCGGGCAATGAAGGTATCCTTCAAACTATCCGGCTGGAACTCACCTTGAATGCTCCAGTATTCCACCGGGATGAATGCCTCAATCTCACGTTCCCGTTCGACTATCAGGCGCAGCGCCACGGATTGGACGCGCCCGGCAGATAGACGGCTGCGCACTTTGCGCCATAAAAGCGGGCTGAGACTGTAACCGACCAGTCGATCAAGCACTCGGCGAGCCTGTTGGGCATCGACGAGATCCATGTTAATGTCACGGGGGTGCGAAAATGCTTCGTTAATCGCTGGCTCGGTGATCTCGTGGAACACCACACGGTGGCTGTTTTTGGGATCGGCGTCGATCACCTGAGAGAGATGCCAGGCAATAGCTTCACCTTCGCGATCAGGGTCAGTTGCCAGATAAACTTCTTCTGCAGTCTTGACCAGGCTCTTCAATTCCTTGACCACTGGTCTCTTTTGATTGAGCACCCGATATTTGGGTTGGAAATTATTTTCCACATCCACGGAAAGCTGCGAACGCAGTAAATCGACGACATGACCAACCGAGGCTTTCACGGTATAGCCCTTGCCCAAAAACCGCCCCACTGTGCGCGCCTTGGCTGGTGACTCAACAATCACCAGCTTGCCCGATCGCCGCGCCCGGCTTTGAGCGCCTTTCTCCGGGGGGATTAAACCCTCGTGCGCTGGTGTGCGTCCCATACGGAACATCGTGGTGCCACATTCGGGACAGATACCACGCGTGGCGGGTGTTGCATTATCGGTAAAGACCGCCTGTGGGTCTTGTATTTCTCGTTTCATTTTACATTTTACACAGTAAGCTTCCAAGGAATAGCTCCTCCTTATATCGGATATGCCGTTCTTTCTGCATCACTACCAGTTTCTCTGGCAGATTTGCAGCGGCTGTATTGCAGTATTTAAAGATATTGTGGACCCTTTTGTTTGAGCAAATCCACAACCTGACGGACCTTTTGCGCATGGTCGCGGTGGCAAACCAGCAATACATCCCCTGTATCGACAATAACTACATCATCAACGCCGATGGTTACCACCAGGCGATCCGGCTGATTTTGATAGATTAAAGAGTTGGATGTATCCAGGCTCAGATGTTCACCGCGCAAGACCAGGTTGCCGTGCTCATCGCCAGCCGCGGTAGCAAACAGAGAATCCCAGCTGCCGATATCACTCCAGCCAAGGTTCGCGGCGGGGAGGACGATCACGTTGCTCGCGCCTTCCATCACACCGAAGTCGATGGACACCGTTCGCAGGTCATCCCATACTTGCTCAATAATGGCTTGCTGGTCTGGCTGCCCCCAGGCACCTGAAATTCTTTGCAGCCCAGCAGACAGATGAGGCATCTGGTGATCTATCTCAGTCAGAATATTCTGCACGCGCCAGGCGAACATGCCCGAATTCCAGGTATGCCCGCCGCTGGCAAGCATGGCTTTCGCCTGAGCCTCATCTGGCTTCTCCTTAAACCGCTGCACGCGCATCGCCGGCAGATCGAGATAACTGCCAACCGCTTCTCCTGCCTGAATGTAGCCAAAGCCTGTACCTGGATAGGTAGGCTCGATGCCCAGGGTTACCAGGTAGCCATCCTCGGCTGCCAGGCAGGCTGCTTGAAGCAAACGGGAGAAAAGGCTGGTATTCGTAATGTAATGATCAGCCGCCAGCACGACCATCACAGCCTGCGGGTCGAGTTTTTGCAATGCAACCGCAGCCAGACCAATGACTGAAGCAGTCCCGCGCCCCTGGGGTTCCATAATGTAATTCTGAGGGGGAATTCCCGGGCATTGTTTCTGCAGCTCTGCAGCCTGATCTTTGACAGTGACGATCAGAATCCTCTCAGGTGGAAATAAACGGTCGAGCCGCTCAACCGCCATTTGAAAGAAAGTACGCTGGTCAAACAGTGCCAGCATTTGTTTCGGCCGGTTCTTGCGCGAGAGCGGCCACAAGCGGGTACCTCCACCGCCAGCCATAATCACTGCATAGTTGTGGTTATCGTTACTCATCCCTAATCTACCTGGTAACTCTCAATGACTTCGCGTACTGCCACGTACTGCATACCACCCACCTGGCGTACCATGCCTTTCAACTCCATCATTACCAATGTGGCTGAAACTGTGTCGATGGGTAAATCGGCTTGAGCGCGGATTTCATCCACATGGAGCGGCTCATTACCCAATAATCCGAGCAAGCGCGCCTCTGTAGCATCCGCTGGCAAAACCGAGCGGGCGGTTTGATGCTCAACTACTTGAGCTAAATCCAGGATATCCAAAACATCCTGTGCATTAAGATACGGGCGCGCCCCTTGCTGAATGAGTAAATTGGTGCCCTGGCTTTGCGGTGCATAAATATTTCCCGGAACAGCAAAAACCTCGCGTCCCTGCTCGGCGGCAAAAGCAGCGGTAATCAAAGCTCCACTGTTTTTACCCGCCTCAACAACAATGACCGCTCTGGATAAACCGGAGATGATGCGGTTGCGGGGTGGGAAATTAACTGCATCCGGTGGGGTGCCTGGCGGATAATCACTGATCAAAGCCCCTTGCTGGATGATTTGCTCAGCCAGGCGCTGGTGCTCAGGAGGATAAATCCGGTCGATCCCGCAGCCCAACACGGCGATTGTACGGCCTCCGCTGTGCAGGGCTGCCTGGTGAGCCACCGCATCTACGCCACGCGCCAGCCCACTTACAATGGTCACGCGACTGGCGCCCAGTCTTGCCGCGGCATCCTCAGTCACTTGCCGGCCATAAGCAGTGATGCGTCTCGTGCCTACGATGGCAATTGCCCAATCATCTTCTGGCAACAAATTTCCACGGACATACAAAACCGGAGGCGGTTGAGCCGCTTCCAACAGGTGGCGAGGATAAGTTTCATCCGACCAGGTAATCACTGCGATGTTTTGGGCTTGAATGCGATCCCAAACCTGATCCAGGTCGATGGAAGAACGAACTTTTAGCAGGGTTTCCAGGGTTTTCGACCCCAAGCCTGCTCTTTGCAGGTCGGAGGCGGGTGCTTGCCAGGCAGTTAGGGCATCGCCAAATAAATCCAGCAAAGCCCGCATGCGCACTGAGCCAATGCCCTTTACATAGTTAAACCCCACCCAATACTTTGTCTGCTCGTCCATCTGCATCGTTAAGGAGTATTTGGTAATACCTGCCCACGGTAAAACTTGACGGAAATACCTAAGATAATTTCACTCTGCAAGCAAACCCGGCAACAGGTGCACGAGGAGTACATGCTCTGCCAGGTCGATATTGAGGATGACCGGTTCAATTGCAGGAAGCAGAATTTCTTTTCCATCCAATCCCTGAACAATATAGACCTCATTGGCACCGGTGATCAAAATGTCACTCACTTTGCCCAATTTTTTACCGTCGTCGGTGATCACGTCCAAGCCCAGTATCTGATGATGGTAATACTCGCCATCCTCTAATTCCGGCCTATCTTTTGCTGGTACATACACGTACTTATTACGCAACTCACCTGCTGATTCAGGCGTGTCGATACCATCAAAAGTCAGGAGCAGAGTCTCTCCATTCAACCGGCAGCTGCGGATTTTCTTGGGTAGATATTGCTCCCCCAAGAATACTTCCAGGCCTGGATTCAAACGCTCAGGGAAATCTGTAATGATCTCCATGATCATTTCACCCTTCACACCATGCGGCCGGCGTATCTTCCCAACAACCAAAAAGACAGGCTCGCCTGGTGACGGCGAGCCTGCAGGCTGTTCTATCTGGCGCTCTTCTTTGGATGCACTCATCGCGGTTCGATAATATCCAGGGAGATGCGCTTACCTTCTTGCGCAGCAGCTACTCGCAACAAAACCCGCATCGCATTCGCCACGCGCCCGCTTTTTCCAATGATCCGCCCCATATCTTCTTTGGCGACCTGAAGCTTAAGGATCGTTTGAGATCCAGCGCGCTCCTGCGTCACCTTGACCTGGGTGGGATCATCTACCAGTGAGGTAGCAATAAACTCGATCAGGTCTTTCATGGAAACCTCCAGAAAGAAACCGGTCAGCCTTAGCCCAGAGAAATCTAGCGTTTGGTGCTAACGGGTTCAGTTTTGCTGTTGATATTGCGAATGACCTCGGCAGCTTTGGCTTCTTCAACCAAAGCCTCGACCGGCTCGCCCTTTTTGAATCGCTCATAGCGGTCATTCAGACCGGCTGACTTAAAAATCTTTAAGACCGAGTCGCTGGGTGAAGCGCCTTTTCCCATCCATTCGTAGATGCGAGCCTCATCGAGCACGATGGTAGCAGGCTCGGTGCGAGGATTATAATGACCCAGGATCTCCAGAAAACGGCCATCACGCGGGGCTTCTTTATCTGCCGCAATGATCCTATAACTAGGCTGCCCTTTTCCACCAACGCGACGTAGACGAATACGAACCATAGAAACTATCTCCTTCGAAAATATTTCAATTTACCCAAACATACGCGGTAAGCCGCGCATGCCTGACTTCTTAATTGTTTTGAACATTTTTTGTGCTTCCCGGTATTGTTTGATTAACCGGTTAACATCCTGTACACCAGTCCCCGAACCAGATGCTATCCGGCGGCGGCGAGAGGCATTTAATATATCGGGATGACGGCGCTCCTGGCGTGTCATCGAGTTTATGATGGCTTCGGTCATGCGCAGCTGCTGCTCCGCTTCCTGAGGCGAGATCTGCTTGGCAAGCTGCCCCATGCCTCCGGGCAACATTTCCAGCAATTGACCTAAAGGTCCCATTTTACGCAGCTGGCGCAACTGGTTGGCGAAATCTTCCAGGCTGAATTCACCGGACATCATCTTCTCAGCCTGGTCTCGGGCGGATTTCTCATCGTAGGCTGCTTCGGCTCTTTCGATTAAGCCGAGCATATCCCCCATACCCAGGATACGGCTGGAGAGGCGCCCGGGATCGTAGAACTCCAGCGCGTCGAGTGCCTCGCCGGTGCCAAGGAACTTGATCGGGACACCCGTTACCGAGCGAATTGAGATCGCTGCACCACCGCGCGCATCACCGTCCATCTTGGTCAGAATCAAGCCGGTGAGAGGGATGACATCGCGAAAGCCTTTGGCAATGTTTACGGCTTCCTGACCAACCATGGCATCCACGACCAGTAATGTTTCGACGGGATTCACCCGGCTTCTTGATGGCTCGCAGCTCGTCCATCAAGGCATTGTCTAGCTGTGAGCGACCAGCCGTGTCCAACAGCACTGTCGAAAAACCACCTTTTTGCGCCTTGTCGACCGCCCGAAATGCCAGCTCAGGTGGCGCTATGCCTGCCTCAGCATGCACGGGGATGTTCAAACGCTCACCCAGGGTTTCAAGCTGGCGCACTGCTGCAGGACGGTAAGGGTCAGCCGCGACCATCATGACACGCTCACCCTGGGAGCGCAGGAAACGGGCAATTTTTCCAGTGGCAGTGGTTTTACCCGAACCTTGCAACCCAACCAGCATCAAGATATGTGGGCGTTGACCGCTCAGGTTCAGACGTTCCGGCGCACCCAACGTGGCGATCAATTCTTCATTTACGATTTTGATCACCTGCTGGCCTGGATTGAGTGCTTTGGACACCTCTGAACCAACCGAACGTTCGCGTACACGAGACACGAAATCCTTAACCACAGCGTAATTCACGTCGGCTTCCAACAAAGCCAGGCGAACTTCGCGCATCGCGGCGTCCACATCCGATTCGGACAGTTTACCTCTACGCCGTAGCCCTTTGAAGACTTCGTTTAATCGCTCGGTCAGGTTCTCAAACATAGCACTGCATTTTAGCCTGTATGGCGGTAATGGTCAAGGTTCTTTATAATGAAGGAGTGGCTAAATTGATGCGGTAAATTGTCTGCATGCAAACCTGTCCTCGCTGCCACCAAACAACGCGTCAAAAGAGAAGCGGAAAGACTCTATCTGGTTCACGGTGATGCATCGAATGCTTATGGCGCTTGTGGTATCACTATGGCAGGTATGAAGGTTCTGAAGGTAAAATTGACACCTATTCTGTGGAGGGTGACAACGCCAATCTGCGGGACCACTTGGCTCGCCTGGCAAGATCGTCCCGCTGTTTCTCGTGTTGTCACCATGCACTTGAATGTGCCTTGCGCGTGTTCATATTCTGATACAACAGATGACAACTCTATAAGCAACTATACCCTACCTATCCGGCGCGCAAAAAAGATTTCCTAGCCCCATTATTATATCCACTCCCGCATAGCAACTGGGTAGGTGACAAACATCACCAGGAGGGACTTACATCTGGCACTAGGAAAGGGTTAGCTCGTGTGCCAAAATTGAAGAAACTACAAACATGAGGGGTCCCACATGCAAGGGTTCAATCGAGCCAACCATCGGAACACCAGAAAAGCTGCATTAACGCTCATCCATCTGCTGGTTGTGCTCTCGTTGCTTCTGCCCAACCTGGGTGTCACCGCTGCCCCAGGAGGAGCAAAACCTGAAAAATCGGAAGCGGCATCCGGAGTCGGCTCACAAGACGAGCAGGAGACTCCCGCAGCCAAGCCCACTCCCACAGCACCTTCAGCAGCAGAACCGAGCCAAGCAGAAGAACCCTCACCAAGCCCAACCCCAACCCCGACACCAAGCCCAAATGACCCACCTGACCCAGGCAGCTACCGGCTGGAGATAGAGCTGCTCACACCGGCAGCCAGCCCTGGCGAGAGTGTTGCAATCGCCTGGCAGGTCTCCGGCTGGACAAAAGCCAGCCAGGGACTGGCGCTGCGGCTGGAACTACCACCCCACACAGCATTAGCTGGAGCGGAAAGAGAACCGGAAAGCCGGGTGCAGAGTGCCAGCGGTACGAGCCTGGTGCAGATCGAAGACGGAGCCATCGGTCCATACGACATCCAGGTCATCCTGCTGTGGGAAGGCAAAGAGCTACAGCGCCAGAGTGTGCAGGTAGCCGAAAGTGGTAAAAGCCAGGTCGGAGAGGCAGGCGGAACAGCCAGCGGACTGGGTGAGCGCGTGAAAGTAAACATACCTGCCGGAGCAGTCGCCGAAACGCTGACGCTGCACATTCGACGACCTGCCCCAGCCTCCCAACCGCTGCACAGCCTGAGCGGGCAGCCCTTCGAAGTGCAGGCAGTGGGACAGGATAGCGGGAGCGAGCAGCATTGGTTTGCCCAACCGCTGACCATCCATTACACCTATGACCCCGAGGAAATCCAGGGCGACGAGCGCTACCTGCGAATGTATCGCTATGATCCAGAACAGAACAGTTGGCTGCCACTGCGCAGCCGGGTAGACATTATCAGCCACACGGTGAGCGCTGAAACAACCCACTTGAGCGTGTTCGACGTCACACTGGAAGGCTGGGAAGCCGCGCGCCTGCCAGGACTACAGGAGTTCCAGGTAGCACAGTTCGCTGGGGCAGCCAGCGCTGGCTACAGCCTATGGGCGCCGCCAGGTCCGGGCGGACTGCAGCCGTCACTGGAGCTTAGCTACAACAGCCAGGCAGTAGAAAATGCAATAGCCGGGCAAACCCAGGCAAGCTGGGTAGGAATGGGCTGGAGCCTGGAAACCGGAGCGGTGGAGCGCAACCAGAACGGCACCCCTAACTATACCGGTGACGACACCTACAGTCTGCAAGCCGGGGGAATCAGCAGCCTCCTGCTGCCCGGAGGAGATGGCTATTATCACACCAGCAGCGAAAGCTACTGGCGCATCCAATATGAAGCACAGAGCGACAGCTGGATCGCCTGGGACAAGAGCGGAGTGAAATACAGCTTTGGCGATAGCGCAGCCACGCGCGCCCAATACCCGTCCGGTTATCATTACAATTGCCAGAGCCAGAATTACACCAGCGACCCCACCACCTGGCGTTGGTCGTTGCATAAAGTACGCAATGTTTATGGTCAAGAACTGGAATACAGCTACACCACCGATACACAGCTCAAGACGCACCCTTGCGACGAGAACCTGAGCTTCAACACCGCCATCGCCGTCTATCCGGCAGGAATCAGTTACCCAGGAGGAAGCTACCAGGTAGCGTTCGACCTGGAAGGACGCAGCGACTACAAAAGCGAATGGACGCAAACCGATACACTCAACTTCTACCAGCGCTACCGACTGGACAAAATCCGCATCCTGAAACAAGGCGCCACCATCCGCAGCTACGATCTCAGCTACGCCAGCAGCGGGGTGATCTATCCGACAGTAAGTTGGAGCGCGGGAGGCGCAACGCTGACCCTGAGCGGGCTGCAAGAAACAGGAGTAGATGGGATCAACCGGCTGCCACAGCAAAGCTTCAGTTACGATGCGCTGCACCTCGTTGAAAGCGCCAACGGCTACGGCGGGCGAGTGGAAAATGGATATGAAAGTACTCCCTGGCATGACTTGGCAACCACCACAGCCAAGACCCTGGCAGAAACCGAATGCGTGCTGCAGCAAGGGAGCTGGAAGCCATTGAACATGACCGGCTACAACGGTGGAGCAGCCTGGTGCCAGGTCAACAGCCAGGGCAAGCCGCTGCTATACATCAGTGGCTCAGCGTATATGAACGTACCGCTCGGGCTATACCAGCCCGGAGCAGTATACCGGGCAGGCTACCAGATGTACAACGAAGGCAGCCAAAGCCTGGACGCAGCCGTTGGCTTGCACGATGGCAACGGAGTGATCCTCGCCCAAACCGCCACGGGGTTGGGAAGTGGAGGCTACTACGATATCCGCGGAGTTGCCGTACTGCCTGCCGCTAGCGCCAGCAGCCTGCGCGTGCACCTGAGCTGTAGCGGAGTCTGCCGGGTAGAAGCGCCTGAGCTGGAGCTGCTGCCAACCCGCTACCGGGTGGTCGCGCAGCGCCAGTACGACGGACTGGAAGCCAATCCCCAAGAATACAGCTACACCTACGACGGAGCAGCCAGCAACGATTGCGCCCACTCAGCCGCGGCATGCAGCGAAAACCCCTACACGGCAGCAACCAGCGAAGGGCGCGGGCACGCCATGGTAGAGCAGACCGCGCCGGACGGGCGGGTGAGCAGCAGCTATTACCAGCAGGACGACATCCTGAAAGGTCAGCCCAGCGCCGAGCTAACCATGAGCGCAAGCCTGTCCGACGACTTCGAAAGCGAAACCCCGAACCCGAATACCTGGAGCGGTCTGGATGGCGGCACGCCGGAAACAGAGCGCGTTGAAGGAGACAAAGCGTTGAAAGTAGTCGGCGACACCGCCTGGCGTGGGGTGGAAAGGACCAGCGCCAGCCTGGAGGATGGAGAAGTCGCCCTGCTACAGTTCCGGCTGGAAAACAGCGCCAATGGCGTGGTAACCATCGAAAGCGGAGTGTACGGACAGCCGGGTTACCAGCGATTAGGAGTATTTGCCCATCCGGATGGCAGCCTGAAAGCGCAAAAGAACGACGGGAGCGGTTTCATCAACGCCAAGACCCTGATCCCCAGCGGGCAGTACGAACGCGAAGCCTGGACGGTGCTGCTGCTAGCCGTGGATGCGCAGCAGTTCCACCTGCGCGCCTGGCAGCGGGACAACCCGGCGAAGGCAGGCAGCTACGAAGTCAGCCTGAACAGTGGAGGAGGCTGGAGGCTGCGCGCCTGGGCGCAGAATGGAGGACTGTGGCTGGACAGCTACCGGGAAGGTCGGCTGTATACGCTCAGCTTGAACCAGTATGAGGTGAGAGACGACATACCGCTGGGAACGCTGCCCGCCCCGGCAGGCGGTGGAGAAGCATACAGCGGGCTGGACATCACCTGGAGCGGATTGGACACCCAGGAGAGTTACACCTATGAAGGAGATGGAGAATGGATAGGGCGGCGAAGCGAACAGATGTACGACAGCTATGGCAACCCGGTGCGGGAAGTTGAATCCGCTTGGGCACCGCAGGGCAGCACCTGGCAAGACCTGCGCGTGCAGGCACGCGGCTACTACCCCAACGTTAGCGCCGGAATCTATCTGGTAGGGCTGGCGGGCTGGCAAAATAGTTATGCCTGCCCGGCTGGATACAGCAACGGTAGCTGCTCCGAAAACTACGCCTACCCCAATAATCCGCCCTTGACCTGGGCGCAGAGCTCGATCACCTATTTATACGACAACCATACCAGCGGGCAGCAGCCGCCCAGCCAGGGCATACTGAGCGGGCAGCGCAGCTTTCTGTACTGGGCTAGCCCGCCCAGCAGTGATGCGCGCTTCAGAGACGAAAGTTACGCATATGACGCCTGGGGCAATCTCACCGAGCAGCGGGTGTACACGGGAGAAGGAAGCGAAGCGCAGTATGGCGTAGGAAACCCGCAGGTGACCAGCAGCAGTTACGACGCAACCTTCCATACCTACCGGATCAGCGAGAGCAATGCACTGGGGCAAGCGACGACCTGGAGCTATGACAGCAATTGTGGACTGCCAGTGAGCGAGACCGGACCCAACGGAGCGGCTAGCAGCATCAGCGCCAGCTACGACAACTACTGCCGCCTGGAGCAGGTGGTGCGACCCGGCGACAGCATCAGCTACCCGACCATGAGCGTAGAATACCATGACGAAGCGCAGCCGTACTGGATCGAAGTGCGCCAGCGAATCGAAGCAGGCAGCGGGCTGGAGCGCATCCACAGAGAGATATACGATGGGTTGGGAAGGATCGTGCAAGCGCAAAGCGGAGCCACAGTATTAGCTGACAACGCCTGCAGCCAGGACAGCGACAGCGCCGAAGACGTCTGTGACATCAAGGCAGATACTACATTCGATGGCAATGGACGGGTGATCCGCCAGAGCATGCCATACGCAGCAGCAGCCTGGAACGGAGTGGGCAACCCGTGGAATGGACGCGACCTCAGCCAACCCGCCACGCAGACGAATTACGAGCTGCTGGGGCGGGTGCAAAGTGTGATTGCCCCAGATGGCAGCCAGAACAGCCTGACGTACCGGGATGGCGGCGCCAGTGCGCCGGGAGGCTACGCCTACCAGGAAAGCTGCCAGACCGACGCCGCAGGACGGACGACCTGCACGCGCCAGGACGTATTCGGGCGGATTCGGCAGGTGCAGCCTGCGCAAGGACCTCTGGCAGCCTACGAATACGACGTCAAAGACCAACTGGTCGCGGTGCAAACCGGCGGGTCGGTGACCAGCCTGGAATACGACCAAGGCTGGGCGAAAGACACGCATGAGCGATCCAGACATGGGGGTGTGGAAATACACCTACGATGCGCTGCACCTGACGCGCCAGACCGATGCACGAGGGCAGCGGATATGCCTGTACTATGACAGCCTGGAGCGGCTGGCAGGCAAGCACTACCGCACGGACGACGCCTGCCCAAGCGTAAATCCCAGCCTGAACGTGAGCTACACCTACGATGCCTACGATCCAGGCAATGGGCAGTATGGAAAAGGCATGCGCACAGGCATGACCGACAGCAGCGGCAGCACGAGCTGGAATTACGACGTGCGCGGGCGGCAGGTGGGAGAGCTAAGGGTAGTGAGTGGAGTGGGCAGCTTCCGGACCGGGTGGAGCTACAACAGCGCCGACCTGCTGCAGAGCATGACCTACCCGGGCGGCAGTGCCGGGCAGGCGGGGGAGGTGGTGAGCTACCAATACCATCCGCAGGGCGCGATCAAGAGCATGTTGAGCAACACGAACAGCTACTACTACCTGCAGGGAGCACAGTACGACGCCGCAGGCAGGCTGGATGTGAAAAACATCGGGGCGCCCAACCTGGCGTCGCAGCCGGTGCTGAAAATTGATTACGAATACTTTGCCTGGAGTACGAGCCATGGACAGGGGCGGCTGAGGCAGATCCGAGCGGGCACACCGGGCAGTCCAAGCTCGCTGCTCGACCTGCGCTACTACAGCGGCACGGACACACCTGCCTATGATGCAGTGGGCAACCTGCTGAACATCTACGATTACAAGATGGGCAGCCCGCAGGTGCAGAGCTTCACGTATAATGCGGCAGACCGCCTGACCAGCGCGGCAGCCAGCGGGGGAACAGGGGGCAACGTTGGATTGGAAAGCTACAGCTACCAGGCGGAGACGGGGGTGCTGAGCAGCAAGGGCGGGCAGGCGTTGAGCTACACCGCGCAGGTGAGCTGCCCGGAAGGCAGCCGCAGCCTGCCGCACGCCGCATCGGCGATGGGAGCGAACACGTACAGCTACGATTGCAGCGGCAGCATGACCCAGCGGGTGATCGGGGGCAGCACGTACAACCTGGCATACGACGCCGAGAACCGGCTGAGCACGGTCAGCGGGGCAGCCAGCGCGACGTATGTATATGACGGGGACGGAGTGCGGGTGAAGAGCACGGTAGGGGGCGCGAGCACGGTGACCATCGGCAGCTATTTCGAGTGGACGGGCTCGAGCAGCACGATGAAGCGCTACTACGAAGCGGGCGGCAGCCGGATCGGGATGCGGCAGGGGAGCACGCTATACTGGCTGGTCTCGGATCACCTGGGCTCGACGAGCGTCACCGCGAATGCCAGTGGGGGTCTGTACGGCAGGCTGTTGTACAAAGCGTGGGGGGAGCAGCGCTGGAGCAGCGGCACGACGCCGACAACCTACCGCTACACCGGGCAGCGCAGCGAGAGCAGCCTGGGATTGTATTTTTATGGGGCAAGATGGTATGACCCTTATATTGCCCAGTTCACCCAACCGGATACCCTAATCCCCAATCCATATAACCCACTGGATTGGAATCGCTACGCTTACGCCCGATCGAATCCCTTAAAGTACACCGATCCCACAGGCAATTTCCCCTGGATTTTGATCCCCTTCCTGATCTTTATCGCAACAATCCCCGGGGACACAGGACCCTACGTGGTAGATCCAACCACTGCAGCAATCGGAGATGCGGCTCTACGGATTGTAGATCCAGCAGATTGGTTCGATACCGGGGTAGACTGTCTGAGCGGCAATTGTAGCGGCACAGATATCTTATTGGGGATGCTCCCACTCGTGAATGGCGGACTAGACGATGCCGTTGACGCAGCTAGGGCTTTAGATAATGCAGCCGAACAGGCTGGAGAATTGATAATCAAGGCAATAAATCCGCCGACCTATCGAGGTGGTCTTAGAGGTGCAATGGAAAGGTTGGGGAATAACGCACCAACAGGAATGCTCAATCCGCAGGTCCATCATAATTTGCCGTGGATCTTTCGAGACTGGTTTGCTGGTGCTGGGCGTGGTTTAGACGTAAACGATCCGCAATTTGGGCGTTGGGTTTCCGGTAGCCCACAAGGTCCGCACCAGAGGTGGACAAGAGAATACAATGATGCCTGGCGAGAATTTATAGAAGCCAACCCAAATGCAACGCGACAAGATGTATTAAACCATCTTCAGCACTTATTAGATAGTGGAAGGTACCCGGGTCAATGAGAAATAACCAGGGTCTTTATAAGTTTACTCACAATTCATTCACAAACCGAGGTTTTGCCTGGGCTGCGAGTATCCACCCTCGATCTGAAGTCGTTCACCAAGAATGTCCCAAATGTGGTTCCGTAAAGTATTACCCCAAGGGGGCTTTCGATGTAACTCTAGAAATGGGGAGTAAATACCCGGATGTCCTCGGATGTGGCGCCTATCCATTCTTGATAGTGTCGGATAAGGTGATTAAGGCATGGCAGGAAGCGGGTGTATGCTGTTTTCATACGTACGATGTAAAAGTTGCGAAGATAAAATCTGCCAGGCTAAAAGACTTGCCTGTACCCCAATACTACCGAGTTGATATCGATGGGAGTTGCCGGATCGATCTTGAAGCGAGCGGTGCAAAGGTCGTTAAATTCTGTTCAGAATGTCTTTATCGCGTAACCCACCCCTCAGTATTAAAGAGTTTCCGCATGGTATCCGGTTCATGGGATGGAAGTTCACTTTTTCGTGACCAGGCACATTATCCAATGGTTTCTTTTTGTACTGAGACTATCGTAAAAATTGCATTTCAACATCGGTTGACAAACTTCCGTTTTGAACCAATGGCAGGACCTCTGGAGCCTGGGAATAAGGGCATAGATTACCTTGCAGGACATACATAGATAACGCGCAGCGCGGACTAAACTGTAAGCGGATACAGGCTTAGGACGTTAAAAGTAGGGTCAGCAATTCAATGTTTAGCCTTTATGACCATAGATAGAAAAACAGAGAGCAATAGTCATAAATTGCCCTCTGCCCCGTCGACGGTCGTTCGCGCGCTCGGAGCCTGTCCTGAACGCAGTGAAGGATCAGTCTCCACCGTTGCACTACCCTCCCAGACTCAAGTCGATTATACTGTCCCAAGCAGAATTTAGCTCAGGCTTGCACCTTACCAACCAAATAGTCCAATTAAGCGGCTTCTACATGCGCTGGAGCGGAGACAGGTGGCGGGATCCAATCCACTCGAGTCGCCTCGCCTCCGCCTGGCAGCCCGCAAGTGCAGACCTTCACCTATGATGAGGCAGACCGCCTGACCAGCGCATCAGCCAGCGGGGGAACACAGGGTAATGTCGGATTGGAAAGCTACAGCTACCAGCCGGAGACGGGGATGCTGAGCAGCAAGGGCGGGCAGGCGTTGAGCTACACAGCGCAGGTGAGCTGCCCGGATGGCAGCCGCAGCCTGCCGCACGCCGCCTCGGCGATGGGTGGGAACACGTACAGTTACGATTGCAGCGGCAACATGACCCAGCGGGTGATCGGGGGCAGCACGTACAACCTGGCATACGACGCCGAGAACCGGCGGAGCACGGTCAGCGGGGCAGCCAGTGCGACCTATGTATATGACGGGGACGGAGTGCGGGTGAAGAGCACCGCAGGGGGCACGACCACGGTGACCATCGGCAGCCATTTCGAGTGGACGGGCTCGAGCAGCACGATGAAGCGCTACTACGAAGCAGGCGGCAGCCGGATCGGGATGCGGCAGGGGAGCACGCTATATTGGCTGCTAGCGGATCACCTGGGCTCGACGAGCGTAACCGCGAACGCCAGTGGGGGTCTGTACGGCAGGCTGCTGTACAAAGCCTGGGGGGAGCAGCGCTGGAGCAGCGGCACGACGCCGACGACGTATCGTTACACCGGGCAGCGCAGGGAAAGTAACATAAACTTGTACTGGTACGGCTCAAGGTGGTATGACGACGCGCTCGGCAGGTTTATCCAACCAGACACGTTGTGCCAGATAGGACTGAGTGGGTCGGGAAATTCGCTCGCGCTGACTGTTTCGTATTCTGAGATTGATACTCTTGAGCAATATAATACCATTAATCAAATACCGAATGGCATCGCCTATACGGCACAAGCTTCCTCAACATCCGCAAAATCTAGATCGTTACCACTACGCAGCGAATAACCCCCTCAAGTATGTGGATGACACCGGTCATTGTTTTGGATTCGCCGGAGGGGCAGATACAGCCGTATGCACAGCATTGGCATTTGCCGGACCTCCCGGATGGATTGTCGATGGCCTAATCATAGTCGCTGGCGTAATTATTGTAGGGGGTGTAACATACCTGGCCGCAGATTATTATGCAGATCAACAACCCTATTTTTCTCGTGGCGATGGAGGAGCGGCATCTTCCGCCCAACACCTTGCCATGCTGCTGGGTTTTTCGGTGGCTGGTTTTGCTCCTCACCCGGGTATGCCTGATCCGGAAGGCCGCGACCGGAAGCACAATGCTGAAGGCTTGCGGAACGACCTGCGCAACATTCTCAGGAACAGAAAAAGCGGGGAAACATTAGAACGGTATTTATCTCGACAAAAAGGGTGGGACTCAGATATGGTGAAGGAGTATCTAAAACAGCTAAGATACTACATTAAGCACGATTTACCTATTGAGAAAAACTTCAACCCTAAATTGATTGAAGAGATCCTGAATCTTGCCGGGGAATTGGGTGTTTAGCTTAAACAGCCCTGACGGTGAGTTATGAATAAAATGCGTCGATTGCCGGATAAATCACGACTTCCCATTTTGAACCTGGATCAGGAGCTTTACGAGCGGAATAACGTTGTTTGTGCCTTCCACGTCATCCTCTCTGGCTTGATCAAGAACAGAACACAACGACAAGAGATACTGTCTAGGGTAATACCAGATTATATGGGAGTACCATTTTACAAATATTTATTCGAGATCATTTCAGCTGACTTAGCTAGGAGTGAAGAGATAAATGTCTCGTCCATAATAGATAGCATACCGAAGTTTGGTCCCAATGTCTATGGTATGCGATCGAATAGGCGCTCGCTAAAAGGCCATTATTTTACTTTTGCGCAGGTTCTCGATTTTGAGCCGACTCCAGCCCAGGTTTCCAGGGCAATTGATATGGTGATAGACGCAGTCAAAAGTGAGCAATCGCATCCCGATCAAGAAGAAGTGTGAAATGAAAGACGACCGGACCATCCTTTCGACAGCCCGCTCACTTTCCGTTTGGGGGTGAGAAGATAATATTGCGATTTTGTCTGTGGAAAAATCCTTCGATCAGGTGGCATCAATCATTGAAGGTTGGAACCTTAACATCCTGAATAATGCTTTCCCGTTCTGCCAGGGCTAGAATCCCGGCGCGCAATTGGTGTAGGGTTTCTGTTTGTGCTTCGTTCAACATGCCTTTGTGTGATGAAGCGCTACTACGAAGCAGGCGGCAGCCGGATCGGGATGCGGCAGGGGAGCACGCTATACTGGCTGGTCTCGGATCACCTGGGCTCGACGAGCGTCACCGCGAATGCCAGTGGGAGCTTGTATGGCAGGCTGCTGTACAAAGCCTGGGGGGAGCAGCGCTGGAGCAGCGGCACGACGCCGACGACGTATCGTTACACCGGGCAGCGCAGCGAGATCAGCCTGGGATTGTATTATTATGGTGCAAGATGGTATGACCCTAATCTTAGCCGGTGGCTCCAACCGGATAGTATCGTACCCAATAAGTATAACCCTCTTGACCTCGATCGCTACAGTTACGTTCGAAACAATCCTGTCAATTACATAGATCCATCAGGGCATCAACCCTGTTTTGAGGATGGTTATTGTCCTAATGGAACTTACTCAGAAGTTAATCATATACGGTACTTGGCCCGACAATATGGAATTAAATTCACGGGAGTGTGGGAGCAAATTAATCAATGGGCAGTGATAGCTGGTGCTCAAGCAATGGCTTACCAGTTTGCTTCTGCAATGGGATCTGCTGTACAACCAGCTCTCGCATTTAGAGATGTTTACGGCATAAGTGGCAATGATAAGTTCAACTTTGAGTGGGGATGTAATGAATGTACAGCCATGGGGTTCACACCAGGCACGCGCCATGTCAAATTCAGAGAGATGTATCAAGAAGCAGCATACTTAAGAAGAAATGCTGGATATGCTCTCTTTATGAATACAACCCTTGTCGTACATGAGCTTTTTCATGCCTTTGAGAATGCAATGCAAGTTACATTGGAAGATGGAACAAAATACAAACAAGCACGCTCAACCTTGCCGTCACGATTTTCAAGAGATGGTCTTGCAGGTCCCTATAAATATTGGCAGCAAAGCCCTGAAAATACCCCGGGGGAAATATATGCAGACATGGGAGTTGGTTGGATATTTAATCAGTGGAACACAAATCCTTACTACCAATCTTTAGCAGTGGACATGAGTGAATGGATGACAAATAACATGTTCAACTTTATCAATATCGCAATCAACAACCAAAGATAAGGTGTATATGAAAAAGCACAAGTTTCTACTAATTTTTTTAGTTGCTATCACATGTAGCATTTTCACATCCAGTTGTGGAACAAATAATGCGAATATGAGTACGATTGATTCAACGACTTCGTCTGCAACGCTCATAGAAGTGACTGTTTCCCCGAAAAGTTTCTCATCAACAATTACATCGGAACTTGCATCAACCTCAGACCTTCCGACGATTACAGCAACAAGCACAATTGCTCCTACCAACACTGCCACATTAGTACCATCGACAATGACACCGATTCCTACATTACCCCCAGATCAGGCACAGGAGATGGTGGTCGATTTACTGAAGAACAATGCAGGCTGCGAACTTCCATGCTATTGGGGGATAACTCCTGGAGAGACTTCCTGGCAAGAATCCTACAATTTTCTGGCATCATTTGCCGAAAGAATTGAGCATAGGGTTGTGGATGTATCCGCTCCAGATGGAAGTGAACAATCCATTACGGTCATAGGTGTCCACAATACCATCCCGGGGTATGATGAGCCGGTTTCTTCTGGTTATCAGGTAACAAACGGTATCATTGGGAAGATTTCTGCTTCTGGTAGTGGAACGGAGTTGAGATACCAACTTCATCAAGTGCTTGACCGTTATGGCCTGCCAGACGAAGTGTTGCTCTTTCTAACGGATGTTAGTCATGGGGGTGGGCCATGGTTTTCGATATACATTTTTTATGAGGAAATAGGAGTTACCCTTTTCTACAGCGCTGCCGCACAAATGAAAGGCGATTTATTGGAGGTTTGTCCTGAGGGAGTAGGCCAAAATCGTGAAGGAATATGTTCAGTATAGACTTCCAAAGGATACGGATTTAATATCTTTAATATTTGAAGACATAGAAATATATGAATTCTTACGAGAGATAGAGGATGCTTGATAATTCGAACCCTTTTAGTTTATTGCTTTTCCTCAATTGCCAGAGCGGGAAGAAAAGACCTCAGCCAACCCGCCACGCAGACAAATTACGAGCTGCTGGGGCGGGTGCAGAGTGTGATCGCCCCGGATGGCAGCCAGAGCAGCCGGATGTACCGGGATGGCGGCGCCAGTGCGCCGGGAGGCTACGCCTACCAGGAAAGCTGCCAGACCGACGCCGCAGGACGGACGACCTGCACGCGCCAGGACGTATTCGGGCGTATTCGGCAGGTGCAGCCTGAGCAAGGACCATTGGCAGCCTACGAATACGACGTCAAAGACCAACTGGTCGCGGTGCAAACCGGCGGGTCGGTGACCAGCCTGGAATACGACAAGGCTGGGCGAAAGACACGCATGAGCGATCCGGACATGGGGGTGTGGAAATACACTTACGATGCGCTGCACCTGACGCGCCAGACCGATGCACGAGGGGGGCGGATCTGCCTGTACTATGACAGCCTGGAGCGGCTGGTTGGCAAGCACTACCGCACGGACGACGCCTGCCCAAGCGTAAACCCCAGCCTGAACGTGAGCTACACCTACGATGCCTACGATCCAGGCAATGGGCAGTATGGAAAAGGCATGCGCACAGGCATGACCGACAGCAGCGGCAGCACGAGCTGGAATTACGACGTGCGCGGTCGGCAGGTGGGAGAGCTAAGGGTAGTGAGTGGTGTGGGCAGCTTCCGGACCGGGTGGAGCTACAACAGCGCCGACCTGCTGCAGAGCATGACCTACCCGGGCGGCAGCGCCGGGCAGGCGGGAGAGGTGGTGAGCTACCAATACCATCCGCAGGGCGCGATCAAGAGCATGTTGAGCAACACGAACAGCTACTACTACCTGCAGGGAGCACAGTACGACGCCGCAGGCAGGCTGGATGTGAAAAACATCGGGGCGCCCAACCTGGCGTCGCAGCCGGTGCTGAAAATTGATTACGAATACTTTGCCTGGAGTACGAGCCATGGACAGGGGCGGCTGAGGCAGATCCGAGCGGGCACACCGGGCAGTCCAAGCTCGCTGCTCGACCTGCGCTACTACAGCGGCACGGACACACCCGCATATGATGCAGTGGGCAACCTGCTGAACATCTACGATTACAAGATGGGCAGCCCGCAGGCGCAGAGCTTCACATATAATGCGGCAGACCGCCTGACCAGCGCGGCAGCCAGCGGGGGAACAGGGGGCAACGTTGGATTGGAAAGCTACAGCTACCAGGCGGAGACGGGGGTGCTGAGCAGCAAGGGCGGGCAGGCGTTGAGCTACAGCGCGCAAGTGAGCTGCCCGGAAGGCAGCCGCAGCCTGCCGCACGCTGCATCGGCGATGGGTGGGAACACGTACAGCTACGATTGCAGCGGCAACATGACCCAGCGGGTGATTGGGGGCAGCACGTACAACCTGGCATACGACGCCGAGAACCGGCTGAGCACGGTCAGCGGGGCAGCCAGCGCGTCGTTCGTCTATGACGGGGACGGAGTGCGGGTGAAGAGCGCCGCAGGGGGCACGACCACGGCGTATATTGGCAGCTATTACGAGTGGACGGGCTCGAGCAGCACGATGAAGCGCTACTACGAAGCAGGCGGCAGCCGGGTGGGGATGCGGCAGGGGAGCACGCTATACTGGCTGGTCTCGGATCACCTGGGCTCGACGAGCGTCACCGCGAATGCCAGTGGGGGCTTGTATGGCAGGCTGCTGTACAAAGCCTGGGGGGAGCAGCGCTGGAGCAGCGGCACGACGCCGACGACGTATCGTTACACCGGGCAGCGCAGCGAGAGCAGCCTGGGATTGTATTATTATGGGGCAAGATGGTATGATCCTGGTATAGTGCAGTTCAATCAACCGGATACGTTTATCCCCAATCCTTATAACCCACAGGATTGGAACCGGTACTCCTACGCCAGATATAACCCCCTTCGATACTCTGATCCGTCAGGCCATATACCCATACCTGTAATCATTGGGCTCGCCATCATAGCCATGAAAGCCATTGATTACGGCTGGACAGCCTATGATGCCTGGCAATCAGGACGAGTCTTGGCGGATCCGAATGCATCACAGGAGGCAAAAGATGCCGCTGCTGTAAACCTGGCGTTGACCGTCGGTTTTGAAGCGGCAGAACCGGATGAGTTACTACCTGTCGCTCTTCCACTAGATGATCTGGCAAGGAGAGGACTGATAAAGCTTGGGAAGGAAGCCGGCGAAGAAGCGGGAGAACACGCGTATAAATCCTTTGCCAGTTGGAACTTCCGCGAGAACCTGCAGCGGTTGACAGGAAAAGGCTTGGATGATATCGTGGGGATGGAAGCCCATCACGTCTTGCCGCAGGAGTTTGAAAAACAATTCCTGGATATGGCTCCAGACATCAATATCCATGATCCTATCTTTGGAACATGGGTGGACGCCTCAACTCATCGGGGCTGGAGCTATGCCTACAATGAACAATGGAGGAAATTCCTGGCACAGACCCGAACCAGGGAAGAGATCCTGAATTTTGCTCGAGACTTAGCAAAGGAATACAAATTCGATGTCCACTTCGGCACTCCTTAATTTCAGTCGGTTTTATGAACTCAACGATCCGCTTAGCCAACCGACCATTGCGGATAACCGTTCGGGGCTACAATGATTGGGTTAATAGTGACTATCGCCTGGAAGCTTTTCAGAGGACAGGTTTCACCAGAGCAGCCTATTCAGCTAGGCGGTCATAGAGGAGGACAAGTCACAGCACTTTCTCATGGTCCGCACCTGGTACATATGGTTTGCATCACAGATAGAGTGGTGGAATTCTTGGTGCGAAAGAAGTAACGGGTTGGATGACCTATCCGGTGGAGGTGTACGGACGGAAAGGCGAGCCGCTGCCTGGATATCATGGTTTTGCCGTGACGGGCAGCGAATGCCGGCAGCGACCGCAGCCGCAGCCAGATCTTTACCCGCCAGGCAGTGCCAGGGGGAGAACCCTTCGATGTCTATAAAGGGCTTTACTTCTACGAAGAGGATTGGGATGGAAGTGATATTTTCTGGGTGAGCAGTTTTGGCGGAACCATTGTGACAGAAAAAGTGAAGAAAATCTTCAAGCAGGCTAAAGTCACGAATGTAAAGCTGTCTCCCTTACCCGAGATTGAGCTTCAAGTCTTGCTGGACAAATACGATCACGACATGTAAGCGTTTCTCGAACGAAAAGTGGAACAAGCCATTGGAAAAGACCTGTTCCCCATCCTTGAGGATTGGCCTAATTATTCCAGTTCCCTCGACGGTGGAGAGCCAGCCTGCCTGGAATGGGAGTGGCTAAAATAGTGGAGCGAGAGAAATCTTTGACATACGCAGAGTAAGCAGAGAATATTTGCGTGTAAAGTTGAGCGACTTTTGAAGCAGAAGATGAACCAGCCCAAGGCACATTCAAGTGAAAGGGGACAACGCGAGAAACAACGAGACGATGCCTGCCAAACGTGCCAAGTAGTAGCGTAATTTAGCGTTGTCTCCTTATAACCTAGTAGGTGTCAGTTTTACCGTTTCTGACGAGTTGTTCGCTGACAGTGTGGGCATTTCTAGCATATTCACAATTTACCCTCTACATTTAGCCACTGCTTTTAGTGAAACAACTGAACAGAGGGGATTATCGCTGATCAGTTCGAAGCCTGATAGTTTTTACTGAAGCGTGCGTAACTCTTTAAGCAGTTAGGGGTTTACTTTTGAGGTTATCATTGATCTATACAGAATCCAGGTGAGGAGAATTTATCATGGCTAAGGTAGCGCTAGTCACAGATAGTACTGCAAATATACCCAAGGATATCCTTTCGCAATACCAGATTTCTGTTGCACCACAGGAACTTATTTGGGGTGAAGAAAATTTTCAGGATGGCGTTAATATTCAGCCTTCCGAATTTTATGAACGGCTCAAAACTGCCAAGGTGATGCCATCTACATCCCAGGTCACCCCGGCGTCTTTCTTGAATATTTTCGGCAGCTTATTAGAACAAGGTTATGACATCCTGGCGATTTTGATCTCGAATGAGCTCTCAGGGACGATTGCCTCGGCGATACAAGCCAGGGAAATGTTAAAAAATCCTTCCATCGAGATTGTTGACTCGCGGACAACGGCTATGGCGCTTGGTTTCCAGGTCTTGATGGCTGCGCGAGCAGCCGAGCAAGGCGCCAGCCTGGCAGAAGTCAAAGCAGTAGCAAATAATGCAGTCGACAAAGTCGGTGTCGTCTTTGCTGTAGACACATTGGAATTTCTCCACCGGGGAGGCAGAATTGGTGGAGGGAAACGTTTTCTTGCTACGGCTTTAAATATAAAACCAATCCTGGAAGTTACTGGCGGCAAGGTTGAAGGAATTGAACAGGTGCGCACGCGCAGCAAATCCTTGAACCGCATTGTCGAGTTGATCAATGAGAGATCAGGAGGCCGAAAACCGGTTCGCCTGGCGACATTGCATGCCAATTCCCCTGAAGACGCAAAAACGGTTCTGGCTGAAGCATCCAAGGCCTTAAACCCGATCGAGAGCATTCTAGCTGAGGTCAGCCCTGTGATCGGCAGCCATGCTGGCCCTGGAACGGTTGGCCTGGCTTTCATGGCAGGCATGTAATCTTAAGCGATTGATAATTATCCAACGCCGGGGTGAAAAGCCATTACACCCTGGCGTTATTGTTTAACAACCCCATAATTTTGTGACACCCTTCACAGCGATAGGGTGATATCCTTCTTTGACGATGCAGTGGTTTCATGGTATGGTTGAAGTTCTGGAGGTCCCCCACCAACATGCTGCGCGAACTCCCCCATCTCGAATTCCTGCCGATTGAGCAACTGCTGATTCATGAATGGCATGACCCCCAGCGCACACCTCCTCTGATAAAAAAAATCCGCGAGAGTGGAATCTGGCGAAACCCGCCCGTCGTAGCCCCCCTACCTGATCAGAGCCAGCGTTACATGGTGCTGGACGGCGCCAACCGCTTCACTGCCCTCCAGGAAATGGGATTTCGAGACATCCTGGTACAGGTCATCGCTCCCGACAGCCAGGGATTGCGTCTGCACACCTGGAATCATGTGGTCTGGCAGATGGACCTGACCCTGTTCTCTCGAAATGTGCAGAGCATTCCGAATACTGAGTTATCGGCAGCGAGCGAAGGGATTGAGCCAGACCTCTTTGGGGATTGTGGTATTGCTTTAATCCAATATCCTAATGGACAGGTAAAAGCACTGTGTACAGATGCCGAACAAATCCTGGATCGCGTCGAAATCCTGAATTCACTGGTGAATAGTTACAAATCCCACGGTCATCTGGACCGCACCAGTGTGCGAGACATTCACGATTTACACGGTGTATACGAAAACCTGTGCGGCTTGGTCATCTTTCCGGTTTTCGAAATTACCGACATTATGAAACTCGCCGGTGCAGGTCACCTGCTGCCGACCGGAATCACGCGCTTCACCATCGCCCCGCGCGCGCTGCATTTGAATTATCCGCTGGAAGAATTAGAGAATCAAAAGCCTCTGGCACAAAAGAATTTTAAGCTCCGGCAATGGCTGCAGGAACGGATCGCCAATAAAGGTATCCGCTTCTATGCTGAGCCGACATTTCTCTTCGACGAGTAAAGTAAGCCGAGTATGGATATCTTCTTCCAAGATCCAAATGAAATTCCCCTGCCTCCTGAGGAAGTCAGGATTCAAAGCCTGCGGGTTGAACCTTACCCCGATGGAAAACGATTGCGCGTATATCTGGAAGTCGATCCTTTTCAAAAAAAACCAAATGCTGAGCTGACGATTACCGATAAAGTGGGGGATATTGCTTCAAATGTCAGCATTCTGGAGAGTATGACCCGGAAAATGGAGCTCACCATGCACCTGCGCGGTGCGTCTCAAAACCCCCCGTATACATTACTGGCAAAAGTCTATTACTTCGATACCCCCGCCGATGCTCCAGAGGAACCCTCCTCTCCGGTAGAATCGAGTGTGCTCCTGGTCGTAGACCAAAAGTATGTAATATTTCGACCTCCAGAAATTCAAGCAGACACTGAATAACAAGAAAAATCGAACTCACCACACAATATGAAATCACTGCTCAGGCTACGCCCATATCTCAGGCGCTATTGGCTCACGGTCAGCTTGTCTCTGTTGACCTTACTGCTGCTGACAGGCGCCCAACTGCTGGTCCCTCAAATCATTCGCCAGATCATCGATGTTGGCCTGGCAGAGAAAAACCTTCGATACCTGCTACTTTCAGCCCTGGTCTTGTTGGGAATTGGCTTGCTGAGGTCGGTCCTGACTTACACGCTGCGTTACCTGAACGAGTGGGTGGCATCGCATATCGGGTACGACCTGCGCAATGAGCTGTATGACCACATTCAAAATCTGCCATTCACATTTCATGACCATTCGCAAACCGGGCAGCTAATCAGCCGCTGCATAGAAGATGTGCGTGCCATTGAGCGATTTGCTGGCTTCAGCGTGGTGGAAATTATCCGCTTGCTACTGCTGGTTAGCGGGGTGGTTGCGGTGCTGTTCAATGCACAGCCACGTCTGGCGGTGATTGCATTGCTTCCGATGATCCCGATGGTGCTGGTCACGACCAACTACGGAAAAAGGGTGGGGAAATATTTTTGGGACGTCGATGTAGCCCTGGGAGACCTATCTTCGCGAGTGCAGGAAAACGTAAGCGGCGCCCAGGTCGTGCGCGCCTTTGCACGAGAACCATATGAGATGGGTAGATTTGAGAAGGCAAACCGAACCCTGTATAACGCGCGTGTGAAATCCATCCGTGAATTTTCCAAGATTATGCCGACGACGCACTTCCTGGTCACCCTGGGGACAATCTTGATATTATGGTTTGGCGGTCAAATGGTGTTACAAGGAGAGATGACCGTCGGTGAGGTCATCGCATTCAACGGCTATATGCTGCTACTGGCAACTCCAGCCCAGCAGATCACCTGGCTGGTCAACTCGGCTGGTGAGGCAATTGCAGGCATCCAGCGCACTTATGAAATATTAGACCTGGAGCCGGACATTCAATCACCAGTTGATGCGGTCCAGCTTCCCACCTTAAGTGGGCAGATCGAGTTTAATGACGTAGATTTCCAATATCTGAACCAGGTTGTCCCAGCCTTAGAGTACATCACATTGGAAGTCGCCCCAAACCAGATCATTGCACTTATTGGACCCACGGGTTCAGGAAAATCCTCGCTGGTCAGCCTGATACCCCGCTTTTATGATGTCAGCAAGGGGTCCATCCGAGTGGATGGTATTGACCTGCGGCAAGCAGACCTGGCTAGCTTGCGCCGGCAAATCGGGATTGTGCTGCAGACCTCGCTGCTGTTTTCTGCCACAATATCTGAAAACATAGCTTACGGGCGCCCTGACGCACCGCAGGAGGAAATAGAAGCGGCTGCCAGGGCTGCCCAGGCGCATGAATTCATCACACAGCTTCCCAATGGCTACCAAACTGTGGTTGGAGAAAGAGGAGTAACCCTCTCTGGCGGGCAAAGGCAGAGGGTCGCGATTGCGCGAGCTGTATTGTTGAATCCGCGCATCTTAATCCTGGATGACTCAACATCATCTGTTGATACTGAAACAGAGCTATTGATCCAGCAAGCTCTTGAAGAATTGATGGAAGGACGCACAACATTCGTAATCGCTCATCGCCTCTCGACCGTGCGCAAGGCTGACCTGATCCTGGTGATGGATCAAGGCCGCATCGTCGAGCGCGGCACACACACCCGCCTGCTCAATTTGAACGGCTTATACCGTGAAATCTATGACTTACAGTTGAAAGATCAAGAAGAATTCCAGGAACAAATGGATCATCTCGAAATTAGCAGCGGGCTGACAATCGTGGTCGATGCTGAAAAAGAAAATGAACCCATTCAGCGTTATTCTACCAATTGAGTTGAGATCATTATGGCACAAGCAGCACATGCATCTGAAGATGTCATCCTAAAAGGGTACGATCCCCAAATAACACGCCGCCTGATCGATTATTTACGACCTTACTGGAAGGAGCTGGCTATTTCAGTGGTCCTAATGATAATCAATTCGGCTGCCGCTTCAGTGGGTCCATACCTGGTAGGACAGGCGGTAGATGCCGGAATAGAGGGTAATGATCTCATCGCCCTGCGAAATATCGTTCTCTTATACCTGCTGGTGGCTATATTGCAGTGGAGTGCAATATACCTGCGCGTTAATATCATGGCGCGTGTCGGACAATCGATCATTTATGATCTGAGGCAAAACCTCTTCGACCATCTTCAAAAACTATCGATCGGTTTCTACTCTCATTACAGCGTGGGGCGGGTGATCACCCGGGTAGTCAATGATGTCAGCGTGCTGCGTGAGTTTATCACCTGGGCTATGTTAGCGATCGCACGTGATTTCTTCACTTTGATTTTCATTGTCGTTGCCATGCTATTGATGAATGTGCAGCTCGCCCTGGCAAGTTTTATGGTGCTACCTTTGATGATCGCAGTGACGGTCATCTTCCGAAAACAAGCACGCGAAAATTATCGCCGTGTTCGCGCCGCAATTAGCTGGGTAAACTCCGTGCTGGCAGAAAATATTAATGGTGTGCGCGTGGTACAGGCTTTCTCACGCCAACCAGTGAACTTTACATACTTCCGGGACGAGGTCAACCAAAACCACCTAAACACTAATTTACGTGCCGCAAAGGTGGCATCCGCCTTCCCTGCATCCATTGATTTTCTGGGCAGCCTGGCAGTCTCTCTCGTTGTCGTTATCGGAGGAGTAACTGTCTTAGGCTTATGGACAAACTTTTCCGAGCCGATCACAGCTGGTGTACTCGTGGCTTTCATCCTCTACATGGATCGGTTTTTCGAGCCCATCCGCGATCTAAGCCAGCGTTATGATTCTTTCCAGTCCACCATGGCAGCCGGGGAGCGCATCTTTGCACTGCTTGATACTACGGTGGAAGTTCAAGATCTTCCTGATGCCATTCACTGTCCTGAGATTGCCGGAGCGGTACGATTTGAACAGGTTAGTTTCAACTATTCTGATGACCCCACGCCGGTCTTGATTGATATCAACCTGGATGTTAAACCAGGAGAGACTGTCGCCCTGGTGGGGAAGACAGGCGCAGGCAAATCGACCCTGGTCAAGCTGGTCAGCCGGTTTCATGATCCGACATCCGGGCGGGTCCTGGTTGACGGATATGATCTCAGACAGGTGACACAGAAAAGCTTGCGCAGCCAGATGGGTATTGTATTACAGGATCCATTCTTGTTTTCTGGAAGCGTTGCGGAAAATATTCGATTTGGACGTTTGGATGCTACGGATGCGGAGGTTCAGGCTACCGCGGAAGCAATCGGCGCACACCCATTCATCACCAGCCTGCGGGATGGCTATGATACTCAGGTTGAAGAGGGTGGCGTGGTTCTTTCAGTTGGACAGCGCCAGCTTATCTCATTTGCCCGTGCTTTGTTAGCCAACCCACGTATTCTCGTGCTGGACGAAGCCACTTCCAGCGTGGACACTCAGACGGAGCGGTTGATCCAACAGGCTCTGGCGCGTCTGCTGAAGGATCGCACTGCATTTGTTATCGCCCACAGACTCTCAACAGTGGTAAACTCCGACCGGATTGTGGTCATCCAGGATGGCAGGATCATCGAACAGGGAAGTCACAGCGAATTGCTGCAAAATGGTGGCATGTATTACCAGCTTTACAAAACTGGTTTTGAATCGAATTAATTACTGCTGCGACTTCCACAAGGCAATAACGCGTAAGCCCTTGACAGTCAGAACATCTGTGCTAAACTAGAAATACTTTTGGGAAACCAATCCCTGAGGACCATTTAACTGACTACCAAAAGGAACCTTTCAGAAAGAGGAGTGTAATCACATGGTACGCAAAGCCCCCCCTCCCCCCGCTCATAATCCAAACGACGACGCCCGGCAGGTTGCCCTGGATAAAGCAGTCAACGATATTACAAAACGCTATGGCGATGGCGCAATCATGCGGCTTGGCCAATCACAGCAGCTGGCTGTTGAAGGAATTCCCACAGGCTCCTTATCCCTGGATATTGCCCTGGGAATTGGCGGTGTTCCGCGCGGGCGCATTACAGAAATCTACGGCCCCGAATCCTCCGGCAAAACCACGATCAGCCAGCACATTGTCGCCGAGGCCCAGAAGCTTGGCGGAACCTGTGCCTATATCGACATGGAACATGCGCTCGATCCAACCTACGCTGCGCGCTGCGGGGTTGATGTCGAGTCATTGCTCATCTCCCAGCCGGATACGGGCGAGCAGGCGCTCGAGATTGCCGAAACCCTGGTGCGCTCTGGCGCGGTCGATGTGGTGGTGATCGACTCGGTGGCAGCCCTGGTGCCGCGCGCAGAAATCGAAGGAGACATGGGCGATCCCCAGATGGGCATGCAAGCTCGCCTCATGTCGCAAGCGCTGCGCAAATTGTCCGGAGCGATCAAGCAAACCAATACTACCGTGGTGTTCACCAACCAGCTACGCCTGAAGATCGGCGTGATGTTTGGAAATCCGGAAACGACGACCGGTGGCATGGCACTTAAGTTTTATGCATCGGTGCGCCTGGATGTACGCCGCATTCAAACAATTAAGCTCGGCTCAGAGATCATCGGCAACCGCACCCGGGTGCGAGTGGTTAAAAACAAGGTCGCTCCGCCCTTCCGCGAAGCCGAGTTTGACATCATGTACAGCGAAGGCATTTCAAAGATGGGCGATATCCTAGACCTGGCAACCACCCTGGAGATCGTGACCAAGCGTGGCTCATTCTACTCGTATGGCGACATTCGTCTGGGTCAGGGACGGGAAAATTCCAAGGACTTCCTGAAGCAAAATCCCGACCTGGCTGATGAAATTGAATCGGCGATCCGACAGCAAGCCTTAAGTGGAGAAATTCCCATGGCCGTTAACAGAGCCGAAGCTGAGCAAGAAGAAGACGAAGATTGAAATAACCAGGATCTGCTTGAGAAAGCGGATTTAATCATGCACAAAAATCGGGGAGCGATGTATCCGCTCCCCGATTTTGATCTTATGTAAACCAACTATTCAGACTGACAATCCAGGGGATTATGTACCTTCTTCCCAAGAGTTCAGGTAAGCCACCTGCGCAGGAGTGAGCACGTCAATATCAATGCCCATACCAGCCAGCTTCAAGCGGGCGATCTCGCGGTCAATATCCGCCGGCACGCTGTAAACTTTCTTCTCGAGCTTGTCGGCATTTTTCACCATATACTCCAGGCTTAATGCCTGGTTGGCAAATGACATATCCATCACACTGGCAGGGTGCCCCTCGGCTGCTGCCAGGTTGATCAAGCGACCCTCGCCCAGAAGGTTGATGCGCCGACCATCCTGGAGCTCAAACTGCTCGACAAAGGGGCGCACAAGGCGCTTGCTGACCGACATGGCTTCCAGCGCAGGGATATTAATTTCGACGTTGAAATGACCGGAGTTGGCAACAATCGCACCATCTTTCATCGCTTCAAAGTGGTGCTTATCAATAACATTTAGATCGCCGGTAACGGTGCAGAAGATATCACCGATTTTGGCAGCTTCAGACATGGGCAGCACACGGAAACCATCCATCACAGCTTCCAGAGCGGGCAGGGGATCAACTTCGGTGACAACCACATTCGCGCCCATCCCACGCGCCCGGTTTGCCAGGCCGCGCCCGCACCAGCCATAACCTGCAACGACAAAAACACGCCCGGCGAGCAAGATATTGGTAGCGCGGATAATACCATCTACGGTGGATTGGCCTGTGCCATAACGGTTATCGAAGAGGTGCTTGGTCATGGCGTCATTGACTGCGATAACCGGGAAATTCAATGCTCCGTCTGCTGCCATAGCCCGCAAGCGGATCACGCCAGTGGTCGTTTCTTCGGTGCCGCCAAGTACTGATTTTAATAATTCACGGCGATCTTTATGTATGGTGCTGACCAAATCAGCGCCATCATCCATGGTCATATGCGGCTGGTTATCCAGGGCTGCATGGATATGTTTGTAATAGGTAACATGATCTTCGCCCTTGATCGCGAAGGTCGGAACTTCCAGGAAGCTTACCAGGGCTGCAGCAACATCATCCTGAGTAGAAAGCGGATTCGAGGCTGTCAGCACAACGTCGGCGCCGCCTTCATGCAGGGTCTGCATCAGGTTGGCAGTCTCAGTGGTCACATGTAAACAAGCCGCTACCCGGATGCCCTTCAAGGGCTGCTCTTTAATGAAACGTTCGCGAATGCGATGCAGCACGGGCATTTCGCGCGCTGCCCATTCAATCCTGCGACGTCCACCTTCTGCCAGTTTGATATCTTTAACGTCAAATTTCTCCATTGCTGTCTCCATTATTTGGTGTGTTCGAAATTATCGTGCTTGAATTAATTTAATTGGTCGAGTAATCCATGGTCATCAAAATGCCCTCGGAAGCGGGCGACAAACTGATCCCTGGAATAATCCTGTCCTTGGGGACCGCGGTGCTCCAGGCAATAGGTGGCTGCCAGCGCACCCATCTGACCACAAGTTTGAAAGTCGAAACCGTGCGCAAACCCGGTCAGAAATCCTCCTCGGAAGGCATCCCCAACACCGGTAGGATCTACAACCTGTTCGGGCTTAATCACTGGAACGTGGTATTCCCCGCCGGTAGTATAGATGCTGGCGCCTTTTTCACCGCGGGTGATAACAATAAATCGTTCCTCGCCAGGCTGCGCCATGGAAAGGATGTCCTCAGGCTGCAAACCGGTCATTTTGTGGATCAGGGCACCCTCATAATCATTAACAAATAAAGCCATTGCCCCGGTAATACCCTGGTACAGTTCTTCCCCATTCAAACGGACGATCTGCTGGCTGGGATCAAAGATATATGGAATGCCGAGGGCAACACATTCAGACACATACGTAATCATGGCTGTTGGGTCGTTGGGGGAGATCATCACCAGGTCGGGGGGTGAATCCTTCAATTCCTTGATCGATAGCTGAGCAGCATACGCCATAGCTCCCGGGTAAAAGCTGGCAATCTGCGCATTGGCGCGGTCTGTATTGACGAAGAACGAGGCGGTATATACTCCGGGAATGACCCGCGCACCGGAAGTATCTACCCCATGTGACTCGAGCCACTGGCGGTATTCTTCGAAATCTTCACCAACAGTTGCCCACAGCTGTGGATGCTCGCCTAATAGCGCCAGGGTGTAGGCGATATTAGGTGCAATTCCACCCCGCATGCGCACCATGGACTCAACCAGGAAAGACAGGCTGATGCTGTCCAGCTTGTCGGGCAGGATATGGTCGCGGAAATATCCTGGAAAAGTCATTAAATAATCAAAAGCTACGGATCCTGAGAGTAAGATTTTCATACCAGACCCCTCATGAATAAGACCCTGGAGCAAGATAAATCACTCACCGGTGGCTCTCCTCTTGTGGAACGATCTGCTTCAGGTTTTTGAAGTAGGGTGGATAGACAACACCGTATTCGGTGACAATTGCGGAAATTAACCGGTTAGGAGTCACGTCAAAGGCGGGATTACGGGCAGATGCGCCCAGTGGTGCAGCGGGTTGTCCGGCGATTTGAATATCCAGGACTTCGCTGGCGGAGCGCTCTTCGATAGGGATTAAATCCCCACGCTTGAGAGATAAGTCGATGGTGGACGTCGGTGCTACAGAATAGGCTGGCACATTATTATCGTGAGCAGCCAGAGCCAGCATGTACGTGCCAATTTTGTTGGCGACGTCACCATTTGCAGCTATCCGGTCCGCCCCAAAGAATACCTTCTGAACCTGACCGGATCGTAGAAAGAAACCGGCAGCGTTATCGGAAATGATACTGTAAGAGATTCCCAGCTGCTGCAGCTCCCAGGCAGTTAATCGCATCCCTTGCAAGCGAGGGCGTGTTTCATCTACCAATACATGGATGCGTTTGCCTTGCTCGTGCGCCATGCGGATGACCCCTAATGCGGTGCCCCAATCCACGGCTGCCAGCGCCCCAGTATTGCAGTGATGCAGCAGGGTATCGCCTTCCTTGATAAGGTCAGCCCCATACCCCGCCATGCGCCGGTTGATTTCCACATCTTCATCGGCTAATTTTTGCGCTTCATTTAGGAGAGCAAGTTTTAACTCTGGGACGGTCGCGGAAGCGCTCTCCAGATGTTTTTGCATGCGCCGCAATGCCCAGGATAGATTCACGGCAGTCGGCCGCGCCTGACCCAACTCGTAAGCGGCGTTACTAATCTCTGCACGAAAGGCTTCAACCGCAGCCGAGGTAGATCGATCGGCTGCCAGCGCTAAACCGAAGGCGGCTGCAGCGCCAATTGCCGGTGCGCCGCGTACCACCATGCTGCGGATCGCTTCTGCAACTTGCCGGTAATCCGAAAAAGCCACCACCACCAGCTCTGAAGGCAACTGGCGCTGGTCGATCATCCTGACCTGATGGTTTTCGTAATCCCACTCAACGGTTCTCATCATATCTCTGATTACACACAAAAACGCCCTCCCGGGAGAGCGTTGGCTTAAGCACAGGCTGATGCGTCGGCTTTCGGTGAAACGCCATGAGTTTAACACGGTAAGGCTGCTTTGTCAAACAGAGCAAAGCGTGCAATTAAATTCACATTCTAAGGATTAGCTTCTCGAACAAAGCGCGGCAGATCTACTAATCTGCGAGCAGGGGTATACCACCACCATTTTCTTGCATAACCGCCAGAAAACGGCTCTCAACTCCTTCAATTACGTCTGCAGGCTCCCGCCCCTCCAGGAGAATTTGCCCGCCTGCCATCGTGCCATGCCCGCCAGCCTTGCCCAGTGCGCCAATCACGCGTTGAACCAAAACACCAGCATCCTGTCCGGATGGCTCAGTGCGCAAGGACAGGTGAAGCTGATTTTGGAAGATTCCATAACACAACACCGCCCGGGCGCTCTCCAACCGGATGAGCACATCTGCCATCTCGGCAGCCATATCCGGGCGATGCATCTGGCCCATGTTGACCACCACCGAGCGCCCATAGACGCGCGCTGCTTCAAAGCCACGGTTGATGGCGCGGAAATAATCTCTGGATAAGCCAGCCTGTTCGACGCGAACCAGCTTGTTACGATCGACCCAGCTCAGTAAACGCATGTAGATAATTTCATCGGTTGGAGAAGCATCGCGCCCTAAGCCGCGAGTATCGGTTTGCAAACCGTAAAACATGGCTGTTGCCAGGTTCACTTCCGGGGAGATGCCTGCAGCATCAAGATACTGGTACACCATGCTCACTGTCGCACCAACGTCAGGCCGGACATCCACATATTTCACCTGGCGCAATACATCCCAGCGTGGGTAGTGGTGATCGATAACAATCGTCGGATATACATCTGGGGGCAAGCGATGGTTGCCCGTGCCCGGTTGTGTATCAACCAGCGTGATGCCTGAATAGCGCTGGAAGTCTGGAAGCTGGTCTACCTGACGCCAGTCAGGGAGGAGCAAGTTTAATAAGGCGCGGTTTTCTGCCCGGGCTACCAGCCCGGTATAGAGCAAATCACTGGGTATATGCCATGCTTCTCGGTATAATGCCGCCAGCCCCATCCCAGATGCCAATGCATCTGGATCAGGACTATCGTGAGTCAGAATTAACATTGGTCCCTGACCAACTGCAGCTTTCAACTGGGCTAACCGGGTTTGATCGATGGGATTTTGGTATTCGGTCATCGTTAATCCTGAATTGTCTGGGTAATTAAATTATACGAGAACGGTGAGTACACGTCAAACAGTGTTTTCTCTTACCAAAGGTTCATTTGTGGGGACATTGACAAGCCCGAAGCCTCAAGGTATAGTGACGGACATGAGGTTCAAAACTGCCAGCTTTATCATTGTCATCTGCTTGCTTGCCACTGGCTGCAATGTATTGGATAATCTGCCATCCTTGCTTGCGTCCGCTACCCCATCGCCAACAGCAACCGCAACGCAAATCCCGACAACTACACCCACGCCATGGCCTTCTCCCACCCCGACACCAGAGCCTGCGGCGCGCATTCACGGTGGAGACCAGGCTCTAAAGAACGGTGACTGGGAGACTGCCCTGCAAGAATTTCAGAAAGCGCTGCAGTCCAGCAACGACCCGGAAATACAGAGCGCTGGTTTATTGGGCACCGGGCGGACTCACCTGCTGGCAGGCCAATATCAGGAAGCTGCTACAGTTCTGGAAGATTTACTGGTTCGTTTTCCGGGTTCAGAGCATGCAGCGACCGCAAATTTCCTCCTGGCGCAGGCTTACACCAACCTGGAATATTATCCCCAAGCCACTGCAGCTTTCTCGAAATACCTGGATTTGCGACCGGGGATAATCGATGGATACATCTATGAACTCCGCGGGGATGCATCAATGCAGGCTGGAGATTACTCGAACGCGATTCGGGACTTCTCAATTGCGCTTAAATCTCCTGGATTAATGGATAGCACCTACCTGGAGATGAGAATTGCACGCTCCTATGCTCTTGCCGGCGACACGACAACAGCGCTAACCCTGTATGACGATTTGTTTAGCCGCACTAATAGCGACGCCACTAAAAGTTTGATCTTATATCGAAAAGGTGAAATCTACACCCAACTTGGCCAGCTCGATCAAGCGCACCAGGTTTACTCGGATCTGGTGACCCAATTCCCCAACTCGGCTTACTCTTATTCAGCCTTACTTACGCTGGTGGAAGCCAATATCCCCGTGAACGAGCTGAACCGCGGGCTGGTGGATTATTATGCGGGTGAATACGGCATGGCACTGACGGCATTCAACCGTTATTTGCAGAACCAGCCTGAAGATCCAGCCACAGCCAGGTATTTTACCGGACTTGCCAACCGCGCGCTTGGAGGCTATGACGGCGCTATTCAAGAATGGCAGACCATTATCCGCGATTTTCCAGACCATCCTTATTGGGACGAAGCCTGGGACCAGGTCGCCTATACGCAATGGTATTACCAGGAGCAATATAAACAGGCAGTAGTGACGTTGTTAGCATTCGTCGAGCAGAGCTCTGCTCATCCCCGGGCAGCCGAGTATTTATACGACGCGGCCAGGGTTTCCGAGCGAGACAACCAATTAAAGCAAGCCGCAGAATTGTGGATGCGGGTGGTGAATGAATATCCCAGCTCCGAGTATGCATTACCTGCCTCGTTCCAGGCTGGCATCGCAGCTTACCGGGCGGAGGATTATGCCACAGCATTATCGTCATTCCAGCGTTATTACGCGCTGGTGAACACGCCTGGTGATCTGGCACGCGCGAATTTTTGGATCGCCAAAACTCAACTCCAACTTGGCGATCCAACTGCCGCACGCATGGCCTGGCAACAGGCAGCCGAAGCCGATCCAACCGGGTATTACAGCGAGCGCGCCCGGGATATCTTACGCCGGCGGGCGCCATTTTACCCTCCCCAAGATTATGATCTGATGTTCGATATTGCCCAGGAACGTCTGCAAGCCGAAGAATGGATGCGCACAAAATTCGGACTACCGGCAGGAACCAGGTTGAGCGGGTTAGGTGATCTACCAAGCGATGCTGCCTTTGTGCGCGGAAACGAGCTGTGGGAACTGGGCCTATTTGAAGAAGGTCGCAATGAATTTGAAGAGCTGCGTGCACGGCTCGAAAATGATCCGGTGAAGCTCTTTCAACTCGCTGATCACCTTGCTCAGATTGGTTTATACCGCTCCGCAACACTGGCATCGCGCCAGGTTTTGAATCTTGCCGGGATGGATGATGCTGAAACAATGAACGCGCCGAGGTTCTTTAATTACCTCCGCTTTGGGGTCTACTATAAAGATCTGGTGCTACCACTGGCAACGGAAGCCGGATTCCACCCTTTGCAAATTTTCAGTGTCATCCGGCAGGAAAGTTTGTTTGAAAGTTATATCCAATCTTCCGCTTATGCCCAAGGCTTAATGCAAATCATACCTTCTACCGGCGCCGAAATCGCCAGAAATATGGGATGGCCGGAGGATTACAGCGAAAGCGACTTATCCAGACCACTGGTCAACCTGACCTTTGGTGTGAACTACCTTAAAACACAGCTTAACGCATTCGATGGGAACCTGTACGCTGCGCTGGCAGCCTATAATGGCGGACCTGGAAATGCACGACATTGGTTGAATCTAGCCCCCGAAGATCCCGACTTATTTGTTGAAGTAATCCGCTATCCTGAGACTCAGGATTACATTCGTCGAATTTATGAAATATTCAATATATACCGGGGATTGTACAACCGATCTGAATAGCCGCACAAGTTCAAGGTGAAGTTATTTGGGTTTCCGTGACAGCCACAGGGCGTTTGGTTACCAGATACCAATTGGTGATGGTATTGAAGCGGTCGCTTTGATCGAACAGCGTACCCACTGACACTCCTTGCATCTGGTTCTCCAAAGCGAAGGATTGCACCAAATAATACATCGGTAAAGCAGGCATCTGGTTGGTAAAGCGCACCTGGAAATTACGATAGCGCTTCGTGCGATCAGCAGTATCCACTAACACCCGCCCCTGTTCCAAATACTCGCTTGCCTGGCGATCATCCCAACGGGAATAATTTTGTCCATCTTCGATTTGCGACTGGTGCCAGAACGGGTATGGATCTGGGTCGGGAGTACGTCCTAAATTGAGGTCAATGATTACCGCCTGGTAATTGCCAGGTTCCAGGTAATCTTGCAGCAACTGCTCGAATGGAACGGCTTTTAAAGTTACGCCCACACCAATAGCAGCCCAATCTTGCTGTATTGAGCGAGCGATAGATGCATAGGGTTCCTGATCAGGGTAGGCTAACTCGAATGAGAGCTGAACCCCTTCTTTTGCGCGTACACTGCCACCCTCAGGTGGGATGGTATAGCCAGCGTCTTTCAAGACAGTCAGTGCCTGCTCAGGATTAAAGGGGATGCGCTCGATACCTTCATAATATGACCAGGTGCCTGGCATGATTGGTCCATCAGCAATGATCGCCTGCCCTCCCTGAATTTGATCGATAATCCTTTGCCGATTAATTGCCTGGAGAAGCGCACGGCGAAGATCAGCATCCTGGAAGAAGGGAAGCTCTGGTTTATCCAGGTTCAAATAAACCAGCCCTAAGCGAGGAACCTGTCCCGTATGAAGCGAAAGTGTATCATCTTGCAATGCGGCAGGAAGGACTGCAGATGTCACCTCGCTAATCCCCTGAACGTCACCCTTCTGGTAGGCGTCCCATGCTGCCTGTGAATCTGGGTAATATTTGAAAATTAATTTTTCCAGGTAAGGTGGGGAAGGGTAGTCTGCAAAGCCGACAAGCTCAACCCCGGTGACAACTTCATCTTCCACAATCAATTTATCGAACTTAAGCGGGCCATTTCCGACCGGCTGCAGATTCAAGGGTGAGTCAATAATTTGATCGGTAGGCACACCTTCCCAAATATGCCGCGGAAGGAGCCCAAAACTTACATAATCCATGAATGGTGCGAAAGCCTCAGGAAGCTGGAATTGAACGGTTTGTTCATCCAATTCGAAAACTTCGACCTGATTCCAGAATTCCCGCAGATCTGAAGGCAGCGGGATGTTCTCATCGCGCAGTAAGCCCACTGTGAAAGCGACATCTGAGCTGGTTACGGGTTGACCATCATGCCAGATAGCATCAGACCGTATGGAAAAATTATAGATTTTTCCATCTTGAGAGATTCCCCAGGATTCCGCCAGATCATCCTCAGGCAAGCCACGGTCGTTAAATTGGACTAATCCCCGGTATAACAAGCGGTCTATTGAGCGGTCGGCATTATTGTAATAATCCAGAACCGGATTGAGACGACCAAATGTACCAATGAGCGCCTCGGTGTAAGACTCCCCCCTGTCCTGGCTCCAATACCGTCGTCTGAGCGCCTGGCAACAAAGATGCCGGCTGCTGACCAATCAGTAAAATACCGATTGCAATCAGCGCCAGCACAACAATAACAATTTGCCAACGTAAGTTTTTCATGGTCAACAATAAAAAAGGGGCGCTTCACAGCCCGGCCGCGAGTCGCCCCAATCCATGTTCACCGTTCGGCCTTTGGTCTATACCCTGCTCTTTACGAAACTGATAAAATAACCGAAAGTGTTGCCAGGGTGAAGAATAACACACTCAGGCCAATTGTAACCCTGAAAAGCACCTTCTCCAAACCTCTGCGGGCGGCGAAAATACCACCAGTATCCAGACCGGTCAGCCCACCCAGGCCAGCGCCCTTGCTTTGCAAAATAACGCTGGCAATCAGCGCGATTGACGTTATAATCAGCGCAATATCGATATAAGTTTTCACTCCAACCTCCTGCTGAGGATAATCCTCTATGTCTTAAGCAGGGCGATTATACCTTCCGATCGTAGAATCGTCAAATCATCAGGCGCTTAAATGGATGAGATTCTTCTCAATCTTCATATGCATACATTCTATTCAGACGGCAACGCCAGCCATGCAGAGATTGCAGAGGCAGCCATGCGGGCAGGTCTGGATGCAGTCATCGTCACAGATCACAATGTGTGGGTGAATGGCCCGGAGGGATACTATCATAATGGCAACAAAAGGGTGCTGCTCCTGGTCGGAGAAGAAATCCATGACCAGGCGCGCGTCCCACAGAAAAACCACCTGCTGGTTTTTGGCGCCAACCGGGAATTAGCTGCGCACGCCGCAGATACTCAAAAGCTTTTGGAAGCAGTGTGGTTGAATAAAGGTCTTTCCTTTTTCGCACATATCATCGACCCTCCTGCGCCTGCCGTATATCAAGACGATCTTTCGTGGGAGAGCTGGGATGTTCAAGGCTACAACGGAATTGAATTATGGAATGGCTTTTCTGAATATAAATCACTGCTCAAAAGCAAGCTGCATGCAATCTATTATGCTTTTAACTTCCCCCGCATCGCTCATAGCCCATTCCCGGAAGCGCTTGAACGCTGGGATAATCTACTGACCAAAGGCAAGGTTGTCGCTATCGGAGGATCGGATGCGCATGCGTTGCCAGGGAAACTTGGCCCGATAAGAAAGACCGTCTTCAAGTATGAGGAACACTTCCGCGCAATCAACAACCACCTGCTTCTGCCCACCAAGTTGAGCGGAGACCTGGTTGAAGATCGTCGCATGGTGATGGAAACTTTGAGGCTGGGTAGGCTCTTCATCGGTTATGATTTGCCGGCACCAACCTCAGGATTCCGGTTCACCGCACAAGGTAAAGAGAACTCTGTACAGATGGGCGAAGAGGTATCAGCACGCTATGGGGTGACCCTGCAGGTTCGCCTGCCACGACCGGTGGAATGCCGGTTGGTCAAAAATGGCAAAGTGATCAAAACCTGGCAGAATAGGGAAACCGCCGCCCATATCACCACGGAGCCTGGAATTTATCGAGTCGAAGCTTACATCCATTACCTCGGTCGCTTGCGAGGTTGGATTTTCAGCAATCCAATATATGTCATCCCGTGAATCAGGACAGAGACCAGATGGACTTTAAGCTGAACGCGCCATATAAGCCTACTGGCGACCAGCCGGAGGCAATTCGCCAGCTTGTTGAGGGGATTGGGCGAGGTTACCACGACCAGGTGCTGCTGGGCGCCACCGGAACCGGAAAAACCTTCACGATTGCCTCAGTGATCCAGGAGATTCAGAAGCCAACCCTGGTGATGGCACATAACAAAACCCTGGCAGCCCAGTTATATGCCGAGTTTAAAGAATTCTTCCCGGAGAACGCGGTCGAGTACTTTGTCTCTTATTACGATTACTACCAGCCTGAAGCCTACGTACCGCGCCGCGACCTGTACATCGAAAAAGATGCTGATATTAACGAGGAAATTGAGCGCTTACGGCTTGCCGCGACCACAGCATTGATGTCTCGCCGTGACGTGATTATCGTTGCCTCAGTGTCCTGTATTTATGGCATCGGAAATCCGGAAGAATACGGACGGGTTGTCATTAACCTGGAGAGTGGACGGATCTACCGGCGTAATGCGTTGCTACGCCAGCTGATCGAAGGCCATTACCAGCGTAACGACCTGGAGCTGCGTCCGGGCACTTTTCGAGTGCGCGGCGACAGTCTGGATGTGATGCCAGCGCAACAAGATAAGACCGGGTACCGCATCACCTTCTTTGGCGATGAAGTAGAGCGCATTACAGAGTTTAATGCACTGACTGGAGAGTTGAAACGCGAATTAAAATCGACCAATATCTATCCAGCCAAGCATTTTATTACGAATGAAGACAAGCTGAAACGAGCCATTGCCGATATCGAGGAGGAGCTGTCTGAGAGAGTAGCCTGGCTGCGCTCGCAGGACAAGCTGCTCGAAGCTCAACGGATTGAACAACGTACGCTCTATGACTTAGAGATGCTGCGCGAAATTGGCTATTGCGGTGGCATTGAGAACTATTCCAGGCACCTCGACCAGCGTTCGCAGGGCTCAGCGCCGTGGACTCTGATGGACTACGTTCCATCCGACTACCTGCTGGTGCTGGATGAAAGCCATATGACCGTGCCGCAGATCCGTGGAATGTTTAATGGTGACCGCTCCCGCAAGGAAGTCCTGGTGGAGTATGGTTTTCGATTGCCGTCAGCTCTGGATAACCGCCCGCTAACTTTTGATGAATTCCTGCAGAAGATGGGCTACACCATCTACACATCCGCTACCCCCGCACCTTTCGAAATGAATCGGGCTGACCAGGTGGTGGAACAAATTATCCGTCCGACCGGGCTGGTAGACCCTCAGGTTGAGGTGCGTCCGATCGAAGGGCAGGTGGATGACCTGGTGAAAGAGATTCGCCAGAGGGTTGAAGTCGGTCAGCGCACCCTGGTGACCACGTTGACAAAACGCATGGCAGAAAAGCTGGCAGATTACCTGCTTGAGCTGGGCACGAAAGTCCATTACCTGCACTCAGAGATCGATACCCTGGAGCGGATAGGCATCCTGCGCGACCTCCGCCTGGGGGTATTTGATGTCGTCGTGGGCATTAACCTGCTACGCGAAGGCCTTGACCTGCCGGAAGTATCTCTTGTGGCTATCCTGGATGCAGATAAAGAGGGTTTCTTACGGTCTGGAACTGCCTTGATACAAACCATTGGAAGAGCAGCAAGACACGTGGATGGAAAGGTCATTATGTATGCTGACCACATGACCAACTCGATGAAGCGTGCAATCGATGAGACCAATCGCCGGCGTGCCAAACAAGTCACTTTCAACGAAGTGCATGGCATACAGCCGGTCAGCATTTTCAAGGCTGTACGCGATTTGACCGACCAGCTCTCGGCGAAGGCAGTAGCGGAACCACGCGCAGAATACCGGGTCAAGACGATTGGCGGAATGCCAAAAAATGAGCTACAGCGCCTGGTATCTGAGCTGGAGAAGCAGATGAAAGAAGCGGCCAAGAATTTAGAATTCGAGAAGGCTGCTGCTTTGCGCGATGAGATGTATGAGCTCAGGAATATATTAGCGGATGAGAGCAACCTGCCACCCTGGGAGCGCATTCGGTTATTGAGTGGAGAGGAAGATTAGCCGAGCAGCCAATTTTGGCAGAAATCTTCACCAGCTCTTCGGATCAAATTCATAACTTCTTCACAATTATCCTTTATGATAGGCATAATCAAGCTGCTGAGCCTGGCTTTACCAGTACCATAAAAATCAAGGTCCAGGCAGTACCGGCTAAACAGTCTAATGAGATAATCTTTGAAGGTTGACAAGGAGTAAGAGATGAAAAAGGTAATTTGGATTGGTGTTATTGTGGGAGTGTTGCTGATCGGTCTGGGTGTGGTCGGGATGGCTTATGCGCAGACACAAAATCCTCCGCAGCCACAGACCCCTGCCACAGGCGCATATGACCAGAATTATCCTGGCATGATGGGACGCGGTGGACGCGGGATGATGGGCGGCAGATTTGCCCAGGGACAGGCTGGATTCGGCCCGATGCACGAGTATATGGTTGCAGCGCTGGCTGAAAAACTCGGCCTGACGGTGGATGAGCTGAACGCAAAAATAGCCAACGGTGAGCGCCCTTACGATATTGCCATTGCCCAGGGACTGACTACAGAGGAAATTCAAGTTATTATCGAGGAAGCCCACGATGAAGCCCTCAAGGCAGCGGTAGCAGCCGGTGTGCTTACACAGGAACAGGCCGACTGGATGGACGGTCACATGGAACAAATGTGGCAAAACAGAGCTAATGGCAGCACCTGGACCCCAGGTGGTTGTGGTAGAGCAGGTGGGATGCGGGGCGCCGGAGGGCGCTGGTCCAACCAACCATAAATATTTTGTGATAACGATCAGTAAATAGAAGTTATATGTGGGTGCGAGAATATCGCACCCACATCCATCTATTGAATAATATAATCACCGGTAACCATGGCAACCATTCTGATCATAGAAGACGAAATCGAACTGGTAAAAGTATTGCGCTCTTACCTGGAGCAGGCAGGATTTGCCGTGCTGGCTGCTCACCGCGGGGACGCCGGCTTATCCACCTGGGAGCTCAAACATCCAGACCTGGTAATCCTGGATCTTAACCTTCCAGGCATGGACGGGCTGGATGTGGCACGCACGATCCGCCGGAAATCAGATACTCCCATCATTATCTTGACCGCTCGCGTAGAAGAAACTGACCAACTAATCGGTTTGGAGGTGGGTGCGGATGACTACATCACCAAGCCTTTTTCGCCTCGGCTGGTGGTAGCCAGAGTGCGCGCGTTATTACGCCGGGTAGAGCACGGGCAAGAAAGCCATGCCATCCTGAGAATTAACGAGTTGGAAATCGACGAGGAGGCGCACACTGTCGTGCTTGAGGACCGCCTGATAGAACTGACTCCCACCGAATTTACGCTGCTAGTTTCGATGGCACGGCAGCCTGGCAGAGTTTTTTCCCGACTGCAATTATTGGAGGCCACCCAGGGTACTGCTTATGAAGGATATGAGCGCACGATCGATGCACATATCAAGAATTTGCGCTCCAAGCTGGAAACCGACCCAAGGAATCCTCGCTTCATTGAAACTGTTTTTGGGGTGGGTTATCGTTTCACTCGATCATAGATTGCTATGCGACTGCGCCTGATTCTTGCTTTTATATCAATCGTGCTTGTATCCGTCCTCGGTGTGGTTTTATTAGCCCGGCAATCTACCACGAACGAAGTGCGCGCATTCATGCTGCGCAGTGGAATGGTGGATGCAGACGAGCTGGTCAACCAGCTAGCTGACTACTATGCCGAAAATGGTGCCTGGAGCGGAGTAGAGAGTTTATTCCCAGGTCAAGGACACGGCAGGGGAATGGGCAACCAGGGCATGATGGGGCAGGGAATGATGAGCCAGGAGCTTCGGTTAGCGGACAGCAAATTAAATATCATCGTTGACACCACCACTGCTACCCCGGAAGGACAACTTACATCTGCAGAGAGCGAGACCGCTATCCCGATTCGCGTACAAGGAGAGACCGTCGGCTATCTTATCTTAGAAGGTGGGATTGGAAACGGTCAAAACGAAGGCACTTTCCTGCTCAACCGCTTGAACCGAGCCGCATTAATTGCCGGGGTGATCGCGGCTGGGCTGGCAATCTTGATCGCTCTGGTGCTGGCTTACGGTCTGCTGCGCCCGGTCAGCCAGCTTACCAAGGCGGCTGAGCAACTGGCTGAGGGAGATTTAAGCCACCGTGTCGAAATGAATGGCAACGATGAAGTGGCAAAACTTGGTCAATCTTTCAACCGTATGGCAAACTCGCTGGAAAAAGCCCAGGAAAGCCGCCAGGCACTCACCGCCGATATCGCACACGAACTGCGCACACCGCTATCGGTGCAGCGCGCCCATCTGGAAGCACTCCTGGATGGCATCTACCCGCTCACTCTGGAGCACATCCAGCCGATCCTGGAGCAAAACCTGCTGCTCACTCGCCTGGTAGATGATCTCCGCACGCTGGCACTGGCTGATGCCGGGCAGCTAATGCTCGAAACCACATCTACCGATATACCTGAGCTGGTGCAGCGCGTCATTGAACGGTTTATCCCCCAGGCACATAACCGGCAGGTCACAATATCCTTGAAACCACACGACAACCTCCCTGCCGCTACCTGCAATTGTGACCCACAGCGTATCGAACAAATTTTGGGCAATTTGATATCCAATGCCCTGCGCTACACTCCGGAGGGAGGGACAGTCGTAATCCACCTATCTCAGGAAAATCTTTACTTCCAGATTGCAGTGCTTGACAATGGTCCTGGAATCCCTCCAGATGTCCTGCCTTATATTTTTGATCGTTTCTACCGGGCAGATCGTTCACGCAGCCGGGCGGAAGGCGGTTCAGGTCTTGGTCTGGCGATTGCTCGCCAGCTTGCTGAAGCCCACGGCGGCAGCCTGGTCGCCAGCAATGCTTCCGGAGGAGGCGCTGTGTTCACTTTGAGCCTGCCCGTAAAGGGGAACCAGTCATGAAGGCGAATAATGTCACGCGCTTACTGGATGCGAACAAAATTGCTTATACAGCTCTTGAGCTGCCAGCCGAAAAACTCGGGGCAATGGAAGCTGCTCAAATTTTAGATGTACCGACTAACCAGGTGTTCAAGACCATTGTGGTCAAACGGGAAGGTAAGGGCAAGCTGCTCCTGGCAGTGGTCCCAGGTGACAGTGAAGTGGACTTAAAAGCTCTTGCCAAAGCAGTGGATGAAAAAAAACTCTCCCTGCCCACCCAGCGCGAAGCTGAACAGATGACCGGACTCCAGGCTGGTGGCATCTCCCCGCTGGCGCTGATCCATCGTGGTTTCCAAACAATCATTGACGAGACTGCAATCCGGTATGAAAAAATCTATATATCAGGCGGTCAACGCGGATTAAATATCCAAATCGCTGCGAAAGACCTGATCAAACTGGTCAATGCACAGGTAGCTGCGATTGGATCACCACCTGTAAACGGATAAGGCGACGCATCAGCCTTTCACAACTGCAACAGGACGTAAACGCGCCACTTTTCGAGCAATTTCGGCACCGGTGACCGTATCCACGACAGCATCAACATCCTTATAGGCTTCTGGGGCTTCTTCAGCCAGGCCCGCCATCGAGCCTGCCCGCACGCGGATGCCACTGGCCTCCAGCTCCTGGCGCAGTTTATCACCACGCACTTCTTTTCTCGCCTTTGCCCTGCTCATCACGCGCCCTGCGCCGTGGCAAGAAGAGCCAAAGGTACGCTGCATGCTCGCCTCAGTCCCTACCAGCACCCATGATGCGGTGCCCATGCTGCCCGGCACGAGCACCGGCTGGCCAATCTCCCTGTACTCTTCTGGCAGCCCGGGCGCTCCAGGACCGAAGGCTCGCGTGGCGCCTTTACGGTGCACGCAAACCGTGAGTTCTTTACCAGCGATCGTGTGGGTTTCAATCTTCCCCATATTATGGGCGATATCGTACACCTGGTGAAGCTGCCAGTGTTTTGTCTTTCCAGCAAACACCTCTTCAAATGCTTTGCGAGCATTATGCGCCAGGACCTGGCGGTTGGCAAAAGCATAATTGGCAGCGCAGCGCATCGCAGCCAGGTAATTTTTCCCTTCCGGAGAGTTCAGCGGCGCGCAAACCAGCTCTCGATCGGGCAGGTGAATGCCATAACGCTTGACTGCACCCTGGAATTCATCCACGTAATCCGAGCAAATCTGGTGCCCAAAGCCGCGTGAGCCGCAATGAATTTGCAAGACCAGGTTGCCCTCATCCAGCCCCATAACCCGGGCAGCCTTTGGGTCAAATATTTGCTCGACCACATCCACTTCAATAAAGTGATTTCCTGCGCCAAGCGTGCCAAGCTGCGGGCGGCCGCGTTCCTTGGCGCGCTGGCTGACCTTATCTGGGTCTGCGCCTTCCAACTTGCCGGACTCTTCGGTGCGGCGGATATCCGCATCCGTGGCAAAGCCTTGCTTACGCGCCCAGCTCGCGCCATCCCGGCAAACGCGCTCAAGCTCCGCATCAGTCATGCGCAGCTCACCCTTGCCACCCACGCCGCTTGGACAGTGATGATCCAGCGCTGCAGCCAGCTCGCCTAGCAGAGGGTCGGGCAAGCTCATATGGAATCTGCGAAGCCAGCAAACGCACCCCACAGTTAATATCGTAGCCGATGGCGCCTGGAGAGATGACACCTTCCGGATAACGCGTGGCTGCCACCCCACCAATGGGGAAGCCATACCCCTGGTGCATGTCCGGCATCACCAGCACATCCCCAACCAAACCCGGCAGCGTGGCGGCATTGACAGCCTGCTCAAGGGAATTGTCCTCCATTACTTTCTCCAGCAACCGGCGCGTAGCAAATATTCGCACGGCGCCGCGCATATCGGAGCGATAGCTTTTGGGAATCAACCATTCAAATTCGTTGAGCTGCTGTAGTTCCTTAATCGCGACCATATTGGCACCTTATTTAAATATTGCTACACATCAAACACGATACTGGCTGAGAAACCTGCCTCTGTATGCTGAACCACCAGGTTGTGATAGGTCACAGCCTTGATCTCCTTGGTCTGAGCTTCAATCGGAGCACCGATGATACGAACATCCAGATCATTCTCCCCCCAGGTAAATTCGAAATAATCGAAACCCAGGCCCTGGTTTTCCGCCAGCCAGAGCAGCTCGGATAGGAATGCCACCAGCAGGCGCTCCGGCTCGTGCAAAGGGAAGCGAAGATGCTGTTGGATGCGCGGCTCCGTGAGCAACTTCAATCCGGATAATGCATACATGCCGCGCGCCGCCTGCTCCAGCAGACCGCTGAGGTCTGGCGCCCAAACCTGGAGCTGCCAATCGGCTGTGTGCTCAACTTCACAGTAACCAGCGTTTATCTGATTCATTCCGCCGGCGCCCAGCGCTTTTCTACCTGAAAACGATCAGGATGACTATCTTCGCCGTTGATTATTCCCAGATTCTGGTACCAGCCCGACTCGCTGCGCCAGGTCAGGGTAAAGCCCCAACCATGCCAATGCCAGACTGAGACGGTTTGCTTTCCCATGCGGGCATCCTCCAGGACAATGAGCTCCTGCTTGCCATCCGCATCCACATCAGCCAACTCCAGCTCACGAATTGGCTCACTGACCGCCGAACCGCCCCACATCAGGCGATAGGCGCCCTGGCGGTAACCCACAATAAATGGGTGGCTGCGCATGATACCGGCGGTGTCAGGCTTGCGCACAGAGAGAATAATCTCGCTGCGACCGTCATCGTTTGGGTCTCCAATAGCAAGGTCTGTCACCTGCCACTCGCCGGGACTCTTCCAGACCTGCCTCCCGTTTTCATAAACAAACACCTGGCTGCCACGCCGGTAGATCTGGTCCACTTCGCCATCCCCGGTGAGGTCGGTCTCACCAGCAAAGAATACACCCGATTGAACGGCAGGTTTTTCTTCATTCACTTCACAAGATTGCCCATCACACGAGAAGACAATTCGCTCGCCGGAGGGCAGGACCCGTTTCAACCAGTCTGGCAGCTGCTCGGCAGAGATCAAGCCCGGTCGGCTGCCAGAATTTACCGGCAATGCCTGCACAGCCCTCACTCCTTGACTGTCCAAGAAGACACGCAACGCCAGGCCCTGGCTCGTCTCGGTGAAAGGCTGCTCGAAGGCAAAATTACCCAGGCTGTAAGCCACAAATTGCACAGCGGCTGGCTCACCCGGTTCAATCTGCGAAGATATTACCTGAGTTGTCTGCGGGACATGCGGGTGGCTGCCGATGACCAGGTCAGCGCCAGCAGCAACCAAATCCTGAGCAATTCGTTTCTGGCTCGGAAGCGGACGGAGGGCGTACTCCTCGCCCCAGTGCATAAAAACCACCACAACCTCAGCCATCTCGCTGGCTGTCCGGACTGCTTTACCAGCAGCATCCGGTTCGTAGATTAAAGGCTCAAATGCATCTTCATTTGCTGGCATTGCTTCCATTGGAACAACCGTGGTATAAGCCAGGAAAGCCAGACGCAATCCGTTCACCTGGCGCAATACCAACCCGGGAGTCGATGAGAGGGAAGAAGCAGCATTATCTCGGACTCCGATGGTATCCAATCCATTGGACTGCAAACGATCTACGGTTTCTTGCAGGCCCTGGCTGCCACCATCCAGGGAATGGTTGTTGGCTAGAGTAACAAGGTCAAATCCTAGCGAAGCCAAATCCGCCGCTGCAGAGGACAGCATCAGGTGTCGCATCGCATTTGACTTATTGACAGCAGAAGCTAACTCGGATTGCCCGGAAGATGCCAGGATAGCGCCTTCGAAATTGGCAACCGCCAGGTCAGCATTCTGCAGCCAGCTCACAGAGAGATTATCCCATTCACGCTCAGCAACCAGATCGCTTTCGATCACCACGTCGCCAGCAAAGATCACTTCCACCGGTCGCTCATTAGCCTGCAGGGCTATACCATCCCGCAGGTATAACCAGGGATAACCGGAAAGGTCTGGCGTTGATACAGGATGTACAGGCAGATAAACGACCAGCAGGACCAAGGCTAGCCAGGCATGGGAAATGCTTGAGTGCAGCCAATCAATCAATCGAGTGAAGGCTGAACCCATCCCATCCTTACCAATCTGGCGGCTGGTTGGCATAAACGGCATTCGTCACCTGCCAGTATCCGTCAAGGAATTCCACCGTATAAGTGACATCCAGGGGGTAAGGCCCACGTTCTCCGATTGCCGGTTCGTCGAAGTTAGCGTAGTCTCCAGTGAAGCTGTAAAGCTTATCCTGCCAGGTCTCGCGCACCGTCACAACCGCTTTATGCTCCGCCTGCTGGTCGAATGAGCGAAATTCCGATCTAACGAGCTGGTGCCCGATGTACTGTTTGGCTGCCTGCAAAGCCTGGAGCTCAGATTGGAACTGGTCGAGCTGTGGATTTACGTAGGTACCACCATAACCAACGCTCCAGTACCCATCCGTAATGGTCTGCTGCATGCGGAAGATCGCCTCAGTCAGATTCGAGAATTCACCAGACGCTACATAGAAACTGTCCATCCAGTCCGCCAACTCAGGAGCCTGACCTTCATCGAGCATAGTGCGCCACTTCTCGTCTGTCAGGCGGTCGTTCGCCGGCCAGACAAATTCGTATTGCGAGAACACTCCCCCCTTGGCTACCTGCAGATAGCTTGTACCATCGGCTAACACGATTGGAACCACAACATAGATTGGATTGACTCGCCCGACAGCTTCTTCCAAAACAACAGGTTCCATCCCGGTCGGACCGGGATCGGTAGCAACATCGGCGATCACTGCAGCCTGTGGGTCTTCTTCTAAAAACTTAGGCGCATTAGGGTCTTCTGTATCTGGGGTATCTGCTGCAGCCATGGTCAGGTGTTCCAACTCGCCGCCATAGTAGCGAATCGTTTCATATTCTTCGTCGGTAAGAGGTTCACCACGCAGCTCCTTCTCCGCCATCAACTGGAACTCTTCTACCATCGATTCCAACTGCTCCAGGCTCTGAGCATCTTGCTCACCCAGCAAGCCGCGTGCTGCCAACCCTTCACGGGTCATGCGCGTCAGCGCCAGCAGCCGCGCGTAAAATTCTGGCACCGGTTCCACATATCCTTTGGGAGGCAGCGGAGGCGGTGGAGGCGGTCCGCCACCCAGCTCGGCGTAAGCCTGTTTGGCATATAAGATCGTGTCATGCTTGAGCTCGCTCCAGCTGCCCAGGACGGTATTGAGCTGCTTGTCCACCCAGGCAGGCGATTGCATGAAAGCCGGGTAAACCTCTGATGGCACCTGGATTAGCGGGAAGAAGGAATACAGCCAGGTGTTGTACAGCGTCTCAGTCCACTCTTCTATTGCCAGCCCGGAAAGCCACTGGCGCATTTTATCCATTTGCTGCGGATAATTTTCATACTGGGTTTCACCCACCTCATCCAGGATCTGGTATGCCCGCTCGGAACCCATCGCTGCAAACAGGTCCAAACCCTTGGGCAACCCGCGGCGATTCTGTTGGGTGCCCACGTTGCGATACATCAACTGGCGGAAGATGTAGGCATCAGGCACGAAGCGCTGTCCCATGAAACGCAGCCCTTTGGTGACTTCCTCTTCAACATCCGAGTCCATGATCACCATGCCGAGTATCCTGGGAGGCGGCAGCTGCTCAGCCTGGTCGATGAACTCGGTCAGCCGCGTTTCATCAGTCAAGAGGTCCAGTGGTGCATCTGCGCCGTATACTGCTTCCATCACTGGCAGGTACTGCTGCACGGTCAGATCGTCGCTGCGCCCCACAAAAAATGCCGTCGGGCTGTACAAATCTCCCCAGGCTTCTAATGCCGGGCGACCGTTGACTTGCGAATTCTGCAAGGCGCGGATTAACAGCAGCGCTGATCTGGTTTCAGCCCGACCAACCTCCGGATCACGGCTCTTTAAGCGGAAGGTCATCCTGCCATACCACATCATGCTTTTAAAATAGGCTTTAAGGTCTTCGCTCAGCGTATAGTGACCGCGTGGGATGTACTGGGTGTAGTCTTCTCCATTCTCATATCCCGGAAAGATCGGGGATGGCAGCATGCCATCAGCAGCTTCAATTAAAGCTATCTCAGCGTCCACCAGATCAACCGCGTAGTCAGGGATCTTGACATTCGGATCGAGCAGCTTGCTGGCGACGGCAACAAATGCCACCGTTCGCCGGGCAGCGTCTTCCCAGGGTGTGCCCTTCAGCTCCTGGTATTGCTGGTCAACCTGGGCAAGCATGGCTGCATTTAAATCCCGCAGCAAGGGGATGAAGTACTGTACTTCTGCGGAGCGCAGGGTTTTATCAAACAAAAGATGGTAGACATGCAGCAGCGAGTCGCTGGTGACAAATATCGGCTGGTTGTTATATCGCGCCTGTTCGTAAACGGTAAAGAATTCTTTATCCGTCCCAGGACTGACCACGAACCCGTTTTCAGCCAGCCGGTTGATCTGCTCATCTGAAAGGACAAAGGTGTTTTGGACGTTGCTCAAGTCGGGAGCAGCGGCTTCAACCGGTATCGCCGGTCCGATGCTAACCGCAGGCTCTTCGAAACGTGCAAATACCGGTCCAGCTGGGGTGTACGGTGGGCGTGTAGGCTCAACCGAGACTGGTGTCTCAATATCAGTTGGTTCAATGACAGATGTCGTTGGCTCAGGGAGGGTAGCCTCTACAGCAGGCTCAGTTTGAACCGGGGTGGGTTTCTCTGGTTGCACCCTTGTGCAGGCAGAAACCAGGAGACCGAGCACTACCAGTAAAACCGTCAGGCGGCTCCAGAAGTTATGGACCTGATGCATGGTAACCTCCTTCACTGATGACCACTATTCTCAGGCTATAAATCATTATCATTATAACTGGTCTTCTGAGGCTTCGCCGCAAGGTTTGCCCGTTCTCTCGGGTTTACCGTATAATTATGATGGAACACCATTTACTCAGGAATCTACTTCGAGATCATCATGTTACGGGACCGGCTAACGAAACTGGAATACCATCTGCAAGCACTGATAGAAGGCACGGCAGCGCGCCTATTTCCATCCAGTCGTAAGCAAAAGGATTTGGCATCTCAACTGGTGGAGGCGATGCGCCAGGGGATCAGGAATGAGCCGAACGGCTCACCCATCGGCCCAAATTTGTTTTCTATCTATCTGCCACGCTCACAGGCGGAAGTCTTGAAGGATGACCCTGCCTTATTGGAAGGCCTGTCAGCGATTCTGCAGGAGGAGAGCCAAGAAGCAGGAATTCGATTTGACAGCCCGCTGGTGATCCACGTACTTGCTGATGCAAGTATGGAGATAGATACATTGCAGGTGCGCGCCGAGCACAGCGCTGCTCACCTTGCCCGCACGAGTGCGCTTGAAAACGTTGCCTCAGATGGCGGAGATGTTCAACTTCCGAAAAATGCCTTTTTGATTGTGGATGGCACTCAAATATTCACGATAAACCAGACTGTCACCAACCTTGGCCGCCGGCCAGACAACCATCTTATTATTAATGACCCACGAGTTTCCCGCGTACACGCCCAAATTCGCTATGTCCGCAATCAATTCCTCATCTTCGATCTGGATTCTTCGGGCGGTACCTGGGTCAATGGTACCCGCATTCGTCAATATGCTTTACAGCCAGGGGATGTAATTTCACTTTCTGGATTGCCGATCGTCTTTGGCCAGGAAGCCAACCCGCCTGAGGACACTCAGGAATACGTTGCTGGTGGGTGACAACTTATTCAATCTTAAAAATGAGCGCAATTATCTTTCTTGGTCTTCGCATTTTACTGGCTCTCGCCCTGTATGCCTTCATCGGATTTGCATTCTGGCTGCTGTGGAAAGACTTGCGGCACAAGGCAAAAACCACAATAGTGGTGGAGGTTCCTGCAATCTCATTAACGTTAGAAGGCGCGACTCCTGAGAAATCCTTCCATTTTACGACTGCAACGATATTAATCGGTCGTGATCCAGCATGTGAATGCCACCTGGAAGAAATAACCATCTCCAGTAAACATGCCCGCCTATACTATGACCTGTCGCAGTGGTGGGTTGAAGATATGCGCTCTACCAATGGAACTTATTTAAACCAGGAACCAGCCACCAGCCCGATGGTGCTGACAGATGGCGATTACCTGCGCTGTGGTCAAATAACCTTTATCATTGGGTTGGAAGCCTTAACAAACGAACACGAAAAGAATTCGGCAATTCCCGCCTGATAAGTCTGAGCCTGTACGCCTCTAAAGCTGAGAAGGAGTAAAACATGAATCTAGTTTCTAGCAACCCAGACCAAACTATACAACTCGGAATCTTGGGTGGCTCTGGTCTATATAATTTCCCGGGATTGGAAGATGCGAGAGAAATCGATTTGGAGACTCCTTTTGGAAAGCCCAGCGCACCAGTCGTCACGGGACGATTGAATGGAGCTGGAGTGGCATTTCTGGCGCGACATGGCATGGGTCACCATATCTCACCTGGCGAAGTCAATTACCGCGCCAATATCTACGCCATGAAAATGCTTGGCGTTGAGCGGTTAGTGAGCATCAGCGCCTGCGGCTCGCTGCGAGAGGACTATAAACCAGGCGAGATCGTAGTACCGGACCAGCTCTTTGATTTCACGCGCCATCGCGATAGCTCTTATTTTGGCGAGGGGCTGGTAGCGCACGCCAGTATTCCGGATCCTTTCTGTGCTGATCTATCCTCCCACCTGTTCAATGCAGTCCAGCAGACGGGTACTAAGCCTCATCGGGGGGGGACGATGATTACCATTGAAGGACCACGTTTTTCAACACGCGCTGAATCCAACGTCTACCGCGGCTGGGGCATGTCTTTGATTGGAATGACCACCTCACCCGAAGCCTTCCTGGCGAGGGAGGCGGAAATCTGCTATGCAGTGATGGCGCATGTTACCGATTATGATGTCTGGCACATCAGCGAAGAGCCTGTCTCGGTGGATCTGGTAATCGAGATCTTGAATCAGAATACGAAGCTCGCTCAGCAGGCGGTGAGCAACCTGATCCTGGCTCGTCCATGGAAGCGGGAATGCGCCTGCGGGCAGGCTCTGGCAAACGCTCTGATCACCAACCCGGCGAAAATACCTGCTCAAACTCGAGAAACCTTACAACTATTGGTGGGGAAATATCTCCCCGATTAAAGCGATCGTTTGTTGTCCGCGCCATCGTCTACTACCAATGTTCGCCTTGAACGCCGTTTATTATTATTAGCGGCTCTGTTCCTGGTCATTTATTGCACGGCGCTCAGTCTGGCACCAGCGGTGCGAGCACGAGCCTGGGTTGAGAACCTACCGTTGGCGCACTGGCTGGCTCTCCTGGCATGGGTAGTCGTATTCGCACTGGCACACTGGCAGAGCGCTCGCCAGCTGCCAGGGCATGACCCTTATTTCCTGCCCCTGGCAGCCATCTTGACCGGATGGGGACTACTAACTATTGCTCGTTTGTTTCCAGATTTTGGTTATAAGCAGATGGCTTGGATGGTGGTCGCAGTGGGATTGACAGCTTTGGGGCTGCTGCTACCACATAATCTGGGCTTTCTCCGCCGATATAAGTATTTATGGCTCAGCAGCGGGTTACTTCTCACTGGATTAACCCTGATTTTTGGCACGAATCCCCTGGGATACGGGCCTCGAATGTGGCTGAGCTTCGCCGGCTTATATCTTCAGCCTTCTGAACCCCTAAAACTGCTGCTGATCATTTACCTGGCTGCTTATCTTGCAGACCGACATGTCATGCCAGTTCAAACTCCCGGAAAAAACGTTCGCCCACAGCTTCTACCCTTGCTGGCGCCAACGATGATTATGACCGGCATTGCGCTGGTACTGCTGGTGGTCCAGCGCGATTTGGGTACAGCAACAATATTCCTGGTTATTTATTCTGCAATGGTTTACATTGCCTCAGGGCGTAAGCGTATTTTGCTCTTTGCCGCCCTCTCCCTGGCACTGGCGGTGGTGGTAGGGTACTGGCTATTTGATGTCGTCCAGATACGTCTGGAAGCCTGGCTTAATCCGTGGCTGGACCCCAGCGGACATTCTTATCAAATCGTCCAATCCATCCTGGCGATGGCAAACGGCGGTCTTTTAGGCAGGGGACCAGGACTGGGCAGCCCGGGGTTGGTGCCAATTCCACATTCCGATTTTATTTTTTCTTCCATCACAGAGGAAATTGGGCTGGCAGGCGCTTTAGGATTAATTATTATCCTGGCTTTATTCACCGAGCGCGGGCTGGTGACAGCTCTGCGGGCAGGCGATGCATTCCGGCGTTATCTGGCAACGGGGCTGGTTGTCTACATCGCCGCGCAGAGCATCTTGATTATCGGCGGCAACATTCGTATGCTGCCCCTTACGGGGGTAACCCTACCCTTTGTCTCCTACGGCGGATCATCTTTGCTCACTGCATACCTATCTTTAGGACTCCTGCTCATCATCAGTGACCGGACAAGCGATAAAACTACATCTCCGATTTCGTCTCCTGCGCCAAAGCTGCACCTGCAACTGGGTGCCCTGCTGCTTGCAGGATTTGGCGCAGCGGCTTTGGTCACAGGCTGGTGGGCGATTGTGCGAGGCCCGGACCTGCTTACCCGCACAGACAACCCCCGCAGAGCGATCAGTGACCGCTATGTGCGCAGAGGCTCGATCCTCGACCGCAACAACCAGGTGGTGAATTACACCCAGGGTGTCACCGGTGAATATTCCCGGCTGACGCGCTATCCAGATCTCGGGCCGGTGGTGGGTTATACAGACCCGGTCTACGGGCAGGCTGGACTTGAAGCCAGCCTGGACGACTGGTTGAGAGGCATGCAAGGGAATCCGGATTCGACCATATGGTGGAGCCACCTGCTGTACGGACAACCACCACCAGGCTTGGATGTACGCACCACGCTCGATCTGGATTTACAAACGCTGGCGGACGAGGCTTTGGGCGATCACACCGGATCTGTCGTGATCCTGGACGCACAGGATGGACAGATTCTGGCAATGGCCTCCCATCCAACCTTTAACCCGAACAACCTGGCAGAAAAATTTGAAAACCTGGTCAGCCAATCTGTGCCTGCCCTGGTGAACCGCACGACTCAAGGTCTTTACCCATCGGGCGGCGTGTTCGGCGCGATGCTGCTGGCCTTGGGAATAGATCGTGACACCATCTCGTCTATTGCACCTGAGCTCGATCAGGATTCGCCCGATCTAAGCTGTGCTTTGGATACCTCTCCAGAAAGCCTGGCAGAAGCAATCCGGCAGGGCTGCCAGTCCCATGTCCTGGAATTAGCAAACGAGATCGGCGCACAAGCTCTCGTAGAATACCTGGACAGATCTGGGATTATTCAACGCACCTCAAACCGAGCTGCCAGCAGGTCAAACGGATTTACCGGAGGAAGCCACATCAGAGCAACTGGTTCTGGATGAGGTGCCGCGCTTCAGCCCTTTGCAAATTGCCCTGGCAGCCGCGCCGCTCAGCTCAGGAGGAAACATCCCTGCTCCCCGGATTCTCCTGGCAGTCCATGATCCTCAAAAAGGCTGGGTAGAGCTGCCAGCTAGCGGGACATCCAGCCAGGTACTGGCAGCGGGCAGTGCGGAGGCAGCGGCAAAAGCGCTCGCTGGAGCAGATGGCGAATCCTGGCAGACAATCGCCAGAGCAGGTACGAGCGACGCGCCGGTCACATGGTATGTCACCGGAACGCTGCCTGGTGCTTCAGGCAGCCCGATTATTGTTGTGGTCAACCTGGAGGATAACCAACCCGTCCTGGCGATGGAAATTGGAAAAGATCTTCTCCGGGCAGCCAGAAACCGATATTAAAAGGTCAACTTTCTATGTTCACTGACCCCCAGGCACTTTATTTGAATAATCCAATGACCCTGGAATTCCAGGCTGAGGTTCAAGAATGCTGGCAAATGGAAAAAGATCGGTTCGGCATCCTGTTGGATCGCAGCTATTTTTACCCAACCGGTGGCGGCCAGGAGCACGACACCGGCACACTCGGCAAAGCCAGGGTGCTGAATGTTATCAAAGATGCTCAAACAAAGCGATTGATCCATGTGGTTGACCAAGATCTACCACCCGGCCCTGTGACCGGGGTAATCGATGCTGAACGACGCCTGAGGCACATGCAGCACCACACCGCCCAGCACCTGCTCACGCACTGCTTTATCGAGCTATTCGACCTGGAAACACTCTCGGCGAATATTAATGGGTACAACCCTTCCACCCTGGATCTGCCGACTGCCAACCTGTCCAGCGAGCAGCTCATGCTGACAGAAAAGCGCGCCAACCAGGTTATTTACGAAGATCGAGTCGTGCGGTCATTCCTGGTCTCTCCAGAGCAAATCGCCCACCTGCCGTTACGCCGCGCTCCAAAGGTAACTGAAAACATCCGCCTGGTTGAAATCGACGCGCTGGATTACACACCATGTGGTGGCACTCATTGTCTCTCTACCGGTCAGATTGGTGTCATAAAAATTATCAAAACCGAGAAGCAAAACGACCGGACACGGGTGCACTTTGTGGCAGGTTGGCAGGCACTGGAGCTGTTCCAAAGCAGCTTTACCATCACCAGCGACCTGGCAGCCGGGTTGAGCGTTGGGCAGACCGATCTGGTTGCCACGGTACAAAGGATGGCTGAGCAGCTACAGAAGGCACAGAAGGAGCTGAGGCTGCTCCAGCTTGAGCGTATGACCTGGGAAGCTAATCAAATAACGGAAACTGCCGAGGTGATCAACGGAAGGCGTGTGTCGCTGGTGGTATACCAGGACCGGTCGGTGAATGATATCCGCATGCTGGGTACCGAAATAACTAATCAAGCCGGATTGGTTGCAATTCTTGCAGCAATCAACGGCACCAAGCTGTCACTGGTAGTAGGCTGCGGTGAAGGCGCCGGGGTTTCAGCGCGCGAGCTACTAGCCCGATTACTATTGCCATTCAACGGTCGCGGTGGTGGGGATGCACACCTTGCTCAGGGAGGCGGAGCGGCGGTGGATGCGGCAGAGGCCGAGCGTCTACTGCGAGGCGTCCTGGCAGAGTTTTAAGAGCGCTAATTACTTACAATCTTCAGGAACTTCCGTTTACCGACTTGAAGCACACCAGGACCGGGAAAGAGCAAGTGACCCTCCTCCAGGAGAGTTCCATCCAGGCGCACACCGTGTTGCTCAAGCATGCGCCGCCCTTCACTTTTGCTGCTCACCAGCCCACCCGCAGTCAACACATCCAGGACCGACTGCCCGGGTTGTAGAGAATATTCCGCCATCTCTTCAGGAATATCGTGTTGCTGGAAGACGCGCACAAACTCAACCTGAGCGTGTGCAGCTTCGGTCGATGAGTGGTAAATCGATACGATCTCATGGGCAAGCTTCATCTTGACATCACGCGGGTGAAGAGTCCCCTTAGCAAGACCATTTTCAAGCTCATCAATTTCCTGCGGCGTCCAGCGCGTCACCAGACGGAAGAACATGCCCATCGCCTTATCGGGGACGCTCATCACCTTGCCGTACATATCCTCGGGCGTGCTGAGCAGGGGGATATGGTTGCCAAGCGACTTGCTCATTTTCACTTCACCATCTGTGCCCGGCAGGATGCCCAGGATGACGCCGATATTGGGTTTTGCTCCCAGGAATGTCATCAACTTGCGCGCGGCAGTAAGGATATTGAATAGCTGGTCGGTGCCACCCACCTGAACATCGGCTTTCAGCATATAAGCGTCGTAACCTTGCATGATGGCATAAAATGTTTCGTGCAGGTAGATGGCATCACCATTCTCCCAGCGGAGGCGAAAATTCTCGCGATTTAAGAATTGCTGGATGGTGAAGTTGGATGCCAGCTTGATGAGCTCGGCAAACGAAAGCTCCGATAGCCATTCGGCGTTATAACGTATCTTTGTCTGCGCTGGATCGAGCACCTTATATGCCTGTTCAGCATAGGTGCGAGCGTTATGAGCTACTTCGTCCGAGGATAGCTGTGGGCGCAGCTTATCTTTATCGGATGGATCGCCAATAAGTGAAGTGTAATTCCCCACCAAGAAGACTACTTCGTGTCCCAACTCTTGAAACTGGCGAAGCTTACGCATTACCACGGTATGACCAAGGTGCAGATCGCTGGTGCGCGGGTCGAATCCACAATACACGCGTAATGGGCGATTCTCCTTTTGTGCTTCGATGATGCGCTGGCGCAACTCGCTCGCCATGGCTCGCTTGAGATCCTCATCCCCGTATTCAGTCCCTTGCATCAGGTAAAGGACCTGCTCGTCGATGGACATTTGCTTCTGTGGCATAACATTCTCCTCGAAATTATTCCAACCAGCTACCCGGTCATCGTGCAATAAAAGCGCCCTCTGCGGAGAGGGCGCGCCGCTTTCTCACCGCTTACAGATCACTGGCGCATATAATAATAACTGTTACCCGTGTGTTCGACTTCCTTCAGCCCGCTGAACTTCAATAACGTTAACAGAATAGTCTCACCCTCAGCGAACCCCATGCGACCTTTTACTTCTCCGCTAACCCTGAACTCACCCAGGGTGCGAAAATCAAAGTGAGCTTTCTCGCCATACACCCTCACTTTGCTCCCCAGGCTGGAGTTTAATACCTCCATGCGGTTTATCTCTGGACCATTCCAGGTGAACGTTGCGTAAGCCGTTACGAAAACTCACGCCAGTAGGCTCAAGACGCAGCAATGTACGGCGGTCCACCCAATTTCCAAAGCTGATGCTTAATGCAGCAAACACAAAAAATACAGCCAGGAAAGGAATAATCGAAAGCAGCGCACTGACTTTCCACCGCAAGATCAGCCAGGCTAAAATACTCAAAATCGCCGTGAGCCAGGCAAATAACTCACCACGGCGCGATAGGAGGATAGGCTGGAATTCACGAGGTTCTTCCAGGGGTTCCATGGGCGCAATTATAAAGGATAACCAGCGATCCTGGAGAGAACAAATGAATCCTAGACCAGAGGGGTGACAAAATGCTATAATTGCCAAATTCGGAGGGACGTATGCAAGAACCAGTCCTGGTCCTGAATGCAAATTTTGAGCCGATTCATATCTGCACCACCCGCCGGGCTATCGGCCTGGTGCTGAGCCAGAAAGCCACGCTGGTACTCAACGGCCGCGGCGAGATAAAGACTGTTTCACTTACTATCCCTCGCCCATCCATCATCCGCCTGGATAAGATGATCCACCGGCCACATCCTACTGTGCGCCTGACAAAACGCGAAATCTTTCGTCGAGATGATTACACCTGCCAGTATTGCGGGCAGCACAATATTCATCTGACCATTGATCATGTTGTTCCGCGCCGGTTAGGGGGAGACCATACCTGGAGCAACCTGGTCGCCGCCTGCCCGTCTTGCAACCATCGTAAAGGCGGACGTACTTTGGAGCAGGTGCAAATGCACCTGCTGCATCGCCCAGGAGAACCGCCAGCATCGGCAGAATATTTATTCGGTAGACACCTGAGGGAGAACCAGGAATGGCGGCCTTACATAGAAGGCTGGTAAGGCAGCTCGATAACCATCAAATCCTTCGCTAACTGAACAGGACCGGAGAAGCTCGCTGAGGCTTCCGCCAGCAGACCTTCCAGATCCTCACTCGGATCATAATGAATTAGATACAAGTACTTCACCTTTGCCTGTCTGGCGATTTCACCTGCCTGGGCGGCAGAGCTATGCCCAAGCCCGGATCCGGCAGCTTCATGGATTAAGATATCGGCGCCTGCAGCCAGTCTTGTCACTTCCGGTGAAGGACCGGTATCCGATGAATAAACGATCGCCTGTTGGACCTGGTGAAAATCAAACCGCAAGGCGATGCTTGGTATCATGTGCTGGGTGGGTGAGGCAGTGATATCGAATTCCGAGCTATGGACAACCGGTGTGTGTTCCTGAGAGTCCAGATAGCCGAAATTAACCGGGTAAAACCCGGGCCAGTGCTGCCAACCGAACAACTCCATCATCTGCTTGAGGCTATCTAGTGTTACAGCCAACCCATATACGTTTATCAGCTCCTGACGACCTAATAACCAGAGATCCAATAAAAACAAGGACACCCCGGATACGTGATCGGGGTGGAAGTGCGTTACGATAAGGTCTGTTACCTGCAGCGGGTCGATTCCAGCCTGCCGCAAGCGAACTACCGGGTTGCCAGGAGCATCGACCAATACCGTTCTCTCTGACCCGCACACGACCAGGTGGGAATTTTCATGTTCCAAATCGGGCACTGCATGAGCGCTGCCCAGAATCACTAGCCGGGGCACTAACTTTCCTCCTCATCGACTGCGGCACTGGTGATGCTCGCTGCCTGGGTTGACTTTTTTCGATGGCGGAAAAAGATGATCAAAGATGAGCATAATGCGGTAGCTAACATGATCGTCTGGTTTATGTTGATTCCCCCCACCAGCGCAGCGTCTAAACGCAGGAAATCCAACAGGAAGCGCCCAATTGGATACGTAATCAAGTACATTAAGAAGACATCGCCCGGGAGCAAGCGATCTTTGAAACGCCGTGCAAACCAGAGCAAAAAGATAACATTGGCAAAGTTGTATATCGATTCGTATAAAAAGAGAGGATGAAAGCGAGTTTCCGGAGGATAGCCAGTGGAATTGGTTATCTTAATCCCCCACGGAAGAGTCGTCGGCTGGCCGTAAACCTCCTGGTTGAAGTAGTTTCCCCAGCGGCCGATTGCCTGCCCGAGCGCCAGTGCCGGGGCAGCTATGTCGGTCCAGGTAAGAAAATCCAATCCTTTTCGACGGCAATAGAAATACAGCGCAATCGTTCCACCAATGACAGCTCCGGGAATGCCCAGTCCGCCGTTGCGTATGTTGATTGCATCCAGCGGGTGGGTCAGATAATACTGGGTGGTGATACCCAACTCGACCATCGATGGCGGTGGGGTAAAAATATGCCAGATGCGGGCGCCAATAATCCCACCAAGCAAGACCCATATCAGAGCATCCCAGACATACTCGGCGCTAATGCCTCGCCTGCGTGCTTCGATCGCAGCTAAGTACGCCGCCGCGACTGCGCCAGCCATGATGATAATGGCATAATAATATATTTTAAATTCCCCCAAAAAGGGGATCGGGATTGTAAAACCGTTTGGCATGTATTTATCTACCAGGAAGAAAATGAATTACGAGCCAGCCTGCGAGTTAATTCTAGCCTGACGGCGGATGTCAATGATACGCTGCAATGCAGTTACATTCGCCAGCACTGCAATGATCGCAATGGCAATCAAGGGAATCAGGGGAGAAAGAAATGAAAAAACCAAGGCAGGCGCCAGCACAAGGTAGCGCTCAAAGCGCGTCAAGATGCCTACCTTCGTTTCCCAGCCGAGGGATAGACCGCGTGCCCTAATATAAGACACCAAAACGGACCCAGCGGCAGCAGCATAGACGAGCAGGACTGCCAGATCATTGCTCTGACCCTGGTAGTAGTAGAGCAAACCAGCAAAAATGATCAACTCAGAATACCGGTCGGATACAGAGTCAATAAACGCCCCGTACGAGCTGGCCATGCCACGCAAGCGTGCCATGGTGCCATCCAGGACATCAATCGGACCCATTAACAGGATCAATATCCCACCGACAAGGAATTGTCCCTTCGCCAGGAAGATTGCACCTACAATGTTGCCGACCAGCCCCAGGATGGTCATCGTGTTTGGCATCAAGCCAATCCGGTTAAAAAATCCCCCCAACGGATCAAGAATACCTTTAAACCATACACGCGCTTGATCGCTAAACGTCGGATTACTTTTTTTCGAAGGTGCTCGTTCCATCTACCACCAACCTGCTTAAAAGATTAATAAACCCCTTGAATGCTATCGCATGGCAAGCTGACTGTCAAGGATTGGTAATTGAATAATGGATGAGAAATTCGTTCCCCATGTAATGGTTATAAATCATTATTCGTTTCAAGATCAAAGCTGCCATCCTTACCGATTAAAACTTCTCGCTCCCTCCCACCACCTTGAGAAGGACCGATGATGCCTAATTCTTCCAGTTCATCGACCAATCGAGCAGCTCGTGGATACCCGATCCGCAAGCGACGCTGCAACAAGGATGCGCTAGCTCGTTGTGTTTCTTTGACAATAGCAATAGCTTTTTGAATAAGGTTGTCCTTATCCGCCAGCATCTCTTCTTCTTCCAGCATCACTTCCCAGGGGGCAGGTTGATCTAAAGGTGGAACCGTCTTTTGCCAGAAAGTGATTATCCGCTCAATCTCCTGATCGGTGACCATCGCGCCCTGTGATCGGAACGGAGCTGCAGCTTCAGGCGGAGTGAATAACATATCTCCGCGTCCAAGCAAAGACTCTGCGCCGACGGTATCCAGAATAACGCGCAAATCGACCGATGAAGTCACTGCAAACGAGATGCGCGCCGGAAAGTTCGCCTTGATCAATCCTGTGACTACATCAGTGCTAGGGCGCTGGGTTGCCACCACCAGATGAATACCAACCGCCCGAGCCATCTGCGCCAGGCGCACAAGGTTGTGCTCAGTCTGGTCCGGTGCATTCATCATCAAATCAGCCAGCTCATCGATCATCAAGACGATGCGGGGCAGGTATTCAATACCACTGCGCTTTTGGGCTTTACGATTATAAGAATCAATGTTGCGGGCGTGCTCTGCTTCCAGGAGTTTATAGCGGCGGTCCATCTCAACCACCGTCCAGCGTAGCACTGCCAGGATGCGCTCCAGCTCGGTTTCGACCTTGCCGAGCAGGTGCGGCATACCGTTAAACCGAACCAGCTCGACCATCTTAGGATCTATCATCACCAGGCGCAGGTCCTCGGGCATATTATTCATCACAAGACAGGTCGTGATGGCAGCAATGCACACCGATTTTCCAGAGCCGGTCGTCCCTGCGACCAGAAGATGCGGCATGCGCCCCAGGTCCGCTACCACCGGCTGACCAGAAACATCACGCCCTAAGGCGATCGCCAGAGGAGAATTAATTTTGGTGAAAGCTTCTGAAGCCAGAATCGGACGCAGACGAACGACGCTCGAACGCACATTTGGCACTTCGATTCCAACATAGGGGCGACCGGGCACCGGCGCTTCGATGCGCAGACGCTCAGCCGAAAGAGCCAAGGCGAGGTCGCGCTGTAAGGCAGATATTTGTGCAACGCGCACCTTTTGACGATTCGGATCACCTTCGCCGTTAATTTTCTCTTTTTCCAAAAAACCAGGCTCGACGGCAAACTGTGTCACCGTTGGGCCGACGCGAAAACCGATCACCTTGGCTGGAATGCCAAACTCCGCCAGGGTCTTCTCGATCATGCCAGCGGTCATATTGATATTGCGCTCATCCTGGCGGGCATTCTGCTCGACCATGAGCAAATCCAATGGGGGCAATTTCTCATTCCGCTCACGCGGACCGGCAGGATCAGATTCCGGTTCATCAGGAATGCGGAAATTTTTACGGAATTCCGGAGGCAGCGGAGTTTTTTTCTTGCGCGCTTCTGCTGAGGGACTGGCAGGTGTGGTTGAGAGTGGGGCTTCGCTGGTAATACGGGTGCTTTCTATACGGCTATCTTCAACCTGCAGGTGAGGATGCACCTCACCTCGCAATCGGGAACGGAATGACTGGATTAAACCAAGCCCAAAAATCAGGCACAAGAGCATGATAGCGAGGAAAATTATGAATTGAATAAACCAATGGTCCAAGCCTACCGGCGCCAGGAACATGCGCAGAATCTCGGCTAATCCCCAACCAACGCGACCCCCATCCATACCCGCTTCTGCGCGCGAGAGATCCGAGCCGTTGAGCACGGTTAAGATTGCTATTGAGCTAAATGCCACCAGCTCTAGCGCGATCACCCTGCCCCACAGGATGACTGGCTCTCGATAGGACGCCCGGTGGAGGAGCATCCACAATCCAATCACCAGCATGGCTGATACCAGCCACACGCTCCCCCAGCCAATCCAGCGCGTCAGGGTATCCACCCACCATTTTAAAATTCCGCCAGACCAGCTGGGAATGAGCATCGCCATCATGGTCATCAATGCCAGAGCAATAAGCCCTAAACCGGCAATATCCCAAAAGAAACGCTGGAATCGCGCAACCACTCGAATGGCGCCTTGCATCCCTCCGGCAGGCTCTTGAGGCATGGATGTAGACGGTTGGCTACCTGCGCGGCTGCCCGTTGTTGGAGATGGTTTCGTTCCAGCTTGTTTCTGTGCCAAAATAATCCCTCTGAAATGATTACCTGCTATCGTTGGCTGCGAGAGACCAGGTATATGCCAACGAGAATAAGTATAGCACCAAAAATCTTCAGAGCTGTGGGGGACTCATCCAGCAGGAAGTAAGCCAGAATAGTTGAACCAATTGGTTCTCCTAACAGGCTGATGGATACATATGCCGCAGATAAATAGCCCAAAGCCCAGTTGAATGAAGAATGTCCCAGTAGCTGAGGAACCAAAGCGATCAATATCATCCACAAGTATGCTTCGGACGGGTACCCGAAAGGCTTCTGCCCGGCGGCGAACATAACGATGATCAGGACGAGCGCGGCGATGCCGTACACTACAAAGATATAGCCAACCAGTGATAATTTTTGGCGCAGACGCCTGCCGATCAGGATGTAACCAGCAGCCATCCATGCCCCCGCTAAAGCGAGCAAGTCCCCCCAGAAAGCGTCCTGGCGGACAAATTCACTCACCGGCGGACAGGATAGCCGTACTCCATTCAAGCTGCAGGTATCACTCAAGCCAACGACCAACCCACCAAGCAGTGCCAGTATCAGCCCGACCCAAACCGGCCGGGCAATAGGTTCTTTGATCGTCAACGGAGACAACAGCGCCACCCATAACGGGGTGGTGGTCACCAGCACAACCGAGCTGGCAACCGTTGTGTATTCCAGGGAAGTGATCCAGGCGGCAAAATGTAACGCCAAAAATAAACCCGAGAGAATTGTGAATCGAAAATCCGCGCGCTGCATACCAGCCAATTCGGTTCGGTGATTGGCAGCAGCAAAAGGTGCTAAAACCAGTGTAGCAAACAGCAGCCGATAGGCTGATATAACCAATGAAGGGGCAAATTCTTGAGCGTTACGGATAAGTATTGAGGATGTAGATACTGCCAGGATGCCGAAAGCAAGGACCAGCAGCGGGGGGACGACAGGATGACGGTTCATCGCTCAGGTTTGCGAATGTGCCAGATGATTTTTCCCAGCATCCTTTTCCGTTCCACTGGCCCGAACTGGCGGCTATCCACACTCCATTCGTTCGTACCTACTACGAAGAACTGCTGCCGGTCTGCTGAGACCCAATCTACGCGCTTGATCAGCGTGCCCAGTTCAGGATGTGAAAACGCGACGGTGTCACCCTGCCTGACCGCGCCAAACAAAAAGGGGATTTTGCTCACCAAAACAAAATCCCCTTCACGAATCAATGGGTAAAGGCTATCGCCAGTAACCTTCAAAAAGCGCAGCATCTAGCCTTTTGGTAGCTTTACAGGCTGGGATACACCAGCTCCAGGTTAGGAGCCATGGGGTACTTGGCTGTGTGAGTAGCAACACCCTTCACTTTCCAGAAAATTTCAGCAAACTGATTGACAGCTTCCACCAATTGTACAGCCGCTTCGCGGTCAACAGTCTGGCGAGCCTTGGAGCCAAGCAGCATGATCTTGTGCACCAGTCCATGCAGCTCTGGGAACTGGTCGAGCTGTGGCTGCTTGATAAAATCACCCCAGATGACGCGTATCTCTGCTTTCACCTTCTCGGCATGTTCTTCCTTGACCAGAACATAACGAGACATACTGTTGTGGTATGCCAGGCCCTTATCGCCGCCTTCAGCGTCTTTGGCTGTCATCAAATCGATCATTCGCACGACTGTCAATGCGCTGATTTGTGCAACAATTGGATCATAAATCCCACATGGGACATCACAGTGGGCGTGAGCTTCCTCGAAACCGATTTTTCTGTCCAAAGAGTCAAGCAACTTATAGATCATGGGTTCCTCCTGATGAAATTTTTGTGCGGATTGGACTATCTCCAGCCAGAGACCTGACGGAGCTTATTCGATCATAATGATAATGATGATTCTTGTCAAGATAATCCGGAATATTCCAAATCTTAACCTGCCAAGTTGCCTAAAATGCCAGACCTCTTTATTTTGATGCCAGCCAATGATTCTTTATTGCGCTCCCATTGCCCTGCATTGTGCTTGACAAAGGGGAGGTGCCATACTAAAATTTTGATACATCGTATGCTAATCCAGCTACCCAAATAAAGAAACGCTACAAACCACATTTCAGGAGGTAAGTTCAATGACGCATATTATCACCAGCCTTTGTCTGCGCGATTCCGGTTGTGTTGAAGTTTGTCCTGTAGAATGCATTGTGCCTGGGAAACCAATCGAAGAGTGGCCCTGGTTCTACATCGATCCCGACACCTGCATTGACTGCGGCGCCTGCATTCCCGAATGCCCGTACGAAGCTATCTTCCCCGAAGATGAGGTGCCATCCGCTTACACCGCAAAAGGCGGCGAGTACATCAGCAAACTCGGCCTGAGCGATCACTATGAAGGCACCAACCACCATGGCGAAAAAGTTGTCCTGGACTGTGTACAGCAATTGGAAGCTGGCGAGGCGGTAGATCTGACTGCTGATATCCAGGCGAATTACGATTATTTCAAATCTGGCACCGGCTATAAAGCTCTGGAACTGTAAGTCCAGATCGCAAAATTAACGAATGGTAACTGTTGACGGTTCGTAAACCGTCCGACAACTCTATTAACGCCAACGCGGAGGTGTAGCGATGCTACACCTCCGCATGCGCTTAGAAAGAACTCAGGGTAACGTCTCGAGGTTGAGCGTTCCAGCACCTAACTCGACGGTAATGGTCAAACCAGGACCGCTGCCATCAAGAATGTAATCATCGCCCGATTTCGTCCAATCTCCTCGGGTATTCACATCCGATAATCCACCTCCGAAGTTCACGCGAACAGGAGTGCCTTGTGGAACCTGGATGGTCACCTCACTCACGCCTGCTTCAACGACAACGGAAGCATCGCGGCTTAAATTGCCGCTGAAATCCAGGGTGTACTCACCGGCACCGCCACGAAAAGTCATCGATTGAAAATTCGCGTTGGCTAGCCCCGTCATGCGCACCGTCGAAGCCCCGGTGCTATACCGTAAACTGCTCATTTCAGCTAGATTGGACTGGCTGAATTTCAAATGCACATCGGCTGCCCCATCATTAATTTCCAGAGATTGAAGCGCCAGCCCACCCAGTTCGAAATCACCCTTATATGCGCCGGCATTGATCTTCAAATTCATCAATGCTGATCCAAGCTTCAAGTCCCAACGATTCTCAATTTTAGGGTTGGCTTTGATGAGTGGAATCCCATCGATTTCCAGGTTGCCAGTACTTAAAATAATCCAGCCGTCTTCTTCGGATACTTGCGGCTTGAAATCAGTTACATTGTATTCTGCAGTTCCTTCGACCAACAAATTTGCCGCCCCAGGTGTAACAACTATTTCCCCTGCGCCAAAAGCTAGCTGCAAATTCGTTTCGCTCTCTTGCTGGAGCGGGATACTGATTGACTCTGTTTGCGTTGGGCCGGTCGTAACTTCATCCAACGGAACGTTTATATTGATCCCGCAAGCCATCGTCACAAGGACCAAAGCGATCAAAACAACATACAATGATTTTGGAAACACAGGTCACCTCCAGATTGATATGATTCATTTCATTTACGCTTGGGTCAAAAGAAAGTCGCGTTTTTGTGCCATTCTTACGGTTATTTTCTTGTGAAGACGAAAAATCTTCCCTTGCCGAACTGGTCAATATGGGGCACAATTAGAATGAATTAGAATTCAGGAGAAGTCTATGAAAAATGAACCTGCCTCAGAATATCCAGAAACCCCCAATGAGGACAGCCTGGTGGATGAATTCGAAGAATTGGGTAAGAACCTGATCCTGGTGCTGCGTGCTGCCTGGGAACGACCAGAGCGCCAAAAGCTGCAGCAAGACCTGGAGAAGGGCTTAAGCGGTCTGGGCAAGGCAATTAAGAAAGACGCCCAGACTGTAACCAGTCACCCCGTCAGCCAGCGCATCAAAACTGAGGTTGAAGATATCGGGGAAAGGGTGCGCAGCGGACAGGTTGAAGCCAGGGCTCGAGCCGAGCTGGTCGGTGCCCTGCGTAGCGCGAATGCGGGGCTTGAAAAAGCTGCCTCGCACATGACAGGTAAGGCTTCGCCAGCATCAAGCGGCAGTACCCCAACGACCGAACAACCCGGCACAGAGTCTCATGCACAATCGGATGTGGACGATCCTGCAATGAGTGAATCAGATCCATCAAACCAGACTGCTGGATTTGACCAGCCAGGCTCGGGTAATGCCCGAGAGGAGCAATAGAATGCCAGCAAGGCCACAGGCAGAATACCGGGCAGGAAAGCCCATCTCAACCGGGAAATATACCCTGATTCCATTTACAAAATCCTGGCAGGTTCGCATTGGTAGATTCCCAGGTGGCTTGATCTGGAACCGTCCATCCTCCATCCTTGTCCAAGACCCGGGTGGGGTTGAAACAAATCTGCCCATCCCTGACCCAACACGCAGAATCATCCTCTCCCTGCTTGGTTTATGCATTGGAGCGGCAGGTCTGCTTTGGGTGATTTCACGCAACCAGATGCATCTAGCAAAGGAGTAATCTCATGACTGAAAATAACAACCCTGAATTTATGGAAGAGAATACCAACCAACCTGAAGATGAATTGGATGGAATTGAAGGCTTGAGCAGCCAGTGGACTGATGAATTGACACCGGAAGAGAAGGAATTATTAAACTTTGATGATGATGCCGATTTCGCTGACTATGATTTCGATCCTGGCCTGGAAAGTGTAAATCAGACTTTGGATCGCTTCGTAGCTATCGCCAGCGTTGATGCTGTATTTGGTGATCCCTACGAACACGAAGATACGCTGATCATCCCCGCCGCGGAAGTCGTGTCTGTACTCGGATTCGGTGTTGGAACCGGAGGAGCACAAAACGAAGAAGGCAACGATGCAGGCGGTTCTGGCGGCGGCGGTGGTGGCTGGAGCTCTTCTCGCCCGGTAGCAGTCATAGTTGCTTCAAAAGATGGCGTGCGTATTGAGCCTGTGGTCGATGTGACCAAAGTCGCCATCGCTGCTTTGACGACAGCCGGTTTCATGCTCGGTTTGATGCTTCGTATGGCTGGTCGACGGCGGTAGTTTTATATCGTCGGTCAGTCCAGGCAAATTTACTCCTGAAAACCGGAAAACATTGCACAGGGTAAGAAGCCAGTGGAAGCAATATATTAAGCCAGCAGCAGTCTGGGTGTTGCTGGCTTTCTTGTTTTCTCTCGCCTATACGCAGTCCCCGCTATTCACATCCAACCAGAATCAGTACTTTTTACATGGCCTGGCACGCGCCGGGTTTGGGCATTTGCAGCATGACTGGCTGGTTAACACTCAGGATCCAACTCCTCTATTCTCACTTTTAGTTGAATGGGTCTACCGGATATTCCAATTGCCAGCCGTGTTCTACATCAGCTATGTGGTTTTAATGGGTGTGTACCTGTTCAGCCTGCTGCTGATTGGTGATGCTCTCTTCAACTTGAGGCGTTCCAGGTTGTTGTCGCTGTTGTTCCTGGCGTCATTAATTGTCTTGCACTCGGCGGTGCTTCGTCTGGCACTCAGCCGCACCCTGGGTGTCCAATGGGCTTACCTGCTGGAGGCGGGGGTCGCCGGGCAGCGTCTGCTGGGGCTGGTCTTCCAACCCAGCACCTTCGGAGTGCTGCTGCTCCTCTCTATCGCATTATTCCTACGCCAGAAACCGTTGGCTGCTATCCTGTGCGCTACTGTGACAGCCAGCTTCCACCCTACCTACTTGCTCAGTGCGGCAGTTTTGACGCTTGCTTACTTAATCGTCCTGTGGATAGAAAAGACACCCCTTATGCGGCTTGCTGGGCTGGGAGCAGTAGCTCTCATTTCAGTGGCTCCAATTTTGATCTATGTTTATTCCAACTTTGGCGTGGCTCAACCAGATATCAGCGCGCGCGCTCAGTCTGTACTGGTCACCTTCCGCATTCCTCACCACGCCATACCAGCTCGCTGGTTTGGAGGAGATGTAGTTTTCCAACTCGGATTGATTGCAACCGGACTATATCTGGCGCGGCGCAGCCGATTATTCCTGGTGACCGGTATCTCTGCCCTGGTCGCGCTGATTCTCACACTCATTCAGATAGCTACAGGAAGCAACACTCTGGCGCTTATCTTCCCCTGGCGAATTTCAACCTACCTGGTACCCATCTCTACCGCCCTGGTACTCGGTTGCATGCTGGATTGGATTGACCGGCGTTACCCGCAGTTGATGCAGGAGCGCAGAAACTGGCTTATCGGCATTGCAGCTGCTGGTGTCCTGCTGGCAGTGATTGCTGGAATTTATCGAATGGTGCTGGATTTCCAGCTTAAAGCAACGGCAGCAGAGCGCCCAATGCTGGAATTTGTCTCCGGGCAAGCCACAAACCAGGATATTTACTTAATCCCAATCCAAATGCAGGATTTTCGTCTGGCAACCGGCGCAGCAGCTTATATCGAATTTAAGTCAATCCCATACCGGGATGAGGATGTGATCCAATGGCGGCGGCGGGTGCTGCTGGCAAACCAATTTTACAATCGCAAGGATTGCACCGCATTACAGAAGATCCAATCGCAGGGTGTCACCCATGTCGTGATGCCGGTGGAACGCTCGGGTTTTGACTGTGCTGGCTGGCAGGAGCTCTACCAGGATGCTGCCTATCTGGTTTACCGCTTGCCCTGAGCTATCTCGAAAATGCGCCTGGCGTAGCCTTGAATGCGATCGCGCCAGGCTAGCTTCTCCCGCCAGGGTTGTGGGATGCCCATCTCCCCATAGAATGCTCCGGCTAGCTGACCGTAAATTGCTCCGCTGGTATCCGCATCCTCTCCAAGATTGACCACCATTAAGCAGCCTTCCTGAAACGACTTGCAGTTATAAAAAGCCCATAAGGCTGCTTCTAAGGCGTGCACAACATACCCGCTGCCACGGATGCCTGGGGGGTGGCGCAGCTTGAAGCTGCCGCGTGCGATGGCAGCAATTTCTTCAGCCAGGGGATAATCTTGCCACAGGTTTTGAACCGGGCTGTACAAATCGGAAAGCAGGGTCTGCTTATCTTCACCAAGTAAGGCACCCACGATAAGCCCTGCCATGTACCGGCAGGCATCGACCGCTGCGGGCACCGCATGGGTGGTGCGCGAGCTCTCACCCGCAAAGTGAATGGCTTGGCGGGGATCTGTGGCAAAAAACAGCGGCACGGGCGCCAGACGCATCAACGAGCCATTGCCTGCAGAGTATGGATCTGTGAGCCCACTATAAGGATTAGCTGTGCGCTCGAAAGCCTCCAAAGCTGTCCGCACTGTGCCGCCAATATCGAAACAATACCCCTTAACACTCAGATAACCTTCACGATAATAAAGCAGGTAACGGCGCATCTGGTCGGCAGGGTCAAAGCCGCGGCTCTCCACCAGGCTCTCCGCCAGGCACAGCGCCATCGAAGTGTCATCTGTCCACTGGCCGGGCTGTAAACTATATACCCCACCACCAACCATGTCGGTTACAGGATCGAACTGCCCCGGCTGCTTGAATTCTACCGTAGTGCCAAGCGCATCTCCGACTGCCAAACCCAACATGGAGCCTGTGTACCGCTCAAGCAGTGGGATCATCTTCAACAATCCTGACCCGGAACTGGATCACACCCGGCTCGACGATCTCTCGTTCGACTGGTTGACCCCAACTTCTGATGAAGCGCATAATGGGAGCATTGCTCTGGTGAATCGTACCCGTGAAGTATTTCACCCCTTTCAATTGGGCATAACGGATTAAGCGGTTGCTCAGCAAACTTCCCAAGCCGCGTTTTTGAAAATCATCCTGCACGGTCACTGCCGTTTCTGCCGCGCCGGGTTCTTGCGGGCCAACGAGGGCGTAGCGCGCCTCGGCAATGATGCGCTCCTGCCCGTTTTCAAGAATCGTGGCAACGAAAGCCATATGAGACTGGTAGTCCAGCGTCGCCAGTTGCTGCGCCTGCTCGTCGGTCAGCGCCTTGATCGGCTCCAGAAAGCGATAATAAATCGTGTCCGGCGAAAGGTGCTTGAAACCTTCCTGCAGCAACCGGGCATCCTGCGGGCGTATGGGGCGAAGGGTTACGGGTGAGCCATCTGACAGAGTGGTTGATTCCACCCATTCGATGGGATAGCGGGGAAGGTCAGTCATTGATTTCCTACGGCAATAAGCACTTGCGGGGAAACTCCCGCTGCCTTAACCTTAATTTTACCTCTCCCCCAATGCCAACACAAGCTGACTTAAAATACTTATGCCAAGTTAAATGACTCCAACCTGAGGCCTGCGGCTAATCTCCGTTAGCGTAGCGATCTTCAGAAATCAGTTAGACGATCTGATTGCGCGACAGCCTGCGGTACAGCCATTTTTCAACCTCAATCACCACATAGGCTACCAGACCGACCGCCAACACATCCAACCAAAGCACGAATGGTATGGGGGCACTGCTAAAAAGCTGGTTCATAAAAGGGACATAAGTGAAAAATAATTGAATCAATACCATAACGATTGCCCCGCCTACTGCCCACGGATTAGACAAGAAGCCGAGTTGGAAGGGAGAGCGGGTGAGTGAACGGGCATTAAACAAATAGAAGATACCGACGAAGACGACAACATTGACTGCCACAGTACGTGCCTCCTCAAGAGAAGCGCCGCGAGCCAGCTCGTATTCAAATAAACCAAAGGCGCCGACCAGGATAATCGCACTGACCAGCACAATACGCCAAACCAGTCTACTGCTAAGAATAGGCGTTTTTGGATCCCGGGGTTTACGCTGCATCAAATCTGGTTCTTTTGGTTCCAGAGCCAGAGCCATACCCAAGATTCCTGCAGTAATCATGTTGATCCAAAGAATCTGGATTGGCAGAATCGGCAAGGCTACACCAGTGATGATCGCAGCCAGCAGCACCATACCTTCGCCCAGGTTGGTGGGCAAAGTCCAGACAATGAACTTAGTCAGGTTATCAAATACGCCACGGCCTTCTTCGATAGCAGCCTCAATTGTTGCAAAGTTATCATCCGTTAAGACCATGTCAGCTGCTTCTTTAGAAACATCGGTACCGGTGATCCCCATAGCCACGCCAATATTAGCCTGTTTAAGCGCTGGAGCATCATTCACACCATCGCCGGTCATTGCCACAACGTGGCCGCGTTCCTGCAGCGCCTCCACCAGACGCAATTTCTGCTCAGGAGCCACACGAGCAAACACGTTCACTTTTTCAGCCTGTTCGATCAACTCAGCATCGGTGAGCTTAGCCAACTCAGCGCCAGTGAGCACAGTGCTGCTATTTTCCTGCCAAAGGCCAATCTGCCGCCCAATGGCTGCTGCTGTGAGAGCATGATCGCCTGTAATCATCTTGACAGTAATACCAGCCAGTTGGCTGGCTTTAATAGCAGCTACCGCCTCGGGGCGAGGAGGATCGATCATACCCTGCAGGCCTAATATCGTCAGGTCGTTGATATCCTCAAAGTTGAGCTGCTGAGCATCCGGTTTCGATTGTCGAGCGAAAGCCAACACGCGCAAACCTTGGGAAGCCAGACTTTCGAGCGCCTGGCGAAACACAGTGCTAGAGCAGTCGGTTACCTGACCATTAGGATCAAGCGCTCCGCTGCATCGATCAAGCAATACTTCCGCAGCGCCTTTGACGTATATCGTACCATCATCATGCAACGTGGCCATGAACTGGTGTTGTGAATCGAAGGGAAGGACATCCAAACGGGCGGGAAAGGATTCAGCAGTGGTCAGACCAGCCTTTTGCGCTGCAACCAGCAATGCTCCTTCGGTTGGATCACCCTGGATATCCCAGGTACCTTCGGTCTGTATTAACTGACTGTCGTTGCACAGCAGACCCGCCTTGAGGGTCTCTTGGACAGCAAGGTTGCTGGTCCAACTGGTTGAAGCAGGGTCTTTGGATGTAATCTCACCAACCGGTTGGTAACCTACACCGTCAACCCGATAATCGCCTCCCAACGTGTAAAGCTCCTGGACAGTCATCTGGTTCTGGGTAAGAGTGCCGGTCTTATCGGAACAAATAATAGTAGTCGAACCGAGGGTTTCAACCGCCGGGAGGTGGCGGATAATGGCGCGACGCCGTGCCATACGGGAGACACCAATAGCCAGGGTAACGGTCAGTGCAGCAGGTAGCCCTTCGGGAATTGCGCCAACAGCGAGTGCAATAGCTCCCATGAGGGTATCAACGACCTCATCACCTCGCAGCACCCCGATGCCAAAAGTGATGGCAGAAAGGATCAGAATCGCCACCATCAACACCCGGCTGAAATGATCAATCTTGCGGGTGAGAGGTGTTTCCAACTCGACCGCGCTGGAAATCATCTGCGAAATGCGCCCAATCTCTGTGTTATCGCCGATTGCCACCACAACTCCCCTAGCTACACCATAAGTGACCAGGGTAGATGCATAAGCCATATTGCGCCGCTCGGCTAACACCGCATCTCGCTCAATCAGCAAGCTGGCACCTTTTTCAACCGGCACTGATTCACCGGTCAGTGCTGCTTCGGTCACCTGCAGATCGCGTGATGTCACCAGGCGCAAATCCGCCGGTACGCGCGATCCAGCTTGAAGCAGGACGATATCACCTGGCACTAGCTCGGCTGCTGGCAGACGTTCAGTTTTCTGGCCTCGCACAACAACAGCCTCAGTGGTCATGGTTTCAGCGAGGGCGGCAATAGCCTGCTCAGCGCGCGAACTCCTGAATGTAACCGATGATGGCATTAATGAGAACTACACCAAAGATTACAATGGCATCCAAGGGATCTTTCAGCAAAGCCGTCACACCACTGGCAACCAACAATATAATCACTAATGGATTTTTAAACTGTTGCAGGAAGCGCTGCAGGGAGCTTTTGCCCTTCTTTGGCGTCAATAAATTGCGACCAAAACGCTCCTGGCGATGCTTAATCTCGAATACATCAAGGCCATGTTGTGCATCGCTATCCAGCAATTCTATAACTTCTTTCTCTGGAATGTGGTGCCATTGTTTACCTAGAAGTTTTTCCATATAAAACTCTCAAGAAATCAAAGATATTTGCCCCATCAAAGATATTACATGGATTAATAAAACGCTGTACTTTCATTAATCGATAATCGGCGAATTGCTTTGGATAAGGATTTGAACGATGTTAAGTATACAATACCAAATAACATTACATACAAATCATTGTAGCATTTTTCTTGATTTTCAAAACTTGATTAGCAAATCGATATTGTCCATCCAGCAGGCAGTCGATAAGCGATTGACAGAGACCTTCCTTGTGCATGTAAGACAGTAAACAGAAAACTAGCCAAACCACACTGTGAAAATCATCACGTCGCAGTCAGCCAGAATTGTGGGACATTATACATACACCATAATTGTCGGGGGGCAGGTAGAGGCATACTGGATGAACAATTTTGAAATTTTACTCTATCTGCCTGGGCAAGCATACACCGGAATTAATTACCAAAGATCATTTGAGACTCTTCAATAAATTTAAGGTGGCATTGAGCATCTGACTTTGCTGGTCTGCCCGCGAGATCATCGGTGGATTATCACCCGCCTGTTCGCCATACCAACCAAATTGCGAATGGTTTCCACCTTTGATAGATATCCAAGTGGTATCATCAGGTAGAAGTGGGCGAGAGGCTTCAATCTTAACCCCCGTCGCCAGGCCATCCTGAGAGCCAAAAATGGAAACAACGTTTAATCCAGAGTTTGACAGATCATCACTCGACGCTGGATAAGATGCCCAGAGCAGCAGACCCTGCACCATCCCAGGGTGATTTTTAGCAAAATTAGCTGCCATTGATCCACCTAACGAGTGACCACCGATCGCCCAATGTTGGATCTCAGGAAAAGCTTCGATTACCAATTCTGCAGCACTGGGATTGAACACGGATAAGTTGAGCGGCATGGGGACTATTACCACTTTATAACCTTGCTGCGCGATTGAACGAGCAATCGGTGCGTAAGCTCTGGGATCAACCCTTCCACCAGGGTAGAGGATTAATCCTGTGCTTGCTGGCTCACCAGCAGGTTCAAATACAATCCACGGTTCATCACTGACCTGTACCTCCGTGGATGATTTCATTGCAGTTAGTGCTTCAGTCATAGGATCGGGTGGAGTATTCGCCCAGACAATAAAACCTGTGGCGATTATTAGCAAGATCAGAAGAGTTATGACTATAAATCGTTTAAACGAGCGCATTGGTTTTCCTTATCCACAAACAAATCATACAGAGAAATTTCAACTTGAGGAATAAATTTCATATCTTAATTGTCATGATGTCCAAGATGGGGGCGCTGCTTTGAAGAGTCAATAACCGCACTCCGATGCTTGAAAGTAGAGAAAATGTGACCAGTTTTTGAATGATCTCTTTGAAGCATCGTGTACCAATTGGTTGATCACATTATTATTTCAGCCATAGCCGATCTTCTTGCATTTACAGGCACACAAGTTTGAAGATCCATTGGCTTATCTTTATGGATTTCTGCCGGCGCCAGGGTACTTTCAAAGAGACTCAATGTCATAAGGGTAAAGCATTTGTAAACTAAAAATGCTCTCTCTTCTGCTAATTAAGCCGCCAACCAGCAGAGCGGCAATTATATATATTGTACATATAATTAACATATATTGTACATTATTTTCGCTGTTTTAGATTAGGGTTTAATTAATACCGGGAAAATGGATTGGGCTTGCAGCTCCAGAAGAGATGCAAGATAATTTTATTTGATAAATCAAACAAGAACCCTCATCCCATAGTGATTGGGGAGTCAAATAATAGCCTGGATGCTTGCAACTAGCCATAGAAGGCAGACTTCTCAGAAACGACGAATAATATGGCAATAACCAACCTTGGGTGTTGTTTATCGTGACACCGAACAAGTCGAATATTACCGAGGTTAATGTATAGTGAATTTATACTAGAGAAGGGTATGCCCCAGGCCGGCCTATAAGCCGCATTCTGTAAGCTCAGCAAGCTGAGCCCGGTGATCATCTATCTAGCTGGCAGTCTCCTGCCAGCTCGGCTGGTGGTCTCCCACTGGCTCGTGCAGCCTACCCGGGACTGTCTCTTGCGAGAGGGTACGAGCAGCACCCCTGGTCGCCCAATCGTCCCTGCTTGGCCTTGCTCCGCATGGGGGTTGCCTGGCCGCCCACATTGCTGCAGGCGCCGGTGAGCTCTTACCTCACCTTTTCACCCTCACCGGTCTTTGCAAATCCGAGGATTTCCAAAGACTTAAGCGGTCTGTTTCTGTGGCCCGATCCGCAAGGTAACCGGAGTTTCCTCCAGCCCCCTGCCCGGGTGTTACCCGGCATCCTGCTCTTTGGAGTGCGGACTTTCCTCTATTGCCTTGCCGGAGGCAAGCAACGGCGATCACCCGGCCAGCCTGGGAATTTGACTATACACGATATTGGTTGAAAAGTCTAGATAATTTCAGGCACGGTGATGTTTTAAATAAAAACGGGGTGGATGACCACCCCGTCGTACAAATAGTCTGGCTCAGGCAATTTGCATGTCTACGCGCTGCTTGCGGATATGCAGTGGCTTTGGGTTGATTAGCACCAGGTTGGCAAATTCTTCGGGCACATCTACCAGGGCATTATGATCCTGGATGTGGATTTTACCGATGCTGCTGCCCGGGATGCGGGCATGCGCAGCGATGGCGCCAACGATATCATTCGGACGGATACCTTGCTTACGACCGATGCTCATACTGATTCGCACCATGCCTGGCTCATGCGAGTGGCTGGTTGGTCGCTCAAAATGTGACTCGCTTCGCGCCGGTCTCCCAGAACGGGAGAAGCGTTCTGGTCGGGTCTCGACCACTTCACTCACCGGCGCAATCGGACGCTGCTTCTCATCCGCACGGGCAATCTTCAAGGCTGCTGCCGCGATTTCGAGCGGATCGTAGCCTTCTTGAGCTAAGTTTTCCACCAGCTCGCGCTCGCGCTTGTAGCGGCTGCGCTGCAGCCAGGTGACCATCTGGCGCAGCAGGCGTTCTTCGCGCTGGCCGCGGATCTGCTCTTCGGTGGGAATGGGTAAGCGCTCAATTTTCTGGTGGGTGAAAGCCTCGATCTGGCGCAGGTCGCGCTTTTCGGACGGGGTGTAGAGTGAGATGGCGATGCCTGGCTTACCAGCTCGACCCGTACGCCCAATCCGGTGAACGTACCATTCCGGATCGTCCGGCAGGTCAACGTTGAAAACGTGCGAGATACCATCGATGTCCAAACCACGCGCGGCGACATCAGTGGCTACCAGCACAGAGATCTTACCCTGGCGAAAGCGGCTTAAGGTACGCTCGCGCGTTTCCTGGTTGAGATCACCATTCAACACTTCGGCGGGAAAACCTCGCACCGCCAGCTCATTGGCAAGCTCACCGGTTGCCAGACGGGTGCGCACGAACACCAGCGCGCTGGTGATATCCTCTACTTCAAACAAGCGCGTGAGAGCAGCAATTTTATCTTTTTCATTGACAAGATATACACGCTGCTCTATCGTTTCACCGGTAACCTGCTCGCGTTTAATCGTCACAGTGAATGGATCGCGCAGGTAATTTTCAGCCAGCCGGCGTATCTCGACAGGCAGGGTGGCTGAGAACAGCGCGGTCTGGCGCTCAGCTGGCATTTCACTCAGGATGGATTCGATATCCTCAATAAAGCCCATGCTGAGCATCTCATCGGCTTCGTCCAGCACTACTGTGCGCACCTGGCTGAGATTCAACACTTTTTTCTGGATCAGGTCAATCAGACGACCGGGTGTACCGACGACAATATCCACACCCTGCTGGAGGGCGGTGATCTGCGGACGGTATGGCTGCCCACCGTAAACTGCCAGGACGCGCACATTTTGCCCGCGTCCAAAATCGCGAAATGCCTGGGTCACCTGCAGCGCCAGCTCTCTCGTCGGAGCCAGGACCAATCCCTGCACGCTGGAATGACCATTTAACAGATTTTGTAACATGGGGAGGGCGAAAGCAGCCGTTTTACCGGTGCCGGTCTGCGCCTGGCCGACAATATCCTGGCCGGCAAGCATGCGCGGGATCACCGCGCTCTGGATGGGCATCGGCTCAACATAGCCGAGTTCTACTACAGCCTGCAGCAGCTCTGGCTGCAGGTTTAAATCTTCAAATGCGGTTGTCATCAAAACTCCTCAAAATAATTGAACTGTCTTGATGATCCCGCACCACTGCCCAAAGAAGTCGCCCGATGAGCTGGTTTCCTCCCGGAATTCCAGCTAATGGCGACATAAAGCCCGACAAGCTATCGTCGGGCAATCATTCGGAAGTCTCAAAACAATTCCCAATAACGACTGGTCTGTTACCAAACCAAGGGGCACAGTATACCATAAATATATATTTACAGATAATGAGTTCCCTCGCAACTCATTATCTGTAAAACTGATCTGCTTGCCATGAGACTGTGTTTCGTGTATAATTTTGTCCGCTGGGGCGCGTAGCTCAGTTGGTCAGAGCGCACGGTTCACATCCGTGAGGTTCGGAGGTTCGAGCCCTCTCGCGCCCACCACGCCGGCCAAGATCCCCGCTCATGCGGGGGTTTTGGTTTTAATTAAATGTTTTCTTCCTCATCCATAGATATCCGGCTCTGGCGCATCTCTACCCTGGTGATGCTGACATACGGCTGGCCTTGCTTTCGATATTGCAGGATATCCGGATGGTTGAGTGCATAGCGATCCATTCCTTTGGTATCCCACGAAATGCGGCCTTTGTTCCACACTGCACGCAGAAAAGAGCCTCGAACTGTAGCCTCGTTCTCCAAGACATCCTGTTTAATCTCCTCTTCAAGCGCGGCGATGTTTTCATCAACAGCCGCCAGGCGCGGGGAAAACTCAGCCTCGATCTCATCGATCCGGGCACGAATCTCAGCGGTCAAGATCTGATCAAGCAGCTCCTGTTTTTCGATGGCTAAGACATCTTTCTCTGCCTGGAAGTTCGCCAGCTGGTCAAGTTTGGATTGTATGGAACCGGGCATAAGTGGCTCTCCCCTTTAGAAAATGTAGTAGCGACTTAACTCTCCCGCTGGACGATCAACAAAGTGAAATCATCCCGATAGAGATCGGACTCGCTGAACTGGTGTGTATCCTCAATGATATGCTGCAGGATTTCCTGCGCAGAGCGCTGGCAGTTGGCGCTCAGCACCGTGCTTAAGCGTGCTTCGCCATAATAATCGCCGTGCTCGTCGGGCAGCTCAACAACCCCATCGGTGTACAACAATAAAACATCTCCTGGATCGAGCAGCACATCACAAGTTTGGTAATGCCCATCCAGAAACACACCCAATGCCGGTCCTCGCACAGCAAGCAATTCTATTTCACCGCAAGCCCGAACCAGCAGAGGCGGGTTGTGGCCACAAGTTGTATAAGAAAAGCGTCCCTGCCGGGCGTCCAGCACCCCGTAGACAGTGGTTACAAAATCACCTCTTCCGGAAAATTCTGGAAGCATGCGATTCAGCGATTGAGCCAGCTCGGCAGGATCAGTCTCGCGGCGGGCATGGGAGCGCAGCAAGGCGCGGAAAGCGGACATCACCAGTGCAGCCGGCACCCCGTTTCCGACCACGTCAGCTACCACGAGGCCGGTACGGTGCTGGTCCAGGTGAATGAAATCGTAATAATCACCACCGATCTCGTAAGCGGGAAGGCAGGCGCCAGCCAGCCGGTAGCCAGGGATCTCTGGTGGATTCGCTGGCAGCAGTCTCGCCTGCACTTCGTGCGCCAGCCTGAGCTGTTCTTCCAGATGCTCTTTGTCCAGCAGCTGTAAATGCAACATGGCTTTATCGATGCTTAATGCGGCGGCATCCGCGAAAAACTGCAAGCCTTCCAGGTCGCGCAGCCCATAAGCGGCAGGCTGGTCACTTTCGACATTGAGCGCACCAATGGCACGTCCATTGCGGACAATTGGCACAGCGATTTCAGACTGGGTCTGTTTGCGACCGACCACGTAACGTGAGTCGAGGCGCACGTCCGGCAGAACGATGCTTTCACCGCTGGCGATTACGGCACCGATAATTCCTTTGCCCAAACTCAACATTGGATCGCTCTCAAAAGGTAAATCATCAAAACCACGCCGCACAACACTAGCAATTACACCCTGGTGACGTGTGTAGCGCTGGTAAACCAGGTCGGAGACCAGGATGAAAATTCCAGCCGCGTCATAATCAACAATCTTATTCACCTGGTCAAGCAGCTGGTTCAAAATCAGGTCGAGATCGAGGGTATCGCGAGTTAAATTAGCGATCTGCAGCAGTAGCTGGTATTTTGATTCGATGGTCAAATCGATTTTTTGAGTCATGGTTTGCTAACTTCTCAGCAGCACCAGCAGAGTCAGATCATCTGAGCGCGGTGAACCATCCAGGAAGGTTTGAAAACTATTCAAAATGTGCTCTTGCACCCGTGAAGCGCTCAAAGGCGTGCCCGAGGCCTGTCCAATTAATGTATGTACTGCCGTGACCAAACCCTGCTCACCGAAGAAAACCCCATTCCTGGTTTCACCATCTGTCAAACCGTCCGTGTAAAGCACCAACAGATCACCAGAATTGATGACTACTGAGGCTTGCTGCCAGGCAGTATCTTCCGTGATGCCCAGGGTCATACCAGAAGCCTTGATAGGAATTGCGAGTTGAGTCACCCTGTTTTTGAACAGGTAAGGGGGGTTGTGTCCAGCATTACAATAGACCAGCATGCCCGTCTGAGGATCGAGGACCCCGTAGAAGACAGTGACAAATAATCCCGCATGGGTATCCATCAACAGCCGGCGATTCACCGCAGCAATCACTCGCTGCGGCTGGTCAGGATATTGGTCAGCGAAAGTCCGGATTAACGTGCGGCTGGAAGCCATGAATAACGCCGCAGCAGCCCCTTTATCGGTAACATCGGCGATGACAACTCCTAAGCGGTTGCCTTCAAGGGGGATGAGATCATAATAATCCCCAGAGGTCTCCCTTATCGGCTGAAGCACCGCAGACAAACTCCAGCCAGGTAGCTGCGGCAGCTCCTCCGGCAGGAAGCTCACCTGTGCCTTGCGTGCTTCTTCCAATTCGTGGTAGGCGTAACGTGAGGATAAAATCTGGGTTTGGGTTTTCTCCACCGCTATTTTCAAGCGTTCGTTACACAGTTGAGAATATCCAGTCGAACCTATCTCCCCGAATAAATCCATCGCCAGTTGGAAAAGCGCCTGGGCGCGGGTCAGGTTCTCGGGCTGTTCACTGCGCATCAGCATCTCCGCCAGAACCATGGTGAAGCGCGCTTTACCCAAACGATTGCCGGTTGTATTCTCATAATTCACGAGATTCTCGGCGGCACGCGTGGCTTCAGGCCAGTTCTTTTCAGAGATGTGCAATTCCATCTTCGCTGCTTCCACTGCTTCTTTGAACCATGGATATTCTTGATGCTCATCGGCATATTGCAGCAATTGCTCCATCAATGGGTAGGCTTCTGGCAGCCGGTCTTGATGGACATAGACCATCACCTGCACCGCTTGTGCCCAGCCCAAAAATCCTATCCCCCGGCGAGCAATGTCTAATGCTTCCATAACAGAAGCCTCGGCTTCTTCGAAACTAGTGCCCTGCGACCAGCGATCGATTTCCAAATATACATTGGCGATTTCAAGATTGGCTGTTAAAATTTTCTCCAAATCGCCATGCTGACGCCCCCAATCAGCAGATTCACGATAGATACTCAAGGCTTGATCCCAATTGCCCATGATCTCGTGATAAATCCCCCACAATACTTGGGCTTCTGCACGGATCGGTTGTGGATCTGGAATCTGGTTGATGAGCTGCTCCATCGATCCCAGTGCTTCTAGTGAAGCAGCCAGGTTTCCTTCCTGCAGCTCTACACTCACCAACGATATCATCGAGAAGACTTCTTCTTGCACAACGCCACGTATTCGTGCGAGCTCGATTGCACGTTGAAAATGCTGCTTTCCGGCAATCGAGTCAGATTTTAATGTTGCGAATCTGGTTAGCCAGATTGTGATGAGCGCGCACACCAATCTGGTAAAGACAATAGGTCTCCGCCAGCTCAACAGCTTTCTCCAACGCAGCCAGAATCACTTCAGGCGGCTGACCTTCAATCACTCCGATTGTTGCCAGTGTATCTGCCTGTACATCCACTGCCCCAAGGCGCTCAGCCATCGTCAGCGCCTGCTGTGACAGCGCGGTTGCCTGTTCTGGATTACCATTGAAGAAGTATGCGCGAGCGGTTTCATGCAGTAAACGCGCAAGGTCGGGAGACTCGGCTGCACCGGATACCGCGGCTAAACCTTTCTGGCAGATTGACAACCCCAGTGGTTTATCGCCATTCATCCAGGCTGCTCGACCCGCGCGTGCATACAGGCGTGCTTCACCTTCTGGATCCCCCAACAGATGATATTGGGAAATCCCCTGCTCCCAGGTCTGGATCGCCAACTCATAATGACCCTGGCGGTAGAGCGCTTCACCCATTCCGGTGAGCAGCTCCGCTCGCTCGTGTTCATCCGTGGCTAGCTCCAGAGCACGCTGGTGATATGTGCCAGCCTCGACATTGGCATAATTATGCAAGGCTGCCTCACCAGCCAGGATGTAATAATCCAGAGCATGGGCTGCTTCGCCAGCCTCGTCGTAATGGCGGGCAAGCATTGCCGCATAATCTTCAAGTCGGTTTGGATAAAGCTGCTCAATCGCTTCACCAACGGCGCGGTGCAAGCGCTTACGATCTGCTACCAGTAAAGAAGCATAGGCAGCCTCCTGCACCAGTGCATGCCGGAACAGGTACTCGAGCTCGGGTTCCACTCGGGCAATTCGCACAAGTCCGGCTGACTCCAGGCTGTTCAAGGAGTTCATTGCCGGGCTTGATCCAGACTGAGCAACAGCACCGATCACCTGATTTAACACCCTGACCGGGAACTGGCGTCCCACAACCGATGCCACGCGAAGCGTGTAGCGCCCTTCTTCGGAAAGCCGGTCGATGCGCGCCAGGAGCAAGCCCTGCAAGTTATCTGGGATACTGACCTCTTTCAATCCCTCTCCAGCCACCCACCCGCTATCCTTCTGTACAATCGCTTTCTGCTCGATCAACATGCGGATTACTTCTTCAACAAAGAACGGATTGCCTTCCGATTTATCCAGGATTAAAGACCGGGTTTCCTCTGGCAGCGCTTCGATTTCCAACAGGTTTGAGACTAACGTACGGGTCTCTTTTTGTGAGAGTGTCTCCAGAGTGATTTCAGTCAATCCTGCCCCCATCGTCTCCCGAGCGGCAGATACGAGCTTCCAACCTGGAGCATCGCGCTCTGGCCGCGAAACCAGGCAGAATAATATCGGAGATGTGCGGGCGATGGGAATTAACTTAGCCAGGATTTCCACAGAGGAAGGATCAGCCCAGTGTAAATCTTCAATTACCAATATCAACGACCGGCGCTCAGCCAGCCTGGACAGCAATTTACGCAGTGCCAGCAGATACTGCGCTTGCAGCGCCTGCGGGTCCAGGCGCTGCACCCGTTCTAAAGCCTCGCCTTGCAAATTGACAGAGAGTAAATTTCCAAGATAAGGATACACATCCAGCGCGCTGGCCAACTCGACATCCTCATACAAATCCTGGATCAGGGAGCGCAGTGCGGCATGGGTATCTGGCTCGCACTCAGTTTCACCGATTCCCAGTAATGAACGCAGCAAGTCCTGCAACAGGTGATATGCAAGGGTGTTGCCGTATGAGAGGCAGTGCCCCTCCGCCCATTGAGAGGGAGCCCGGGCGGTCTGAGCGATCACTGCCTGCCATTCAGCAATCAGGCGTGACTTTCCCAATCCAGGCTCGCCCAAAATCAATACCGCCCGACCCAGACCTGCCCGCACAGCCTCATGAAGCTGTACCAGGCTGGCAAGCTCGGCCTGACGACCCACCATCGGACTTTCCAGCCCCACCAGACCACGCAAGCTACCGGGCACATTTTTCACCCCCAGCACCTGATATATAGGTATTGCACCTGACTGCCCTTTGACCTCAACCTGTCCCTGATACTGCACATCAAATAACGGTGCAATCAAACGGTAAACATCATCAGAGAGCACCACAGTATTCGGCTGAGCAGCAAATTTAAGGCGAGTCGCCAGGTTTACCACGCCACCAATGGGTGTGAAATCGTATTTCAAATCACGGTCGACATTATCGATCACCACCAGGCCACGGTTCAAGCATACGCGTACGTCAAAGGTCACATGGTGCTGTTTTTCTACCTGTGAGCTGAAAACACACGCGCCTCACGCAAAACATCCAGCGCAGCACGTACTGCTCGCACGGGATCATCCTCATGTGCTACCGGAGCGCCATAGAAAGCAACCAGCGCATCGCCTACCAGGCGCGCCAGCGTACCCTCATAGCGATAGACTGCTGGTGTCACGCTCTCCAGGAAGCCATTCATGACTCCTGTCCATGCTTCCACCCCTAGCTTTTCAGCCAGACCAGTAGATCCGACCACGTCAACCAGGAGCACGGTCACCATGCGGCGCTCACCAGGCCGGATGCGCGTCGTAAGCACTTTCTCAGCCAGCGGCGCCGGAGCGGAGGCTGCCAGGCGGCTCAACCGATTGGCATCTTCTGGAGTGATTTGACGCACAGCCTGACCACAGAACATGCAGAAGCGAGCACTCGCCGGTAACTCAGCCTGGCAACTGCTGCAAGTCTGTACTAAAGCCGCGCCACATTGGAGGCAAAATCTGGCTGCAACAGGATTTTCGGATTTACAATTGGAACAGTTCACAGGGATGCTCCCTTGGTAATAACTTGTGGCGAGGATTTCATTATACCGAAAATCCAAGCCTTGGATCAAGCCGTTCCAGCCATTGAAGCCAGATCGTTTAAGGGAAAGCGAAATTGTCAAGAATTTCAAATTCCAGGATAAATCGACGGCTCATGCCCCTGGATAGGAAAATGCACCTCGCAACTATGTTATAATCCATCCAGTAGCGAGAGCAATCCTCCGCTTCAATCTAACGCTTCAGGTGCGACGCACGTTGAAAGTGCGGCGCATTTTTCGTTCATATCAAGGATTTACCATGAGCTTTGCTCAATTCAATTTAGATAACCGCCTGCTGCCGGGAATCACCCGCGCAGGTTATACCACCCCAACCCCCATTCAAAATGCCGCAATCCCACCCATTCTGACCGGCAGCGACATCATCGGCACCGCACAAACCGGCACCGGCAAGACCGCAGCCTTCGTCCTGCCCATCCTGCACCGGCTGCTCAGCCGCCCAACCGGGCGGACCCGTGCGCTGATCATCACTCCCACGCGTGAGCTGGCTGAGCAAATTCACGAGACTATCCAGGCTTTCAGCAGGGGCACGAAAATCCGCAGTGCCACAATCTACGGCGGGGTCGGCGCCGCGCCGCAAATCAAGGCGCTCCAAGCCGGGACCGAGATCCTGGTAGCCTGCCCCGGGCGCCTGCTGGATCATATCGAGCAGAAACACGCCCACCTGGATGATGTAGAAATCCTGGTGCTGGATGAGGCTGACCGCATGTTCGACATGGGCTTTCTGCCCTCGGTGCGCAAGATCCTCAGCCACCTGCCCATTCGCCGCCAGACGCTGCTGTTCTCGGCCACGTTCCCGGTGGAAATCGAGCATCTTGCCTCCCAGAACCTGCGCCGTCCACAGCGCATCGCAGTGGACCTGAGCCGTCCGGTGCACACGGTCACGCATGCTTTGTATCCTGTCCAGCAGCACCTCAAAACGCCTCTGCTGCTGGCGCTGCTGGACCAGACAGATACCGGTTCGGTATTAATCTTCACCCGCACCAAGCATCGCGCCCAGCGCCTGGCCCAGCAAATCAGCCAGGCTGGCTACCGGGTGACCTCCCTGCACGGCAACCGCACCCAGGGACAGCGCCAGGCTGCCTTAAACGGCTTTCGCAATGGCTTCTACCAGATCATGGTTGCCACCGACATTGCCGCCCGCGGCCTGGATGTGGAAAATATCTCGCACGTGATCAACTACGATATGCCCGACACCACCGACGCCTACATTCACCGCATTGGGCGCACCGGGCGTGCCAAGCGCCTGGGTGATGCGTTTACCTTTACCACCCCCGAAGATATGGAGGTGGTGCACAGCCTGGAAAAAATCATGGGGCAGCGCCTGCCGCGCACCACACTGCCTGAGTTCAATTACAGCCAGCCCAAAGCTCGCTGAACATGCCCGCGCCCGTCCTATCCATCATCGGCAAGTCCAACAGCGGCAAAACCACCCTGCTGGAAAAGCTCATCCCTGAGCTGAAGCGAGGTGGCTACCGGGTTGCCACCATTAAACACCACACCCATGCCGGTTTCGAGATCGACTATCCCGGCAAGGATACCTGGCGGGTTGCCCAGGCTGGCAGCGATCTGGTGATCATCGCTGCCCCGGACAAAATAGCGACCATCCGCCGTCTGGAGAGCGAGCTTCCGCTGGATGAAATCCTGAGCAGCATATCAGGAGTCGATATTGTTTTAACCGAAGGTTACAAATGGGCAGGCAAGCCGGCGCTGGAGGTGCTGCGCCTGGAGAATGGCGCTGAGATGATCGGAGACGTCGGGCAGGTGCGAGCGATTGCCAGCGATTTTCCCATTGACACCGAAATACCACGATTCGATCTGGATGATGCGGCTGGGATTGTTGGATGGATTGAAGAGCACATCATCCACCATAAAAATTAAATTCGATAAAAAATATCGTCCTGATGCAAGCAGAATAATGTTTTCAAGATATCGCCTCTACCGTGAATGATCCCAGGCGGCAGAAGTCGGCGAGCGCTGCCAGCACGCCAACCCCGGGACGCCAGCGCAGATGCGCATCATCGGGCTCAAACAGGTAATAAGACGCCGGTACACGCTGCGGCTCGACTTCCAGAAAAGCCTGGTCCAGGGCTTCCCTCATGCTCAAGGCGTCTTCCCGGGTTATCACGCTGCAGGCTTCCAGCGCCAGCTCGGCATCCCAGGCCAGGCGCCCCACCGGGGAATGGCTTCCAGCACGGTAGATATCCGCATCCAGATCCAGCAGGCTGCCTAGCCCCGGCCAGGCGCTGCCCAGCGGGTTCCAGCCATAGACTTCCGCCAGCTCCAGCAGCTCGTGCCAGGCAGGTTGGGTCATGCTCAATGAAATTGAAGGATGTTGCAGGCTGCGCAGCCGGATGATCAACCGATAAGCTCCTATACCAACGAATGAACGCCCGGTATTATACCCGATTGCAGCCAGAATAATTTCGCGTCCAAACCAATTAAGGATTGCTGTGCTAGCAATCCTCAGGACACCCATAAGCCTTGGGTGGAGCTACTTTCTTGGTTTCTGCCTTTGCTTATCACCAGAACCACGCGAGTGCCGGCTGCCTTTGTGGGACGAGCCAGCCGCTTTTGAGGGAGCGCCTGGCGCCTCTTCGGATTCTGGCGGGACCAGCGCGGCGTGAAAGGTCTCCTGGTAGAAGTCATCCAGCAGCATCGCCAGCAGACTGGTTTCATCCGCGCTTTCGCTCAGGCTGCGCGCCAGGGGCAGGAAGCGCTGCATCCGTTCGATCTGCAGCCGGTCGCGGCCGCGCAGGCGCGCTTCCAGCAGGGCAACAATGCGCTGCGAGACGATCCGCTCGACATCCTCGTCGCTGGGCAGCGGCTGCTCCAGCAGGGCGATGGAAAAGCGTTTGGCGATGCGCAGCAGACCCGAGCGTTCGACGGAATTGACCAGCGTGATGGCGGTACCGCTGGCGCCAGCCCTGCCGGTGCGCCCGGCGCGGTGGATGTATGCCTCGGCTTCATCGGGCGGCTCGTACTGGATCACGTGCGACAGCTCGGGCAGGTCGATCCCGCGCGCAGCCACGTCGGTAGCCACCAGAAAGCGCAGCTTCCCCCGCCGAACGCGTTCAAGCACTTGCTCGCGCGCTGCCTGAGAAAGGTCGGAAGTCCACTCGTCAGCGTCATAGCCAAAGCGCTGCAGCACGACGGTCACGTAATCGACGCGCGCCTTGGTGTTGCAGAAAATCAAGGCTGAGGGAGGGTTTTCCGCTTCGATAATGCGCACCAGGCTGCGGTCCTTGTCCATCCCCGGCACGGTGTAATAAAGGTGCTCGATCTCCGTAACGTGAATGTGGTCGCTGCTCAGGTTGATAAAGCCTGGGCTGCGCAGAAACTGGCTGGCCAGGCGGATAACCTGCGGTGGAAAGGTGGCTGAGAACATGAACGTGCTGACATGGCGCCCCCTGGGCAGGTAATCCTGCACACGCCGCATATCGGGGTAGAAGCCCATCGAGAGCATGCGATCGGCTTCGTCGAAAACCAGGAACTGCAGGTTCTCCAGGGAAAGCGAGCGCCGCATCAGGTGGTCCAAAATCCGACCCGGGGTGCCTACTACCAGGTGGGCTCCGGCTTTGAACGCTGCCAGCTGCTCGTTGTAACCCACCCCGCCGTAAACCACCGCACTGCGCACGCCGGAAGCCTGCCCCAGCAGCTCAGCTTCATGCGACACCTGGATGGCCAGCTCGCGCGTCGGCGCCAGCACCAGCGCCTGGGTGGTGGGCTGGAAGGGATTGATCAGCTCCAGGATCGGCAGCAGGTATGCGCCGGTTTTTCCGCTGCCGGTGCGCGACTGAATCATCATGTCACGCTGGGCAAATAAATAAGGCATCGCCTTAGCCTGGACGGGCATGAGCTCCGTCCAGCCCGCCGCAGCAGCGCCCAGGCGGAGTTGTTCGGGCAGGTCAGCCAGGGTTGCCTCGGGCAGGTCATCAGCCGGGTTGGCTCCTAGCGGAGCCTGGGTATTCAGAGGTAGACTCACCTCTGGTTTGTCCGGCTCTTCCGCCGGGCTGGTGTCTGTATTGTGTTCTAGTTCATCCATCATTTTCTCGCAATCTTAATCACTCATCAAAACGGGCCATAGTCGATCGCCACCGCAACTGCCAGGAAGATCACCGTCGCCAGCAGCACCCACACCCACAGCCCCATCACCCATTTGAACCACTTGGGATATGGGATGACCGTCAGGCTGAGGGTGATTAACAGGGCGGCATTGGTGGGATAAACCATGTTGGTGAAGCCGTCGCCAAAGACGTAAGCGCTGACGGCAATCTGGCGGTTGACCCCCACCAGGTCCGCCAGGGGCATCAGGATCGGGACGACCAGCAGCGCTTTGGCTGAGCCGGAAGTGATAAACAGCTCCAGCACCAGGATCAAAGCGTAAATCATCAGCGATGCGGCGAATGGCCCCATCCCTATAAAAATCCCCGCCGCCCAGTTGAGGATTGTATCAAGAATCTGCCCATAGGCGAAGATATATTTGACGCTGGCAGCCATCAGCAGGAGCAGCACGGCTGGGGCAATGCCCAGGAAACCCTGCCAGGCAGCTTTCCAGGCGGCTTTACCCGTCCCGGCGATCAGCCCTGCGCCAATTCCACCAACGACAAACAGCAGCCCGGTCAGCGGTAAGGCGAGTTCCGAAAGCAGCGGCACAAAGGGCGATGCCACCAGCACGGCCAGGATCAATGCAAAAAACACAGCCAGGAAAATCAAGGCGCGATTCATGCGTGCAGAGTTGGTGGAGAGATCGCCTGGCGGCAGGGCAGCATGCCGGGCACGTTCCGGCAGGTCTTCCTGGTAGATCGGCGAAGCCTGCGGGTTCTTGTCGATCTTCCGGGCGTAGCGATTCAGGAAGACGGCCAGCATGGCATACACTCCAATAAACAAAATCAAGCGCAGCCCGGCGCCAGAAAACAGCGGCAGCCCGGCAATCTTGTGCGCCACGCCGATGGTGAAGGGGTTGAAAATCGCCATCGAAAAACCCACATTGGTCGCCAGCACCGACATGCCCAGGCCGACCATTAAATCCCAGCCCAGTGAATACGCCAGGGCAATCATAATCGGCACGAGTGGAATGACCTCTTCGAAGATTCCAAAGAATCCGCCCAATGCCATGAAGAAAAAGGTAATGATTAACAGCAAGGTGTATTTACGATCGCCAAAGCGCTGCACAATCAGCCCGATTGCATGGTTGAGAACGCCACTGCGATCCATTACTGCAAATGCCACTCCCACCAGCAGGATAAAAAGGATGATGGCAATTACCGTGGTGGAATCGGCGCTCACCAGCACCTCCAGGGGGGCGGTGAACCAGCGCCAGACAGGGTAATCTGGCGACTCTATATAGGTGAAAGAACCTGGAACAATCACCTCTCGACCGGCTACCTCTACCCGCTCATATTCGCCAGCCGGGATGATGCGGGTGAGGATGCCCGCAACCATCATCAAGGCGAACAGGATCACTGCAGCTTGAATAAAGGCTTTTTGACTGATGCGCGCACCGGATTTTTCTTGCATTTGGATCTCCCTAATCATATATTATATGGAGATGGGCTGCAATATGCAGCCCATCTCCATATCCATCCAGAGCATATTTACTGACGCCTCCTGGTGATAGCGTTGAAAATCGCCTGGCTGCCGAACTCCAGAGCAGCAACCGGGACTCGCTCATTGGCAGCGTGCACAGTCGAAGTGAATTTAAAGTCATCCGGCAGCTGCAAGGGTACAAAACCATAGGTCTGGATGCCCAGGCGGGAAAAGAAGCGAGCATCCGTCACCGCAGCCAGCACATAGGGAAGTGGGATTCCGGTCGGATCCAGCTCTTTCAGCGTGGATCCCAGGCTGTCGAAGAAAGTCATATCTGGTGCGGACGGCCCAGGAGTGGCTTCCAGCACCTCCAGCTCCATATCAGTCCCCACCAATGCGTGCAGCTCAGCCTGCATCTGCTCCACCGTACCGCCCGGCACCAGCCGCCCATCCAGTCCCAGACTGACTTTGGAGGGGATGACATTAATCTTATCGCTCGCCTCCAGCATGGTTGGGCTGACCGTGTTGTGCAACAGGGGGGTGAACAGGTTTCCTCGCTCTCCAAGCAGTTTAAGCACCCGGTCGGTCATCGCCGGGTTGAGCAGCTGGCGTAACCCCAGGGCGGTCATACCGCTCATATTGGAGGCAATAGCTTCAATCATCGTCTTCACCCCCGGTGTAACGTGGACCGGTAACCAGTGCCGGTCGAGGATCTGCAGTGCCTCGGCCAGCCGCGCCATCGCCCCGCCCCGCACTGGCATCGACCCATGCCCGCCCGGACCGCGGAAAGTAGCCTTCATCGAGCACATCTGTTTTTCGGCAATCATGATCGGGTAAAAGCGTTTGCCGTTTATAGACAGGTTGAAGCCGCCAAACTCGCTCAGGGCATAACGCACATCCTGGAACAAGCCGGCATGCTGCTCGACCAGGAATTTCGCCCCAAATTCACCCCCGGCTTCTTCGTCGGGCACCGCAGTGAAGATCACATCCCCTGGCAAAGGGGTATTTTCTGCCCTGGCGCGCACAAATGCAGCCAGCAGCATTGCCACGCCGCCTTTCATGTCCAGTGCGCCGCGCCCCCATACATAGCCATCCACCACGCGCCCTTCGAAAGGTGGGTGCTGCCAGGCTTGCCCCTGGGTGGTGACTACGTCCACATGCCCGTAGAGCAGCAGCGGCGCGGCATTGCCATCCCCTTTGATGCGCGCCACCAGGTTTGGGCGCTGGGTACTGCGTTCCAGCAGGGTAGTCTGGATACCAGCATCTTCAAGCAGCTGGCGGATGAAAAGGATGCACTCGCGCTCATTACCCGGTGGATTAGTGGTATCGAACTGGATCAGGCGCTGCAGCAGCTCAGCCGGGCGCAGGTACAGGGTTGCATTATCGACGGGCATAATCACCTCCGAAAGGGAACTCGCTCAATTTTAACACTCTAGTGAAAAATTACTCAGGATGGAATGATAAAAAGCAGCGAGAATGTTATAATAATCACAAAGCAATTCTAATTATAAAAAGGAGAATTTAGCCATGGCAATGAAAATTACGGAAGAATGCATTTCCTGTGGTGCTTGCTTGCCAGAATGCCCTACCGAATCGATCTCCGAGGGAGACACGATTTACGTAATCGACATAAGCACCTGCGTCGAGTGCGAAGGTCATTTTGACTCTCCGCAATGCGTCGCCGCTTGCCCGGTGGAATGCATCGTCAAAGCATAAATCAAACAGTTGATTAAAAAGATAGAGTGCGACCTGCTCGCACTCTATCTTTTTAATCAACTGATAAAGCCAGCGGCTGAGTTTATAGGGGCAGATGAATAGCAAACCGGCACTTCAGGTCGCCCTGGAGCACAGATTGCAATACATCTACTCGGAGGGACTGACCAAAGATCACCTCCCAGGGTTTCTTTATAAATCCAGCACTGCAGCGGCAGAAAATTGACGGGACGCGCTCTTCGCCTGGTTTCAGCGATTCGCGTGCCCATGGGCAGTGGCAATAGTAATAGCGTTTCTTCGCAAGATCACCCTCTGCCAGGTATTCTTTAGCCATGTAAGGAATCTTGGTGACATACAGGGTATTGTCCTGGCGTACTCCCACTGAGATTTCCGGATTGTTGTGCACATAATCAATCACATCCACTGTGATTTCCTGGTTGAAGTAAAGCCCACCCGAATTCATGATTTCGTTTAACTGGAGAATGAACTCGATCGCGTTTTATCTCGAGGTAGACGTCGAAGCTGGGGCATTCTAAATACCGCTGCCGGTCACCGGCGAAATCATCGTCCTGCAGGTCACGCAAGCAATCGGAGAGCAAGTGGCTGGTCAATCCCTCGCCGAGCTCAGCAACCATGCGCTGGATCACCACCTGCATCCGGCGGGCTTTCTCAATGTTGGGAGTCCCCAGGCTGGGCAGCTCAAGATCGCGAAAGACCTGGTCGCGCACCGGTTCGCCATCACTGCGACCGAGCCTGACATATAGATTTTCCATCACTTCGCCGCCGTCTACCAGCTCCAGCGCAGCCAGAAAGACGGCATTGTTGTGGGTAAAGCGCCCATAGCGAGCCAGCGCCAGGATATTCTGATAAGTATCTTCTTTCTGCTCATACAGGCGAGCTATAAAAGCCCGCGCATGCTCAATGGAAGGGGATTGTCCTGGCAGGCAATTTTCCTGGATAAAGCCCTCAAACTGATCTGCCAGTTGCACATGCTGGTCGATTTCATCATCCGGGATCTGCCTGCCGAGCAAATACAGACGAAATTCCTCAATCGCCACCGGTTGCCTCCTGCAGTACCAAGCCGTATATCGTGCAACCGCACGGTCGATATTTCTACGTACAATCTATATACTATTCATCATCCGTATGGGTTTGATCGGGTATCGACCGTTTTGTGACCAGAAGCTCTACCCGCTGCCAGAGCTCGCTTCGCCCAGGACTACTTGCAGCAGCAAGGTTTCTCCATTCCGCACCAGCTCGATCTCCACTGCGTCACCAGGCTGGTATTGAAACATCGCATTGACGAACGAATGCGTCTCGTCGATGAAAATGTCACCCACCCTGGTGATGATATCCCGAACCTGGATACCCGCCTGGTCAGCCGGACCGCCGCTGGTCACATCGGTTACATAGACTCCCCATTGGACCGGCAGGTTATATGCAGCCGCGACTCGCGGGGTGATCGACTGCCATTGAATGCCAAAGTAGGGACGGGAGAAATAACCCTTCGCAATGATCTGCTCAGCCACCGCACGGGCAGTATTCACAGGGATTGCGAAACCCAACCCTTCAGCAATTGCCCCGGTGCCAGTGCTGCGCACAACCAGGTTATTGATGCCAATCACTTCACCGGCCAGGTTAACCAGCGGACCGCCCGAATTCCCTGAGTTGATTGCGGCATCGGTCTGGAGCAGGTTTTCGATCTGGTAGCCTTCCCCGGTATCGATCGACCGACCAGTGGCACTTAAGACACCTACGGTTACGGTGTTCTTAAAATCTCCCAGCGGTGAGCCAATGGCGATCAGCATTTCGCCGGGGTTCAGCACGTCTGAATTCCCCAGAGTCGCCACACCCGGAACCGGCCCATCCGTCTTCAACACTGCCAGGTCAGCAAATAAATCGGTGCCAATAAGCTCAGCCTGCTGCTGGGAACCATCTGAAAGGATCACATTGATCTGCTGTACACCTTCAATGACATGATTGTTGGTTATGATGTATCCATCCGAGGAGACAAATACCCCACTCCCGCTTATGGTTTGATCTCCAGTTGGGCCAAAGAAGCTCATCTGACCCGGGATAGTACCTACGACTGTGACCACAGCTGGTCCAACCAACGATACTGCCTGGGTGATGGTCGTCTCGACATCCGTGGTATTAACCGTTAATGCATCGCTATCCGAGACACTGCTGGCAGGGAGTGCTACCACCGATGATGTGGTTGATGTCTGGCTGATTATTCCTTGCTGGCGTGCAACCCGGTAAACCGCTAAACCACCCACCAGCGCCCCCAACATCCCTGAACCTGCAGCAATAATAACGATCAGCAGAACAAGCAGAACTTTTTTACCTGACATTACCGATCTCCTGTCTCCATGTGCACCGCATCCAGTTGGTGATGGCAATTTAAATATTGAGTGAAATCACATCATGAGAGCTGGTGCTGTATGAATTAGAGTATAAAGGAATAATAGGTGAAATTTGTTTAGAACTGGTATAAAAATCGTATAGACCATCAGGTGACCTGCAATAATTGACTTACCTCTAATCACAACACCCAAGTACTCTCGACCTCCACAACCACCTATTCTTAATAATTTCCTAATACTTTCTTCACTGCTATTCCTTACAATTATCAGGATATTAGGCAAATTTTTAATCTGAAATGTTGTAGAATTACAGAGACGAGCCATCCAGCTTCCGACAGGTGGAGCTCTACTCATACATAGCAGTTTATTTTTCGAACCTAAGGCAATCAGAAGGAATAGTGAAGAATGTATGTAGACCCAAACACAGGTGGTATTCTCTTCCAGGTAATCGCTGGAATGTTTGTATTTTTATCTGGAATGATGCTGATCTTCTCCAGTAAAATAAAACAGGTCTGGGCGTGCTACAAGCGTGGAAAGTCACCAGAAAGCATTTCTGAAGATCAAAAAGACCCCAACGAAATCCAGTAATTCAATTTCCAGCCATCACGAAGAACTCTCTAACTAGAATTTATGAAGTCAATTTTATTAGGACTCGATGCCTTTGATCCAGGCATCTTCGAAGATCTACACGCGCAAAACCAAATGCCAAATCTCGGTAAGTTTGTGACCGAAGGCAAATATGCTCGTTTCTCTGTTTCGAATCCGCCGCAGAGCGAAGTATCCTGGACAAGTATTGCCACAGGTCAAGACCCTGGCGTCCACGGCATGTTCGATTTTGTGCACCGTGACCCAGCCTCTTATACCGTCATCCCTTCGCTATTAGTCACAAAATCGGACTGGATGGGCACGAACTTCATCCCACCATTCAATGCACGGACAATCTTCGAGCAGGCAACGATCGACGGCTTCCCGGCGACCAGCCTGTGGTGGCCAGCCACATTCCCGGCGCGGCTGGAGATTCCAGTGCGAACCATGCCAGGTTTAGGCACACCCGACATCCAGGGGAGATTGGGAGTTGGTGCAGTCTACTCGCCGGATACCGGTTTAATGGCTGAAAAATATAAAACTGCGGTGGAGCTGCTCACCCAGCGAGGAAAAAATGTCTACGCTGGGCTGATCCATGGCCCAATCCAAAAAACTCGCCAGGGAAATAAGGATTTGATTGTCGAGTTTCAGCTCACCATCATCGATGAAGACAGGGCAAAGGTCACCGTATCTGATAAATCGATCGAGCTTCAGAAAAACTCCTGGAGCCCGATTTTTGAGCTGACGTTCAAAACCGGCTGGATGACTTCTATTCGAGCCATCACTCGCGTGATCCTCACTCAGATTAACCCTGAGCCAAGACTGTATATGCTGCCATTGCAAATTCACCCGCTGCACACGCCATTCCGGTATGCCACCCCACCCGGATTTGTGCGCGAAACCTGGAATGGGTACGGGCCGTTTCTGACGCTCGGCTGGCCGCAGGACACCACCGGATTGGATGAGGGTTGGATCAATGATGATCAATTTATTGCATTGTGCAACTCCATCGATGAGACCCGAGAAAAAATATTCTTCAACTATTTAGGCAAGTTTCAAGAAGGTGTGCTGGCGAATGTTTTTGATACGCTGGACCGTGTCCAACATATGTTTTTACATGACCGGCCAGATATCGTAAAATCCTGGTATTTGCACCTGGACAACTTAATCGGTCAGGTGATGAACCATCCCAAAATGAGCATGCAGGAGCGAACTCGCTTGTTGATCGTCTCGGATCACGGCTTCACGCGCTTCGATTACAAGGTGAATCTAAACCGCTGGTTGATCCAGAATAATTACCTGGTGGTGAAAGATGGGTCAGATCCTGGATTGGGAAGCGTCGACTGGCAGAAGAGCAAGGCATACGCCGTCGGCTTGAACAGCCTCTATCTCAATATCCAGGGACGGGAAGGACAGGGGTGTGTGACACCGGATGAGATTGAGCCCTTACGCCAAAAGCTGCACGACGAGCTGATGGAATGGAAAGGACCTGACAACCGTCCCGTTTTCCAGCATGTTTATTTCCGCGAGGAAGTTTTCCACGGGCCATACATACCCATGGCGCCTGATCTTGTGATGGGGTATGCTTCCGGTTACCGCGCCTCAGCCGAAACCGGCCTGGGAAAATGGAAATCAGAGGCTCTTACTGCGAATAATGATCACTGGCACGCAGATCATTGCATCGATCCAGAAGTCGTCCCTGGGGTCATTTTCTCAAACTTTGATCTTAAACCCTACCCCAAGCCATCTTTTCGCGATGTCCCACAGATGGTGATCGGAAAAGAGCTGGAGCAGCGTGACATGCCCATGAATCCACCATCACAAGGTAATGAGCAGGACCAGAAAATTCTGGAGGAAAGGCTCAAAGGGCTTGGATATCTTTAAGAAGCGTGGGGTAACCCAAGAGTTGATTCTGCTGCTGCTCTCCGCGTGCATCCTCCCGGTCTTTCTTTGGGCGTTTATCAGCTTATTTAATCAGATACCAGCCCTGTTACTCAAGCTGTATACTTCTGAATTAATTGGTGCAATAGGGTATGTATTGACCTTTGCCAGCATCGAAAGTTTGCTGGTTTTCATTTTTGTAGCCACAATTTTATTATCTATTACCCTGGTTCTGCCTGGGAAATACTTTGGTGAGCACCTGGCAGCTATGGGCAGCTTCCTGGTGTTTTTGGTCGCTGCCATCTTTATGTATCTTCAACTCAATTATGATCGTGCTGTCGATATCCTTAAAAATCAAGCTCTACTTTACCTGACCATGATTGGAGTGGTATTCTTCATTTACTGTATTTTGATCTTGAAATTCCCTAGACTTGAGGCAGGGATTATGGCTGTGCTAAAGCGGCTTACATCGCTATCCATTCTATATGCCGGTTTTGGCTTGCTGGGAATTGTTATCGTGATCATACGGAATATCTGAGACTCGGGAATGTTGAGATGAGCCAAAAGATAACACGGCGAGATTTTATTAAACTGGCAGCTTTGCTTCCTGCAGCGAACTCTAAATACCTGCAGACGCTCAACCATCTCGTCCTCCAGCCAGCTCCCGAAAGCCAGCCAAATATTCTGATGGTTATCCTTGATGCTCTCACTGCCAGGCAGATGTCTTTATATGGATATGCGCGCGACACAACACCCAACATAAACAAATTTGCTCAAAAAGCACTGGTATTCCACAATCACCATGCCGGGGGATCATTTACCACTCCTGGAACCGGTTCGCTGCTCACGGGTGCGTACCCCTGGTCACACCGAGCTTACAACCTGGAAGGCATGGTTTCGAATAGTTACATCCCGCGGAACCTCTTCAATCAGGCGCCCGCCGGAACTGCTCGAACCGCCTACTCTCACAATCATAATGTTATCCCCCTGTTGTACCAATTTACTGCCTTTTTGGATCAGATGAGCATGCCGCGCAAGTATGCAATAGATGATTTGATCTTTGCAGACCGGATTTTCCCAAACGATTACAACGTGGCTTTTAGCGGAGAAAATATCACACTGCGCTTGGGAAAGAAAAACATGAACGGTTCGCTGTTCATCTCTTTTCTCAACCGCTGGCTGGAGCAAATGACCGAGGCAGAGATCAATAAAAAATATCGATCTCAGTATCCCAAGGGTGTCCCAAACGAAGGATATGTTTTTTATGACCTGGCAGAAAGCATCGACCAGGTAAACCAGGAGATCATAAAAATCCCCAGGCCGTTCCTTGGATATTACCATTTTCTACCACCGCATGCACCTTATCTTCCGCCAAAAGAATATAACAAGCTGTTCAACGATAATTACGCCCCACCGGAAAAACCTGAAAGCTTCGCATCCACCGGCGAGGGCAAAAAATCGCTGCGCCTAAACCGCCAGGCTTACGACCAGTACCTGGCTTATGCGGACTTCCAATTCAGCCGTATGCTAGAAGCCCTTGAGCAGCAGGGACTACTCGGTGACACCATCGTGATATTAACATCTGATCATGGCGAGTTATTTGAGCGCGGGATTAAGGGACATGTCACACCGGTGATGTACGAGCCACTGGTACATATTCCCCTGGTTATCTCCGGTCCAGGCATCGACTCAAGACAGGATATTTATAGCCTGACAAGCTGCCTCGACATCATGGCAACGATCAGCGCGATCTATGGACAGGCAATTCCGGAGTGGTGCAGCGGGCAGATTCTACCGGGGTTCAGCTCCCAAACAGCGACAACAGACCGTGCTATCTTTGCGATGGATTTCAAAGACAATTCAAAATTTGGCCAGATCACCAAAGGCACAATTATGGTTATTCAGGGGGATTTCAAGCTGGTGCACTATCTCGAAACCCCTGAGTACGATGAGCTCTTCAACTTAACACAAGATCCTGAAGAGCTGGAGAATCTGATTACCGTCAACCGTCAGACTGCTGCCGAGCTATTAAGCTTGATCAACCAGGAGCTGGGTAAGGTGAACAAGGCTCAAGCAAATAGGTGACCCATTATGCCAATCAATATCAGTAAATTGTTCCAGGGATTGCGCAAGAACGGCCCATTTATCACAATCGTTTCGGGCTTACCTCGCTCTGGCACTTCGATGATGCAAAAAATGCTGGAGGCTGGTGGCATCGAGCCGCTAACCGATTTACTGCGGAAAGCAGATGATAACAACCCGAATGGATATTACGAGTATGAACGCGTGAAAGCTCTGCGACAGGGTGACGTGGCCTGGCTCGTCTCTGCACAAGGAAAATCTGTCAAAGTAATTTCCGAATTATTGCAATACCTCCCCGGCAATTATTCTTACCGCATTCTATTCATGGAGCGGAATATCAACGAGGTGCTGGCATCGCAACAAAAAATGCTCGCCAGCCAGGGGAAATCTGACGCTGCCACAGATGAGCAACTGGCTCAGCTCTTCGCACAGCACATTCACAGGACGAAAACCTGGATCGCAGCACAACCAAATATGAGGGTATTGTATGTGGATTACAACCAGGTGCTGCAAAACCCGCAGGAAATTGTTGATCGAATTAACCGTTTCCTGGGCGGGAATCTGCAAATCGATGCGATGGGTGAGGTTGTAGATCCCAACCTGTACCGCCAAAGAAAAGCCTGATTTTCTGATTTTAACAGGACGCTCAGAAAAACCAGGCGTCCTGTTTTATTTTGGTTTCAATCAGGTACCGGCAACCGGCAGATAAATGCTGATGGTGGTGCCAGCGCCCGAAATGCTTTCGGCAGAGATCGTGCCACCCTGCGCTTCAACCAGCGATTTCGCAATCGATAACCCTAAGCCGGTTTCCCCTTTATCATCGCGACGAGCTTTGTCCGCGCGATACGAACGCTCGAATATATTTGGAAGATCCTCCGCAGTGATGCCAGCGCCATTGTCACGCACCATAATCCTGACATTCTGCCCAAGCTGCTCGGCAGCCAGGACGATTTCACCTCCTGCAGGAGTGTACCGTAAAGAATTACTCAGCAAGTTGCTAAGCACCTGTGCCATTCGCTCTGCATCCACCCTGATATCCGGCAGGCTGGCAGCCACTTCAGAGCGGAGGGTAATCTCCCCTTGCTCAGCCTGAACACGGTAAGCATTGATAGCCCGGGAAAGGATCACCTCCGGGCTGAGCGGCTGGAGCATTAATTGTAAGACACCAGCATCTGCCAAGGAAAGGGTGCGCAGGTCTTCAACCAACCGACTGAGATGCTGGGATTCCTGCGACAAAATGGTATAGATTTCATCTGTGCCGGGGAGCTTACCGTCACTCAGGGCTTCAGCATAGCCCGAGATGACACTCAACGGTGAACGCAGGTCATGGGCGATATCGGCCGTCATCTGGCGGCGAACCTGAGTGGCGCGCTCCAGATCTTTGCTCATCTGATTGAAGGATGCTGCCAGCTCGCCAACCTCATCTTTGGAGCGCACCTGCACCTGTTTGCCCAGTTTTCCCTGGGAGATTTCAACCGTCGCTTCTTTCAGCTCACGCAGCGAGCGTGTCATGGTATATGCCAGCGCCCCACCTAAAATTAAGGCCAGGATGCTGGCGATCAGTGCGCTGGTCAATGTAGCCCGGTTGATTGCGCTCAAGAAGATCCGCTCGGACGAGCTTGTCAGGGCGCGCTGAGGGTTGGTGGTGAGCAACAACCAGCCTGCATTTTCGCCATCTACCACCAGGGAGATGGCGTTGCTTAATTCCTGATTGGATAACTGCTCACCGACCTGCTCTCTGTCCAGGCTGAATAATACAAGTCCATCTGCACCCACTAAAGTAAAGCGCTCAACCTGAGAACGAAAATCATGATTGGTTGATGGTTTGCCACGGTCAATCTGGAAGCCGAGCGAGCTTTCAGCCAGGCCATCCCAGCTCTGGTTGATCTGATAATACTGGACCAGACGGTCAACCAACGCCTGCTGATCCCGGTCAAGGAGGAACAGGTCGAATGCAGCTCTGGTGCGGCGAAGAACAATAGCAGCGACCAAAACTGCGCCGGTAATGCCTACGAGTAAAAACGCCAGGGTAAGCTTGACTGTAATTGAACGCATATGACCAAATAGCCCCATCAGTCTAGCATGGCAAAACGGTAACCCGTGCCATAGATGGTTTCAATATAGACAGGATTGGAAGGATCCTGCTCGATCTTCGTGCGCAGGTTGCGAATATGCACATCGATTGTCCGCTCATAACCTTCGTACGCGGTACCCTGCAGGCGGTCAAGCAGCTCCAAACGGTTAAACACCCGTCCTGGGGCAGCCATCAGAGTTGCCAGTAAATCGAACTCTGATGGGGTCAGATCCACCGATTTGCCATTGACCAGGGTGATCCTGCCAGAGCGGTCCAGGTAAATCTCTCCAAGGCGGTAGATTTCCTGGTCGCCAGACTGCTTTTCCAGGCGACGTAAAACAGCACGCACCCGGGCGGTCAGCTCGCGCAGGCTGAAGGGCTTGGTGATGTAGTCATCTGCCCCAAGCTCCAATCCCAAAACCTTATCATTTTCTTCCAACTTGGCAGTCAGGATAATCACAGGTGTGTCGGCTTCACGCTGGTGAGCGCGCAAGAAATCATAACCACCCATTTCCGGCATCATTAGATCGAGCAGGATCAGGTCTGGTTTCTCTTGCCGGACGATGAAGAGCGCCTCACGACCATCTCCGGCTGTAACCACATCAAATCCTTCCTGCAACAGGTAAGATTTGAGAAGCGTACGCAATTCGAGTTTATCGTCAACAACCAGGATTTTCTTAGCCATAGGATTTTATTATAACGATTTTGCTGGTGTTTTGCTGGGCAAAGGTGCCGCCCAACAAAACACCAGTCTTAAAGGTTCAGGATCCTACCAGCTCGCCGTAGACAGGTACGAGCTGAAGATGTCCATTATGGAGTGGCAGGAGCCTCTCCCCTGCCGCCATGGTGGCCATGTCCGCCACCCATTCCGCCAAGACCGGGCAGACCCATGCCACCATCAAAGTGGTCAGCACTATTTGCCAAAATCAGGTCAGCCTGAGCCTGGGTGATCACACCATCGCTGACAGCCTGTTGAACGGCAGCCTGGTAGGCGGTCTGCATCGCATCCTGGAAGGCGGTGTTGTTGCGCAGCAAATACTGTCCCTTCATTAGATCCGCCTGTTCCGCGGTCATAGTACCATCGGTAACAGCCTGATCAATGCGAGCTATGTACGCCTGCGAGTAGGCAGCCTGAAGCTCATCAACACTGATTCCTAATGCTTCTGCCAGCAGGGCATCAAAATCGATATCGCCGCCACTCAGCCAGCGATTTCCACGCCCGCCGAGGTGGAAGGTTGAGCCTTTCGCTTTGAGATCGTCAGCCTGGGTTTGGGTGATCAAGCCCTGTTCAACAGCCTGGGCTAAAGCCTTCTCATAGGCTGCCTGGTACGCCGTGTTGAGCTCATCAGTGGTGATGCCAAGAGCTGCAGCCAGCTCTTCGCTGGATGAGCTCCCGGACGGAAGACGATCACCCAGCTTACCGGTCGAATTTCCTGGATTTGTCGGGGTGGTCGCTTCGGGGGTAGTGGTCACGTCAGCTTGAGCGCTCGCCGATCGGTACGCAACCGCACCAAAGGCAACCGCCACGGCAACTGTGGCCAGGACAACAATTGTAATCAACTTACTTCGGTTCATCGTAATACTCCTTTTGTGTACTTGATTTGATCCCGTATGGATCTAGGACAAGGATATCAAGTGCATATTTAGAAATTGTTAAGATGATTTTAGGAAATTATTTGGATTCCGATGGTCTCGAAGCAATAATGACATGTTCATAAACAGATAAGGAAGTCTTCACTTTATCTTCACAAGTTCTTAAACATTTTCTAACCAGCCGGTGCTATGATCGTTTCAAGAGATTTACTTAAGAGAATTATTTAACTGGAGAATGGAAATGAATAAAACAACCAAATGGATTTTAGGAATAATAGTTGGCGTTATCCTGCTGGCAGTGATTGCTTGCGCCGCTGTCGTTGTTCTTAATATGTGGGGCGGAACCGGTTGGATGATGGGCTCCCGCTCCGGACGGTTATGGGATGGCAGAGGCATCATGCCCGGGCAATCCATGCATGGCTCCTGGAGTGGCTCCTTTTTTAGCCCAATCCGAATGCTCGCCCCTGCTTTAATATGCCTGGGCTTGATAACACTCATCATAGCCGGTGTGGTCGCTCTGGTGCTCAACCAACAACAGAAAAAAGGCACTGCACCAGTCCCGGTACCACCAGCCCCACCTGCTGAAGCCGTACCGGCAACATCCACCATCGATGCGACTCCTGCTGTCGAACAAGCCGAGAAGACCTGCTCAAGCTGCCAGCATGTGATCAGCGAGGACTGGAAGGTGTGCCCCTACTGCGGAACACCTGTTGCTGCAACGACTGATTAATTCGCAGATGTAAACCTAAAACAAGGTTGTCAAAAAGCTGGCTGTCCAAAAGTTATTGGACAGCCAGCTTTTTTCTATTTCACCCATATCGAATTCTCATATTGATTTGACATATATCAAATTATATTATATCATTCAGTTTATTTTATATTATATCAATGACTAATTATTAGTTTTAAGACAATCAAATGATGGAGGTATAAATGAAGGAGTTTGAAGATCTTATGGCAGCCGATCTGTCTGATCTTGAAAAAATGACCAAAGCATTCCGCCGGATCACAGACCAGATCATTGAATATTCGACGTGCGAAATTGAGCTGATCAAGGCGATGGATGATCCGGAAGCACTGGTCAAAGAGCAAATCAAAATGAGCACGCTGAGACTTGCGCAGCATATCTTCCAGGAATGCCACATGATTTTATTCGGAAGGAAGGCCTGGGATGACTAATTCGATGCCTGAGAACGACCTGGAGAATAGAGCCTCAGTATTCAAGGCGCTGGGACACCCCATCCGCCTGCTGATCATGAATTTAATCCTGGCAAAACCCCGGCATGGCGAAGAGCTGGCAATGATCCTCAACCTGAATCCGGCGACCATCTCGCACCACCTGGGATTGCTGAGCAGCGCCGGGCTGCTCAGCACGCAAAAAGACCAGTATTACCAGACCTACTCAGCAACCACGACAGTGCTGGAAAAAAAGCTCATCGACTTGATTCGCCTCCACCAGCCCGAGCTAGCGCCGGGGGTAAAAGCGGATGCATTCCGTGAGAAGGTGCTGCTGACTTTCTTCAAACGCGGGCGCCTGATAAAAATTCCTGCGCAGCTCAAGAAGCAGCAGGTGATCCTCGAGAAAATCGCCCAGGAGTTCGAGCCCGGTCGAGAATACACAGAACGGGAAGTCAATATCATCCTGCTGGATTTTCATGACGATGTCGCCTCATTGCGGCGCGGCTTGATCGAACACGGTCTGATGGAACGCGATCATGGGTTATATTGGCGCAAGGCTGACCATTAACAACCCTCATATGCTTCTTTGACGCTCCTCTAACGCTTCACCATTAAAATATTGTAAATAATACATGCTATCGTTATTGCCAGTAAAGCAATAACGATAGCATGTATGGGTGGAATATGTCACCTTGCACCCATGAAAAAGTCATATTTTATTGGTAATGGAGTACAAAAATGAAACTTGATAAATTCACTCAAAAGTCACAGGAAGCGTTATTTTCGGCCCAGTCCATTACGCAGGAAAGCGGGCAGCAAGCCATCGAACCAGTTCATTTGCTACTGGCATTGATCCGACAGGAAGAAGGCGTTGTTCCTGCGCTGGTGACCAAAGTCGCCGGCAGCACCCAGGCTTTGCGCCAGGATATTGAAAACGACCTGGCAAAACGCCCGAAGGTTCACGGCGGAAATATGGAAGTTGGCCTGGCACAAACCACCGTAGACGTATTAAATGCTGCCGAACGCTACGCCAAAGGTATGCAGGATGACTATGTCTCCACCGAGCATATCTTGCTCGGTTTGATCGATTCCAGTGAAGGCCGGCGCCTGTCATCGTATGGACTGACCAAGGATGCGGTCTTAATCGCGCTGAAGTCCTTGCGAGGCTCTCAACGGGTATCCAACCAGGATCCAGAAGCCATTTACCAGTCCCTGGAGAAGTACGGACGCGATCTCACCGAAGCTGCCCGGCGTGGCAAGCTGGACCCGGTTATTGGACGTGATGAGGAAATTCGCCGGACCGTGCAGATTCTGTCGCGGCGTAGTAAAAACAATCCCGCTCTGATCGGAGAGCCCGGTGTAGGCAAAACCGCCATTGTGGAGGGATTGGCACAGCGCATAATCAATGGCGACGTCCCCGAAAGTTTAAAGAAGAAGCGCCTGGTTCAGCTCGATATGGGTGCTCTCGTTGCAGGAGCCAAATATCGCGGCGAATTCGAGGAGCGGCTGAAAGCCGTGCTCAAGGAGATTACCGATGCAGCCGGTGAAATTATCCTATTTGTGGACGAGATGCACACGGTCGTGGGGGCAGGCAGGTCAGAAGGAGCCATGGATGCTGGTAATATGCTAAAACCGATGCTGGCACGTGGCGAGCTGCACATGATCGGCGCCACAACATTGGACGAGTATCGCAAGCATGTGGAAAAAGACCCAGCTCTCGAGCGTCGCTTCCAGCCGGTGCTGGTCAATGAGCCCAGCGTGTCAGACACGATCTCTATCTTGCGCGGTTTGAAGGAACGCTATGAAGTGCATCATGGCGTGCGCATCACTGATCCGGCTGTGATTGCCGCGGCAACACTCAGCCAGCGCTATATCTCTGACCGCCGGTTACCTGATAAAGCTATCGACCTCATCGACGAGGCCGCTGCTCACCTGCGCACAGAAATTGATTCCAAGCCTCAGTTGTTAGATGAGGTCGACCGGCAGATCATTCAACTCGAAATCGAACGAGAAGCACTGAAGAAAGAAAAAGACAAGGTCTCCAAGGAACGTTTGCACAAACTGGAGGCCGAGCTGGCAGAACACCGAGAGCATTCTAAGGCACTCACCACACGTTGGCAAACGGAAAAACAGGCGATCAGTGAGCTGCGAGCATTGAAAGAAAACCAGGAACAAACCCGAATCGAGATGGAGCGCGCGGAACGAGCCGCTAACCTGGAGAAGGCTGCTCGCTTGCGTTATGGTGAGCTTCGCCAGATCGAGGATCAAATCAACTCTGCTGAGGCGCGGCTGAAAGTCTTGCAGCAAGAAGGCGCTATGCTCAAAGAAGAGGTGGATGCAGAAGAAATCGCCGCGATTGTGGCACGCTGGACGGGCATCCCGGTATCGAAATTACTGGAAGGCGAAACCCATAAGCTGCTGCGTATGGAACAGGAGCTTCACTCACGTGTCATCGGACAGGACGAAGCCGTGAGCGTGGTAGCTAATGCTGTTCGCCGGGCTCGAGCAGGGCTGCAAGATCCGAATCGCCCGATTGGTTCCTTTATCTTTATCGGCCCAACCGGCGTGGGGAAAACAGAGCTGGCGCGTGCGCTGGCAGAATTTATATTTGACGACGAACGCGCCATGATCCGGATCGATATGAGTGAATACCAGGAGAAACACACGGTGAGCCGGATGGTTGGCGCCCCACCAGGTTATGTGGGCTATGACGAAGGCGGTCAATTGACCGAAGCGGTTCGCCGGCATCCCTACAGCGTGGTGTTATTTGACGAGATCGAAAAAGCGCATAGTGAAGTATTCAACGTGCTGCTTCAATTGCTAGATGATGGACGCCTGACCGATGGACAGGGACGTACAGTGGACTTCCGTAACACAATCGTCATCATGACCTCGAACCTGGGCAGCCAGCTTTGGGATAGCAACCGTTCGGTGCCGCGTGAGGATATCCTGCACTTGCTGCAAAACCATTTTCGACCAGAGTTCCTGAACCGCATTGATGAAACTGTAATCTTCCACCCATTGAACAAGGATCACCTGATGCAGGTGGTGGAAATTCAACTGCGCCGGGCTGCAAGCCTGCTGGCAGAGCGCGGCTTTCAGCTCGAGGTTACCGAAGCTGCCCGTGAGTTTATTGCAGATGAAGGATACGATCCTGCGTATGGTGCCCGACCACTTAAACGAGCCATCCAGCGCGAGCTGCACGATCCCCTGGCACTAAAAATCCTGTCAGGTGAATTCAAAGAGGGTGACACAATTTTAGTAGATCGCAGAGAACAAGGATTGACTTTTTCGGCTGCTGTTCGAGAGCCGATCCTCGCATAATATAGATAAGGTGGCTGGAGTTTGTCAACTGCAAGACCAGACAGTCTTTCCAGCCACCAGTTCTATTGAATAACTTGACTTGCATGTGATTCTTAAATATCGTCCCAAGCCATTGCGAATGGCTGGTGGACTTTGTATTTCCATGCACAGAAGGATACAGAATGATAATCCGGCCTTCCCATTCAGCCTTGATCAGATTCATCTTGATTATCCTGACGATATGCTCGGAAATGCCTAACTCTGCTATCATTTGCAACACGAAATTATCAATGATATGTAACATTTGTCATAATGTAGTTATATAAACCCCACTCTTGACAAATCCTAAATCAATCTATATAATCAAGCACTCTTAACTAATTAGCAAGGTTAAATATGCCTGATATTGATCCGACAATTACCACCCTTAGGGAGTGGATTGAAGTATTCTATTCCCGATCGATGCGCAGCTTCATCCGGTATTCCAAGAACAGAGGGCTGACGATGCCCCAGCTTGGTGCTTTGTTCCATCTCCATCACCTGGGTGCCTGCAGCGTGACTGATCTGGGAGATGAGCTTGGTGTGACTGGGGCTGCCGCCAGCCAGATGATGGAGCGATTGGTTCAGCAGGGCTTGATCCTTCGGACCGAGGACCTTCAGGACCGGCGCGTGAAAAATCTGGTGCTAACTGAAACGGGCACCCAGGTCATCCAAGAAAGCGTCCACGCCCGACAAGATTGGTTGAATGATCTGGTAAAATCACTTTCCGTAAGCGAAAAAGAGAAAGTGATTGCCGCTCTGAATATCCTGATTGACAAAACCAAATTATTAGAAAACCAATCTGTCGTAGACAGTTAGTTTTCCATTAGAGAGGGAGATTCTCCTTTATGCTCAGACTTCTACGGTATTTAAAACCTTTCACCTTATTAATCATTCTCACCATTGTGCTTTTATTTGTTCAAGCCAATGCTGAATTGGCCTTACCGGACTATCTCTCAAAGATTGTGAATGTAGGTCTCCAGCAAGGTGGGATAGAAAACGCAGTGCCCGAGGCAATCCGGGAGAGCGAAATGAATAAGATATTCATTTTAGCCAGCCCCGAAGATCAGGCTTTGATTAAGAGCAGCTACACGCTGGTGGATCAAAATTCTCCAGACTACGACCAATACGTTGAACTGTATCCAACGCTGGAAAATGAGCCGATCTATGTCCTCAACGAATTAGATCAAGCCCAGATTGACGAATTAGAGCCAGTGATGGCGAAATACCTCGTCCTGGTAAGCACTCTCGAGCAAGCCTTGACTGACCCCAACAAAGCTGCCCTGCTGACCGAAGGTTCGCCTTTTGATCTTTCTCAGCTCCCAGCAGGGATGGATTTATTCACCTTGGTGGGCAGCTTGCCTGAGGCGCAGCGCCAACAGATGATGCAAATGGTCAACGAAAAATTTGGCGCTCTGGACGAAAATATGATTAAGCAGATGGCAATCCCCGTCATCCAGGACGAATATGAGGCACTGGGGATGGATACGGCCAAGCTGCAAACAACATACATCCTGCAGACTGGCACCATGATGTTGTTGATCTCGCTGCTGGCAGGCGTATGTATGATTGCCACAGGTTACCTGGCGGCAAAGACAGCAGCCGGCGCGGCGCGAGACATCCGCCAGGATCAATTCAAAAAAGTTGAAAGCTTCTCTACTACTGAGTTCGATAAATTTTCCACAGCCTCGCTGATCACACGCTCTACAAACGATGTCACTCAAGTTCAGATGGTGATCTTCATGTTCCTCCGCATCGCACTTTATGCCCCCATCATTGGTATCGGCGCGGTGATGCGAGCGGTCAACAAAGGGGCGTCCATGTGGTGGATTATCGCAGCAGCGGTATTAGCCCTGCTGATCTTGATTGTGATCGTCTTCTCTACAACACTACCCAAGTTCAAGGTCATGCAGACCTTGATTGACCGACTCAACCTGGTGACGCGTGAAAACCTATCCGGCATGATGGTCATTCGCGCCTTCAACAAGCAAGCCTTCGAGACGACCCGCTTTGATAAAGCCAATCGAGATTTAACTGATACAAGCCTGTTTATTGCACGTGTCATGGTATCGATGATGCCGGTGATGATGTTCATCATGAATGGTCTGTCGCTTTTAATTATCTGGGTCGGGGCACACCAGGTGGCAAAAGCCAATATGCAAGTGGGCGATATGATGGCATTTATGCAATATGCGATGCAGATAGTCTTCGCTTTCTTAATGCTCTCAATGATGGTCATTTTCCTGCCACGAGCTTCTGTATCGGGCGGGCGCATCGCAGATGTACTGGAAACCGATAGCACGATCAATGATCCCTCAGAGCCCAAATTATTTCCAGAACCGTTTGCCGGTCGGGTTGAGTTTCGAGATGTATCCTTCCGGTATCCTGGCGCTCCGGATAATGTACTTTGCGATATCACCTTCACGGCAGAGCCCGGACAAACAACTGCAATCATCGGCTCCACCGGCAGTGGTAAATCCACAGTGATCAACCTGATCCCGCGTTTCTATGACGTGACAGGTGGAGCTATTTTTGTTGATGGCATTGATATCCGGCAAGTGTCCCAGGCGGATCTGCGCGACAAAATCGGCTATATCCCGCAAAAAGGCATGTTATTCTCTGGCACCATCGAGAGCAATCTGCTTTACGCGGATAATAATGCCGGCGAGGATGACATGCTCTCAGCGATCGATATTGCCCAGGCGAGTGAATTTGTTTTTTCTACTCCGGAAGGTCTGGCTACCGAGATCGCCCAGGGCGGAGCAAACGTATCTGGTGGTCAAAAGCAGCGCCTGGCAATCGCTCGTGCGCTGGTGAAGAAGCCGCCCATCTATATATTTGATGATAGCTTCTCGGCTCTAGACTATAAGACCGACTCTTCCCTCCGCCGCGCGCTGAAGGAGAAGACTGGAGACAGCACAGTATTAATCGTCACCCAACGCGTTGCAACCATAAAGAATGCCGACCAGATCATCGTGCTGGATGATGGCGAGGTTGTAGGCAAAGGAAAACACCGCCACTTACTGGAAAGCTGCACCGCTTACCGTGAAATTGCGTCTTCACAGTTGAGCGAGGAGGAGCTGGCATGATCCAAACGAGAAGTTCTTCCGAACGCAAACCACAAAACGGACATGGACCAATGGGGCGCGGCGGCCCGATGGCAATGATGAAAGGTGAAAAGCCGCGCGATTTTAAAGGCACCATGCGCAAATTGATCGAGTATCTTGGAGCATACAAACTAAAGATCCTGGTTGTCATGCTGTTTGCAGCCGGCTCCACTGTATTTGCGATCCTGGGGCCAAAAATCCTGGGAAAAGCCACCACCAAGCTATTCGAAGGCGTGATGGAGATGACCACCGGAACCGGCACCGGTATTGATTTCATATACATCGGGCGGATCATCCTGATCACCCTTGCACTCTATCTGGTATCCACCGCCTTCAGCTTCATTCAAGGCTGGATCATGGCGAACATTTCGATGGATATCACCTACCGCTTCCGCCAGGATATCGCCGCCAAGATTAATCGACTTCCGTTTAAATATTTCGACGGCACCAGCCATGGCGAAGTGCTCTCGCGCATTACCAACGATGTCGACACCGTCAGCCAGACGCTCAACCAGAGCCTGTCTCAGATTGTCACGTCGGTTACAACCGTAGTCGGTGTGCTGATCATGATGCTGACCATCAACTGGATGATGACCCTGGTGGCGCTGTTGATCGTACCGGTTTCCATGGGTGTAATCGCCCTGGTGATCAGCCAGTCACAAAAATATTTCAAGCAGCAGCAGGATTACCTGGGGCACATCAACGGGCATGTTGAGGAAATGTATGGCGCGCACATTGTGATGAAAGCTTTCAATGGTGAAGCGGATAGCGTGAAGCGCTTTGACTCGCTCAACACCGTCCTGTTTGGCTCAGCCTGGAAGTCGCAATTCTTATCAGGCTTGATCATGCCAATCATGAATTTCATCGGCAATGTAGGCTACGTCGCGATCTGTATCCTGGGCGGCTACCTGGCAGCCAAGGGTGCCATCACTGTTGGTGACATCCAGGCATTCATCATGTATGTACGCTCGTTCACCCAACCGATCACCCAATTGGCGAACATCTCAAATATCTTGCAGCAAACGGCTGCCTCTGCAGAGCGTGTCTTCGAGTTTCTAAACGAAGCTGAGGATATCCCCGACGTGGTAGAGCCAGTCAAACAAGACAAATTTGAAGGCTTGATCGAATTCAAGAATGTGCATTTTGGCTACAATCCTGAAAAGATAATCATCAATGATTTCTCCTTCTACGCCAACCCTGGGCAGAAGATAGCTATCGTAGGCCCGACTGGGGCTGGCAAAACGACCATGGTCAAGCTGCTGATGCGCTTCTACGATGTAAACAGCGGGTCGATTACCCTGGACGGTCACAACATCCAGGAGTTGACGCGCGGGGACCTGCGCTGCATGTTCGGCATGGTTTTGCAAGATACCTGGCTGTTCAACGGCACGATCATGGAGAATATCCGCTACGGCAGCGATTTTGCCACAGATGAGGATGTCATTGCGGCTGCCAAGGCGGCTCACGTGGATCACTTTGTTCGAACGCTGCCCGATGGATACAACTTCGTGCTCAATGAAGAAACTTCCAATGTCTCCCAGGGGCAGAAACAGCTCATCACCATCGCCCGCGCGATTTTGACCGATCCAACGATCCTCATCCTGGACGAGGCGACCAGCTCAGTAGACACGCGCACCGAAGTACTCATCCAAAAAGCCATGGTTGAAATGATGCAAGGGCGCACCAGCTTTATTATCGCCCACCGCTTATCGACCATCCGCGACGCAGACTGGATCCTGGTAATGAACAACGGAGATATCGTGGAGCAAGGAAAACACGAGAAGCTCCTGGCACGCGGCGGGTTCTATGCGGATCTATATAACAGCCAGTTTGAGAATGCCTAGGTGAGCAGGGTTAGGTTTATCAACTAGAATAAACCCAACTGTTCTGATTTTGGTTTTGACGGGGCGCTTTTTTCCTTCAACCAGCCCGGTAATTTACTGTAGTGCTCCGGGAAAGGGTGGGGAAATGCCGCCCCGCCTCTTTGCAAGAGGAGCCGGTTTCCGTCTGGCATAGCAGGATGATCAAGAACGAAGACCGGCATCCACCCAGCTCTCAGCGCTTCGGTTGCCCCTGCCCAGGTGCCGCCTTTCTCGGCGTCGCTAGCCACGATAATGGCATAATCTGCCAGGCAATAGATCAGGCGGTTTCTTCCCATCGCAGCGCCAACTGAAAAGCCTGCATTAGGCGAATAGGGTGTTACCAGGCACAGATCGCCGCGCTTTAAAGCCGCATCGATCTTAGTTGACCTGATGGTTTTTTCAAGGCTGTCGGCTAATACTGCCACGGCTGACCCGCGCACATCCAAAGCAGCTTCCATACTGAGCGTATCCACCCCTTTTGCACCACCAGAATACAACACTAAACCGGATAACCCGCAAGCGTTACCAACGAACGCAGCACACTCCTGTCCGGCTTGATCTAGATGGCGCGAGCCAACCACCGCAATTCCAGGTTGACCTAACAGAGCGGGTTCACCGGCGTAAAATAATACTGTTGGAGCAGATTCCTTGAGGCGCTGTAGGTAACGTTGGGGATAATCCGAATCGACGCGCGTTAAAATCCTGATGCCCTGGGATTGTAATCTTATAATTTCAGCATTTACTCCTTCGATGCGCGCCAGCAGGTTACTCAAGCGTTCAGCCTCGGCTCCAGAAAGCTCGAGCTGGGCGCTAAGATCCTGGCAGGTTTGGCCCAACAGACCCCCTGGTCGGTTGAAGTTTGACGCTTGAATTTTACGCGCCAGCAGGTTCCATTCTCGCAAGGTTAACGGGACCAGTATGGAATCTTTTTCCAAACCCAGGTGGGAGCAAAGCAAGAGCATAACTTGTGCATCTAAAGAAAGCATGTCGTCAGACACCTTTTTATGAATCTGAATGGATGGTGCGCGTCAAGGTCAACACATACACGTCACTTGCGCCAGCCCGTTGAAGAAGCCGGAAGATTTCTTCCAGTGTCGCGCCAGAATCAAAAAGATCGTCAACAAGTAATAGACGATTACCCTTAATTGAAGATTTCAATGCAAAGGCGCCAGCCACATTCTTGTGCTTTTGCGCCAGGGTGTGCATCTCTTTCTGCGGGTCAGTTTGCCGAGATTTGATCAAAACAGGAGAATAGCTTAAGCCAAGATGCTGAGCTAGAGCCTTAGCGAAACTGCTGACAGGGTCATTCAGCCGCTGTTTCGAAGGGGGCACAGGTATAACAGCATCCACACGAGCGAGCTCCGGGTGCTGTGTGATCAACTCTGCAGCTTGCTCAACCAGTGCAGGAAGCACAGAAAGGTCTTCCTGGTATTTCAAACGATAAGCCAGATCGCCAGTTCCGCTGCGACTCCAATCCGCGCCTGAAAACTGGCTATGAAAACTCAGCGCCCAGCCGGCGTGCCACGGACCGGGTAATTTCCGGGGATGTGGATGAGAAAGAAAGAGAGAAACTGGATCCTCTTCTTCTTGAGCACCGCGAGTAGGTGATATTGCCTTATTGTCCTGATGAAGCTGATTAGCACCCGGCATTTGTTGGCGCTTCCAATTTTCCACAACACAACGAATCATGTTGTAATCAATATTATCAGGAAGTAAAACCTTAATTGGGTAGAGATATTTTACATCCCCAACCTGACGAATAGCGTCCTCTACTAATTGGCGTACTTCAGTCGAGACAACAGACTCAAGGTTAATTCGCCCAGCTGCGATCAGCTTTGCAGCATGAGTGTAAATTGTTATGGGTGACAACCCACGTTGTTGAGCAACTTGCCCTAAACTTAATCCTTCAGAAAATAGATATGCAGTTTCTTCTAGGGTGATACTTTGTTGGATTCCTGATCCCTTTCTTACAACTCTTTCATTGTCAATCTGACGAGGCAGCTTCAAGATAATCACAGCTTTATTCTGAATAGCTATCTCCCCTTGAGGTGTCAAGTGTAATACAGGATATTCCCCACCAAGAACTTTTATATATTTCATATCCACAAGTTGGTCAATCATTATTTTGATCTCATCCAGCTTGAAATCAGCCAACCTGGCATAATAAATGTGTTTATCATAATGATACTGCTGGATATCTTTGGCTTTTGAACCCTTGAGAATCTGAGCGACTTTCTGCTTACCGACATCACATTGCAACCGTCTTATACAGTCCAAGATGATCAAGGCTGTTCGTTCTAATGGCGTTAGACCAGCCGGGTCACTGGCAGGAATATTATCTGATTTTCGTGCCTGGCAGTTATCACAACAGATGCTGGCTTCAGCAGGTCCCGTATCCCCAAAATGGTTGAGGATAATTGTTCGCCTGCAGTCATTGCTTTCAGCATAAGCCACCATACGAGACAACTGAGTTTTGCGATGTTTTTGATGCAACTTGTTGGCATCTATTACCTTGTGGATTTCTGCATCCTTCCAGTCGTAGAGCTGAACCCGCATCCACATCTTCTCATCGCCCAGATGAGCCAATGCTCCAGCGCGTTCTAAGGCAGCCAATGCCACACGTGATTTCACCTCCTAAAATCCGGTCAGACAAGAAATATCATCTATGGCAATCAATTTCTGTTGGTTACTGGCGGAACGGAGAGATTCATATAGCAGGTGCAGGTCTGCAACTGTAATGGCGCTATTTTCGATAAACCATTCCTGCAGCCCTCGATCTTCTGGTGAATACAACAGGACAGCCCTGGCAGGAAAACCATCCCGCCCGGCCCGTCCTGCTTCTTGATAATATGCTTCTAGCGAGCCCGGCACTGCATAATGGATCACCTGGCGCACATCGGGGCGATCAATGCCCATTCCAAATGCATTGGTCGCTGCCACAATTGGTAATTTACCCGCCATAAACTCATCTTGAACTCGCGAGCGTTCCTCCGCTGGTAACCCGGCATGATAACTGTGGGTATTGATCCCAATAACACTGGTGACAAAATCAGCCACTTCTTCTGCATCGCGACGCGTGCCAGTATAGATGATAGCAGCGCCAGCCTGGTGATTCGACAATAATTCTCGTAGTGCCTTCAGACGGCTGGTTAGGTCGGTAATATAACGTACCTGTAGTTCCAGATTCGGGCGATTGAAGCCAGTTACCACGCGGTGAATTGGAGAGAGGTGTAACAATCGAACAATATCATTTTGAACCTGCGGGGTAGCAGTGGCAGTCAGCGCAACGGTCAAGGGATTCCTTAGTCCAGCGCGAAATTGGGCAATGTGCAAGTAATCGGGGCGGAAATCATGACCCCATCCCGAGATACAGTGCGCCTCATCTACCGCAAGAAGGCTTACCGTTTGGTTGTCCAGGGCTTGCAAAAACTGAGTGCTGCGTAAGCGTTCGGGCGCGATATAAACAATACGATACCTGCCCGAGGTCAGGTCTTTAAGCCTGTTGGCCTGTTCGCTATTCGACAAGGTACTGTTGATAAAGGTTGCCGGGATACCACGCACCAACAGACTGTCCACCTGGTCCTTCATCAGGGCAATCAAAGGAGAGATCACCAGAGTTATACCGGGCAGGTTCATCGCAGCCAACTGGTAGACCAACGATTTACCTGATCCTGTTGGCATCACAACCATCGTATGCTGGTTGCCTAGCAAACTCTGTATCGCATCTACCTGTCCCGGCCTGAAGTAATCATAACCAAAATGGGTCTTAAGACTTAGGGGAAGATCAATTCTCAATGGATTTAATTCCCGTGGCTTCATAAACCCCCCTCAAGCTGGGTAATAATATTATTGATCATTCTATCCGTATGTTGCAATAGATGAGCCAGACCTTTACCGACTATCGGAATCTTGTCCATGTCAATCGGTATTTATCCTGGCTTCATTTGTCGAATTTTGGCTGGAAAAACAGTCGAAGCTGCCACCTGGCATTTCACAGATTTGGCAGCTTCGTCCCGAACTGTATTTCTTTTACTTAAAGTGCCCCCAAGGGGACTCGAACCCCTGTTTTGGCCTTGAGAGGGCCGCGTCCTGGGCCACTAGACGATGGGGGCTGGCTCATCATCTGGAGCGCGCAAATTCTACCACGCCCCAGATGCAGCGTCAACAAGTTTCCGGTCAGCCTGTCTTTGCCTGCTTATCTCTCTCCTGCTGAACCAGCTCACGTCGTAAAATCTTTCCAACAGTCGTCTTCGGCAGCTCGCTGCGGAATTCTACTTGAGTTGGTATTTTGAACTTCGCCAGTTTCCCGGAGCACCAGGTTTTTACATCAGCTTCGCTGAGCTTCTCTCCGGGCTTGAGTACCACCCAGGCTTTCACGGTTTCTCCGCGATATGGATCCGGTATGCCCGCAACACCCACTTCCATCACTTGTGGGTGAGCAGCAATCACCTCTTCTACTTCGCGTGGCCACACCTGGTACCCGCCTGGCTTGATCAATTCTTTTTTGCGATCGACAAGGTAGAAGTAACCTTCTTCGTCCATCCTGGCGATATCACCAGTATATAACCAGCCATCGCGCAAAGCGTTCGCAGTCTCGGTGGGCATATTGTGGTATCCCTTCATTGTCGTCGGTCCTTTGATTACCAGCTCGCCGATCTCTCCGGGTGGTAATACGGTGACTTCATCGTCCAGGCTGACGATTCGGGCGTCGATATCCGGCAAAGGCAGGCCGATCGATCCGGGTGGGTTCTCGCCGGATAAAGGATTGCAGTGCGATGCCGTAGGCGCCTCAGACAAGCCATATCCTTCCGCTAGCTTACCCCCGGTCAGCGCTTCAAAACGGGCTTTGGTTTCGCCCATCAACGCTGCCGAGCCCGAGATACAGGCTTTAATTGTGCTCAGGTCGTATTTGCCAGCTTTGACATCCGCATGATTATTGATGGCGTTGTACAAAGTCGGCACACCTGGAAAGATCGTACCTTTATGCTTATGGATATTTTCCAGAACATCGTGCAGGTCGCGTGGGTTGGGTATCATCACCATGGCTGAGGAAAGGAGCATTGCAAAGCACATCCCAATCACCATACCATAGACGTGAAACATTGGAATAGCCAGGATCACGACCTCCTGACCTTCTACCGCATTAGGGATCCACGCCTGCATCATTAAGGAATTTGCTACCAAATTTCGATGCGACCCAATCGCAGCTTTGGGAACACCAGTCGTTCCCCCGCTGTATTGGAAGACAGCTGCATCATCAGCAGTTACTTCAATTTTTGGCCTGTCCGCAGCTTTGTGACGGTTAAGCATATCCTGCATCCATTCGTCGCCCGCGGCGAGCTGGACGCGGAAGCCACCCTTCTTCTCTTTGAAGAAGGTAAATAACAGTGCCAGGTGAGATGGTAATGTCTCCTTAAGATTGGTAACAATTACCTTTCGAATGCGTGTTTTGGGCTGCACCTGCTTGATAATTTCATAAAAATTACTCATCACCATCATGATCTCCACGCCAGAATCGTTCACCTGGTGCTCGATCTCGCGTGCCGTGTAGAGGGGGTTGGTAGCTACCACTACGCCACCAATCTTCAGGATGGCAAAGTATGCCATGACAAACTGAGGCGTATTCGGCATAAAAATCCCGACACGATCTCCTTTCTGCACTCCTATTTCAGCCAGACCAGCCGCCAATCGATCCACCAGATCATTCATCTCACGATAGGTGATCACCGCTCCTTTAAAAATTGTGCACGGATTGGCTGGATACCTGCGCGCCGCTTCTTCTAGAAAATGAAAAAGTGGAACCTCTGGATAATTAATAGTATGCGGTACACCCTCACCATAGTGCTTTAACCACGGCCTGCCCTCCATCTGCGCCTCCTCCTTACCTTTATTAGACCAATCGGAGTAACTTACTTGGTGTTAGTATAGATGGAATCTTGATGACTGTCAAATAAATTATGGATTCAAAGCAAGCTGATCTCGGATGAACTCCAGCAGTCGTTTAGAAACATCCTGATGGACGTCAAACCAGTTGATTTCCGGATCGGCTGGCTTAAACCAGTTCGTCTGTCGCCGCACCAAAATACGCGTATTCCGCCTGATCAAAACAACAGCTTCATCTAGGGTGATCTGATTTTGTAAATAGGCAATGATTTCGCGATAGCCGATTGCCGATAAGCTGGGTAGCATTGGCGAGTATCCACGATCGAGCAAGCGCTGTACCTCTTCAACCAACCCTGATGCAAGCATGGCATCCACCCTGGAATCAATCCGGGCGAACAACTCCGTGCGCGGACGAGATAAACCGATTGTGATAAGCTCAAATGCTGGGAGACCCGCCCTGCGCTGGTCCGAGAAACGCTGTCCGGTAGAAAATATCACCTCCAAAGCCCGCACCGTCCTGCGCAGGTTCCGCGCGTCAATATTCGCAGCAGCAAGCGGATCGAGCATCGCCAGACGGGCGTGCAGACCGTCTTTTCCAATTTGTGCAGCCCAGGCTTCTAGAATTGAGCGCAACCGCTCATCCGGCGCAACCTCCGGCACCTGCCAGCCCTGGGTGATTGCACGGACATATTGCCCGGTGCCTCCCACTAGAAAGGCAAGGCGCTGGCGCCCTTGTATATCAGCAATCGCCTGCCGTGCTTTTTGCTGGTACAGCGCCAGGCTCCAGGTATCATCCGGGTCAGCTACATCAATGAGATGGTGTGGCACACGCTGCAGCTCGGACGGGGAAGGCTTGGCAGTGCCAATATCCATACCTCGATAGAGCAGGTGCGAATCAGCAGACACGATTTCGCCATTCAACTGCTCGGCAAGTTGAATGGCGATTTCTGTTTTACCTACCGCGGTAGGTCCAATGATTACAATCAGAGGCGTCATCGGCTCAGGAAAATGCATTCTCGAAGTGGATGATCTCAGGACTGCCTCCTGACAAAGGACGCTGAACTGCGATGACATCGATGCGCCAGCTCCCGGGCAAATCAGTATGAGCTTGCATATATGCCAGGATGGAGTCGAGCAGATGCTGCTTTTTTCGCTCATTCACGGAAATTTCTGGCGGTCCAAGGCTGCGCGTTTGGCGGGTTTTGACTTCAACAAATACGACAACTGGAAGAGGATATATCGCACTGCTTGCATCGCCGGGTTCTCCAGATAGTTGGAGGGCAATGATATCGATTTCGCCGTATTTTGTCCGCGCGTTGCGTTCCAGGATTTGGTACCCATGCTGTTCTAGAAAGATAGCAACAGTCTGTTCGCCCCAACTACCCAGAGATTGACCAGAACGCACCAATTATTTCATCTCCGCCGGTTTCGCTCTCCGAAAACGAGATGTGCGTTCTCTTCCAGATACGCTCTTGATGACTGATTGATATTGTTCTAACATTAACTGTGTCGTACGCTCGATGGCATAGTTCTCCGCTGACTTGGAGGCGTTGCGGCCCATCTCTAAGCGTTTCTCATGTTCAATTGCCAGGCGCATCAGCTTAGCTGTGAAGAATGCCAGGTCTTCCTTTTCGCACAGGTATCCGTTCACGCCATCATGAATGGTATCTGCGGTACCAGGTGATTGAATAGCCAGGACCGGTAAACCAGCAGCCATTGCCTCGATGACTGTCAGCGGATGCACCTCAGTAACGGATGCAGTAACGAATGCATCTGCCATGGCAAGGTAGCAGGGTAGTTGTTCATAGGGTATCAGACCGGTAAAGGAGATGTTCCGATCAAGGCCATTTTCCTTAACCCAGGATTGCAGAGCAGCTTGCTCGGGTCCAACACCCACCAGCACTAAGTGAATACGCTCATATGCCCTCACAGCAGCAGCACATGCTTGCAGCAGGAAGGTCAGGTTCTTTTCCACTCCAAGCCGACCAATGTAGTAAAAGACTACATCGTCATCGCTCAACTGTAACTCGCTGCGAGGCACCTTTGAGATGGGACTTTGAAAAGGCAAAATATCCACACCGTTGGGAACAACCTGAATAGGAACATCTACTCCAAAGCCAAATAGGATCTCGCGCACCCCGGCAGATGGTGAAATCACCAGGTCGCACGAACGGCAGAAAACCGGCAGGTAGCCTTCGGTGGCGATGCCGCTGACCAGCTCGCCCAACACTGGAACATAGGCATGCGCATATAAATCATAACGGGTATGGTTTGTGAACACGATGGGGATGCCTTTTGGTTTGCAGTATAACAGGGCAAGCGATCCGCTGATGAATGGGTGATGTACGTGCACCACATCCATCGTTTGCAGCAAACGCCTGGCTTGCTGGCTATAACTCAGGTTGAAATAATAGCCTTTAAATCCTGTAGGCAGCCCCGCAGAACGAATGATGTTTGGTTCATCATCCTCGATATCTTTATTTCCAAAAGTAAACACGAACACTTCATGCCCTGCTCGTTCCAGGTATCGTTTACTCAGGGCAATATAATTGGTCACGCCACTGATGTGCGGCTTATATAAATCTGCCATCATGCCAATCCGCATAATCACCTCACTAAGGGATAATCGTATGCCAGATGGGTGAAAACGTCAAGCCAATGATTTTGCTTGGCAACATATCTGATGAAAGGTACAATGCAGATTGTGCAAGCCAATTCAAAAGCGCAAAACCTGCCCGATCTTGACCGGCTCAGCATAGTCGCCGCTTCTATTCTGCTCGCTTATGCACTGGCGCGTCTCGTCAACCTGCCAGCCCAAGAGTGGGGCATCCAACTTCCAGGCATCTTTTTTTCAGCCGAGCTCTCCTTACGCACATTGGTAACTGTGCTGGTCTCGGGGATGACCGCCGCCGGAAGCGATTGGGTGTTACGCAGTCATCCTGCATACAAAAAGAAGCTTGCATTCGAACACTGGTTGATTCCTGCATTAACCGCCTGGGTAATCAGTATCCCAATTTTCCAGCTTCCTTTGGGTACGCTATGGTGGGTGGGATTTATACTCGGCGGGACGATCTTGATGTTTGTATTGATCGCCGAATACATCACGGTCGATCCGCAGGATGTGCGCCACCCCTTTGCGAGTGCTGGACTAACGGTTGTCGCCTATGCCATCTTCCTGATCCTTGCGGTCAGTTTACGATACACCAGCCCACGTTTGTATATTATTCTACCCGCCCTGACGCTGGGCAGCGCACTGGTCTGCCTGCGAAGTTTGCATTTACGATTATCGGGGCAATGGGCGTTTCTGCAAGCCGGCATTGTTGCAATGGTTGTAGCCCAATTTATCGCTGGCTTACACTACTGGCCAATCACCCCCATCGCATATGGTTTGATCTTGATAGGCTTATCGTATAGCCTGACAAACCTGCTGGGGAGTCTGATGGAAGGATCTGCGATCCGCCAGGCAGTCATGGAGCCTCTGGTGATCTTGCTTATTTTTTGGGGTGCTGCGCTGTGGGTAGGATAAACAACCAAACAATCCATCCAGGTAAGGATACACTGCAGATATCATCTGCGCTCGTTGAGAAAATGAAAAAACATGTAGCAACTTGCCTTCCGGAAGAGGCTTGCGGTCTCCTGGCAGGCAAGGGGAATATCGTCCATAAATTTGTACCCATCATAAACGCGCTGCACCTGCCAAACCGCTTCCGCATGGAGCCGGTAGAACAAGTGCGCGCGCTGCTCGATTTTGAAGAGAACGGGCTTGAACTCCTGGCTATTATTCACTCCCATCCGCAAGGCCCGCCCGTGCCTTCACCAACGGACCTGGCTGTGGTTACTTATCCAGAAGCAGCGACTGTAATTTGGTGTCAAGCAGACGGAGATTGGCAAATGAGAGCATTCAGAATACAGTCAGACCAGGCTATTGAGGAAATGGCTGTGGCTGTGACCGCATAGCAACCTTTTTACCATTTACGGGTTATCTTTTCATGCCAGAGATTTTACAAGATTCCTGCAATCAATGAGAACGAGGTAAATCTATGCCACTCATCCTCGGCTTGCTTACGATAATTCTTTCTTACCTGCTTGGCTCAGTGCCATTTGGCTTACTGGTAGTCAAGCTAGCAACTGGCAAGGATATTCGCTATATCGAAAGTGGGCGGACGGGTGGGACAAATGCCATGCGCGCTGCAGGCTTCTTTGCAGGGGCAGCGACTGCGGTCCTCGATTTCTTAAAGGGTTTTTGTGCTGTCTGGCTGGCACGCTGGCTAGTGCCAGACGATGTTTCATGGCGCGTTTGGATCGAGGTGCTTGCGCCGCTGTGTGCTATCCTAGGTCATAATTATTCGATTTTTCTGGCTGAGCGCACCTCTGAGGGGAAACTCCGTCTGCGCGGCGGAGCAGGCGGCGCCCCTGCCGTTGGCGGAGCAGCGGGGCTTTGGCTATTCAGTGCATTTATCATCGTACCGACAATGATGCTTATTCTATTCGGTATCGGTTATGCATCAGTCGCCACAATGAGCGTTGGGGTCATGTCCATTTTGATCTTTACGATCCGCTATTTTTATGGCGATTCCCCCTGGGAATACATCATTTATGGAGTAGCGGCAGAGGCTCTCCTGGTTATCGCACTTCAACAAAATATCAAGCGATTGATGAATGGAACGGAACGTCTCGTGGGTTGGCGGGCAAAACGGAAGAAGACTCCGTGACTTATTCTTCGTCGTAATCTTCCTCGTCCTCATCATAATATTCTTCTTCATCATCGTCGGTAGGCACTGGCGGTTCACCAAACAGCTGCCGGTAAAGCACCCGTAAGTTTCGGCGATGCAACTCAGCAGCCAGACCACCAATCAGGACACGGCTTTTTCCACACGACTCGACGGTCGTCTCATCTAGTATTTCCAACGGGTATTTCCGTTTCGAAGCCTTGCGAACGACCTTGCGGATATTAGAGAGGTAAGCCTGGTTATCCTTGATGAAATTATCGATCTCGCCTCGCAAAACGATATCACCGTGACCTTGAATGATGTTTTCCAAACCCATCTTGCCAATTTTCTTTAATGAAATGGTAAGATCGTCGATATTACCGTCAACGATGTAGGGAAGCGGCATCGCTGCATCACCTGCAAACAGCACCCGATCCTCGTCCACGAGTACACCGATATTATCCCCGCTATGCCCTGGCAATGGCATCAGTGTCAGAGTCTTTTTTCCAACCCGTAAAGTTAGATTTCCTTCATTGAACGTAATTTGGGGCAGCACCAGGCGCACATTGCGGAAGACCTGATTTTGCTTGCGCACCTCTTCGAGGGATTGGCGTCCTTTTGTGTCTAGAAGCTCACGGCACAGTGTATGCGAGATAACTGTAGCTCCAGGAAAGAAACAATTGCCCCAGGCATGGTCCGCATGGCTGTGAGTATCAATAATATATCGAACCGGCACGCTTAATTCCTGTTCGATAAAGTCGCGGATTTCCAGAGCTTCATCGGGCAGTGCCAGGGTATCAATTACCACTGCCCAATTGGGTCCAATAATCGCCCCCGCGGTCACCTGAGCATATACTTCGCTCTGGAATGAATACACATTATCAGCTATACGTTCACGTTGGATCATTTAACCTTCCCTAAAATAACCGGATCGGCAAGGAATGAAATAATCTGCCGGTCGGTCAATATCAAAATCATAAATCATACAAAAAGGCGGCTGAAGGATAGCATAATCCCTATTGAAAATCAAGAAAGATTAATAATACATTTATTTATTGCTATCATTTTGTAGAAAGTGTATAATTGCTTCACAATTTAATATACTCTCCAGGAGGAGTAAGATCGTGGCAGGTTGGCAGAGAAGGTGTGGCCGATGGCTGAAAGCCCCCGCAACAATCCACGACTGAAGGTCGCCTGGATCTTTTGCCGAAGAACCACAGCTCAATCAACTGTTCAATAGACCGGCACGGGTATGCCCGTTATAGCGAACCCTGTTCGGTGGATTACTCGCCTGACACGGGATAAGAGCACAGGGCAGATTGTCTTGTGAAAAGAGGTGGTACCGCGGAAGGTAAATCTTTCGTCCTCGTTGAGGCGAAAGGTTTTTTTAATTCGGTCACACGAGCGCTGTGTTGATAGCGCTCAGTGGGACCAGCGCAGGAGGCGACAAACAATGTCAGAACACACTCTACCCAAAACGTATGATTTTAAAACCACTGAGCAGCGCATCTACCAGTGGTGGGAAAGCCAGGGTTTTTTCAAGCCCTGGAATGACCCGAACAAGCCTGGTTTCCAGCCAGAGATCAAGCCATTCGTGATCTCCATCCCACCGCCAAATATTACCGGCGAGCTGCACCTGGGACATCCATTATTTGTGGCGATGGAAGATCTCATGATTCGCTATCACCGCATGAAAGGCATCCCTACATTATGGGTGCCAGGCACCGATCACGCTGGCATTGCCACCCAACTCCAGGTGGAAAAGATGCTGGCTCGTGAAGGCACATCCCGCGAAGCGATCGGTCGGGAAGAATTTCTGCGGCGCACCTGGGAATGGAGAGAGAAATTCGGCGGGATCATCACCCTGCAGATCCGCCGATTAGGCGCATCTTGCGACTGGGAACGCGAACGCTTCACCCTGGATGCAGGCTTATCGCGGGCAGTGCGCGAGGCTTTTGTCCGGCTGTATGAAAAGGGATTGATCTATCGAGGCCCGCGTCTGATCAACTGGTCGCCGGGATTAAAGACGGCTGTCTCAGACCTGGAAGTGGAATACTCTCAGGAGCCCGGAACACTGTACTATTTCAAATATATGCTTGTCGCCAATCCTGGTGCCGGGATTAGTGAAAGTGAATACCTGCCAGTAGCTACCACGCGGCCTGAAACGATCCTGGGAGATACTGCCGTGGCGGTTCACCCAGAAGACGAACGCTACCGCAAGTATGTCGGGCAGCAAGTGATCGTGCCAATCCTTGGCAGGAAAATTCCAGTGATTGCGGATGAATATGTTGATCGCGAGTTCGGCGGTGGGGCGTTAAAGGTCACGCCTGGACACGATCCGAATGACTTTCAGATTGGCGAACGGCACAATCTGGCCGTGATCTCAGTGCTCGATGAAGCAGCCCGCGTAAACGAGAATGGCGGTGCCTATGCCGGATTGGATCGATTTGTTGCTCGAAAGCAGCTCTGGGAGGATATGCGCACGTCGGGTTTGGTGATCAAGGAAGAACCTTACCAGCTGAACGTTCCACGATCGCAGCGTGGCGGGGAAATCGTTGAGCCGATGGTGTCCACACAATGGTTTGTGCGCATCCAGCCACTGGCGCAAGCAGCGCTTGAAGCCGTGCGAGATGGGCGTATCCGCATCGTCCCTGAACGGTTTACAAAGGTTTATTACAACTGGCTGGAAAACATCCAGGATTGGTGCATCTCGCGCCAGCTCTGGTGGGGACACCGCATCCCCGTTTGGTATTGCCAGAAGTGCGGCAAGATGGTGGCTGCTCGCCAGGATCCCAGCCATTGCCCGCAGTGTGGAAGTGAGGAGCTCATCCAGGACCCGGATGTGCTCGACACCTGGTTCTCGTCTGGTTTGTGGCCTTTCTCCACCCTGGGCTGGCCAGAGAAAACCCCTGACCTCGAGTATTTTTACCCAACCTCAGTGCTCGAGACAGGCTACGACATCCTTTTCTTCTGGGTGGCGCGTATGATCATGTCTGGCCTGGAATTCACCAACCAGGTGCCCTTCCACACGGTTTACCTGCATGGCTTAATTCGAGATGAGCATGGACGGAAAATGAGTAAATCCTACGGCAACGTGATCGACCCGCTGGAAGTGATCGATGAATTCGGCACCGACGCGCTGCGGTTTACGATGTTAGTTGGCTCGACCCCGGGGAACGATACCAGCTTGAGCCTGAAGAAAGTAGAGTCGAACCGCAATTTTGCTAACAAGCTCTGGAATGCCACCCGACTGGTGATTAATTCCATTGAAAAAACACCTAAATCAGCAACGGCTTCTCCTCAGTGGACACTGGCAGATTCTTTCATCTGGGGTCGCGCAAGGGAGCTGACCCGGAATGTGGAACATCTATTTCAGTCCTACCAGTTCGGCGAGGCGGGACGGCAGATCTATGAATTTTTCTGGTCGGATTTCGCCGACTGGTACCTGGAGATCGCCAAGCTGCAACTGGCAGAAGGCGGCGACCGGGCATTCTATACCCAACACCTGATGGTGCAGGTGCTGGATATTTGTCTGCGTTTCTTGCATCCATTCACCCCCTTCGTCACCGAAGAATGTTGGGGGCACTTGAAGCGTGCCTGTCAGGCACATTCTGACCGGTTGCTGCCTCTAGATGGAGCCTGGGCTGAGGGATTGATTGTTTCACGTTGGCCAGAACCGCTTGAGCAGCAGGGCTGGGAGGCAGTAAAGATCCAGGAATTCGCACAATTCCAGGAGGTAGTGCGCGCCATTCGCAACACGCGGGCAGAGAAGAATGTGAAAGCCAAAAATAAACTTGCCGCCATCATTGTAGCCGGCGAGGAATCGCAGGCGCTTTACCAGCAGGAGGCGGGAAATATTGCTACATTGGCTGGATTAGATGCGAAGCGAACCCGGGTGGTGGGCACATTGGAATCAAAACCAACAGGTCACATCGCATTGGTGGTAGGAGCAATTCAGATCTATTTACCAATGGCAGACTTGGTGGACGCTGGCGAAGAGCGGCTAAAGCTGGAGAAAGAATTGAATGAGACCCAGGCTCAGATTGACCGCCTGAAAGATCTCCTGGCAGGCTCGTTTGCAGAAAAAGCCCCGGCAGCAGTTGTTCATAAGGAACGGGATCGCCTGGCAGGTTTTGAACAAACCGCAGCAAAACTTCGCGACCAACTGGCTGCCCTGAGCGAATAAGAGCATCCTAACACAAATGACTTTCCTCGCTCGGGAAATTGGTTAGACAATTGCAGCGTCCTCTATTTTATAATTAGCCTTAACTGAAGTCACTAACTTGGTAACTTCAGTTAAGGCTTTACACACTTAAATAATCTTTCACCACGAAGGAGCCGTGCGATCATCATGGAAGAAAAACTAAAGGAACTTAAGCTGCGCTTGCAAGAAGTTAACGATCTGGACAACGCCAACGCCCTGCTTAACTGGGACCAATCTACCTATATGCCATCAGGAGGGGCGCCTGCACGAGCCCGGCAGATGGCTACCCTGGCTCGCCTTTCTCAAGAAAAATTTATTGACCCGGCAGTTGGGAAATTATTGGATGATCTCCAGGCATATGAAGCAAGCCTGCCTTATGAATCAGATAATGCCAGCCTGATTCGCGTTGCCCGCCGAGATTACGAAAAAGCCGTCAAGGTGCCGCCCGAATTCATGGGACAGCTTTACAGCCATATGGCGGAGTCTTATCAGCTCTGGGCAGCCGCCCGACCAGCCAATGATTTCAAGGCTGTCCAGCCTTCCTTAGAGAAAACCCTGGATTACAGCCGGAAACTGGCAGAGTATTTTGGTCCTTACGATCATATTGCTGACCCGCTGATCGACTGGGCAGATTATGGCATGAAAGCCAATACTATCCGCAGCCTGTTCGGAGAGCTGCGATCCCAATTAGTGCCCATCGCCCAGGCGATTACCAGCCAACCCACGGCTGACGACACGTGCCTGCACCAACACTTTCCTGAAGCAAAGCAGCTAGCTTTCAGCGAAGCAGTCATCCGCCAGCTTGGCTACGATTTTTCGCGCGGCCGGCAGGATAAGACTCACCATCCATTTATGACTAAATTCTCCCTGGGCGATGTACGTATCACCACGCGGGTGAAAGAGGATTTCTTAGGCGAAACCCTTTTCAGCACCATCCATGAATCCGGGCATGCCATGTATGAGCAGGGCATCGACATGGCTCTCGAAGGCACGCCGCTCGCTGGTGGTACATCGGCAGGAGTACACGAAAGCCAATCGCGCACCTGGGAAAATATTGTCGGGCGCAGCAGGGGTTTCTGGGAATATTTCTACCCCGCACTGCAGGCGGAATTCCCCGAGCAGCTCGGCGCGGTTTCACTGGAGACTTTTTATCGCGCCATTAACAAGGTTGAAAAATCCTTGATACGCACCGATGCGGACGAAGTAACCTACAATTTGCACGTGATGATCCGTTTTGACCTTGAGCTGGCTCTTCTGGAAGGCAGCCTGGCAATCAAGAACCTGCCCGAAGCATGGGATGCACAATATGATTCGGACCTGGGTATCCACTCACCGGAATTAAAGAATGGGGTCTTACAGGATGTTCACTGGTTCGGTGGATTGATCGGTGGCGCATTCCAGGGTTACACCCTCGGCAATATTTTAGGGGCATTGTATTATGACACCGCGATCAAAGCTGTGCCATCGATTCCGTCCGACATCCGCCAAGGAGATTTTAAAAGCCTGCATGGCTGGCTGAAAAACAACCTCTACCAACACGGACGTAAATTCACGGCTCCAGAGCTGACTGAGCGCGCCACGGGTGGCCCAATTCGCATCGAGCCGTATATTAACTACCTAAAGACTAAGTACGGCGAGTTATATCCGCTCTAAGCCCGGATTACGATGAAAATCGGCGTTGTTTACCCACAAACCGAGTTTGGCAGCGACCCAATAGCCATTCGCGATTACGCACAGACCGCGGAGGCGCTTGGCTACAACCATATCCTTGCTTATGATCATATTTTGGGTGCAAATCCGGAGCGACCAGGCGGCTGGCCGGCATCAAATCCATATAACTACAAACATAGTTTTCAAGAACCACTGGTGCTGTTCAGCTACCTGGCCGGGTTGACCCAAAAAATCCAATTTACCAGCGGTGTAATTATCCTGCCTCAACGACAAACCGCCGTCTTCGCCAAACAAGCCGCAACTCTGGATGTGCTCAGCGGAGGGCGGACACGCCTGGGTATAGGTTTGGGGTGGAATGAAGTAGAGTACACTGCACTCGATCAGGATTTTCACACGCGAGGTAAACGCATTGAAGAACAAATGGCTCTGCTGCGCCTGTTGTGGACGCGTCCTTTGGTAACCTTTAACGGACGTTGGGATAGCATTCCAGATGCTGGAATTAACCCACTCCCCATCCAACAACCCATTCCGATCTGGCTTGGTGGTTACGTAGATGCAGTGCTCAAACGCGCTGCACGGCTGGCTGATGGCTGGATGGCAGGCTTTCCCAGTCCGGGCGAAGCGCCAAGTGTATTGAGTAAACTGGAACACTTTCTTGAGGAAGCAGGTCGCCAACGTGAAACATTTGGTATCGAAATCCGCATGTCATACGGGGATGGGAACCCAAACTCCTGGCAGTCAATCTTGAAGCTATGGCGGGACTTGGGCGTCAGCCATATTTCCCTGAACACAATGAATGTTGGCTTCCAAGACGCTGCACAACATATCCAGGCGATAACCGACTTTGCCAGAGCGGTGGGAGTCGATTAGGAAAATCTACCTAAGAGGATAGACACCAACCACAATGCTCACGTCACGCTACCCTCTCCTTTACCAGGTAAACACCCGCGTCTGGCTCAACGGACTCAGCCGGGAATTAAACCGTCCAGTTACATTAGATGACCTGCCCGATACGTGGCTGGATCAAATCGCATCGCAAGGGTTCGATTGGATTTATCTGCTTGGTGTATGGCAAACCGGTGAAGCGGGCAGGCAACACTCACTCACCTCACCTGGGATGCGGCAGGAGTTCCTGGCGGTACTCCCTGATGTTCGTGATGTGGATATCTGTGGATCTTGCTTCGCGATCACCGGCTACTCGGTTGCTCAAAGTCTGGGCGGCGACGAAGCGATGCTGCGATTGCGAGACCGGCTCCATCGTCTGGGGCTGCGTTTGATGCTAGATTTTGTACCTAACCACACTGCCACCGACCATCCCTGGGTGGTAAGCCACCCGGAGTTCTTCATCCATGGTGCTCCAGCCGATCTCAAGAAACAACCGGATAACTTTGTAGCGCTACCATCTCCAACGGGGATGCAAATTCTGGCACATGGAAGAGACCCTTACTTCTCCGGCTGGGTGGATACTTTGCAGCTCGATTACAGCAAACCGGCTGTCCAGCAGGCGATGAAAGATGAATTGCTCAAGATTGCCAGTCTCTGCGATGGGGTGCGCTGTGACATGGCAATGCTGATCCTACCCGAGGTATTTCTACGCACCTGGGGATTATCCGCCGCGCCTTTCTGGTCAGAGGCAATTCAGCAGGTGCGACAGAACACGCCAGGACTTCACCTTTATGGCCGAAGTATATTGGGATATGGAGTTCGCTCTGCTGGAGCAAGGTTTTGTTTTCGCATACGACAAACATCTCCTTGATGTATTAGCCCATGGACAGGGTAAGGATGTCATTGCTCATCTTGAAAAGACCTCATCGTATCAGGATCAGCTTGCGCACTTTCTGGAAAATCATGATGAAAAGCGTGCCGCTGATATTTTTCCACTTGAGAAACATAAAGCTGCCGCTGTTCTAGCCTTTTTACGCCCGGGATTACGGTTTTTCCACCAGGGGCAGTTAACAGGCAGCCGGTTGCGCGTGCCGGTGCACCTATGCCGCGGGCCTGAGGAGATGCCAGATATCCCCCTCGTGGAGTTTTACACGAAATTATTGGATTGCCTTCACCTGCCGGCGATTCGAATGGGGATCTGCCAGATGCTGAAATTTGATACGCTCGGAACACCCGACGATCCCGGGGAGAACATCATCGGCTTTACATGGCAGGCACCCAAAGCCGCGGCGGTATTCGTACTGGTAAACTACTCAGATCAATCCACGACTGCTCGAATAAACATCGATGGCTATGATCTGGATAATGAACGAATAAGATTGGTTGACCGGTTGAGCTCAACGGTCGTGGACATAGGGGCGCTTAAGCCGAACCAACAAAACCATACCCTGGAATTACCTCCATGGAGCGTGCATGTATTCGAGGTGGAAGTTGTATAAAATTTGGTTGCTCCTTCTCCTGACTGTGATACTTACAGGCTGCGGCACTTCAACCACGCCGGTGGTTAAGCCTACCGCGGCGCCGATCGTCACGCAGACAATCATCATACAGCCCGAATCCGACGAGTCCTTACAGCCAGGTCAAAATGTTCCAACGAGCGGGAAGATACAGGATCATTGCCCTGAAATGATAATAGTTCGCCTGCTTAATAACCTGGGTGAGGTTGTGAGTGAGTCCAACCTGCAAACCAGGCTGGAGCAACAGGCTTGTATCTGGGAAGCCAGCCTCCGAAACTCACTTCCTGATGGGACCAGCGGATGGATTGTTGCAGGCTTGCCATCTGCGGCAGGAAATTATCTTGACGCCAGTGATGCAGTAGCAGTCACATCTGGCAGCTCCCCATCCGGTGCATTCGTCACCATCACCAATCCAGAGCCTTACCAGACGATTTATTCGGAAAAGATAACCATCAGTGGTCGAGGAGGGGGGTTGTTTGAAAATCACCTGGTAGTCCAGCTCGAGGATGAACAGGGGGCAATTTTAGCTACCGCTCCTGTAATCCTCGAGACTCAAGATATGGGAGGAGAGGGAAACTGGCAAATCGAGCTGACCATACCAAAACAAGCGGGGAAACTCGGGCGTATCGTTGCCTCTGCCAGCTCACCAAAAGACGGCAGCTTGCTGACCATTTTTGCAGTGCCAGTGATTTATGGCTCACCAATCCCATAATTCAATGATACTATCACTGGTACGCCACTCGCGTGTTTCCTTCAATTTATATGAGTATGGGAACAAGCATGCGAGTTACACAGGATAGAACCTTCTGATTATGAAACAGAATGACCACTAGATAATATGAACGCTACCTCCCCTTTCCAGCATCCCCAATGGATGATCCAGGTTGAGCCAGCCGAATTGGAGGCAATTCCAGGCAGTAAAGCCTCCTTGCGAATAATCCTCTCGAATCAGAGTGGTGATGCAGATTTTTTTGAGGTAGTTCCCACCGGAATTCTGGCGGAATGGAGGTTGATTAACCCTTTTCAAATTCAACTTCACGCAGGTAATCACCAGGTGATGGACTTCAACCTGCCAATACCTGACCAACCATCCATGCAGGTAGGAAAATATCCTTACATGATAGCTCTGACCGCCAGGCGGTATCCAGGTTTATCTGCTACCGCAAGCGGTACTATCATCATAGGCAGCTCCAATTTTAAGGCACGAATAAATGCTGTTCTTGATAACAGCCTATTATCGGTAAATCCAGGCAAGACTACTATTGTTAATCTCCGCATCTATAATCTAGAATCTATTGCGGACACCTATAGCCTCTCGATCACCGGTTTACCTGCAGAATGGGTGTCCCCTATAACCCCCATGGTTAACGTGGGACCTTACGAGCAACGGCTGGTCGTCATAAATATTCACCCGCCGAAAACGGCTCCTGCCAGGTCGGAAGGGTATCCTTTCTCGATTGTGATAACTGGCTTGAGCACACCCATGCAGAGGGTACAACTTGAGTGCCATTTAATCATTACACCACAAAACAAATTTACTGCCAGCATGCAGGAGCCTCCTCTGCTCTCTGGTGAATTCATCAATATTACCGTAGAAAACCAGGGCAATCTTCCGGACCAATACTCGATAACACTCAAGGATGAAGACGAGAACCTTACTTTTAATCCATCAGCAACCAGAGAACTCGAAATTGCGGCTGGCGAAAAAAGTGATTATGAGTTTTGCGCCAGCCCGGAATCACAACCCCTTGCCGGCATCTTCGGCACCGACGTACATATTCCTTTTTCAGGTGAAGTCCAAAATTCCGAAAAAACCACCCAGGAACTCAGCGGTGAAATCATCGTCAAAGCACCTGTACCGGTATGGGCAGTGCCATGTGGGATGGTTGTCTGCTTAATGCTGGCGGCATGGGTTTTCTTTGGATTTGTGTGGTTCAGGTCCCGTCCTCCATCGCAATCTCCTGAGGATCAATCATCTGTAGAACTAACTGCAATTGCTCTGGCAACCGCCAGCTCATATCCTGCCCTTCCAGTCATTCCTTCATCTACCGGCACCTCAGTACCACCCACTCCTATCCCAACTGCGACCTTTACAAACGTGCCACCTACTTTCACTCCCCTCCCCACGGTCACACCCATCCCAAGTGCAACTGCCACACCTACCTCGCCGCCATTTCCCGCCCCAAATTCAGGATATATCGCATTTGAATCAAATCCTGACGGATTGCGAAATCTATATCTCTTTAACACCTACTCTCTACTCCCGAGCCGTTTGACCGTGATTGCAGCCGTTGACACAACACCTGCCTGGTCTCAAGATGGGAATTGGATCGCCTTCTCATCCAACCGCACTGGAAATTACGATATTTTTATCATGCACCCGGATGGTTCAGGCATGCTCAACCTGACAAACAACCCGACAGGCGACGATTACTATCCCACCTGGTCGCCGGATGGAATGTGGATCGCTTTTACCTCTCGAAGAGATGGCAACCAGGAAATTTACATGATCAAAACTGATGGCAGCGAAATCAGGAACCTCACCAATCACCCTGCGGAAGACATGCAAGCCAACTGGCTGAGAAATAATCAAATTGCCTTCGTAACCAACCGTGATGGGAACCAGGAAATATACCTGGTAAACAGCGATGGTTCGAACCCAATCAATCTAACCAATAATTTTGCTAATGATTTTTCACCAGCTGGCTCAAATAGTGGCGCTCTGATTCTATTCACCTCCAACCGTGAAGGCAACCAGGAAATATTCTCGATGACGCTTAACGGCACCAACCCGACCAACCTGACCCGCAATCCGGCTGAGGACTCGCAAGCTACTTGGGCTGGAAATGACCAATGGATTGCATTTACATCTAATCGGACAGGCAACCTGGATATCTATCTCATGCGCAGCAACGGTGCTGAGCCATATAACCTGACCAACAGCCCAACCCAAGATCAGTATCCAGCATGGCATTGAAATACTCGAAATTTATGTCTCTGAACAATATTAATGAAACTCGACACACCTAATTGATCCTGCTATAATTTTTATTAGCTGGATATTCTGTTATGAATCAACCATCCAACCCGAACCCACCGGTACCAACAACTGATGAGGAAGCCACCCCGGAAGAACTCGTGCGCAGGCTTACTCGCCTGATTGTTGGCATCATCCTGGTGGGTGATGACACATTAAGCAGGCTGCTGCCAGCATGGGAAGCGGAGGCAAGACAACGAATTGATCGGCAGGCTAATCAAAAAGAGCTCATTATTGCAAATCCCCCCATCGATTATTTTTCAGCCGAACCCTTAGTCACGCCTCCACCTTCTACTCCCTGGTTTCCGAAACGGTGGGAGCATGTGCTGGTTGGTTTAGCCTTTGAAGCCCCTAATTACATGAAGGGAGCAATTAGATCGCTCAGCAGCACGCCAAGAAAGATATGGAAGCGCAGCGAAATCCTGCGGCTTCCGCTGGATATGCTCGGGATCTCGGACATCACTCAATCGTTCCTGGAAGAGCTGCTAGAGCAAGTTCGCAGCGACATTGACCGGCTTGAATCCATCGGTCAAGCAGAGGCTGGAACGAGCCGCGCATTAGGACAGGTTGCGGTAGAGAATTCGCTCAACTCAGTCATATCAAGCCTGGCGGATAACAAAAATATCCAGGATCTGATCCAAAGCCAGGGTGTCGATTTAACTACTGAGGTCGTTGAAGAAGTTCGAGAAAGGACTGTAAGTTTAGATAACCTTGTAGATTCTGTTGTGCGCCGGATTTTCAGGCTACAAAAACTTGACCCACCGGTATCTAGCGATGATATCAACGCACCACAAAACCGCCGTAACCCTAACTGGTAGCATGGGACAGGAAGTAAACTTTACTTTGAAACGTTCGTCCACCTCACCACATTTACTCGGTTACCACGCTGGTTTTGCCAGCCGTTTACTTTCCCTTTTAATTGATTTACTGCTACTGATATTAATTCTGGCAATCGCTTCCTTATTACTTACTGAGATTACAACCGTCACCAGGTCATTGTGGAGCAGCCTAACGGGACAAGAACTCTCATCTCTCCTAACTCAGTTGACGTATTCTGTGCTGGGGATTTTTACTGTTTATGCTGTCTACTTTATCTTTTTCTGGACATTTTTAGGCAAGACAGTTGGCGGTATTATCATCGGGCTACGCCTGGTTAATCGAGAAGGGAAAAAACCTTCATTTTGGAGATGTACGTTTCGCTTTCTGGTTGAATTTGGCATACCCGGAATGTTGATCATTGGATCGATATGGATTTTTATTAATCCACGACGGCGATCGATTTTCGATTTGATCTCTGGAACATTTGTGGTTTATGATTGGAAAGCGATTGGTGATGAAAGTATGCCCAATTTGCGCTGGCCTATAACGAGAGATATAAACCAGATTGGGATAGAAACTCAAGTTTCGGATGAATCAAATAACCTAACAACCGGAATGGATAAAGATTATTGAAAAGCTCGCAAATTATTTGTGCCTGTATATCGCTAAATCGAGATGCGTCCACAGTGCGGCTTGAGAGAAATCCAGGCCGCACTTTACAATCTAAAAAAGACGGTCGAGCAAGGTTCTCTGGAGGAATACCGTAATGGAAAACACAACCGACTTACCTGCATTCATAAACTGGATTGTTTATAACTTATCCCTAATTCTAAAAATCGGGCTGGTCGTGGGTTTGACGATTGTAGCTTTACGATTTCAGCAGATCGATTGCGAACAGGCTGGAAAAAAGGTTAGTAACTGTAGACACCAGCCAGGATCATACCGCTCGAGTGCACACCCTATCCAATGCTGTTAACAGCGTTATCCAAACAGTGATATTCATCATCGGAGTACTGATAACTCTCACGCTGCTTGAAATTAATATCACTCCACTGATAGCCAGTGTGGGAGTTGCAGGCCTGGCAATTTCATTAGGCGCACAAGCATTAATTAAGGATTACTTCAGCGGGATGATGATCCTGGTTGAAAATCAATTCAATGTCGGTGATGAGATACAACTTCCAGATGTAACCGGCACGGTTGAGATGGTTACATTACGCACCACATTCTTGCGGGATATGCGGGGAAAATTGTTCATCGTCCCCAATGGAGATATCCGCACTGTCGCAAATAACACTCGCGCCTGGAGAAAAGCTCTAGTTGAGTTAAACCTGCCAGTAGATGTCAGCGAGGAGGAGATTGTCGGTGCTCTTGAGATCACTGCTGAAAAGATTAATCAGGATCCAAATATACGCGCTCTCATCATCGAGCCGATAGACATCAATTACTGGAATAATGTCACCGAGTGGTCGAGACAGGTACGCTTGACTGCAAAGACAACTGCTGAAGGTGTCGGGCGGGTCGAAATAGCTATGCGCAAGCATGCGATCGAAACCCTGTCTGAAAAGGGAATATCGATGGCATCGCCAGTGCAAAAGATCATTTCGTAAACTGTCGCTTTCAGCCAGGCGATTAGAGCATGGATGGCAAGAAGTAGAAAGCCAATCCCAGGATCAGGTACACAATCAGCAACATCGCCCCTTCCAGCCAGTTGGATTCACCATCCAACGACACAAAGGCAGCGATGAAGGATGCGGCTGTCATAGCAATTAGCTCAAACGAGTTAAATTCCAGGGTCAACGGGTTATTCATCAGCAGGGACAAGAACACCAATACGGGAGCAACAAAAAGGGCGATTTGCAGGCTCGATCCTACAGCAATCGCCAGACTCAAGTCCATTTGATTTTTGCGTGCAACGGTCACAGCCGCTAGGTGCTCGGCGATGTTTCCGATCAGGGGGATCACGATAATACCCACGAAGAATTCACTGAGCCCCAAGACAGTTGTTACCAATTCAACCGAACCGACCAGGAACTCGCTCATCACAGCGATGCCCACAACCGAAGCCAAGAGAACCAAAAATGCTTTCTTGGTTGACCAACCCGGGCCAGTGTGCGTAACTTCAATACCCGGTAATGTAGTATGTTCAGCCGCTCCTATGGATCGCAAGCTGTAAATGATCGAGAGAATGTAAATTAATAACATCGCTGCCGCAGTCGCCAGGCTGAGCTCTTCGACGCGCACAGTATCGGGCTCGATCGCGGCATTAAACATTGACGGGACGCTGATTGCTATAACTGCCAGGATCATCATTGTGGCATCTAATCCAGCATGACTGCGATTAAACTTCTGAACTCCATTTTTCAACCCCCCAAGAAATATGCTAAAACCCATTACCAGCAATAAATTGCCAAGGATCGAACCAATAATGGAAGCTTTTACAAGCTCAAGCCGACCAGCGCGAATGGCAATAATCGTAATAATCAACTCCGCCGCATTCCCTAAGGTGGCATTTAATAATCCTCCAACTCGAGGACCTGTTTTTTCTGCCAGCGCCTCTGTGGCAACGCCTAACAAGCCCGCCAGAGGGACGATTGCCAGAGCGGAGGCAAGAAAGATGAATATGTCACCCCAGTGCAGAACTTCAGCCAAGATGCCAATCGGGATAAATAATAACAACCAATTAATTCCTCGCATGATATGACTCCTGGTACTCAGATATTTTCAGGGCATCATGTATACTGATGATAGCTACGGGGGATTTGAAACTCCCCAATTATAATATCGGCATAAGGGAAAGGGCTAACTTTTTCTGACGATTCGGTACAGAAAGGCAATGAGTGTACTGGGAAGGAGCTTCAATGACCAAGGATGAAATTGTTGATCGCTTAGAGGATCAACGCGAGAAATTTCTTGATGCAATTGAGGGTCTATCCCCTCAAGCGCTGCAAGAACCGATGGCTCCAGGAGAATGGTCAGTGAAAGATATTATTGCGCACCTGAGCGCATGCGAAGCCGAGCTGGTTAAGCTGTTGTGGCAGTTAAAATCGGGGCAAAAGCCGACCAGTATGTTACTCGGAGAGCCTGATATTGATGCACAGAACAAGCTGTGGCACGAGGCATTCCAAAGCCGGTCGCTCGAATTGGTCATGAGCGATTTTGAGGGTGTCCGCAAGCAGACATCTCGGCGAATCGAAGCTTTCACCGACCTGGAGCTAGATGACCCGAAACGGTATCCATCTCTCGGGAATTCCCCGTTGTGGAAATGGATTGCTGGAAACAGCTTTCAACATGAGGCAGAGCACTGCCAAACGATATTAAATTGGCGTGGACTGCAAGAACAAGATGCAGATTGAAGACACGGAGATTCCGAGAGGAATCCTGCTGCGATGCGATGAATGATAATCAAAAATTAAACAAGTAACCGTGGAAAGTGTTGTGTTCCACGGTCACTTCTTACCAGCAACTGAAATCGCTAATCATTATCCTGCAAAGAAGCAGGTGTCAGTTTTAATTCTTGCTAGAGATGTTTGCTTCAATCACCGGAGTGGCTTTTACCGAAATGCGCTTGGGTTTTGCCTCTTCAGCCTTGGGCAGAGTTAAGGTCAACAAACCCTGATCGAAGCTCGCCTGTATTGCTTCCGCCTTGACATTGCTGGGTAAGGAGAAACTTCGTGTGAAGGCACCGCTGCGGCGCTCATGAACATGGTAGCGATTCTCCTCCACATCCTTTTCTTCTTTGAACTCACCTTTTATTGTCAGCACATTATTGTTGTAAGAGATGTCCAGATCCTCTGGCTTTACGCCTGGCAGCTCAGCTTTTACAACATATTCGTTTGAGTTTTCGATCACGTCCACAGCTACACCCAGATTCGGCGCTGACAGGGAAAGATTTGGACCAACAAAAGCGCTATCAAACAAACGGTCCATGGCATTCCTGAGGGTCATCATTTCGCGGACGGGGTCCCAATGAGTTAAGTCAGACATAGCAACCTCCTGATTATCTATACACGGTAAATTCGTCCTATCGACGATTTGACATTAATTTAACAAGTCGATATAAGAAATCCATCAGACGAAAATAGGAATTGTGTATGAAATCCGGAAGTGCTAATCAGTGTGAATTAAAGTTCCTAGCTGCTCGCCCCTGAGAGCCCGGCTCAGTGCCTGCGGTTGAGTTGCCGAGAAGATATGCACCTGCAATCCGGGAACACGCTCCACAAGCTCCAGGCTGTGATTCACCTTGCTTGCCATACCGCCAGTAACGTCCGGAGCAGATGAGCCAGCGAGAGAAGATTTGAAGTCCGCCAATGAAGCTGGGGTAATAACATCGAGCAGCTTTGAGCAATCAGGGAAATCCGCCCAAACCCCGGGCTCGATGCCGGCGAGCAGCAGCCGTTTCGGACACAAACGCGGCGCCAGGAATGCAAACAGGTCTTCTGTTGAAAGTATGGTACCACCCCGCTCTGTATCGATGATCGCGTCGCCAAAAATCACCGGCAAGAGACCTGCCTGTAAGACCGATATTATTCCGGTCAGGTCCCAGCGTTCTACCTGGGCATCGCGCGCAATCACGCTGGCGAAGGGCGAGAATGCGATAACGGGTAAGCCAGCCTGTGTCAGGATATCCATCACCAGGCGGTTGAGCGCCTGGGCTTCTCGCCAGACTTCAACAAAGCCGCGCCACTGTTCCGGTGTGCGAACTCCCTGGCGTGTGCCAAATTGCTTGCCAGGGATGTGACCAAATGAGCCAGAACCATGACCCAGTACCAGATGCATGCCAGGATGTTCATTCCATGCCTTGGCGATTTCGCCAGCCAGGCGAGTTAATACATCCAATCGAGGTGTGTGCGGTTGGGTTTTATCGGTTATCAGAGACCCACCCAACTTGAGAAACACTAAATCTTGGAATTGAAATTCAGGTGGCAAGCTATTTTCAGTCATCATTCAACGGTAAAAACCAATGTACGTGTAGCCCCGGCAAGCTTGAGAGCATCTGCCACAGTAGAGGCTGTTTGGGGAGTGGTCATAGCGATCATATTCCCCCCCCGCCCACCACCGGAAAGCTTGGCGCCCAGTGCACCAGCAGTGTGTGCTGCATCGACCAGGCGATCCAGTTCTACCGAGGACACTCCAATTTCCTGGAGGAGGGCATGGTTGTGATCCATTAATGGTCCAAGCTGCTCTGTCTGGCCTGACTCGATTATCTGGCGAGCGGTTTGACCAATTGTACCTACCTGGTCAAATAAGGATTCGAATTTTTCAGGCGACTCCTGCCAGAGGCGGCGAACATCGCCCACAGCAATGGAGGTAGGACTCGAGATGCCGGTATCACCGATGACCATGGTAAACGGTTTTTTTACTTGAAAGGTTTCGACACCCTGACCACGCACAAAATAAACCGGGTGATTGTAAGTGATTACAGTATTGTCGATCCCGGAAGGTGTGCCATGATAGATTTTCTCAACCTCATATGCCAATGAGCAAACCTGATCATCGGGCAAAGGCCGCCCGAGGAAATCGGAGAGCGCACGGATGATCGCAACAGAAACAGCTGCCCCCGAACCCAGACCTGCCGCTACTGGAATCGTTGAAGAAATGCGCAGTCGGAAAGCCGGAGGAGATTGGCAGCCCAGAGTCTCAAGCACACCCCTGACAGCCAATGCCAGAGGGTGACTCGGAGATAAGGCATCCAGGCTGGCGTCTAATCCAACATCCAGCGCCTGGATGCTGATGCTGCCTGGCTCGCCTCGGATTTCTGGCATAACCGTCGCTCTGGCGCGCACCTGGTTGACCGGAACTGCAATGGCAGGTCGACCATACACTACAGCGTGTTCGCCGAAGAGAATAATTTTTCCAGGAGCTGTCGCAGTGCTAGCTGGCATGTTATTTCCGCAATTAGAAAACGTAAAAAATGAACAAAACGGCAATTCCCCACAGAATCACCGTTAACTGTAACGGTCGGTCGGAAAGGAGAACATCTTCGGGAGCTCCGCCACTATGTTTCAGTTGTATCAGATAGAGATATCGAAAGATGCCATAAATAACGAACGGAATCGTCAACATCATCGCGTGGTTGCCCGGTAAATTTGGCGCGGAAAAGGTATACAGGCTATAGGCGATGATCGTCGTTGCTGAAACGATCGTTATTAACTGGTCGAGCAGCGGGATTGTGTATCCTTCCAGCACACGGCGATGGGAATTCGCATCACCGGCAAGCAAAGCCAATTCTGCACGTCGTTTTCCAAATCCGATATACAGGGCGCCCAGTGTCGTAACCACATACAGCCAGGGAGAAAACCGCGCCACCTGGATCAATGCAACTCCGGCTGCGACCCTCAACACGAAACCGAGCGCGATGGAGAACACATCAAGAAGAGGAATGTGCTTGATCCATTTTGAGTATGCCAGGTTGAGAACCAGATAGCTTACAGATATCAAACCAAATGCTGGTGCAAGCCAAAAAGCAGCAGGTATGGTTATCAAAAAAATGATCAATGCAGCGCCCCAGGCTACTTTTAATGGCAGCCTGCCTGAGGCAATCGGGCGATTCCGCTTGTCAGGATGACGCCGGTCAGCTTCGATATCAGCGATATCGTTTATGATATATACTAAACCTGAGATCAGGCAAAACAGCACAAAACCGGCAATGGTGCGAAGCGTGGCTTGCAGATGCTCCAAACCTAACTGGCGGTCGAAAACGAGCGCTGCAAACAACACCAGGTTTTTCAACCACTGGCGAGGACGCATCGTCTTAATGATAGCCTTGAGCCAGTCAATGATCATGTCTGTAATCATAGCACAACCTTTTAAATTATGAAAACCGTTCAACTTTCAGCATGCTAAAATAGTCCTGTGAAAAAAGAACGTCTGGATGTCTTAATGGTCAATCGCGGCCTTTCAGAGAGCCGCTCACTCGCCCAACGGCAGATTATGGCTGGACAGGTGCGCGTGGCAGATCAAGTTGTTTTAAAGCCAGCCGTTATGATAGACATCACGGCGCCAATTACCATTGATAAAGGTCCAGCATTCGTCTCGCGCGGGGGTGAGAAATTGGAGGCTGCATTAACCCAATTTCAAATAGCAGCTCATGACCGCGTTTGTGCAGATGTAGGCGCATCTACCGGGGGCTTTACCGACTGCCTGCTCCAGCATGGCGCCCGGCGGCGTTTACGCGATCGATGTCGGTCACGGGATACTCCATTGGAAGCTGCGCCAGGATAGGCGCGTGGTGGTGATGGAGGATACCAACGCGCGTTATGTGACTAGCCTGCCAGAACCTGTCCAGGTGATCACAATAGACGCTTCGTTTATCTCATTGCGGACTCTGCTGCCTGTGGCAAAAGGCTGGCTTTATTCACCGGCACCAATTCAAAACGAGATGGGCGCCCCGGAGGGAGGAGCTACCGCCAATAATTCTAACGACATTATTACTTTGATCAAGCCCCAGTTCGAAGCCGGACGCAGCCAGGTAGCACGCGGCTCGGGAGTAATACGTGATCCGGCAATCCACCGGCAGGTGCTCACTGAGATACTGGAGTTTGCCAGCTCGTTAGGGTTAAGTGTTCATGGACTTATCCGTTCCCCTTTATTAGGACCGAAAGGCAATACCGAATTTTTAGCCTGGTTTCGTGATCAATTCTCTGTCTGGCCGGGAAATTCTCAGCCTGATCGATCAAGCTCTAGACAGCATTCCATCGCCCGAATAGATTGCACCGGATAAAATCGGTTATACTTACACGTTACCAATGAGAACCGACCATATTCGAAATTTTTGTATTATCGCGCATATCGACCACGGAAAATCTACGCTGGCGGATCGCTTACTTCAATTGACTGGCACGATATCCGATCGTGACATGACCGAACAGGTACTGGATAGTATGGACCTGGAACGCGAAAAAGGAGTAACGATCAAAGCTTCAGCGGTACGGATGAGTTACACCGCCCTCAATGGACAGAATTATGAGCTCAATCTGATTGACACCCCGGGGCATGTGGATTTTGGCTATGAGGTCAGCCGGGCACTGGCTGCATGCGAAGGCGCATTATTGATCGTTGACGCCAGCCAGGGGATTGAAGCACAGACTCTGGCAAATTTGTACATGGCGTTAGAAGCGGATCTTGAGATTATTCCGGTCATCAACAAGATCGATCTGATCTCGGCTCACCCGGACGAGGTTGCACAGGACATCAGCCATCTTTTGGGAACTCCCCCTGGAGAAATCCCGCGCATCTCTGCCAAGATGGGCACCAATATCCCGGAGGTGCTGGAATTAATCGTCGGCGAAATTCCTCCTCCAGGCGGTGATGATAATGCTGCCCCGCGCGCGATTAATCTTCGACTCCCATTACGATCCATACAAAGGTGTTGTTGCATACGTGCGCGTGATGGATGGCAGTCTTAAGTCAACCGATACTATGCTGCTCATGGCAAGTGGAGTCGAGGTGAAACCTGTAGAAGTGGGCATTTTCTCACCGACTTTGCGCCCTACAGATGAGCTGAATGCGGGAGAGGTGGGTTACATCGCCACCGGGCTGAAGACCATTCGGGAATGTCGTGTAGGTGATACGATCACCCTGGCGACCCGACCATCATTTGATCCCCTACCAGGTTATCAGAAAGTCAAACCGATGGTCTTTGCCGGGATCTACCCTGTTGAAGGGGAAGATTACGCCAATTTAAAAGATGCCCTCGAGAAATTGCAGCTAAACGATGCGGCTTTGATATTCGAGCCGGAAACCTCTCAGGCATTAAGCTTTGGCTTTCGCTGTGGCTTCCTAGGAATGTTTCACATGGAGATCATCCAGGAGCGATTAGAGCGGGAATACGACCTGGACATCATCGTCACATCCCCATCAGTAGAGTATGAAGTGCTGATGGCAAATGGCGAAGTGCTGCGGATCGACTCTCCCGCCGACTTACCGGAAGAAGGCATGATCGCTGAAATTCGCGAGCCCTGGATGAATATCGAGATCTTCACCCCCACCGATTATTACGGCACAGTGATGGAGACCGCTACGAAACGCCGGGGGATATTTACAACTCAAGAATACCCGGCACCCAACCGAGTTCAGCTTAATTTTCAAATCCCACTTTCTGAGTTAATCGTTGACTTTTTCGACCTATTGAAGTCACGCACGCGCGGCTACGCATCGCTCGACTACCAGTTCGCTGAATACCGACCGGATGACCTGGTGAAGCTCGAAATCCTGGTCAATGAAGAACCCGTTGATGCCCTGGCGACGATTGTCCATCGAGACTCAGCCTATCATAAAGGCCAGGCTGTGATCAGCAAGCTTAAAGACATCATCCCGCGCCAGCTATTTGTGGTTCCTATTCAGGCTGTCGCTGGCGGAAAGGTAATCTCACGGGCAAACGTGAAAGCAATGCGAAAAGATGTCCTGGCAAAATGTTATGGCGGGGACATTTCGCGCAAGAAAAAATTGCTGGAAAAACAAAAACGCGGGAAAAAGCGTATGAAGATGGTCGGGCAGGTAGAAATTCCGCAAGAAGCCTTCCTGGCAGTGCTGCGGCTTGGGGAGGAATGATATCACCGCCAATACCAAATCCCGAGATTGGAGACGACTCATTCCGGGGCTGATCATCAGCCTGATCTCGCTGGCGGTCGTTCTTTATCTGGCAAAACCTGCTGAACTGTATAAGGCTCTGCTCCTGGCGGATTACCGGTTGGTGTTGGTATCCATCGTGGTAGCATTGTTATGGTTATTAGTCAGGGCAATCGCATGGCGCACCCTGCTCCAAGATCAGGCGACACTGGAGCAGGTTTTCTTTACTGTAAATGAAGGTTACCTGCTTAACAATGTTCTGCCATTCCGGTTGGGTGAAATCGCGCGGTCATTCTTACTCAGCCACAAAACTGGAATCGATTTTTGGCACGTGTTATCAACGATAGTTATTGAGCGCATATTTGACCTCGCCCTTGCTGCTGGACTGGTGTTATCCACATTGCCATTCGTCTTAAACGCCAGTTTTGCACGCCAGGCTGCTCTGGGTGCGGCAGGAATTGTCCTGCTCGGGCTGGCAGGGCTGTTTCTCCTCGCGCGTCATCGCGACTGGGCTATCGCCCGAATTGAGCAACTCGGAAAACGCTGGCCGAAAGTGATGCGATATACCGGTCATAGCTTAAATTCATTCCTGAGCGGTCTGGCAGTATTAACAAATGGCAAGCTTTTCTTTAAAGCCCTCTTTTGGATGACCCTGGATTGGTTGATTGCGATCGGGCAATACTACCTGTTGGTAAAGGCATTTATCCCTGAGGGAACCTTTTTATGGGCTGCATTCGTCTTAGGTATTGCTGCCCTGGGAATAGCAGCTCCATCATCTCCTGGTGGAGTGGGAGTCTACGAAGCGGTTGTGGTCGCAGCCCTGGCAATATTCGGAGTTGATGCAGCACCTGCACTGGCAATGGCGATCACAGCTCACCTGGCTCAGTACTTGCTGGTAGGTGTGTTGGGATCGATCGGACTGGCACGTGATGGACAATCGCTGGTTGGGTTGTACGGACGCTTACGCCGCATCTCCCAAGAAAGCACTCCTTGAGCAGCTCTGATTATGCGGATACTTATTATCCTTACCTATTACAGGCCTCATTATTCAGGCTTGACCATCCACGCGGAGCGCGAAGCACGCGCCCTGGTTGAGCGCGGCCATCATGTGACGGTGCTGACCTCCAGATTCGACCCCAACCTGCCGTTTCAGGAGACGCGAGATGGTGTCCGCATTGTTCGTCCCAAGGTATGGTTCCACATCAGCAAAGGCGTCATCATGCCCTCGATGGTTTATTGGGCAAGTAAACTGGCCAGCCAGGCGGATGTGGTGCATCTGCATGCCCCCCAGTTAGATGCCGCACCGATTGCTTTAATTAACCGTTTACTCCGAAAACCGGTGGTGCTTACCTACCATTGCGATCTCTTACTGCCCACCGGCTTTGTTCACCGCCTGGCAAACTTCGTGTCCAATGTGGCTAATCACATCACAGCCGGTTCTGCCCAGGTTATCGTCCACAACACCAGGGATTATGCCGAGCATTCACCATTCTTAAGCAACTACCTTGATAAACTATATCCGATCCTGCCCCCGGTGGAAGTCGCACAGATCAGCGAACAAGACCGGCTTGCCTTTCGGGAAAAATTTAATATCACCCCCGACCAGCGCTTGATCGGCATGGCAGCCCGCCTGGCTACCGAAAAGGGAGTCGAATATCTGGTCCAAGCCCTGCCAATCGTGCAGCAGCGATTTCCCACTGCCAGGGTATTATTTGTTGGACCTTACCAGAATGTCGTCGGCGAAATGGGGTATGCTCAACGGCTGGCACCGTTGATTCAAAGTGCTGGACAGCACTGGTCTTTCTTAGGCGTCGTTTCCCCACAAGAAATGGCAGCGTTCTTCCACGAGTGTGAAGTTACGGTATTACCGAGCATCAACAGCACCGAATCGTATGGACTGGTGCAGGTTGAGTCGATGACTTGCGGAACACCGGTGGTCGCGTCAGATATCCCAGGCGTACGTGTTCCGGTAACTATGTCAGGAACTGGTCAAATTGTTGCACCTGGGGATGTAAACGAGCTGGCTAAAGCCTTGATAGCCATACTCGAAGATCCTGATGCATACCAGGGTAATCCTGAGAAAGTGGTTCAACTTTCCACCCCCCAATCTGTAGCCGTTGAATATGAAACAGCTTTTCGAATGGCACAGAAAAAATCCACCAAGCCAGCTAAACAGGAGTCACCATCGGCATGAACACCCAGGCGACACCCAGCATGCCTGATACAGTGATAATCCTGGCAGGGGGATTGGGCACTCGCCTTCGCTCGGTCTTACCCGACCAGCCAAAGGTTCTGGCGCATGTGGCGGGAAAGCCCTTCCTTGACTATGTAATCGAATTCCTGGCAGACCAGGGGATTAATCACATCATATTTTCCATTGGCTACCTCGCAGAACAGGTGATAACATTTGTTGGCGATGGTTCGCGATGGAAGATCAAAGTGAGTTACAGTCAGGAGAGGACACCATTGGGGACTGCAGGAGCTATTCGGCTGGCAAGTCATGAGTTGAAACAACCATTTTTTGCAATCAACGGCGATACCTTGTTTACGATTTCGCTGCAATCACTGTGGCAAGCCCAAACGGAGCAAAACGCGCTGGCTACCATCGGATTGCGGAGACTTTCACAAGCCCAATCGGAAGCCTGGCAGCGTGGCTGTGTAAAATTGTCATCACGCGGACTGATCGAGTCCTTCACCGAAAAGCCTTCCGGACGCCTGAATGATGTAGAGAACAGTCCCATCCTGACCAATGGTGGAGTCTATGTCTTCGAACCTGCCGCGTTCGAAGGGATTGATGTTGGGCAAGCTGCATCTCTCGAAATGGATCTATTCCCTGCCCTGGCAACGCAAGGCTGTTTAGCCGGGCAGGTGCAGGATGGTTATTTCGTCGATATCGGAACGCCGGAAAGTCTGGCTGCATTTGAGGCGGATTTAGAAGGTTCTGTTTCAGGAGTATCAACACTGTGGAAACTGCAGAGCTAAAATCCTTTATTTCCAACGAGCTTGATAGCTCGGCACGCCTTCTCCTAAAAATAAGCCACGAGATGAGCGGGCAGATTTTACTTGTTGCATCACTACTGGTGGAACAATTGCTGGCTGGACGTAAAATCTTGATTTTCGGCAATGGGGGATCAGCAGCGGACGCGCAGCATTTTGCCAGTGAGCTTGCCGGTCGCTACCGCAGGGAGCGCCAGGCTCTCCCTGCCATTTCCCTGACAACCGACACATCGCTTCTCACCGCCATCAGCAACGATTACGACTTCAACCAGGTATTCTCCCGACAGGTAGAAGCCCTGGCTCAGCCGGGGGATGTCGTCATCGGCATCAGCACCAGCGGACGCTCTGCGAATATCATCACCGGCTTGCAGAAGGCGAAAGACCTTGGGGCAGTCACCGTTGCGTTGATCGGTGCGAATACTTCCGAATTAGCTGCTGTCTCAGATCAAATAATTTCGATTCCTTCATCAGATACTCCCCGTATCCAGGAATCGCATGCGGTGATCATTCACATCCTGTGTGACATCGTCGAGCAAGCCGTTGTGGATCAGGTGCCTAATCAATCAAAGACTGATCTTAACAAAAGCGATTCTCAGGAGCAAAGATGATTGCTTATCGAGCACAAGCGCCACTGAGAATCAGTTTTGCGGGTGGTGGCACCGATGTCTCCCCGTATGCCGATGAACGAGGCGGTCTGGTACTCAATGCTACGATCGATAAATATGCTTATGCAACGCTGCGACCAACTGATGAAAGCTCGATCAGGATTAAGTCGCTAGATTACCAGACAATTGCAAAATTTAACCTTGACCAGCCTCTCATTTATGACGGGCAATTAGATTTGGTCAAAGCCGCCATCCGCCGCTTGAAAGATCACCCTCTGGGCAATTCCCGGAAAGGTTTTGACCTGCTGCTACACACCGATGCGCCTCCAGGCTCTGGTCTGGGATCCTCCTCTGCGGTGGTAGTGGCAATTATTGGCGCCATCGGTCACTGGCTTCAACTCCCGCTGACGACATATGAGATCGCCTCACTGGCTTACCAAATCGAGCGGGAGGATCTTGGCATCAAAGGCGGTCGCCAGGATCAGTATGCCGCAACATTTGGTGGTTTTAACCTGATCGAGTTCTATCACGACCGTGTTATCGTAAATCCCTTACGCATTCCAGACTCTGTGCTGAACGAATTGCATTTCAGCCTGCTGCTTTTTTATACTGGAGGCACCCGGTTATCGGCTCACATCATCGATGCGCAAACCCAGGGATACATCCAGCGCCAGGAGGATGTGGTCGCAGCCATGGATAACCTCAAACAATTGACCATCGAGACCAAGAATGCACTTCTCCAGGGGCGGCTTGAGGATTTCGGCGCTCTTTTGCACGAATCCTGGGAGAACAAGAAGAAAATGGCTGCCACCATAACGAATCCAAAAATTGAAGAAATCTACGAGGCTGCCCGGCGGCTAGGAGCACTGGGCGGGAAAATTAGCGGTGCAGGCGGGGGCGGTTATATGTTCTTATATTGCCCATATGAATCGCAGCAAGCTATTTCCGAGAGGCTGGAATCGCTTGGTGCGGTACGGCGCAGTTATACCTTTGAAAATCACGGCTTGCAATCCTGGGAAACATCGTTAGCAAGGGCATGAAAGATTATCTCTGGCTCAATCTGCGTGACCTGCCATATTTCCGCTCCTTGCTCAGAGCAGTTGAGGCGCGCTTCTACCAGGATTTTGAACTGTGCAGTCCAATCCTGGATATCGGTTGTGGGGATGGGCATTTTGCCTCGATTGCTTTCGATCAGCCAATCGACGTGGGACTGGATCCATGGGGAGACCCCATTCGCAAAGCCGCACAGCGCGGCGCCTACCACAGCCTTGTCCAGGCGGAGGCGGGCAAAACACCATTTCCAGATGCCTTTTTTGGCAGCGCCATCAGCAACTCTGTCCTGGAGCACATTCCGGATGTCGACCAGGTGATCAAGGAAACAGCGCGGGTTTTAAGAAGCGGAGGATTTTTTTATTTCTGTGTGCCCAACCACCAGTTTCTGGATAGCCTGTCGATTGGTCGCAGCCTTGATAAACTAGGGCTTCACACAGCGGGCAACCGGTACCGCCAATTTTTCAATCGTATCGCACGGCATTATCACTGCGATCCACCAGAGATCTGGCATGCACGCCTGGAAAGCGCGGGGTTTGAGGTCATCAAATGGTGGCATTATTACTCGCCAGCAGCCATGCAGGTCTCGGAATGGGGGCATTATCTGGGAGTACCGTCCTGGATCAGTCACAAGCTCACCAAGCGGTGGGTGCTCGTGCCGAGCCGCTGGAACCTATCGATCACCTACCAGGCAATTAAGCGTTATTATTTAGAAAATCCAGTCCGTGATGACGGGGTATGCACCTTCTACATCGCCCGCAGGCTGGAAGATTAATTCTGGCAGTCGGCTATTTGGATAACAAATAATGCTATTTCGCAAATATATTTACTACCTGATTTCCATCTGGGAGCTGCTGACCAGCGTACGCCCTACTTCCACGGTGCTTAAGATCTTCACCCGACGCAGCACATCTGGGGCACAAAAAATCAGACTGCCGCGTCACGGAGTAATGTTTAAGGTGCGTGGCGCGATGGATGTATGGAGTGTGAAAGAGACTTTTATCGACCGTTTCTATGAGCGCTATGGTGAAAAAATCGGTGCAGGATGGACGATTGTAGATATCGGCGGTGGAATCGGCGATTTCACCACTTTTGCTGCGAAGGCGCATGCAGATAATCGTGTGTTTGCCTTTGAGCCCACCCCTCAATCACACCAATTGTTGCAGGATAACCTGCAGCTCAATCAGGTAACAAACGCAACGGCATTTCCTCAAGCTGTGTGGAGGGAGAATGGCGCAATCGAAATCGATATGTCTGTAGGCGAGCCTGGACAATTCACCAGCCAGCAGAGCAGTCAGGACAGCATCCCGGCAGGCAAGGTGCTGGTCCCTGCAATATCTCTGGCGGAGCTTTTTAACCGACTAAACCTAATTCGCTGTGACCTGTTGAAAATGGATTGCGAGGGCGCTGAATACCCGATTCTATTTTCAACTCCGGATCAGGTTTTCAGCCAAATCCAGCGGATCGTGATGGAATATCATGATAATACCCAGAAAGCCAACCACCGGGATCTGGAAGAATACCTGATCCAAAAAGGTTATAAGGTTCAAATACACCCGAGCGCGGTTCATAGTTATTTAGGCTATCTTTTCGCCACAAGGAGCACATGAACGTAAGGCGATGCAGGAACCAAGCGTTTTAGACTATCTAAAATCAAAGATCGCTCCCTGGAAATATCCGCCGGTTAAGTTGGGTGACGAAAAGGCTGGTCAATCTACTCCATTAAAACCCCCGGCAGAGCAAACAGACGAGCAGGAAACCGAGATTGCTCTTGACCGGCAGAGCTCTGTGGTCCAGCCACAGGTAAGCCATAAATCTTCCTGGCCCTGGCGAGCCCTGGCGGGTCTGCTCACTGCACTAGTGGCTCAATTTAGCCTGGAGGCGCGTCCGGATCGCAGCTGGCATACAGGCGTATTTCTGTACATAGTCGCTGCAGGACTGATCACCTGGTCAATCTTACGGAAAGAATGGCAGGTTGCAAGCCCGCAGGAAGATGAACCGGTTAAACACCCCTTGACGGTAAAAATCGTGCCGTTCATCCTCGGATTGGTGCTGGCAATTTTGACTTTCCTGATGAGCGGCGGCAACCGTTTCACATGGGTTAATGTAGCTCTGTTGGTCTTATCTATAGGTCTGCTGGGATTTGCATTCTGGCAGCCGGGTAATAAAAGCTGGCGTAAGCAGATCGCCACTGGTTGGGAAAAAGTTACCGGTAAAGCCTGGTGGAAAAGCAACTGGTGGTGGGTTAGTTTAACCACCGGTGTTGTTGTACTCGCTGCAATTTACCGGTTCGCCAACCTGACACAAATTCCCCCAGAGATGAACAGCGATCATGCGGAAAAAATCCTAGATAGCCTGAGAGTGACTCTTGGTCAGACTCTAATCTTCTTCCCCAACAATGGGGGGAGAGAGCCCCTGCAGATGTACCTGGTTGCCGGACTCAACCAGATATTCGGGGTAGAGCTCAATTTTACTGCCATCAAAATCGTCTCGACCACCGCCGGATTTCTCTCACTGGCCCTTTATTTACCTGACCGGAAAGGAAATTGCAAACCGACGAGTGGGTTTACTGGCAATGGCACTGGCAGGGGTTGCTTATTGGCCAAATGTGGTCTCGCGGCTTGGGCTGCGCCTGCCTTTTTACATCCTGTTCACATCCGCATTCATCTACCTGCTCCTGCACGGCTTGAGGAGCAAACAGCGCAATTCGTTCATTCTGGGTGGAATTGTCCTTGGAGCCAGTTTTTATGGCTACAGCGCTAATCGCATCCTTCCCCTGCTTCTGCTCGTCGCGGTTGGCATCTATTTATTGCACAAGCGGGATGCCTCGGTTCGCCAGCATATCATTGCCTGCTCCATTTTGCTGGCTTTATTTACCGGGGTGACCGCTATTCCTCTCATTCGATTCACTTTGGAACAACCGGATGTGTTTTTATACCGCACGCTGAGCCGGATGAGCAACCTGGAACAGCCATTATCTGGACCTGCAGTGATTCTATTCTTGCAAAATCTTGGGCGTGCGCTGGCAATGTTTTCATGGTCGAATGGCAGCGTATGGACCGTATCCATTCCTTACCGGCCAGCATTGGAGGTGGGCAGCGGGGCACTGTTCTGGTGCGGCGCCTGGCTCATGGGCGTCACCTACATTCAGAAGGCGCCACTGGCTGCATTTATTCCTGCTGGTATCGATTCCCATTTTGATGCTGCCATCCATACTCTCACTGGCGTTCCCGATTGAGAATCCAAGCCTTTATCGCACTGGTGGGGCGATGGTGCCTGTGTTTCTAATCGCAGCAGCAGCATTGGATGGCTTGATGACATCCTTCGAAACGCAGATGGAGCGGCAAGGCAAATTCATCGCTTCATCCATTGCTGCAGTTTTACTTCTAATCACAGCGGCACAGGGTTATGATCTGGTGTTTAACCAATACCAGGAGCAATATCGTTTGGGAGCCTGGAATACTTCCGAGATGGCTGAAGTAGTTCGAGAATTCGAAGAAAGTTCTGGTATAGTAGAGAACGTTTGGATCATGGGCTATCCCTATTGGGTGGATACACGCCTGGTCTCTATCCAGACCGGACACCCGCTGCGCGATTTTGCACTTTTTGTTGATGATCTGGATAAAATACCATCTACAACTGAGGCGAAATTATTTTTTATCAAACCAGAAGATGCAAATGCAATCCAGGAGCTGGAACAAAAATTCCCACTGGGAGTGATGAGCCTTCACTCATCTTCATCACCAGGCAAGGATTTTTTGATATTCTATGTCCCTCCAGAATCGTGAACTGGTGGCTAACATTTCAAGTATGAACGAATCCACTATAGACACACCATCAAAAAAGAAAACCCCTTTATGGGTTTTCGATCTCTTATTAATTTTTGTGCTTCTGTTTGGAGCCTATTTACGCGGCGCGGGGCTGTACTGGGGTGAATACCAGTATCTCCATCCGGACGAGCGTTTCCTGGTTTGGGTAGGAACAGATATCAGTCCTGTAACCGTAAAAGAGGTGGACGGTGAGGTTGAGAAAACCTGGATGAGCTGGTCAGAGTATTTTGACACAGTCAATTCATCCCTCAATCCCAACAATCGTGGGCATGGATTTTACGTCTATGGCACACTGCCGATGTTCTTGACCCGGGTGGCGGTTGAGCTGATCTTTGGCCATTCTGGTTTTGATGTGATGACACAGGCTGGTCGTGCCTTATCCGCAGCATCCGATCTGCTGACGGTTTTGTTGGTATACCTGATCGCTGCACGCCTGTATGATCGCCGGGTCGGGCTGCTCGCGGCTGCATTTTCCAGCGTCGCCGTGCTGCAAATCCAGCAGTCCCATTTCTTTACAATGGACACATTTGCCAACGTGTTCAGCTACACAGCGATTTACTTTGCTATAAGAATTATGACCGATCCCAGACCGTGGCCTGAGCTGACGGATCAACCAATACAGCAAACAGAGCCTCAAGGGATCAAATCGCGCACCTGGGTAAAGGTGCTTGGGCGGCTGGTACGCCACCCACTGCTTTGGCCCAGCCTGGCATTTGGGATCTTCTACGGCATGGCGATGGCTTCCAAGCTCAGCATCTATCCGCTGGCTTTTCTGCTCCCGGCAGCAATCGCCCTGCGCATGTTGAAACTACCTCGCCAGGATGCCTCGCGGCACATCGCTCCAGCTATCATCTACCTGGTAGTAGCTGGTCTAGCGAGCCTGGTCATATTTCGGCTGGCGCAGCCTTATGCCTTCAGCGGACCGGGCATACTTGGAATTAAACCCAGTGAGCGATGGGTCGCGCAGATCCGGGAGCAGCGCGCCCAGGCGACTGATGAAGTCGATTTTCCGCCCGCCATGCAATGGGCGAGAAGATCGGTAACTTTCTCATTCCAAAACCTGACCGCATGGGGCTTGGGGCTACCGCTGGGCATCCTTGCCTGGATTGGGTTCTTATGGATCGGCTGGCGGATGGTCAAAGGCGACTGGCAAAAGCATGTTCTGCTATGGGGATGGACAGCTATTTATTTTGGCTGGCAGTCTCTGGCACTAAACCCAACCATGCGCTACCAACTCCCTGTCTACCCTGCGCTGGCAATTTTTGCAGCCTGGGCGATTGTGGCATTGTGGGATCTTGGGAAACCAAAGGTTGATCAAGTATTGAAAAAACAGCGCTTGAATGGATTTCGCCTGGCCGCGGTGATAACCGGAGGATTGGTTTTGTTGGCCGCAGGCATTTACGCCTTTGGATTCTCGCGCATCTACACCCGACCAATCACCCGTATCAATGCTTCGCGCTGGATTTTTGAGAATATCCCGGGGCCGATTAATTTCCACATCCAGACCGCAGATGGACAGGTCCAGCAGCCAGTTCCGTTTCCTTATGGCAACGTCATCATGCCCGGGCTGGCGTACAATGGACTGTTTACTCCAAAAACTTCAGGTACCCTGACTGAAATTTACCTGCCGCACCTGAAAGATATGCGCGGAGTGGATCAGGCAACCGAGCTGGAAATCAACATCCAGTCCCCTGACGGCACAACCCTTTCCACTGCCTCACTGAATGAAAACCTGGCAGAAAACGCCAATCCCCTGGGGAACGCCTTTACCCTTCCGCTCGATCCACCCATCCAGGTGGATCCGGGCAACACCTACCTGTTTCAAGTCAAACTTAACGGTGAGCCACCGAAGGCATTGCTTCACAACCTCGTTTCTTTGCGCTTTAACAGCGCCGACGGTCAGGTACTGGATTACCCGATTTTCGCGGCGAATGATGCCTCCTGGCTGCGCGTCGCTGCCGGATCTGTCTTCGAAGCGCCGGCAGACGGATATGTTACCGAAATTTACCTGCCCATCCTCGAGAACCAATCATTCAGCGATCTCCCTGTTGAATTGGCTCTGAGCTTACAGATTGAAGGAACTGATAACAACGTAACGACAAAGACCATGATTGGCCAGCCTAAGGTGGACGATCCACGCGGCCCGGGGTATGTTTTCTCTCTGGACACTCCTTTCGACCTCCTTGCAGGTGAGAAAGCCAACCTTTACCTGACCCTTCCCAGCAACCAACCGGCGATCAGCCTGACCGGGGCTGGACTGGCAAACGAAGGTGAATGGGACGATGGCCTGCCCTTACGCATGGATGGCTACGATGGTTTTGGCGGGATTTACCCCCTCGACCTGAATTTCAACATGTACTGGGATGACACACCCGAAAAACTGGAGCGCTTCCTGCGCATTCTGGATGAATCGGATTACATTGTTATCTCTTCTAACCGTCAATGGGGCAGCCTGACCCGCATCCCAGAGCGCTTCCCAATGACGACCACATATTATCGCAACTTACTCGGCTGTCCAGCCAACCAGGACATCGTCTGGTGTTACCGCACCGCCCAACCGGGGGATTTTGCCGGTGACCTCGGGTTTGAGCTGGTTAAAGTCTTCGAATCAAATCCATCCATCGGACCAATAAGTATCAATGACCAGTTTGCAGAAGAAGCCTTCACGGTCTACGATCATCCCAAGGTGTTTGTTTTCAAGAAAACGGCAGATTATTCTCCTGAGCAGGCACGGGAGATCCTGGGCAGTGTTGATCTCAGTAAGGTGGTTCGGCTGGCTCCGTTAAAATTCAAGGACACCCCTGCCGACCTGCTCTTACCTCTGCGCAGATGGCTCGAACAACAAGCTGGCGGCACCTGGTCTGAACTTTTTAACAGCGAGTCACTTCTAAATCGCTACCAGATTGTTGGAGTTATTGTCTGGTATCTCACCCTGGCGCTGCTCGGATTGATCACATATCCGCTTTTGCGGATGGCGCTGCCTGGTCTGGCAGATAAAGGCTATCCAATGGCGCGCCTGGCGGGCATGCTGCTACTCTCCTACCTGGTGTGGCTGGGAGGATCATACAATATTCCCTTCACGCGGCCGACGATTAGTTTGGTCCTGCTCTTGATAGCATTCGTTGGTTGTGTATCCGCATACACGCAACGGGAGGAATTACGCGAGGAGTTCCGCCAGCGAAAGGGTTATTTCCTGCTGGTCGAAGCAGTATTCCTGGCGTTCTTTGTCCTCGATCTGCTGATCCGTTTCGGCAACCCAGACCTGTGGCATCCTGCTAAGGGTGGGGAAAAGCCAATGGACTTTTCTTACTTCAATGCGGTACTCAAGAGCACCAGTTTTCCGCCTTATGATCCCTGGTTTGCTGGCGGTTATTTAAATTACTATTATTACGGATTTGTACTGGTGGGGACACTGGTGAAATGGCTGGGGATCACTCCTAGCTTTGCATATAATCTGATCCTGCCGACCATGTTCGCGATGATAGCAATTGGGGCTTTCTCGATATCCTGGAACCTGTACCAGGGGGTGCGCAAGAAAATCGACACGAATGCCTGGTGGGTTGGCCTGGCTGGCGCCGGCGGCATGGCCCTTCTTGGGAATCTTGGCACTGTTAAGATGATCTACGAAGGCTACCAGCGCCTGGCAGCGCCTGGCGGTATCATTGAAGAAGCGAATATTTTCACAAGGCTGGGTTGGGCTGCGCGTGGATTTGTCACAAATCTGAGCGGTACGCCGCTGCCGTACGGTATTGGAGACTGGTACTGGAATCCCAGCCGTGCTATCCCGTCTCCTGGGGAAGTGGAACCAATCACCGAATTTCCATTCTTCACCGTGCTTTATGCTGATCCGCACGCCCACCTGTACGCGCTGCCGATAGCGCTCCTGGCGATCGGGTTTGCGTTATCCGTGGTCATCTCACGTGGGCGATGGAAAAATATCGGTGGGACCGTGGCTGGCTTTTTTATCGGTGGCCTGGCAGTCGGAGTCCTGCGACCTACAAACACATGGGATTACTATACCTACCTGGCTCTTTGCTGTGTCGCCCTAGCGTATGCGTACATTCGATATTATCGCTCGCCAGATAAGCCTGTTCCTTATTTCGACCGGCTTCCGCTCATCGCCCAGCGTCTGATCGTTGCCATTGCGGCTATCGGATTGTTAATATTCCTGTCCAATCTATTATTCTATCCATTCACGCAATGGTATGGACAGGCTTACAACAAGGTCGCCATCTGGCAAGGGTTGCGCACCCCCCTGTACGCTTATTTCTTGCATTGGGGGCTGTTCCTTTTTTGTATCGTCTCATGGATGATCCACGAAACCATTGATTGGATGGCGAAAACACCTGTATCAGCGTTAAAGAAATTAGAACCCCATCTGGTTTGGATCGTCTCTTTAGTGGCAGTCCTGATAGGGGTGACGATTCTGCTTGTTCTCAAGCTCCCTGGAGAATCGAGTCTGCCCTTTGGCCAGGGAGTTGCCGTCGCCTGGGTTGCAATCCCAATGGCAGCCTGGGCTGGTGTGCTGCTACTGCGACCTGACCAACCAGATAACAAACGCTTTGTTCTCTTCATGGTCGGCACCGGGTTGGTATTAACCCTATTGGTTGAAATCATCGTTCTGGTGGGTGATATCGGGCGGATGAATACCGTCTTCAAGTTATATCTGCAAGTGTGGACATTATTTGCGGTGAGTGCTGCAGCCTCGGTGGGCTGGATCATTCAATCCATCCCAGCCTGGAGCTCAGGCTGGCGAAAAGCCTGGACTGTCACTGGCATCCTCCTACTGGCAGGAGCATTGCTCTACCCAATGGCAGCAACACGCGCAAAAATCGAAGATCGCATGAATCCTGATGCACCCCATACTCTGGATGGCATGAAGTATATGGCAAGCGCTCATTACGACTGGAAAGGGCCGATGAACCTGAGCGAGGATTATGAAGCCATCCGCTGGTTGCAGGAAAATGTGCAAGGTTCACCAGTCATCGTGGAGGCGAATTTACGAGATCTCTATCGTTGGGGATCACGTATGTCCATCTATACCGGCCTGCCAGGTGTGGTAGGGTGGGAGTGGCACCAGCAGCAGCAGCGCGCATTGCTGCCGGGGAGCTTTGTCAGCGAGCGAATCAGTGAAATCGATCGCTTTTATTCCACTCCAGCATCGGAAGAGGACCTGGCTTTTCTGCGGAAATACGGCGTACAATATATCATCCTTGGACAGTTGGAGCGCAACCAGTACCCTGGCCTCCATCTGGACAAGTTTGAGAATTTAGACGGCATCTGGTGGAAAGAAGTCTTCCGCACCGGCAATACTGTGATCTATCAGGTATTGCAGAATTAATCGATTGGGATCTGATCCCAATTCTGTTAAGAGATTCAGGAGCACTGAATTGCTACCCGTTCTACTTTGGTGGGCGATTATCGAAATTCTGGGGCTGGCTGCACTGCCACTCGCGCAGCGATTATTCCGCTGGCTGCCAGACTTCGGCTATGCATTCTCGAAGGCACTCGGTTTACTCGTAGTCAGCTACGTGCTTTGGATGGGGGCAATGACCGGTGTCCTGCAAAATGATCTGGGCGGGATCCTGTTTGCCATCTTTCTGCTGGTCGGTGTATCGACCTGGTTATACTTTAAAGGGCAAGGACCTGATCAAGTACCATTGCAAACTCATATTGCGAATTTTTTTCGCACGCGCGGTTGGTACATCTTAACGATCGAGCTACTTTTTGCATCAGCCTTCATCCTGTGGGCAGTCCTCAGGGCTTACGCACCCGACAAGATCATGAGCGCGGGGGCGAAAAGTTCATGGAGATCGCTTTCCTGAATGGAATCCTTAAGAGTTCAGGCTTTCCTCCCCTCGATCCCTGGTTATCGGGTTTCGCCATCTCGTATTACTACTTTGGCTATGTCATGATGGCTCTGCTGACCCGCTTTTCAGGGGTCTCGTCTGCCGTAGGTTTTGAGCTTTACGATGCGCTTCTCTTTGCCCTGGTGGTCAGCAGTGTATTTGGAATCGCATACAACCTGGTCAAAGCCGCCCAAGGGTCTCACCAAATCGAGCGAGAAGGCCAGGCTATTCGTTATGGGCTGCTGGCATCGCTGCTGGTAACCGTGATGGGCAATCTCGAAGGGCTGATAGAGGTCTTTCACAACCGTGGCATCCTGCCCGAAAGCTTGCTGCGCTGGCTGGATATCCCTGGATTGATCAGCAGCCCTCCCTCTGGGAGCTGGATGCCAGCTGGTGGTTTCTTCGGCTGCTGCTGGAGAGCATCTCGGGTGATCCAGGAATATGATCCCCTGGGAAATGCACTGGGTGTCAGTCCGATCACTGAGTTTCCGATGTTCAGCTTTTTACTGGGCGATAATCACCCGCACGTGCTGGCGCTGCCTTTTGTTTTGCTGATCATCGCCCTAGCATTCAATCTGCTGCGTCGCCAGTCTATTCTGTCCGCCGAACAACAACAAATCATGGCTGCTGCACCATGGTGGAATCCCGCCAAAACTGCGTTTGCAGGCGATTGGGCTATGCTGATCGCTTACGCTTTCTGCCTCGGATCACTGGGATTTCTCAATACTTGGGACATGCCAATCTATTGGGGGCTGCTGTTGCTGGCATATGCAGCCGGCGAGGTAATTCGCACTCAACGGTTCGACTGGTACATTATTCGCAGGACGATTTCCCTGGGCATCAGTTTACTGGCAGGAGCGATCATCTTCTATCTCTTTTTCTATATTGGCTTCAGCTCGCAGGCAGGCGGGGTCTTGCCTTACGTTAACTCATCTACCCGGCTCGTGCAGTATCTCATAATTTTTGCCGCGTTCATCCTGCCCATCTCATGGTTTTTAGTTATTTTCCTTAAGAAGGAAAGCCAGGGGATGTCTACCCGAGCAACATTTCGCATGTGGCTGTCAAGCTGGGGTTGGGTCATCGCAGTATGCCTGAGCCTGGTCGTGATCTTCCTGATTACGGCTTTATTAACTGATTTAGGTCAGATGCTACTCGGTGACCAGCCTGGCAATTCTGCCATCCAAACATTACTCGGCGGGTTTTCGCTTGGTCAACTTGCGCAAAAGGTCTTAATAAATCGGTTATCCAATCCCTGGTTATTTATTCTGCTCACGAGCCTGATTGGTCTAACCATCACAAACGGAATCATCAAAATCAGGCAGCCTTCGATTGAGGAATAAACCGGCTGAGAGAAAAGATAGTTCCATTTTTGTTATTTTGCTGATACTACTCGGTTTGGTGCTCACGCTATCGACAGAGTTGTTCTATCTCCGCGATATTTTCATGGTGCGCATGAACACCGTTTTTAAGTTTTACTTCCAGGCGTGGATCCTATTAGGCATATCATCCGCCTATGCGATCTGGTGGATAATGAACCGCAGCCAGGAGGCCATGAACAATATCTGGCGCACCATTTTTGCCGCCTGCTGCATCCTGCTGATCACTTCGGGATTGGTTTTTTCTCTGGTAGGTTTCTACCTGCGGGTGGATGGCTTCCGCCAAACCCCGAATTTGGATGGAACTGCGAACCTGGCAAGATTTAATCCAGATGATTGGGCGGCGATTAACTGGCTGAATGAAAACGTGACCGGTACCCCAATCATCCTGGAAGCCCCCGGAAAATCCTACAATTACGAGGGTCGAATTAGCGCTTTTACCGGATTACCATCGCTCCTTGGGTGGGCACTGCACGAAAACCAGTGGCGTGGTTCCTACGATGAGCAAGCGATACGAGAACCGGATATCCAGACAATTTTCACCAGCAAAGATGCCGTGCTTGCTTTGGAGCTATTACAAAAGTGGGACATTCGTTATGTCATCGTCGGACCTAGCGAGAAAAACTTCATCCAGCAAATTTGCAGCGACCCGAACCGGGCTTGCAATCTGTCTCGCGCCCTCCAAAAATTTGATCTGCAATTAGAGCCTGTGTTTCAGCAAGGCGAGACAACCATCTACCGGGTCCCTGAAATAATGGAATAGCGTATGAAAAATCATCGACCAACGGTTGAAGAAATTTTCTTTCTCATCATCTTTCTGATCGGATTTGGAGTAAGGTTTTATAACCTGGGCGGAATGGCTTTGTCCGATGCAGAAGCTGTACACACCCTTCGAGCTTACCAGCCCGACCAGATGACAGAATTCAGCCCGGTGATCAGTCAGCAGCCTGCGTATCTGGCTGTGACTGGATTATTATTCGCCATTTTTGGCAGCAGTAATTTTGCCGCACGCTTGTACCCTGCCCTGGCAGGCACCTTATTAGTCTTATTGCCTTATCTGCTTTCCAGGCGAGAGAATAAAGCTGTGCTGGCTGTCCCTACCGCATTAATACTCTCACTTGGATTGGCACTCGATCCCGGTCTGGTGATCGCTTCGCGGACAGTGGGAAGTCCAATGGCAGCAATTTCATTTTCCCTGCTGGCACTGTGCATGATCTACTCACGCCAGGCAATACTTGCAGGAATATTGACCGCTCTTGCTTTACTTTCAGGCTCAACGATCATCCCTGGTGTCATCATGCTGGGCATTGCATGGGGTGTAACCGGCTGGTTTTCCAAACGCAAGGTAACCAAGGACGATCAACCAATCGATGACCAAGACGAAAACCAACCAGCATCCAGCTCTCCAATCACAATTCGCCGGTTTCAAGTGGTCCGCTTACTGGATTGCATTGCTGATCGCGATTCTGATTGTGGGGACATCCTTCTTCCGTAACCTTTCGAGCCTGGCAGCCTGGGTTAACACCCTGCCAGTATATCTGACAGGCTGGACGGTCTCTTCCGGAATCCCTGCCCAACTCCTGGTAGCAGCATTGGTTCTATACCAGCCTTTAGCAATACTCTTCGCCCTGCTAGGGCTGCCTCGCAATCTCTCTCACCCAGCCAGAGGTCAAGAGAGAATCTTATTGATCTTCAATCTGACCTGGATTGCGGCAGGTTTGGCAGTGGTGCTGATTTACCCAAGCCGGCAGGTGATGGATATTTTATGGATCATCGTGCCGATCTGGACATTGGCTGCAGGAGAGCTCGTTCATTACCTGCCTAAACGACCGATCAGTCCGGTCTCAATCATTCTCGCTATAGCAATCACTTTACTTGCCAGCCTGTTGGGCTACGTACTGGCGTCCTTGACTCGTGTCACCTACGGAAGCTTCGATGCGAATGCCAGGATTATCGTCGCAGGTGGCATTTTCGTCCTGGCAACCCTGACCACGATACTTATCAGCCTGGGCTGGTCGTGGCCTGTAGCACGAAATGGCTTGATTTGGGGAGTGATTATTTCGTTGGTCATGTTTTCCTTTTCCGCAATGACCCGCGCCAGTCATCTGGAGCAGTTCCGGGCAGTTGAGCTTTGGAACCAGGTGCCACAACCAGCCAAACCTGATCTCCTGCTGGAGACCATTCACGACCTGTCCCTCAAAAGTACCGGTGGACCAAAAAGCATTGACATCGTATCTGAAGTCTCATCACCTGCACTTCGGTGGCTGCTGCGAGCTTATCCCAATGTCCAATTCATTGATTCTGTCGGCGACAATTCTCTTCCTTCGCTGAGAATTACCCCAAAGCTTGAGGATGTTCCCTCCTCCACTGAGTTATACCGCGGGCAGGGGTTTACTTGGTGGGTCAGACCTGGCTGGACTACCTCAATACCGACTCCATTCATCCGCTGGTTGGCATTTCGTGACAGCCCCATCCTCCAGGATGAAATTATCTTATGGGCGCGCAGCGATCTTTTCCCGAGTGAGAATGCTGCGGAACAACTAGATACCGACCCTACCGTACCATAACCTAGAGGGTTCAATCACTATGCCCATTCCGACGATGATCACAATCGATGGACCTGCAGCTTCCGGGAAGACATCCCTGGGGAAACGCATCGCAGATGAGCTCGGCTACTTATTTTTTGATACCGGCATCATGTACCGAGCAGTGACCTGGCTGGCGCTGGCGCGCCAGATGGATATGGAGAATGAGACAAGCATCTCCCGCCTGGCAGAAACAACCGAAATCGATGTGCGTCCGCCCTCGACGCAGGATCGACGTAATGCGGATGTGATTGTTGAGGATCAAGACATCACCTGGAAAATCCGCCTTCCCGAAATCGATGCAAATGTTTCAGCGGTATCTGCCTATCCTGGTGTACGCCAGGCGTTAACACAGCAGCAGCGCCGGATAGGGATGCGCGGCCGGATTGTAATGGTAGGGCGAGATATCGGCACGGTGGTATTACCCGAAGCTGATCTGAAAATTTACCTGGACGCGTCTGCAGAAGAGCGCGCCCGCCGGCGTTATCTGGAGCTACGCCAGCATGGCCAGCCAACAGATTATGAGGAAATATTAAAAGGAGTCAAGCGACGAGATGAAATCGACTCCACCCGGGCGGTTGCTCCTCTTCGCCCTGCAGAGGATGCTGTGATCGTTGACTCAGACAGCATGGATCTTGACCAGGTATTTAATTTTGTTATGGATTTAATTCGATCTAAAGATGACTCAGGAAATTGATCATCCTGCTCAGCTTTATGAGGTGCCATTACGGAACCGCCTGGCGCGCAGCATCATCCGCCCTGTTTTCCGGCTGATATTCCATATTTTGGCGAAAATCCGCATCCGGGGATTAGAGAACGTTCCCACACAAGGCGCTTATCTCATTGCCATCAACCATGTTTCTCTTTTCGATCCACCGTTCGTTATAGCATTCTGGCCAAAATGCCCTGAGGCAGCCGGTGCAGCGGAAATCTGGTCTAAACCCGGACAGTCTACCCTTGCCCGCCTCTACGGTGGAATTCAGGTGCATCGAGGCCAGTACGACCGGCAGATGATTGATACAGTCACCCGAGTGTTAATGTCTGGCAGACCTCTGGTAATTGCGCCAGAAGGTGGAAGATCGCATCAACCCGGGTTGCAACGCGGTCTTCCAGGAGTAGCGTTTATCATGGAACGCCTACAGGTGCCGGTTGTGCCGGTGGGAATTGTAGGCACAACCGACGATTTTTTTCAAAAAGCGATCCATGGTAAACGCCCTCTACTCGAATTGAATATCGGGGAGCCGTTTACTCTACCACAGATTCAGGACTCAGGAGCTGCCAGGCGAACGGCACGTCAATCGCACGTCGATGAAGTCATGTACAGGATTGCCGACTTACTGCCGATAGAATATCAGGGGATGTATGCAGAAAAAAGCAGACTAGCCAAATCTGTTGACGATCCCGAGCACCCCGTAACCGAGGTATAAATTTAGTGGAGAACCTATGACGGTTGTGAGTGATGTAAATAAATTGGCTGACAATAATTATATCCATGCCCGGTTGGAGCCACAGCGTCGGTTTCTTCGATTCTTGTTAAAGTATGTCGGATTTTCCATTCTAGCAAAGGTTGGAACGGTTGAAGGAATTGACAACGTGCCTGCAGAAGGCCCGGCGATCCTTATGTATAACCACATCTGCCTGATCGACACCATGCTGATCATGCATGTACTTCCTCGTAACATAGTCCCAATGGCAAAGGTCGAGGCGTATGATTACCCAATTGTAGGGTTGATCCCGAAAATGTGGGGGGTCATCTCGGTAAGAAGAGGTGAGATCGATCGAAAAGCAATTCAGCAAGCCTTGAGCGTGTTAAAAGCTGGCGAAATGATCTCTATTGCTCCGGAGGGTACCCGCAGCCCTCAGCTCATCACCGGCAAGGAAGGCATTGCTTACCTGGCTAGCCGCAGTGGGGCTCCGGTGATCCCTGTTGCGATGACCGACACGCGTGGTTTTCCTACTTTACCTTTCTCTCGTCGCTGGAGAGGACCTGGAGGCCATGTTCGTTTTGGTGCACCTTTCCGTTATAAGCCCGAATATCTGCGTTCTAATCGAGCACATTTACGACAAATGACGGATGAAGCCATGTACATTCTGGCAAGCATCCTCCCCCCGGAGCAGCGTGGGGTTTACCAGGATTTTTCTCGAGCAACTCAAGAAACAATCGAGTGGATTGGATCATCCACCATCGTATGATCAATGCTATAATCCGAATGTTGCTTCCGGGGTTACATTTCAGTAAGCATGCAAAACCTTTTTACATTACTTGGCGATCGTCCATATATTAACCAGCCAGAAGGCACCATCGGCTGGATTGTTTGGCTTGCCTATCTCATCCTGATTACAGGTGTGCTGTATCGCTGGCGGGAGCTGAACCATCCTATCAACAAGAAATCCTCCTTGATCTTTCTAGGATTGGCAGTCCTGACTGTATTGAGCAATCTATTCATCGGTCTGACTTTAAATTCATCTTCTTACTTTCCGCGCCCAATGCTCCCGGTCGATTCAAGTGGCTGGGTTGTGATGATTTTTTCTGCCATTCCATGGATGCTTGCTGGTGGAATACTTGGACCCATACCCGCGACTGCATTAGGAGCGCTAACTGGAGTGATCCGTAGTGCCTGGGACACCCATGATCCTTTCCTTGTCATTCAATATGCACTGCTAGCATTGATATTCAGCATGCTGGTTTGCCAGCGTAACCGTTCGCGATTTTTCCAGGCGATGAGGCAACCGTTCATTGCTGCCGGAATGGTAGCGCTGGCTTACCCGCTCATTTATTTTCTCACTTCACCGTTTGGCGTAATTGGCGGCATCGAAGTTCGTCTCGATTACGCTATTACAACTGTCCGCTTCGTCTGGCTGGCTACCCTGATCGAGCTATGTATTGCAGGCCTGGTGACTCAGGTAGTGGCTTACCTTATTCCAAAGCAATGGGGAGGACAGCCTCCCTATCACCCATCTCCAGCCGAACGAAGCTTTCAGGCGAGAGTGTTTTTGACCATCTCCCTGGTAGGGCTGCTTCTATTGATAGCTTTGTTGCTTGGACAATGGTCGATTACGCAAAATACTGTTAAGTCGATTCTGAAAAACCAAATGGTGAATGCGGCGTCAACTGCACAAATTAGCATCCCATACTTCCTCGAAACTGGTCAAAACTTAGTTACGCAATTTGGCGCCGACCCTGGTCTCCAGACCAGCAATTCAGAAGTCTTAGCAAGTATCCTTCAGGAAAAAACCAAGGCAATCCCATATTTTGAACAAATCATCCTGCTGGACGAGGAAGGTGAAGTTTTAGCGGCCTATCCAGACGCTTTTGAAACTGGCCATACCATGCCGCCCAATGAATTACTCGGCGTTCAACAGGCGCTATCAGGAGTTCAAAACCGGTATTATCCACTCCCGCCTCTCAAAAATGATACCTCAGCACGAATATCATTCATAACACCGCTCCCAAGAAAAGGAGCGAATGGACCATCTGTTATTATCGGGCGAACGAGTTTGTCGGAAAACCCACTGACAAAACCTGTCATGACACATCTCAATAATTTGGCGGGGGGAGATGCTCAAGGGATGATCGTGGATGAGAACCACCAGATTCTCGCTCATACGGATCCAACCCAAGTTATGGGCTTATATAGTGGCGCTATCGAGGAGGAAAATCACTTCGAAGACACAGCACCGGATGGAACTCGCCGGATGGTGTATTACCAGCCTATCAACGGGACACCGTGGGGAGTGGTAGTTGGTCTTCCTGCTCAAATTCCACAGCGGATTTCTCTGCAGATAGCAATTCCGTCTCTGGTATTGTTGCTTGCACTTTCGGCTTTGATGGTCATCATGGTGCTGGTGGGGCTACACGGTATAAACACGTCTCTAAGCGATCTAACCAAACAAGTGCAACAGATGGCAGATGGCAATCTTGGCCAGCCGATCTCGAGTGATGGATCTGACGAGCTCCGCCAAATTCGACAAGCATTAGAAACGCTACGGGTTAATTTCCGTACCCGTATCGATGAGTTTACTCGATTGCTTTCCATTAGCCGGAGCAATACTTCGAATTTGGATCTGCGCGCTGCAGTCGTTCCCATATTAGACTCAGCATTATCCACAGGCGCCTCCACTGCTCGCCTGGTTTTCAGCCCAACCGGGGTTCCCGGATTAATAAGTCTTTAGCCCAGCCTACCATCATCTCACGAGGTGCTGCACAGGAGCTATATGGCGACCTGGACGAGCAAATTCTGGCGTACACTCGACAGCAGGACCAGCTCGTAATTAACAATCTAACACGACCACGATTGTTTAACCTGGATCCCAAAGCGGCATTATCCCACGACTCTATTTGCAACGGCTTTGAAATATGAGAATCAAAGCTATGGTGTCTTGTGGATCGCTTTCGACCAAGCCCACACCTTCCAGGATGAAGAAATTCGTTTCTATAATACCTTAGCGGGGCAGGCTACTCTTGCGGCAGCAAATGCGCAGCTATTCATGAACGCGGAAATTGGAAGGCAGAGGTTGTTGGCAATCCTGGCATCGAACCCCGATCCTGTCCTGGTCACCGATCAGAACAACCGTTTGATACTTGCAAATCCGGCTGCTTTGCAAATCTTGAATCTAGGCAGTGAATTTGAGTTTGGTAAACCCGTCGAGCAAGTGATCCAGAACAAAAAACTGACCGAATTAATGCGTAACGCCAGCAATGAGAATAAATCGATAGAGATAACACTCCAACAGGATCAGGTTTTTCTTGCAACGGTTTCTTCAGTAATCGCAGAAGCTCAGCGCGTAGGCAGAGTTTGTGTTTTACGAGATGTCACCCGTTTTAAGGAGCTAGATAAATTAAAATCTGATTTTGTCGCCTCTGTAAGCCACGATCTGCGAACACCATTAACACTGATGCGCGGTTATGCCACCATGCTTGAGATGGTTGGACATCTCAATGACCAACAGGTAGCCTATGTCAGGAACATCCTGGCTGGTGTAGAGAGCATGAACCGGCTGGTCAATAACCTGCTCGATTTAGGGCGGATAGAAAGTGGAACGGGTTTGCAGATAGAAAAAGTAGCCGTTTTTGAACTGGTCGAACGTGTTGTAACATCCATGCAAATCCACGCCAACCAGAAGAAGATTCAACTGAAAGCTGATCTTCCCGGCCAATTCAGCCCATCGGTCGAGGGTGATCCTGCATTACTTCAACAAGCTCTCCAAAATCTTGTGGATAATGCGATCAAATTTAATAAGACTGAAGGCAAAGTAACCGTCAGGGTCCACACACTCCCCGAACGTGTCCTATTTGAGGTAACTGACACAGGAATCGGTATATCTCCGATGGACCAGACTCGTTTATTCGAGAAATTCTACCGCACATCACCGGTGGGCTCGATGGAAGGCAGTGGAAGTGGTCTGGGATTACCCATCGTACAATCGATCGCAGAGCGACATAACGGAAAGGTATGGGTGGAAAGCCAATTGGGTATAGGAAGTACATTTTTCCTTGCCATTCCATATCACCAGAGTAGCGAGGGGGAAGTCGAAGCATAAATGAATGAATTGTTAATAATATAAAGAAGATACTTGACCCTGATATTTATTCTTTGATATAATATCCTGATCGAAAATCAGAAGTAGATTTTTTGAGTTCATCATAAGCGCTTGAGGGAAAAGCTCATGCGCTTGTCTTTGTCTGTCTCAGGAGGCCGTAAGTGGAAACCAAAGGATTGACCGCACTTCGCATCAGCCTGGCATCGCCAGAAACAATTCGAAGCTGGTCCTACGGAGAAGTGCTCAAACCCGAAACGATCAACTATCGCCGCCTACGACCCGAGAAGGATGGTCTTTTTTGTGAGGCGATCTTCGGGCCTACGCGGGATTGGCAGTGCTATTGCGGTAAGTATAAAAACATTCGATATAAAGGCATCGTTTGTGATAAGTGTGGCGTGGAGGTAACCCGATCATCGGTACGCCGCGAACGCATGGGGCATATTGAATTATCAGCACCTGTGGCGCATGTCTGGTATACCCGCAGGATTCCATCCTACCTGGGATTATTGCTGGATATTTCCCGCCGCAACCTGGATCGCGTTCTATATTTCGCTCAATATGTGGTCACATATGTTGATGAAGATGCTCGCAACAAAGCCTTAAAACGTTTGGAAGATAAGATCACCACCACTGAACGTGAACAGGCGGCGAAAATCAACGCCAAAATCGCTGAGCGAAAAGCTGCACGCGATAAGTCGTTAAACGAGCTGCAACAACGTAGAACCACCACTGAGCAGAATTACGACGAAGCAATCGCCGAAAAACTTGCTCCCATCATGGAAGCTGGCAAGCGCACTGAAGCCAGCCTGACAGCCCAGATTGGGCAAACCACCCGGATGGACATACACTTTCCTGATTCGGAAATTGTAGTTGTTTCAGCGGGCGAACCAATCACCAAAGCTCATATCGCCAATATTCAGAAAATCGTCAAGCAGCAGTTAGACGAGCTGGAAAACGAGCACAAAGACCAGAAACAACGCGAACTGGAACATATCCGCATGGAGATTGAGCGAGAACGAGCGGAATATGATCTGGCTATGGAAGATCTGCGCGGACAGCTGGATGATCAATCTACTCAGGTGCGTGGCGAAAATTCTCGCCTTCGAGATGAACTGGTTGAATTACGACCACTGACTTTTATGGGCGAAACTCGCTTCCGAGAATTAAAGTCTCGCTGGGGCCAGGTTTTTCGCGCGGATATGGGTGCTGAGGCATTTTACGACATCCTTCGCCGTCTCGATTTAGATAAGCTGGCAGAAGAGCTGTGGCACGAAGTACGTACATCTCGCAGTAAGCAGAAGCGAAAAAAGGCCACAAAGCGTTTAAAGGTGGTTGAAGCCTTCCGGCGATCCGGGAACCGCCCGGAATGGATGGTCTTGACGGTGCTACCGGTCATTCCGCCCGACCTGCGCCCGATGGTGCAGCTCGATGGAGGACGGTTTGCCACCTCTGACCTTAATGACCTATACCGTCGGGTGATTAACCGCAACAACCGGTTAAAACGGCTCCTGGAGCTAGGTGCGCCGGATGTAATCGTCCGCAATGAGAAGCGCATGCTACAGGAAGCAGTCGACTCATTGATCGATAACTCTCAGCGCGGCAAGGCATTATCCCGCCGCGGCCGACGTGAGCTGAAATCTCTGAGCGATATGCTCAAAGGTAAAAAAGGTCGTTTCCGCCGTAACCTCCTGGGCAAGCGCGTGGATTACTCCGGGCGTTCTGTAATCGTGGTTGGACCAAAGTTAAAGCTTTACCAATGCGGTTTACCCAAGAACATGGCTCTCGAGCTGTTCCGTCCGTTCGTCATCGCCCGCCTGGTTCAACACCAATTTGCGGCAAACGTCAAAGGCGCCAAGCGGTTCATTGAGCGCAATCGCCCGGAGGTGTGGGAAGTCCTGGAGGAAGTGATCAAGGAGCGACCAGTTTTACTCAACCGAGCGCCTACCCTTCACCGGTTAGGCATCCAGGCCTTTGAACCGATTCTCATCGAAGGAAGCGCAATTCAGCTCCACCCGCTGGTAACGACTGCGTTCAACGCCGACTTTGATGGCGACCAGATGGCTGTCCATGTGCCTCTTTCACTGAAAGCTGTGAATGAAGCACGCCACCTCATGCTGTCCTCACGCAACCTGCTGAAGCCGGCTGATGGTGAGCCAATTATCAGCCCTGCCAAAGATATGGTCCTGGGTGTTTACTACCTGACGAAAGAAGATGTGAATCCCCACGAAGGGGACGGTCGAGCGTTCGTGGACATGGATGAAGTTGAGCTGGCGTATAGCCTGAAACAACTGGATATTCATGCCCATATCAAAGTGATTGCAAAAACTTGGTATGACGATCATGCTAACCGCCTTCCACATGAAGTGGAGAAAGTGATCGATACGACCGTTGGTCGCGTGCTTTTCAACCGTGTCCTGCCGCGCGAGATGCGCTTCGTCAATACGATGCTAGATAAAGGCGGGTTGAAGGACCTGATGGCAAGCCTGTATGAGATATGCGGTGAGGAACGCACACCGGATATCGCTGATGCAATCAAGGACATCGGCTTTCACTATGCGACTCGCTCAGGCTATTCTCTTTCTGTATCTGATATCACGGTTCCAAAGGTCAAGGAAGAAATTATCAACCAGGCTCTGACCGAACAAGAAACGGTATCGCGCGATTTTCGCCGAGGCTTGCTTACAGAACAGGAGCAAAACGAGCGGATCATCGACATCTGGCAGCGAACTACCAATACGGTTGCAGATGCCGTAAGAAAGTCGATGGACCCCAACGGCAACCTGGCAGCCCAGGCAATCTCTGGCGCTACCAAAGGCGGTTTCGGTCCAATCTCCCAGTTGGCTGGTATGCGCGGTTTAATGGCTGACCCATCGGGTCGCATTATCCCATTGCCCATCCGCTCCAACTTCCGTGAAGGTCTTACCGCCCTGGAATATTTCATCTCGACCCACGGCGCCCGCAAAGGTCTGGCGGATACTGCCTTACGTACCGCTGACGCGGGTTACCTTACCCGCCGCCTGGTTGATGTCGCCCAAGATGTAATTATTAACGAAGAAGATTGTGGGACACTCGATCATCAGGTCATCCGTCGCAGCGACGATATTGCTGGTCAGTCGCTGGGCAGCCGCCTTTTCGGGCGCATGATTGCCGAACGCGTGATCGATCTTAAAACTGGAGAGATCCTGGCAGAGCGGGATGATGTTCTTGATCACGAGCTGGTCCGAAAATTTAGCGTAGCGAGCATTGATGAGGTCAAAGTACGCTCACCACTAACCTGCGAGCTGACGCATGGCATTTGTGCAAAATGTTATGGCATGGACCTGGGGCGCGGGAAGATGGTTGAGATTGGCTCAGCGGTGGGTATCGTTGCTGCTCAATCCATTGGTGAGCCAGGAACGCAGTTGACTCTGCGTACCTTCCACACGGGTGGTGTAGCTGCAGGTGGCGATATCACTACAGGTTTGCCACGCGTAGAAGAGCTCTTTGAAGCTCGCAAAACACCTAAAGGCGAAGCGGTTGTCTCAGAAACGAGCGGTACTGTACACATTATGCAGTCAGACCGCTACAGTGACCTGCGCATTGCCAGGGTGGAAATGAGCGAGATGGTTCGAGATGAATATGATATCCCTGAAGGATGGACTATCGCAGTAGAAGAGGAAAGCGAAGTTTCCCAGGGTGATATGATCGCTTATCGAACGGATGCTTCAGGCAATGGCGCCGAGACTACCGCAACCATCAACTCCCTTAACGCTGGACGCGTGCGATTGGAAAGCAGTACATCGCTCGACGAGAGTGGAAATCAGAAAGTTAAGGTGATCGTATCATTTGAGCGACACCAGGAATCGGAATACGAAATCCCGAACACTGCCCGCATGCTGGTTAGAGACGGCAGTCATGTCAATGCCGGACAGGCACTGACAGAAGGATCGCTCAATCCACACCGCATTTTGCGCATTCAGGGACGAGCAGAATGCCAGAAATACCTGCTTTCTGAAGTGCAAAAAGTTTACCGCTCCCAAGGCCAGAACATTAACGACAAGCACTTTGAGGTTATCACCCGCAAAATGATGGCTAAGGTGCAGGTAACCCGTCCGGGAGACACTCCCTACCTGCCTGGAGATCTGGTAGATTACCTGGATTTGCGTGCAATTAATGAGCAATTGCTCAGCCAGGGTAAACGTCCTGCCAAATTCGTCGAGGTGCTGCTGGGTATTACCAAGGCATCGCTGAGCACGGACTCCTTCCTCTCAGCTTCATCCTTCCAGCACACGATCAAAGTGCTTGCTGGCGCTGCAATCGCCTCCACAGAGGATCCACTGTACGGGCTGAAAGAGAATGTGATCATCGGTAAGCTGATTCCTGCCGGAACCGGGTTTGTCCACGGCCGGTTTATTGAACCCGATCAGCCTGTATTGATGGATGTCATCCCGATGGCAAACGAGTCGCCTGATGATGACGACATGACCGATTTTGAGTTTAGCCTTTCTGATTAGTGGGTATTGAGTTTATTGGTAAGGAGGAGCGAGATGGCGATTCGGAAAGCTGACGCAGTTTGGAAAGGTAATTTACGCGAAGGATCAGGTACTCTGAAGCTGGGAAGTGGGGCTTTTGAGAGTCCTTACAGCTTCGCCTCACGTTTTGAAGACGGTGCAGGAACAAACCCAGAGGAACTCCTTGGCGCCGCACATGCAGCATGCTACTCAATGGCACTTAGCTCGGCTCTTGGACGCGCTGGATATACCCCATCCAGCATCCACACCAAGGCTAATGTCCACCTTGGAAAAGTAGATGAGAAAAACCGCATCACATTGATCGAGCTCGAAACCGAGGCGGAAATCCCCGGCATCAGCCCGAATAAATTCCTTGAAATCGCAGAAGCGACGAAGAGTGGCTGTCCGGTTTCGGTCGCGTTGGCCAGTGTGGAGATCAGACTCAAAGCAACGCTGCTTTAGAAAGAATCTGTCTTCGAAACCTCTGTCCTGAGAGGGAAATATCCAAGTAAAAAAGTGGGTGTGCGGACGAACGCAGCCCACTTTTTTTCTCTGAGTAATCATAAATCATCCTCTCAGGAAAAGCTCATGGCGCCGATGGTATACTCTGGCAAAGGAACTTATCCGAGAGGATTATCGTCTTTATCTGGAAAGTGAGCACCTCTGACGTAATGGTTACACCGGACGATACCCAGCCTACCCCGACCTTGAAATCTTCCCACAGGACGTCCACGTGGCTAATTGTGTGTGGAGCCGCTTTTGCGATGCTCGTTGTACTGCTTTCGTTGTTTGCTAGGAGCATTCGCAGGGCGGCAATCTGCTGTTCGTAGCCTGGAGAGCCTGGGAGCACAACAGCTTCAGCAAAACCTCTCAGAACAGTACGCGCTGGGTCAGGCAGACTTTCAGGCTGGTCGTTACCGCGTGGCTTTACAACGATTCGAATATATATTAGAGAAGGATCCCACTTATCCTGGTATAACCAAACAAATGGCTGCGGTTATAACGATTTTAAATGCTACAGCCACGCCGACAGCATCACCAATTCCATCACCAACGATTACGATGACTCCGACTCCGGATCTGCGGCCGATACAGCAGCGCCTGGAGCAGGCTTTTGAATCGCTGGTAGCTGGTGAGTTAAGCGAGGCAATTGACACCTTGATTTCCTTGCGCAATGATGATCCAAATTTTCAGGTTACGCGCGTCGACCGCTTGCTCTACATAGCATTGAAACAGCGGGGAGTGCAGAAAATATTCGATGAGAGCAACCTGGAGGGTGGGATTTACGACCTGGCACTGGCGGAAAACTTTGGCCCGTTGGATGCAGATGCACTGTCTGCTCGCAACGTGGCGCGCATTTACCTGATCGGCTCAAGCTTTTGGGAAGCCTTTCCGGAGCAGGCAGTATTTTATTTTGCGCAGGTAGCCTCGGCCGCCCCATACCTTCGAGATGCATCGGGCTGGACAGCTGTAGAGCGCTATCGAGGTGCATTAATCCAATATGGTGACCAGCTTGGCAGAGATGGAGAGTGGTGCCAGGCTCTGGAACAATACCAGCTTGCTGCTTCAATTCGGGTGGATAATGTCCTGGAAACCGCCTATAATGCTGCCTACCAAAACTGTTTTGAAAGCATCGCAACAGAGACAGTTGAACCCAGCCTGACCCCAACCATCACAGGTACACCATACCTGGAATTGACGCCAACGGAAGGGACTTATCCCACCGAAACCGAGGAGCCAACACCGGTAGACACCCCAATTCCACCTACAGATACGCCTGCGCCACCGCTGACCGAACCCCCACCAGTGGAAATTACCCCAACTCCGTGAGGAGCGTAGCCAATATCCGATGAGTACCCACTCACCTTCCTCTCCTCGACGAGTTATCTGGCCAGCATTAATACTAATGGTGCTCAGCCTTGCATTGCTTGCCGCTCTGGCAGCGTTCTGGGCAGTACGCAACCTGACATTATCGCGGCAGTCGCTGCCTTTTGCGGGTCCCCAATTTGTGAATCTGACAACTCAGCCTAGCCAACAGCCGAGTAGTAACAGCTCTGAATCGACCCCGGAATTGACACCAGAAGCAACTTTAGTCAGCGCTCCAGTCATCGAAGCTTCGCTGAAACCGTGGGATGGCGCCGGGCGTGTGACAATATTGCTGATCGGTCTCGATTATCGCGACTGGGAGGCAAAGAATGATTATTCGCGCAGTGATACGATGATTTTGTTAACCCTGGATCCACAAACCCGTACTGCAGGCATCCTATCGGTACCGCGCGATATGTGGGTGGCAATTCCCGGGTTCACGCACGGAAAAATTAATACCGCTTATTACCTTGGCGAAGCTTATAAACTGCCCGGTGGTGGCCCGGCACTGGCGACAAAAACCATGGAACAGTTCCTGGGAGTGCCGATTAATTACTATGCCCAGATAGATTTTAGCGCCTTTGTGCAGTTCATCGATGAGATCGGTGGGGTGAAAATTGATGTCCCAGAACCCATAACGATCGATTTACTTGGGGATGGCTCACAAACCAAGAAAAAACTTAAAGCCGGTGCGCAAGTTTTGCCAGGTGAGTGGGCACTGGCGTATGCGCGCAACCGCTATACTGAGAATGGAGATTTTGATCGCGCCCGCCGCCAGCAACAGGTCATCATGGGGATACGCAACCAGATTTTGCGATTTGATATGCTGCCAACCCTGATCCGTAAGGCTCCTTCTCTTTACCAGGAGCTGGCTTCGGGCATACGTACCAATCTTTCCCTGGAGGATGTCATGCGGCTAGCATTGCTGGCAGCCGATATCCCTGAAGAAAAAATTGGCCGTGGTATATTAGGCAAAGGGTATGTGCTTTTTGGCAAATCCCCTGATAATCTGGATATCCTCATCCCGATTCCAGATAAAATACACCTGGTAAGGGATCAAATCTTTGCAACCGGCAGCGGACTTGAGCCCGGAACGCCAGGCAATTCACAAGAACAGATGCAAGCTGAAGCAGCTCGCCTGGCGGTTTACAATGGCACCCAACAGGGTGATCTGGGAGATCGAACCGCTGAATTCTTACGCATCAATGGTGCAAATATTGTCGGAGTCGCCGCAGCGGACAAATCCTACACTCTCACCACGGTCATTGATCACACGGGAAATCCATTTACCCTTGCTTACCTGGTTGAGACCCTGGGCGTGACGCCGACGCGTGTCATCAGCCAATTCGATCCAAACAGCTCTGTCGATGTCGAAGTAATTCTTGGAGCTGACTGGCGAAACAGCAACTCACTACCCTGAAAAGGGCTATATCAGTGTAATAAACAGGATTGCTGCCCACAGAACTGTACTTATGGACAGGATTACCGCGAAAATTGACTTGCGGGTCTTATGGTGAAAGTAGCCACGCCCGATCCATCCCCCTACAAATCCACCTGATAAGGCTAAACCATGGAGAATAATTTCGGGCACACGCATCCCACCAGATTGCGCCATTCTTTTATCATACCCATAGGCGAGAAATGTAATCAAATTAACCGCAGCCAACCAAATCCAGAGTAAATCCCAGCTGGTCAGCCAGGATAAAATAATAGCCAGTACAATTACCAGGATGATTGCCAGGATGAGAAACGATTGCTTTGGAGATTGTCGGCTCATTGAAAACCACCTTTTTATTAGATATTCCGCAAAATTATAATGCTAAAACCGGATATTTTCACATCCTTGACCTCGTCGTATATTAACCTCTCATGCTAAAACTCAGTGCATTCTCACCGATGTGGCTCCCAGGTTATATCAAAGACGTGCGCTGGTGATAAAATAAATTCATCTACACCTTGGCCTCTAATTGTAAAAGCTATTAATCTTAAGAGTATTGGTTTGAGCGAGGTGATCTTTCATGTGCGGACGATTCACCCTTACCACAAATCCGGAACAACTGAGAGCAGCCCTTTTTGGCTTCACCATTCCCGACGAACTGGAACCCAGGTATAACATCGCCCCAAGCCAGCCCGTTGCGGTGATTCCGAATGATGGAAAAAACCAGCTTGATTTTTTCGTGTGGGGGTTGGTTCCATCCTGGGCGAAAGACCCAGCCATCGGCAATAAGATGATCAATGCTCGTGCGGAAACCCTCAGCGAGAAACCATCTTTCCGCAACGCCTTTCGTCGCCGGCGCTGCCTGATCCCTGCCGATGGGTTTTTCGAGTGGAGGCAAGAGCCCGGTGCAAAACGCAAGACGCCGATGTACATCCGGTTGAAATCGAGCCAGCCATTCGCCTTTGCCGGGTTATGGGAACTCTGGTCGTCGCCGGATGGTTCCAAAATTCTCTCGTGTGCCATCATCACCACCCAGCCGAATTCGTTGATGCAGGACATTCACAATCGCATGCCGGTGATCTTACCTGAAGAAGCTTTCAAAGCCTGGCTTGAGCCTGGAGAAGTAAAAACCGAGGCGCTGCAAGCTCTGCTGGCACCATATCCTGCTGATCTGATGGCAGCGTTTCCAGTCTCTACCCTGGTGAATGACCCGGCGAACGATGACCCGCGCTGTATCGCAGCCGCCTGAACATCTTTCAAATGACCGCATATAGCTATGCAAATTCAAGAGATTGAAGCCAAGGCACGCATTTACTATCACCAGGTGAACGGGCGTTCAAGGGGGTTGTTGGATATTATCAGCCATGCGGTGCAGCGATTTACCCGAGTGCAAGGTGCAGAAGCGGCTGCAGCGATCGCTTATTACACCATCTTTTCGATATTTCCTTTACTGCTCGTGCTGACATCTGTCTCAGGATTCGTGCTGACCAATCGCGAATCTAGCCAGGTGGTTGTAGATTTTTTGACTCAATTTACCCCAATTTCACCTGAGCTGATAGAAAATACATTCACACATATTATCCACCAGCGCACAGCGGGAGGAATCATAGGTCTGGTTGGAGTGATTTATTCTGCTTCAGCGATGTTCAAGACCCTGGTACGCAACATCAACCGCGCCTGGCCTGAAGCTCGCTCTCTGGGTGTAGTGCGCGGGCAACTGCTGTCGATATTGATGATTTTTTCTCTTGTTAGCCTGATGATCTTCTGGGTGCTGGGTACATCCTCAATTCGGATTCTATCGCAACTCCCTAGCTGGATACAGACTGATGTTCAGAATAACCATACAATCACACGTTTCCTGACAAACCTGGGTTCGTGGCTGGTCACATTTATCATATTTTTCGCCATGTATTACTGGCTACCTTTCACCCATGTTCGCTGGAGTGAGGCTGTATGGGGAGCAGTGATTGCCACCCTGGCGTGGAAACTGGCTACCGCGATATTCATGTGGGTGCTAAACAGTGGCTGGGCGAACTTCAATGTCTTGTATGGATCACTGGGCACCAGCCTGGCATTGTTAGTTTGGGTTTATTTCACCGCGGTGATCACCCTGGTTGGAGCACATATCAGTGCAGCGATTGCCCGGGTGAAACGCGTCCATCCAGATCATGATGCTAACCATCCAGCAATCTCTTGACCACGAGATCGAAATGAACCTTGCCGGACTGAACACCACCTCACTGAAAGAACATTCTCAAGGGGAGCGTGTGTTGCGCATCCTAAGTGCAGCACTTTCTGCAGTAGAGCCTGGACGAGCGATCACCCAACACCTGAAGCGAGACGGTAATTGGCTACTCGCAGGTTCAACCCGTTATAACTTAACAGGAGTTCCGGCGCGTCCGCATGGTTGGTCTGGGAAAAGCAGCCGTACCGATGACCAGAGCCACATCCGAAGTGCTGGGAGGCTACTTATCCGGTGGCGTGGTTGTTACAAAATTCGGTCACCTGGATGAATCCAATCTCCCGAGTGGTATTCAGTTTTTTGAATCATCCCACCCGGTGCCAGATCACCACAGCATAGCGGCAGCCACGCGGATCAGGGAGTTTTTACAGGATGGACATCCGGACGATCTGGTTATTGTCCTGATCTCCGGTGGCGGGTCAGCTCTGCTGGTCGATCCAGTACCAGGGATTACAATCGCCGACTTGCAGGGGTTGACGCACCTCTTGCTTGCATGTGGAGCGGATATCCAGCAAATCAATTGTCTACGGAAACACCTGGATCGAGTGAAAGGAGGCGGACTGGCGCGCTGGGCAGCACCTGCCAGGCAGGTTGTACTCATCCTTTCTGACGTGGTGGGTGATCCGCTCGATGTGATCGCCTCAGGGCCTACGACTGCAGATCCTACTACCTACCAGGATGCGTGGAATGTTTTGACGCAGTTCAACATTCTGGAACAAACACCTGACCAGATCCAGGCGATTTTGAAAAGTGGCCTGCAAGGAGAATTGGAAGAAAGCTTAAAGCATGGTGATGCGATATTTGAAAGTGTCGAGAATATATTAGTTGGCAGCAACAGCCAGGCAGCACAAGCAGCATTGGATCAAGCCCAGATAGAGGGCTTTAATACCTTTCTGGTTACCAGCTCACTGCAGGGTGAAGCCAGCAAGGCTGGTTTTCTGATGGCTCAAACACTTCGCCAGGTGGTTGAACAAGGCCAGCCCATCTCGCGACCAGCCTGTCTTGTGGCAGGCGGCGAAACCACTGTCTCGTTATTCTCTACCGGAATAAAACAAGCCCACCCTGGATTGGGTGGGCGAAACCAGGAGCTGGCTCTGGCTGCTGTAGCAGAATTGACCGGACTTACCAATGTGATGCTTGTTACGCTTGCTACTGATGGAGGCGATGGACCGACGGATGCCGCAGGTGCAGTCGTTACAGGCGAGACATTTGATAGGAGCAGTAAGCTCAATCTTGACCCACAAACCTTTCTTTCCAACCATGACTCTTACCACTACTTTGAAGCCTTAGGCGATTTACTTAAGCCGGGACCTACCCAAACTAATGTGAATGATTTGACCTTCCTATTTGCACTATGAAATCATCTACGCTTCCCCTTGTCTTGATTACACATACCCTGCCAGAGGGCTGGCTGACATCCCTTGAAGGGCGCTGCCAGATGCTGGTGGGACCTGTTGATGCCACAGCTTTCTCGCCAGAGCTGCTCGCGCAATTGCCGGCTGCAGAAGGGTTGTTCACGTTACTAACCATTCCAGTGAGCGAGGCAATCCTGAACCAGGCGCCCCATCTGCGTGTGGTCAGCAACATGGCAGTCGGGGTGGATAATATTGATCTGGCTGCCTGTACCAAACGCGGGGTCCCCGTCGGCAACACCCCAGGAGTGCTCACAGAAGGAACTGCTGACCTGGCATTTAGCCTGCTCCTGGCTGCGGCACGCGGTTTACCATCCGCCAGCCAGGATGCGCGGGAGGGCCGCTGGAAGACCTGGTCACCTGCCGGCTGGCTGGGCGCTGATCTGACGGGAGCATCCATTGGCATCGTTGGGATGGGGAAAATTGGCCAGGCGGTCGCCCGGCGCGCCATCGGTTTTGGGTTGAAGATCCTGTACTACGATCCGCTACCCCGACCTGAAGCGGAGCTGACATATGGCGCAATTCGTTTATCCCTAAAGGACCTGCTCAAGGCGAGCGACTTTATCAGTCTGCATACCCCCCTCACCGCTGAGACGCGTGGTCTGGTTGATGCACAAGCTTTGCGCTTGATGAAACCCTCCGCCATCCTGGTCAACACTGCCCGCGGCCCAATTGTCGATACGAATGCATTGATCCAGGCATTACAACAAGGTTGGATTGCAGCAGCCGCACTGGATGTCACCGATCCAGAACCCTTGCCACCAGATCACCCCTTGTACAGCCTGCCCAACTGTCTGATCACTCCACATATTGGATCTGCAACATGGAATACCCGCCAACACATGGCTGAGCTGGCTTGCGAGAACCTCATAGCCGGGCTGGAAGGGCGGAGGATGGCAAGCTGTGTGAATCCTGAGGTTTATCCATCCGGTCAGGGCGGAGATTAATTTGACTACAGATGTAAACCTGAGTAAAATCAGAAATCAAATTATTAAAAGGCATAAATTAACATCGTTATGGTGAAAATTGGAAATAATTCTTTTAACGGAATTCACATTAGCCACAATTCGAAATGTTTCCTTCTGCCAATCTGCTGCCCAAGGCATTCTCAAACCTGCCTTGGGCGAATTTTTACTACCAACCGTATTACCCATAAGTGACACAGGTTTACAATCCTGATCGATAGAATGATGGTGGATACACTTACTGTCGAACCCAAATTGATCATCATCGATACCGATGCCGGTATTGATGACGCCTGGGCAATAATGATGATCCTGGCACAGCCAGGGATTGATGTCCTGGCGATCACCACCGTACATGGTAATGTAAGCCTGGAGCAAGCGACAACGAATACCTGTCTGATCCTGGATCAACTTGGCAGCCAGACACCCGTATACCGCGGCGCAGAACGGCCTTTAATGGGAGGAAGGCAAATCAACTCTACTGCACTGATGGGAGAAGATGGCTTGGGAGGCATCACTACCCAGATACCACCATCCCACCGGGTGGTTCAAAAAGAAGCAGCAGCCATCGCCCTGACCCGGTTGGTACGGCAACACCCGGGTGAGGTGACCATACTGGCAATCGGCTCATTAACCAACCTGGCATTAGCAGCGCGCCTGGATGAGAACTTCAGCCGGAATGTGGGTCGCCTGGTAATTATGGGTGGAGCCATACAAGCGCGAGGGAATTCGTCCTCAATCGCCGAGTTCAATATCCATGCTGATCCAGAAGCCGCCCAGATTGTTTTTACCGCCGGTTTCAGAGATATCTGGCTGCTGCCCTGGGAGACATCGCTTAAGTATCCACTCCTTTGGAATGACTATGAGCTGATGAAAAAGGAGCAGTCTCCCAAAATACGCTTTGCGACAGGGATGATGGATGTCCTGGAGTCTTTTCTGCGCAACGTACTGGGCAGCTCGGGCTTGATATTGCCCGATCCGCTGGCGGCTGCTGTGTGCCTGAATGCTAGCCTGGTCACCCAGGCGTCACATCTGCCCATTCAAGTCGAAATATGTGGCGAGATCGGACGGGGTTTGACAGCAGTGGACTGGCAGAATAGCAGTGGTAATCCAAACCGGGTACACATCGTGACCGAGATCGACGAGAAGCGGACGTTTGCGTTACTGCGGTCCAGCTTCATAGAAACAATAATGACGAAGTAAAACATGAAAGAGGAGGTGATGCATAAAAAAATAACGCTCTCGCATGTCAGAATTTTCAACCACCCAAATAAACAATCTTTTGAAACGTAATGGAGGAGTAAAAACATGAAGCGAAGTATGTGGATTTTAATTAGCCTGTTAGTCATCGCCAGCATGATCCTGGCAGCCTGTGGTGGTGCCGAGGAAGCAGCTACTGAGGCACCTGCCGAGAAGATAAAAGTCGTCAATCTGGTCAATGGCGTCCTGGGCGATAAGTCTTTCTTTGACTCAGGCGATGCAGGCTTGCAGAAAGCCGTGGCTGATTTCGGCATCGAGCTCAAGACAATCGAAGCCGGCATTGATCCTGCACAGTGGCAGCCCGCCCTGGAGGATGCCGCCGCCAATGAGGAATACGACATCATGATCGTGGGTACCACCCAGATGGAAGAATTCCTGCGCTCCGTTGCCCCCAAGTACCCCGACAAGAAGTTCATCCTCTACGACATCGCCATGGACTACGCGGCTTGCAGTGATGGCTGCAAAAACGTCTATTCGATGACCTATAAGCAGAACGAAGGCTCCTACCTGGCCGGCTTGTACGCTGGTCTGATGACCCAGGAGTCCATAGAAGGCATGAATGCCGATAAGATCGTTGGTGTGGTCGGTGGGCAGGATATCCCGGTCATCAACGACTTCATCGTCGGTTACACGCAGGGCGCGGTGGACGCTGGCTTGGAAGCCAGCAATGTCATCGTCCAGTATGCTGGCGGCTGGAATGACCCGGTGAAGGGAAAAGAAATTGCCAAGGCCATGTTCCTGCAAGGCGCGGATATCGTCTTCCAGGTTGCCGGCGGCACCGGCGTTGGCATCTTCGAGGCAGCCGAGGAAGATGGACGCTACGCCATTGGTGTTGACTCCGACCAGGCTACCATAATTCAAGAAACCGACCCCGAACAGGCCAAGCGCATCCTGACTTCGATGATGAAAAATGTAGGCGACAGCCTGTACCGGGCAATCAAGCTGCATCTTGAGGGCACGCTGCCTTACGGTCAGGCAGAAGCCCTGGGTATTGCTGAAGGTGGTGTCGGCCTAGCTTACAATGATATCTATAACGAAGCCACGCCGCAGTCGGTCAAGGACAAGATCACTCAGGCACAGAAGGATGTCACCGACGGCAAGATCGTGGTTGACACGGTTTATAAGTAAGCTTCTTACACTAGAAAGCAGGCAGGGTTATCCTGCCTGCTTTCTAGTAATTAAGGTTGGGATGGAGGCGCGATGAGTAACGTGATCGAAATGCGCAAGATCGTCAAGGTCTACCCTAATGGCGTGGTAGCCAATGCAGGGGTAGACTTTTCTGTCGAAAAAGGCGAGATACATGCCCTGATGGGAGAAAACGGGGCAGGGAAGTCAACCTTGATGAAAGTACTGTATGGAATGGAGCATCGCACCTCCGGTGAAATCCTGGTAAAAGGGTCGCCAGTCAACTTTCGCTCGCCGCATGACGCTATCGCTGCGGGTGTGGGCATGGTGCACCAGAATTTCATGCTCATTCCATCCTTCACGGTCGCTCAAAATATTGTGCTGGGCAGTGAGCCTACCCAGCGCGCGTTGCTTGATAATAAGCAAGCTGTCCAGGTAACTGAGAAGCTTGCTGAACAGTATGGGCTGAGGGTGGAGGCGGATGCAGTTGTCGACAGCATCAATGTGGGTATGCGCCAGCGGGTAGAAATCTTAAAGACGCTTTACCGCGGCGCGGAGATTTTGATCTTAGACGAGCCAACTGCGGTGCTCACCCCACAAGAGACCACCGAGCTGTTCCAAGCGATTCGCAGCCTGGTGGCGCAAGGCAAAACGGTTATTTTTATTACCCATAAGCTGCGCGAGGTTAAAGAAATTACCGACCGGGTGACAGTGATGCGCAACGGACGGGTGATGGGCACACTCCCTACATCAGAAACAACCCAGGAAAGCCTGGCGCATATGATGGTCGGTAGGGATGTTTTACTGACCGTTGAAAAACAACCAGTGGCGCGCGGCGATGCAGTTCTAATAGTCGATGACTTATCCTATGTTTCGGAAACCGGGCGTACCATGCTGCGAGATGTCAAATTTAAAGTGTATGCCGGTGAAATCCTGGGTGTGGCTGGAGTCGAAGGAAATGGACAAACTGAACTGGTGGAAGTCCTGAGCGGATTGAGGCCGGCAACCACTGGAACCGCACACATTCGCGGTGAAAAAGGGCAACCCTCGAAGAATATTCTCAACCTTGAGCCCCGCGATGTTCGCCTTGCTGGGGTTGCCCATATTCCTGAAGACCGCCTGACCAATGGGTTGGCAGTGACCGCCTCGATTGATGAAAACATGATTGTCGACCGCTATTTTCGCCCACCTTTCAAGAAACGAATCACCATCGATTATCAGGAAGTAATCGCACAGGGCGAAAAATTGATTAAAGAATATGGCATTCTTACCCCGGATGGCAGGCTACCAGTCAATTCATTATCCGGCGGAAATATGCAGAAGGTGATCGTGGCGCGCGAATTTTCCTCCAAGCCAGCCTTACTGATCGCCGCTCAGCCAACGCGGGGCATCGATGTTGGCGCGACAGAATTTATCCGCCAGCAATTGGTGAGCAAGCGCCTGGATGGCACTGCTGTTTTGCTGGTTTCAGCAGACCTATCTGAGGTGATGAGCTTATCGGACCGGCTCATCGTCATGTATGAAGGACAGATTGCCGGGGTCTTCCCGGATGCCGCCAGCGCGACCGAAGATGAGCTGGGGCTGTATATGCTTGGCATCAAGCACCAGGAGCCGGCTGAAATGGAGGCAATCTTATGAAAGCAAAAACATCGCAAGGTGAAACTTCTAAAAAGAGCAGTAAAAAAAACCTGCTTTCTTCACCTTTTATGCTTGAGTTGTTACGGGTAACGATTGCCATCCTGATTGCGTTAGGAATTGGTTTTATTATTACGCTGTTGGTCAGCGAAGAGCCCATTAAAGCTTACACCGCCTTTCTCATCGGTCCCCTCACCAAGCTCAACCGCATTGGTGATTGGCTGGAAGAATCGATCACCCTGACCTTCCTGGGATTGGCAGTGGCGGTGGTGTTCAAAGCCAACCAGTTCAGCCTGGGCCAAGAGGGTCAAATGGTCTTAGGGGCGCTGGTTGCCGGCTCTATTGCGCTATTCTTACCCATTCCGGGATATCTGCGGATTCCACTGGCAATCCTGGCGGCGATGGTCGTGGGCTTCTTATGGGGGCTGCTGCCAGGTTACCTGAAGGCGTATCTGAAGGCTAACGAAATTGTATCAACATTGATGCTGAACACTCTGGCAATTTTGTTTTACGAGTGGCTGCTTACCTACTATATCAAACCTCCCACAGCTGGTTATACCTCCTCGGATACCTTCTCTGCAGCGGGCAGCATGCCGAGCTTCATTCCAAATCTACCCTTCTTAAAGGGTATCTATACCCTATTCAACAACCAGACGAACATCTCGATTGCCTTCTACCTGGTGATCATTGCCGTTATAGTCGTATACTATCTGATGTACCGCACACCATTTGGCTATGAGCTGCGCATGATTGGCGCCAACTCGAAGTTCGCACGTTATGGGGGTATCGATGTGAAGAAGACGGTCATGTTAGCCTTCGCCATCAGCGGAATCTTTGCCGGGTTGGCCGGCGCTCACCTGGCGATGGGCATCCACCGCAAGCTGATCTTGAATATCTCGGTCGGGCTGGGATTTGAGGGCATTGTGGTGAGCTTGCTGGCGAACAACAATCCGCTAGGCATCCCATTTGCCGCTTTAGCTTACGGCTACCTCAGGGCGGGAGCGAATATAATGGAACGCTCGTCGGATATGTCGCGCGAAATGGTGCTGGTAGTGCAAGGAATTATCATTTTGCTGGTAACCGCAGAACGCCTCATGCCTATTATTCAACGGTGGGTTGCTGGGCGTAGAAATGGGGGACCTAAAGCCGATGATCAAACGCCTACCCCTGAAGCGAACGGATTGGCGGAAGGAGGCAACTAATGGACTTCCACGTAGTCTTTGGCGCAATATTTAGCGCAGCATTCGTTGCCAGCGTCCTGCGTATCAGTGCACCGTTGATCACACCTGCTCTGGGCGGTTTGATCTCCGACCTGGCAGGATCCATCAACATCGCGCTGGAAGGCACCATGCTGGTGGCGGCGTTCACCGGAGTGGTTGTCAGCGCTTACACCCATAGCTGGGTCTTGGGGATTCTGGCAGGATTAATCGCCGGAACGCTGTTCTCACTGCTGCTGGCATTCGCCCATCTTTACCTGGGTACCGATATCATCCTGGCAGGCATTGCCCTGAACATCATGGCTCAAGGTGGGACGATATTCCTGCTCTACACCCTGACCGGCGATAAGGGCAACTCCTCGACCCTGGCCAGTCTGAAGGTGCCCGATGTGATCATTCCGGGTCTCGACAATATCCCTGTCCTGGGTGAGATTCTCAGCGGTCATCCGATATTCGTCTACCTGGCTTTCCTGCTCACCTGGCTGGTGTCGATCTTTCTGTACCGCACGCGCTTAGGCACCCATTTGCGAGCAGTGGGTGAAAATGCCGAAGCAGCAGCCTCGGTAGGCATCAATGTCAATCGAGTGAAGGTGATCGCCATCGGTTTGAGCGGTTTTCTGGCTGCTTTAGGGGGCTTAAACCTCTCCATGGCCTACCTGAGCCTGTTCCAAAATGCAATGGTCGCCGGGCGCGGCTTTATCGCCCTGGCGGCAGTTTACCTGGGCGGGCGCAAACCGTGGGGAACCTTGCTGGCTGCCATCATCTTTGGCTTTGCCCAGGCGCTGGCGATCAACCTGGGATCGCTCAAGTTTCCTCCCCAGCTCGTACAAATGATCCCTTACATAGTCACCATTCTGTCTCTGGTCATTTACAACCTGCGCCAGGCATCCCAGGCGCGGGACCGGGCGCGCAAGTTCCAGGAGCGGCATATGGCTGAGATGGCTGCATCTAAAGCAGGACAAGATTGATGAACACCGAGCTTAAAGAACAGGTCCTCTTAGACAAGATTCTGGGTGGTCTCTATGGGCAGGCATTAGGAGACGCCTGGGCGATGCCCGCCCTGGTTCATCCGGATGACACCTGGAAAATGTATGGTGGGTGGATCACCAAGTTCTTGCCTGGCCCGAGCGACCACCCGGTTCACAGCGGTTTACCTGCCGGGCGCATCACAGATGACACCGAACAGGCTTTTGCCCTGGCAGAAGCCATTTTGCAGGATGGACGGGTTACCATTGAAGGTGCAGCGCGGGCTATCGTCGCATGGTACGATCGCATCGGTGGAGATACCTGCCCCTACGTTGGACCCTCCACCCGGCGTGCTGTCCAGGCGATCAAGAAAGGCGCCAATCTGCAAGAGACCGGACGCTTTGGAGATACCAACGGGGCTGCCATGCGCATTGCGCCGGTTGGACTGATCCATCCCGGCGATATCCAGAGTGCTGTAGATGACAGTTATCTAGCCTGTGTACCCACCCACCACACAGATGTCGCCATTTCAGGCGCGTGCGCCGTGGCAGGCGCGATTGCCAGTGCGATGCGCCCAAAGGCGAGCCTCGACCAAATCATTCTTGACGCAAAAACTGCTGCCGATTTGGGTCGCCAGATGGGGTACCGCTGGATGGGCGCTTCGGTATCTCACCGCATTGCTTTGGCGGTGGAAATCGCTCACTCCTCACTCCCGGAGCGAGAACGCCTTCAAAAAATCTATGACCTGATCGGCACCAGCCTGTTCATCCCCGAATCAGTGCCAGCCGCGTTTGGCGTGCTGGTAATGGCGGCTGGAGATCCAAAACAAACAGCAATTTACGCTGCTGGTCTCTCTGGCGATGCTGACACGATTGCCGCGATGGCTTGCGCGATCGCCGGTGCCTGGAAAGGGATCAGTGCCTTCGACGAGCAGGATTTAGCGACACTGCGCCAGACAAATCCAGAGCTCGACTTTACGGGTACAGCTCAAGGACTTTATCAGATCGCTCAACGAAACCTTAGCGCTGCAAAACCATAATCGATGCATTATGCAAATCGATCTATTGATCCAGAATTGCGAGGTTTTGCAAGTAAAAAATAGCCAGCCTGTGATTCTCACCGGTCAGGATATTGCCATCCGCGGACAACATATCCTGGCAATCTCTCCGCACGCCCCGGATGCCGTAATCGGAGCCAGCCAGGTTCATAGCTGGACACGGGCTGCTGGCAATTCCAGGTTTGATCAACACCCACGCCCATGTCCCGATGGTTCTGTTTCGCGGCCTGGTGGAAGATGTCAGCATTGCTTCCTGGTTTAACGATTTCATCTGGCCGCTCGAAGGCAACCTGACCCCCGAGGATGTCTACTGGGGTGCGATGCTTGGCCTGGCTGAGATGATCGAAGCGGGGATTACCCAGGTTGCGGACCACTATTTTTACATGGATCAGGTCGCCGAGGCTGTCGAACAATCTGGACTGCGGGCTAATCTCGCCTGGGCGGTGTTTGCGCACGAGGGGATTCAAAAGCTGGACCAAACCTGCGAGTTCATCCAGCGCTGGCAAGGAAAAGCAGATGGGCGCATCACGACCTGGCTCGGTCCTCACGCTCCGTACACCACCACGCCAGAATTCCTGCGCATGTGCGCTGAACGCGCTCAGGAAATGAAGGTAGGCATTCACACCCACGTCTCCGAAACTGCTGAGCAGGTGCAGCTCAGTCTGCAGCAATACGGCACCAGTCCGGTGCAGATGCTGGCAGATGCAGGCGTGCTTGACGTACCTACGATACTGGCGCATTGTATTTATCCAACCGAGAGCGACTACCCTCTCCTGGCGAATGCACCTACCGGCATTGCCCATGCGCCGAAAACTTACCTGAAGTTAGGCTCTGGCACTGCCCCGGTGAGGCGTTTTTATGAGCAGGATATCCCGGTTGGTCTGGCAACCGATGGCGCAGTGAGCAGCAACACGCTGGATATCCTGGAACAATTGCGCCTGATGGTATTAACTCAGAAGGATGCCGCCCACGACTCGACCGTTATGCCGGTTGGACAGGCACTGGAGATCGCCTTTCGAGGTGGCGCCAGGGTCATGCATAAGGAAAATGAGCTGGGGGAAATTGCACCTGGTAAGCTTGCCGATCTTGTGTTGCTGCGACAAAATGGTTTATCCGTCTACCCCCGCTTCAATCCGGCAGCCAACGTGGTTTTTAGCTCGCGTGCTACTGACGTCCATACGGTTATCTGCAATGGAAAGATATTGCTGCAAGACGGCAAGCTGCTCACCATCGATAAGGAGCAGGTTAAGCGAGAAGTTGCAGCGCGATTAGCACGCCTTAACCAGCGTACGCCGGGACAACGAATCGCCACCTATCCAACTTAATTAGACACCTATGATCATCCAGATCTACGCATTCACTCGCATTGAGCAAGCGCAAGAAGCAGCCGCCCTGGGAGTCAATCATATTGGGTTTATTGCCGGGGATTATGGGCTCGTATATGCTGAGCTGAGTTATGCACAGGCGCACCAGATGGCTGCCAGCCTGCCAATACAGGCTCACAGCGTTGCATTAACCATGTCCACCCAGATGGAAGAGATCCTGCGCATGGGCGGAAGTGGTCAACCCCAGCATCATCCATATCTCCACCGACCCGCTGGAACTCGGGCTGAAGGAGACTGAGCAGCTCAGAATACGCCTGCCTGATCACATCAAGCTGATGAAAGCCATCCCTGTGATCGATGAAACATCCATTGACCTGGCAATTAAATTCGCACCATTTTGCGACTACCTGCTGCTCGACACCAAGGTGGGGGGGATGCCGGGCGTGGGGGCGACCGGCAGGATACATGACTGGCGCATCAGCCGCAAGATCGTAGAATCGGTCAGCATTCCAGTCATCCTGGCTGGCGGATTAACTCCGGAAAATGTCCCCCAGGCCATCCAGGCGGTCTATCCAGCCGGAGTAGACTCGAACACCAGCACCAATATTCCTGGAGACCCGGTAGAAAAAGATATGGTGCGCATCCGCAGCTTTGTAAAAGCTGTCCATTCCATGGAAGCATCGACGGAAATACCAGAATGACCGATGTTACCTTGATTGGCGATATTAATATCGACGCCATCATGGCCATTCCTACCTACCCGCCTCCTGGCGGAGACGCCATGGCTACTCAATTAGCCTTGCGTCCTGGAGGGTCGGTTTTGAACACTGCGATCGTCTTGACCAGGTTGGGCCTACAAACTAAGATGATTGCCAGGGTGGGCTGCGATCCGTGGGCAGAGATGGCACTGGCACCCCTGATGCAATTGGGCGTGGATATATCAGCTATCCAGCGAGACACCAGCGTGGGTACAGGGCTGATCTTCATTCCTGTGACTGAGGACGGCGAGCGCACCATGTTCTCGTATCGAGGTGCGAATCCGCTGACCTCCAACGAGTTTATCGACAAGCACCGCCCTGGGACAGCCACGCCACCTGCATATATCTTCTTACAATTTTCTCGAAACCTCGCAGCGGGAGGCAACTGAAAAAGCAATCGAGCTGGCTCTCCAGGCTAACACACCCATTTCGATGGATGTAGGCGTTGAGCCAGCCCGCCGCGTGGCACCTGCATTATTAGACTTGTTGCCCAAACTGACTGTATTAGTCTTGAGCATGGAGGAAGCCGCCGCTCTCACCGGAATAGACGAACCAGACGAGGCAGCGAAAGTTCTGCTAGAACGCGGTGTGAAGATGGTCGGATTGAAGCTCGGCAGGCAGGGCTGCCAACTGGCGACGAACTCAGAAAACATCAGGCTGCCTGGTATAAAAGTAAATACGGTTGACACCACCGGAGCCGGTGATTCTTTTTGCGCCGGATTGATATTCAGCCTGCTGGCTGGCCTCAGTCTACCAGCAGCCGGATTGCTGGCGAACACACTAGGCGCTCTGGCAACCACGGTGTGGGGTGGCGGGGAAGCGCTTCCCAGTTGGGAAACGACGGCAACATTTTTGAAAACGATGGACAGCAAAGCTTATCCAGGTGAATTTCACAATTGGAGAACAGAGATATTAGATGGATTTGATACCTGGGCGGAGAATAAATAGATGGCAGGTATCTTAATGTCTGATTTGGCAACACCAAACTATAAAGTGATCTCAATCGGTGATTTGGTAGCAGATATCGTGCTCACCATTCCCCACCTGCCCGTGGAAGCCAGCCGGCACCAGCCAGCTCAACAGGTGCGCATGGAACCCGGCGGAGCCGGCAACTTCCTGATCGCTGGCGCCCGCCTGGGGATGCAAATGGTTGCCTTGGGCACCACCGGCGATGATCCGTTAGGTGATGCTATCTTGCGCATCCTGGCTCGTGAAGGTATCGATGTGCAGGGAGTGATCCAAACCCAGGATGCTACCAGCACTACGGTCATTGTACTGGTAGATGATGCCGGGCAGAACGTTTTCCTGGGAGGCTATGGCAGAGGTCCAGAAATCGAGCTGCCAGCCACCTGGGTTGAACCACTCAGCTCGGCTCAGGCAGTTTTTGCGTCTGGCTATACACTGCGCGAGCAACGGGACGCACAAGCCGCTCTGGAGCTTCTGGTAATGGCGCGCGAGCAGCATATCCCGGTCTTTTTCGACCCTGGACCTGAAATGACGTTTGCTTCAGCAGAACAAATCCAAACCGTGCTGCGCAATTGCAATACGCTGCTGATGACTGAAGATGAAATTCCATTTATCACCGGCGGAGCCCAGGGATTAGAGGCGGCGCGCGGCTTGCTCGAATACGGACCCGAAATGATCTGTATCAAACGCGCGGCTAATGGCTGCATACTCCTAACTGCCCAGCAATACTTCGAGCATCCTGGCTTCCAGGTACCTGCACACGATCCCACAGGTGCAGGTGACTCTTTCGCTGCAGCGTTTATTTATGCTACGCTAGCAGGATGGTCCCCATCCACTATCATCACCTTTGCCAATGCGATGGGGGCAGCTAAAGTACAGAAGGTGGGATCGGGAACACAGGTTCCGACTGCAGATGAAATTCGCGACATTTTACACCACAACCATGTTCATCTTGAATTCTGAAAGCAGGTGCATATGCTTACACGAATCGATATAGAGACACCGGCAGGTGAAAGCCTGATCGATATCACTTCCCAGGTAACGCAAGTGTTCGCAAACGACAGTATTCAGGAAGGCATCGCGGTGATCTTTGTTCCGCACAGCACGGCTGCCCTGACGCTTAACTCCGGCATTGATCCGAACACCGCCCAGGACATTATCGATGACTTTCGCCGACTGGTACCGATCCGGCTCGATTTTCATCACATTTATGACACACCGGCTGATGCAGCAGGGCATATCAAATCGGTGTTAGTGGGCAACAGCCTGACATTGATCGTCTCTAAAGGCAAGCTGCTGCTGGGTGGCTCCCAAAACATTTTGTTTTTTGAGTTTGATGGTCCGCGCCGCAGGCAGGTCTGGATTCGGACTATTGCCGATTGATAAAAAGGATAAATATGAAGAGGAAAATCCTGATCGACACAGACCCGGGAATTGACGACACCATGGCTCTGTTGTTTGCATTCCACTCACCTGAGCTCGAGGTGATTGGGCTGACCACCATCTTCGGCAACACTGAGGTGCACATCACCGCCCAGAATGCGCTGCGCCTGGTAGAGCTGGAGGGCAACCAACACATCCCGGTCGCTCAAGGCGCGGCACGCCCATTGATACGCCCACTAAGCCATAAGGGTAAAGAGGTTCATGGCGAGGACGGGATGGGCAATACCAATCCCCCACCCCCCAAAGGTAAGCTGTCGGATTTAACTGCTGCCGAGTTTATTGTCAGGTGTGTCACCGAACAACCTGGCGAGATCACGCTGGTGCCTGTGGGACCGCTGACCAATATTGCCCTGGCTTTGCTGCTCGAACCGCGCTTGCCACAGTTGGTAAAAGAAGTGGTTATTATGGGCGGAGCGGCATTTGTTCCAGGAAATGCATCGCCTGTTGGCGAAGCGAATATTTTCAACGACCCGCATGCAGCAGCAATTGTCTTCAACGCAGGCTGGCCTCTGACCATGCTGGGGCTGGACGTCACGATGAAAACCATTATGACGCCTGCTTACCTGAAAAGTATATTCAATACTGGCAAACCTGCCACCAACCTGATCAAGCGCATCCTGCCGTGCTACCAGGCTTTTCATGACAAGATTTACAATATGAAAGGCGCTATTCACACCCACGATCCTTCAGCGGTCGCCTACCTGATCAATCCGGATTTATACAAGGCTCAAGAACTTCCCGTTTTCGTCGAGACAGAAGGTCATTGCGCCGGGCAGACAGTACCCGATGTGCGGAAACAGTGGGACGATGTGCCTATGATCAATGTTTGCCTGGAAGTAGATGCAGACGGCGTCCTGGAACTCTATCAACAACGGATAACAGCTTGAACTATTCTGGAGGAACCATGAGAAAATTTTGGATCGATACCGACACCGCATCCGACGATGCTGTAGCTATCTTGATGGCTTTACGTTATCCCGGCGTCGTGGTTGAAGGGATCAGCGTAGTATCCGGGAATGTTCCACTTGAGATGTGCTTCCGCAACGCACGGTACACTGTGGAGCTGTGCGGCGCCCAAACCCCGGTATATCTTGGTATGGCAAAGCCTCTGCTGCGCCAACCCAGCTATGCATATTTCTTTCACGGCCCGGATGGTATGGGCGGGATGAACTATCCCGAAGCAAAGGCACCAAAAGAAGAAAAACACGCTGTCGATGCTCTGATCGAAGCGGTGCGCGCTGCCCCTGGCGAGATTTCCCTGGTCACCCTCGGCCCACTGACGAACATCGCCGTCGCCCTACAATTGGCGCCGGATCTGGCAGAAAAAATCTCGATGTGCTATGTCATGGGCGGCGCAGCTGCCTGCATTGGTAATATCTACCCCGGCAGCAGAATTTAACATCTGGGTGGACCCTGAAGCAGCCCAGATCGTCTTCCACAGCGGTATGCCTCTGCTAATGGTGGGCTGGGAACACTGCCGAGGTGAAGCGAATCTGGATGAAGCCGACATGCGCTTTGTGCGCGCAATTGATACGCCCTACGCCCATTTCTCGTTAGATTGCAACGCAAATGCCATAAAAACAAACCAGACCTGGCTGGGCGACCCTGCCCTGGCGCTGCCCGATCCGGTCACTATGGCGATTGCCCTCGACGAATCCATCTGCACAAAGCGCGCCAAGCATTATGTGGATGTGGAAATCCACAGCGAAGTGACACGTGGCATGACGGTGGTTGACGAGTTAGGCGTGCTCAATAAACCTGCCAATATCGAGGTGTGCTGGGCTATTGATGTCGCACGCTGGAAAGAACTCTTATATCAAACACTGCGGTGAAAGCAGGATTGGACAACCAGAGCTCGACCCAAGTGAACGCTCGATTTGACCTGCTTTGCCTGGGAGGCGCATCTTATGACATCATCCTGCGCGTTCCAAGGCTGCCCGCTTCAGACGAGAAACTGGTGGTTGATTTTTCCGGAATTCAGGCAGGGGGGCTGGTAGCGAACACCGCCTGCGCAGCAGCCAGACTTGGGATGCGGGTTGCCTGGGGCGGGTTATTGGGCAAAGACGAAGGTGGAGAGCTTTCTCTGAGGGCTTTTCAGGATTTCAAAGTTGACACCAGCCTTGTGGTTGTAGATGCTAACCAAAAATCCGATTTCTGCGTGATCCTGCTCGATCCCGGCGGAGAGCGCACCATCCTGGTGGTGCCCACCACCCCATCTCCACCACCGATGAATGAGGAAATTCTCCAGGCAGCAAGGATGTCCAGGGTAGTTTATACCCTGCCGCACCGTCCAGAATGGTACTTGCCCCTGGCGGATGTGGTTCACAATGCCGGAGGGTTGATGTGCCTGGATTTGGAGACAAGCTCACCCAGCCTGGGGCCTGAACTAGAGGCCGATATTCAACAGGCAGATATCATCTTCTGCAACAAGCGCGGGCTGGCATTAGCATCGGGCATCCCTGATATCGCCTCTGGAGCACAACGCCTGCTAGATGCAGGAGTGAGCTGCGTTTGTGTGACATTGGGCAAGGAAGGCGCCTGGGGCTTTACCCGCCCGGAAAATATTCAATCGCCGGGTTATGTGGTTCCCGTGGTCGATACAACCGGCGCGGGCGATTGCTTTCATGCTGCATTTCTGACTGCGTATCTACAGGGTGAGTCGCTCAAATATGCGCTAGAGTTCGCGAATGCTGCTGCAGCCCTGTCTGTCCAACATATCGGAGCACGCACCGGCTTGCCTACTGCAGATCAGGTCACCAGCTTTCTAACCACCCAGGAACAGCACGATGGTTGATTTTGTCACCTTCGGTATCATCATCGATGACATTGTTTTTCCTGATGGAAAGACAAGCATGGGCGTCCTGGGAGGCGGCGGTCCCCAAACGGCATTTGGGATGCGCCTGGTATCGAGTTCAGTGGGTCTCTCTGCATCGATTAACCAGGCTGACCTGCCCCTGATGACTCCCTGGATGGTTGAAAGTGATATTCAAGAAGCTGGACTGATTTTGACGGAGCTGCCCACACCACGCGCCTGGCAGCTACTGGAAGAAGACGGGCGGCGTACTCAGCTCTGGCGGGTGCCAGGATCAGTCATTGGCAGCCAGTTAAGCCGCAGCATTCAGAAATTACCTGGCTCTTTCCAGCAGGCAATGGGATTCCATTTAGGCATCCACCCCGATGATCCGGATCTATCGTTTATCCAGGCTTTGCATGAACACGGTGGATTGGTCAGTGTAGAGCCTTTCAAACCGGCTGACCACATGCCCTCCAAAGTTTCCCTGCGCCGGCTCCTCGAGCTAACAGATATCTTCTCAGTCAATGAGGTGGAAGCCCAATCACTTGTAAGCGAGGGCTCTGCTGATACACTGGTGCGGCGCCTGCTGGATACCGGAGCGAAGGTTGTGGTTTTGCGACTTGGTGCTCAAGGGTCGCTTGTCGCCAGTAATCAGCAAGGCACAGCTTTGTATATCCCGGCTGTTCCGGTATCAGCGGTTGATCCAGTTGGCGCTGGCAATGCCTACTGCGGTGCATTTCTGGCGCGCTGGGCGCAGAGCAAGGATTTAGCGGCTGCTGGTGCTGCTGGTGCTGCCGCAGCCTCACTCCTGGTAGAACAGGTAGGCGTACCAGCGGCTAACTCGAGACGGATCAAACAATTCCAGGAGCGGGTTCAATGGCTTGAAAACCGAATCACCATGCTGGCTCCTGGCGCAGATGGATAGAATTGAGTAAAATTTCATCCCGATTCGATGAGTCAATATTACATTAGGAGAAAAAATCATGAATAGCATGGTCGCTCAGGTTTACAGCCTGCCCACACTGATCCGGGAAAGCCTGCCAAAATTCGACGAGAATATCCGGCAGACCCTGGATCACCAACTTTGCCTATCTTTGAAACGCGTGTTCCTCACTGGCTGTGGGGACTCCCATCATGCTGCACTGAACACCGAGCTGGCGTTCGAGTACCTGTCAGGATTGCCTACCGAGCCAATGACGGCGATGCAATTTGCGCGGTATGGTGCAGCTTATATCCCTGCCAGCGGACCCATGACGAATGCAGTCATCGGTACCTCTGTCTCCGGTGAAGTAGCGCGCACACTGGAAGCACTACTCATGGCACGACAGGCTGGAGCAACCACCATCAGCTTGACCGCCACACCAGGCAGCAGAGTTGCAGAGGCAGGAGATTACACGATTTACTCCAATATCACGCCATTCCCTGATCCGCCAGGGATTGTTGTCCCAGGTATCCGCACTTATACAGCCAACCAACTGGCGCTCATTCTGATTGCGGTGCGGTTAGGTGAGGTGCGAGGTGTACTGACCTCCGCTCAGGCGAATTCGGTGCGATCTGAATTGCTGGGGTTGGCTGATGCGCTGGAGAAAGTTCTGGCGACATGGGATAATACTGCGAAGAACCTGGCTCAGCTCTGGGCAGATGCACAGGAATTCGTTTTTGTCGGCAGTGGACCCAACTTTGGCAGCGCACTGTTTTCAGCAGCGAAGATTCTGGAAGCCTCCGGTGATCCTGCTTTAGGTCAAGACACTGAAGAATGGGCGCACCTGCAGTATTTTGCCCGCGCCGTTACTACACCCACCATTTTGATCAGCGCTGGAGAACGAGATAGCTCCCGAATGGTTGAAGTCGCTGTGGCAGCTAACGCCATCCAGCGCAGACTGGCAGCAGTTGCACCTGCCAGCCTGCCAGAGATTGCTCAGATTGCGCAATTCTTTTTCCCGCTTCCGGAGGGGTTGCGCGAAATTATCTCTCCGCTCGTCACAGCGATTCCAGCCAATCTGATTGCTGCATATCGCGCTGAAGTGATTAATGAGCCTTACTTCCGGTCTTTTGGTGGTGGTAGAGATGCCAGCGGTGGAGGAGGAATCAGTCGCATCCGCACCAGCCAGATCCTGAGTGAGATGAAGCCATGAGCGGTTTTAAAGAGTTTGACTCAAAAAATCCATTGATCGTGGCAGCCCTGCACTTGCCGCCATTCGTGCCATCGATCCATCCTCAGGCAAAACCACTATCTGAGATCCTGGATTATGCAATGCGGAACGCCAGTTATGCTGTCAGGGCTGGAATTCCCGCACTATATATTCAGGACATGGGTGATTATCCCTGGGCGCCGGTTGTGCAGCCGCACAGTATAGCAATGATGAGTGTGATCGGCGCGGCTTTACGCAAGGAATTTCCGAGCCTGTACCTGGGCGTATGCCTGATGAGCCCAGGAGCACGTGAGCCAATTGCCATCGCACAAGCCACCGGAGCACAATTCGTGCGATTGAAAGTCTATATCGGTGCGATGGTGAAGTCCGAAGGCATTGTTCAAGGATGTGCTTACGAGGCTGTAACGTACCGGGCGCTGGCAAAGGCAGAAGATATCTCCATCATGGCCGATGTGTACGACCGCTCGGGAGAAGCGTTGGGGCGCCTGCCCCTCGCTCAAGCCGCTAATTATGCGGCTGTCTTTGGCAGAGCAGACGGATTGATCCTGACCGGGCATTCCTATGGTGAATCTTTGGAAATGCTGGATGAAGTGCGAGCTGCCCAGTTGGGCGTGCCATTGCTGCTGGGTGGAAGCGCCACACCTGACAACATCGCGCAAGCGCTGAAGCGCGCCGATGGTGTGATCGTAAGCACAGCCTTGAAACCCGTGGGAGAATGGTCGCACGAAGGCCTGGCTTCAGACTGGGACCCGGATCGCTGTATGGCGCTGATGGACGCGGTAAGAGAGTCGGCTCAGTAAACACGCATGGAGGGATTGACCGCTATGCCTCAGAAAATCATCCTGGATGTCGATACTGGTGGAGACGATGCCGTCGCAATGCTAATGGCTGGGCATCACCCCGGGCTTGATCTGGTCGCGGTTACAGTCACCCATGGCAACGGACCTCTCACTACGACGCTGGATAATACCCTGCGTTTACTGCAGGCCGGTAAACTGGAACATGTTCCAGTTTTTGCTGGTGCGGTATCCCCTTTGATTGCTGAGCCAATCCGAACTGATCCTATCCAGCATGCCACCTTACCTCTGCCTGAAGCAACCTTGCGACCTCAGGACCAACACGCGGTCAACTACTTGATCGAATACTACATGGGCGTGGATGGTCCTGATACAGTCTATGCTCCAATTGGACCGCAGACGAACCTGGCTCTGGCGCTGCGCGTTGAGCCACGACTGGCTCAGCGAATTCCTCGAATTGTCACGATGGGGGGCGCCTACATCGAAGGCAACACCACGCCTTCTGCTGAGTTTAACATCCTGGCTGACCCTGAAGCTGCTCAAATTGTTTTCAGGGCTGGTATTCCAATCACAATGGTCGGTCTGGAAGTCACATCAAAGGCTCTGGTTACGTTGGTCGATGCTCAACGCATCAAGGATCTGGGTACGCCCTGGTCAATCATCGCGGCAGAATTGATTCGCCTGGAAGTGCAATGGTTTATCGATAACCTGGGATGGAGTGGAGGCCAGATCTTTGATGCGTGCACTGTAGCTGCCACTTTAGAACCAGACATCCTGACCACACGCCCAATGCATGTCGATATCGAATTGACCGGGCAGCTTACCCGTGGGCGGACGGTTGCAGATATTTCCGGTCACCACCGAAAAAAAGCCAATGTGGATGTTGGCATCAATATCAACCGAGAACGTTTTATGGAAATCCTGTTCGACGGATTACGGTAAATCAATAGCTGATGGACGAGCTGTATTTCTCTATTGGATCGATCATCCTGGATGACATCGTCTTGCCAGATGGGCAGACGCGCATGGGGGTGCTTGGCGGTGGCGCCGTCCACGCGGCGATGGGGATGCGCGCCTGGGCTGATCAAGTCGGGCTAGTTTCACCAGTGGGCAGGAATTTTCAACCCTCTGATGAAGTACTGTTGGCACAATATTTCACCCTGGAGGGAATACAGCGGAGGGAAACACTCACGCCACGCGCCTGGCAAGTTTACGAAGCCGATGGAAAACGCAGCGAGGTTTTTCGTACTTCCCTGGAAGAATTCATCGCGATCTCACCCGTGCCGCAGCAATTGCCTGAGGCTTTCCTGACAGCCGCAGGAGTGCATTTACAATGCGCAGCGCCAGAACCGCTCACATCCTGGATCAAGCACCTGCGTGCAGGAGAAGATGCACAGAATAAATCACATCAAATAATTATCTGGGAACCCTGGGACATTTACTGCATGCCTGAAAACCGGCGAGTTTTCCGGGACATATTACCCCTGGTGGATATTTTTTCTCCTAATCTGATCGAAGCCAAACGCCTGACAGGTCTAGAGGCGCCGCTGGGGATTGCAAAATCCCTGATCGATGATGGCGTGCCGTGCGTGGCGCTGCGCATGGGTGAGCGAGGCAGTCTGGTCATGGGCAGAAATGGGGAAATCCTTGAGATCCCAGTTGTACCTGTAGAACGAATCGTGGATGTCACCGGTGCGGGAAATGCTTATTGCGGTGGTTTTTTAGTCGGGCTGGTCACCACCGGCGATTTGCTGCAAGCTGGTTTGTCCGGCTCAGTATCTGCATCGCTGGCACTGGAACAATTTGGGGCGTTGATTCCACTTCAAGGTCTTCAGGAGCGAGCCAGACATCGCCTGGCAAAACTACAATACAACCAACCCAACCCACGCCGGGCGGTGTTTGACCGGATGGCTGCCTCATGGGATCAACGACCTGTTCCTTCGGATACTGGGCAAAAACTCTTAAAGGTGGTCCAATCTGGTGCGATTCAGCCAGGGGAGAATGTTCTTGATCTGGGCAGTGGCACCGGAGTGCTCATTGCTGAACTGCTCGATTACCAACCTGGCATGCTGGCAGCAGTTGATCTCTCAACCGAGATGTTGAAAATTCTTCGCTTCCGGTATGCGCAATATTCTACCGTGTTCCCGGTATCAGCCGATGGCTGTAAGCTGCCATTCTCTGCAGGATACTTCAAAGTAATCTATTGCCACGCGGCATTTCCACATTTCCCTGACAAAAAAGAAATATTATCCGAGCTGAACCGCGTGCTGCAGTTCGGCGGGCGGTTGGTGATCAGTCATGCCGCCAGCCGCGCTCAGGTAAATGCCATCCACCAGAATGCGGACGATCCGATCTTGCACCAGGACATCTTACCACCGGCTGAAGAGCTGGCACACCTGCTCAGGCAATTAAACTGGAATGTAATCGAGACTATCGACGATAACGATATCTACCTGATCATTGCTGAAAAAGCCAATCCCCATGACTAGGAAGACTGGGGATAAAAATGGCATCATTTGAACCAGCATATGTAAATCTACTGCGCAGTGGAGAACTTTCTCGGAGAGCTGAGCTTTCCAGGGAAATCTTGCGTAACTGTATGCTGTGTGGCTGGCACTGCGGTAAGGATCGCCTGGCGGGAAAATTAGGCGTCTGCCGCACATCCGATGTGGCGCGTGTCAGCAGCTATGGCCCTCACATGGGTGAGGAAGATCCATTACGCGGCCGACGTGGCTCGGGAACAATATTTTTCACGCGATGCAATATGCACTGCCAGTTTTGCCAGAACCATGAGATCAGCCATACCGATAATGGTGATCTTGTGGATGCGCATGAGCTTGCGCAGATGATGTTGAATTTACAAAATCTCGGCTGCCATAACATCAATCTGGTCTCACCCACTCATGTGCAACCGCAGATCCTGGCAGCAGTTCTGGTTGCTGCCCAGGCGGGTTTGCGTCTTCCACTCGTATATAACACAGGTGGGTATGACACAATTGAAGCACTTCAGATTCTAGATGGTGTGGTCGATATTTACATGCCCGATATGAAATACGCCAGTGCGCAGATCGCTCGCTACTATTCAAAAATTCCAAATTATCCCGAGGTGAACCAGGCAGCGGTGAAGGAAATGCACCGACAGGTGGGCGATCTGATCATCAGTGAGCAGGGGTTAGCGCAGCGCGGGTTGATCATCCGGCACCTGGTTATGCCAAATAGCCTTGCCGGTACGGCAGCGATCGTCAAATTCATCGCCCAAGAAATCTCACCCCATACCTATATGAACTTGATGGATCAATATCGCCCGGCGTATCGCGCCGGACAATTTTCCAGGATCAACCGGATTGTTTCTCACCAGGAATACGAGGCGGCAGTCCTGGCAGCCCGGTCAGCCGGCTTGTCCAGGATATTAATTCATAATCATCTAGAGAGCTACTAGCGAAAATAAATTCTCTCACAATCGGTATATTTATCATTGGCGCTTACATAACAAACATCGTAACCCGGTCCACCATAAATCCAATCCGCGCCAGCACCGCCGTAAATAATATCGTTTCCCTGGCCTCCATAAATGCGATCCATATCATCGTCACCGTAAATCACATCATTACCGGCGTCCCCTTTGATCAGATCACGGCCAGGACCCCCCAGGATTTTATCCGCACCACCTTCTCCGTTGATCGTGTCTGCACCGACATCACCGTGGATCTCGTCACCGGTCTCGCCACCGTTCAGGAGATCATTACCGATCCCGCCGCGGATCAGATCAGCACCATCGCCTCCATATATTTTATCCCGCCCATCATTCCCAGAGAGCTGATCTTTGCCAGCCATGCCATTGATCGTATCATCACCGGCAAGACCGCGGATCACATCGGCTCCATCGCCTCCCACCAGGTTATCATTGCCAGGTGTGCCAACCAGATTTGCTGCCAGAACCAGCGATGCCCCACTTAATAATAAACCGGTCAATAATAGTACTCGGATGATTAGGTTTAGCTTATTCATAGGGAAATACCTCCAAGACAATTATAAACCTGATCCTGGTAATCCGATTCTTCGATGACGCTGGAGACCATGACCTTGACTCCTGTTTTTTCGATGATACACTTCACGCTACCAAACTGCCCAGATGGAGGATGCTATGCGCATGTCCAACCTGTTCAGCCGCACTCTCAGGGAAGCTCCCTCAGATGCAGACGCTCCTGGTCACCAGCTCTTGCTGCGGGCGGGTTTCATCCGCCAGCTCGCGGCCGGGATTTTCAGCTACCTGCCACTCGCTCGCCGGACGTTGAACAAAATCGAGACGATCCTGCGCCAGGAGATGGAGGCAATTGGAGGGCAAGAAGTCAGCATGCCGGTTGTCCATCCTGCTGAAATCTGGAAGGAAAGCGGACGCTGGTATGCAATTGATGCTGAGATGGGGCGCTTCAAAGACCGGGCAGAGCGGGATATGGCACTGGCAATGACCCATGAAGAAGTCGTCGCTGACCTGGTGCGCAAAGAAGTACGCTCTTATCGCCAGCTTCCTATGCTGATCTACCACATCCAGACCAAGTGGCGTGATGACCCACGCCCGCGCGCCGGATTAATCCGAGCGCGGGAATTTACGATGAAGGATAGCTACAGCCTGGATATGGACCGGCAAGGACTAGACCGGCAATACCGCGCCCATTACCAGGCTTATTTCAACATCTTTCACCGCTGCGGACTGCCTGTGATCGCGGTCAAATCGGACACAGGGATGATGGGAGGACAATTAGCGCACGAGTTTATGTACTTGAATCCAGTCGGAGAAGACACATTGATGTGTTGTCCAGGCTGCGGCTACTCCGCCAACCGCCAGATTGCACGCATCCGCAAGCCAATTCCGGTGGCTGAAGCTCCTTTACCTCTGGAACTCGTCTCTACACCGGAAACAAAAACAATCGAAGATCTGGCGAATTACCTGAAGATACCAAAAGAGCGGACTGCCAAAGCAGTCTTTCTGGTGGCTACTGTTGCATCAGGTGCATCGTCGGTTTCACCGAAGAATGAAGATCAATCAACCTTTGAAGAGCGTTTTATTTTTGTCATTATCCGCGGCGATATGGAAGTCAACGAGACCAAGCTCGCCAATCTCCTGAATGCCCAATCCTTGAGACCAGCCACGGAGGAAGAAATCCGAAAAACAGGCGCCGTTCCCGGCTATGCCTCACCTGTAGGATTAAATGTAGAGGTGGTGGTAGATGACCTGATCGTTACATCGGCAAACCTTGTCGCCGGGGCAAACCGGGAGGGATTTCATCTGCGTAACGTCAATTACGGGCGCGATTACCAGGCGGGCTATGTCACCGATATTGCCTCTGCACAGGAAGGAGACGGCTGCCCTCAATGCGGCGCACCGCTCCTGGCAAAGCGCGGCATTGAAGTCGGGAATATCTTTAAACTGGGCAGCCGTTATAGCGATGCGATGGGATGTCTTTACACCGATCAAGATGGAAGTGAGAAACCTGTGATTATGGGATCGTACGGGATAGGCACTGGGCGCTTACTGGCTTGCATCGCTGAAGCGCACCACGATGATTATGGCCTGGTTTGGCCTGTCACCGTCTCCCCTTTCCAGGTGCACCTGGTCGGGCTAGTTGGTAAAGGAAACGCGGACCAAGGAGTCGAGCCAATCCAGGAGCTTGCCCAAAGGCTATACCAAACCTTATCAGCCAACGGGATAGAAACGCTCTACGATGATCGCCCCGAGAGTCCCGGGGTGAAATTCAACGACGCTGATCTCATTGGCTTACCAGTGCGAATAACGGTCAGCGAAAGGGCGCTCAAGCAAGGTGGTGTTGAGTTTAAGCTGCGCAGCCAGCCAGATAAAATCCTTCTCCCTTGCGACCCGGGCGACCAGATACACGGACTTGATGGAATTGTGGTTTACATAAAACAGGTAATAAACGACCTGACAGCAGCAGTGAACCAGAACGTAATTACAATGCCATATCAGGATTAATCCAGCCTGCGTCTTCGACTGTCGGTCTATGACATCTTGAAGAAACTAGTTAATTTCATCGCCAGGTTAAGATCGCCTGATAAATTGAGCTTACCCAACATAAAATACTGCATTCCGTTGGCTTTGCCGGTTAATACATCTTTGAAATCTTGCGCATCGGCTGTCAGGGTCATTGTCGGGCGATCTGCCATCCCCTCTGCCCATCTGCAGGTTTCATCTTGGATCGTGATGATGTAATTTCCAGCTTCTTCTCCGGTAAGAACATACTGGATCACAGCGTCGACTCCTGCAGCCTTCTCGGGTTGGAAAGCCTTGGGATGATTCTCGATCAGCTTATGAACGGTAAGCTCAGCCATGGTTATTCTCCTATTTCTGATAAGTGAATCGATTAAGCATCAGTATTATCACTCTCTAGCGGATATTTTCAAAAATTCCTGCGGCACCCATACCACCTCCGATGCACATTGTCACCATACCAAACTGGACGTCTCGGCGCTTCATTTCGTAGATTAGCTGGGTAGTCAGCTTTGCGCCGGTACATCCCAACGGATGTCCAAGCGCAATCGCGCCGCCGTTCACGTTCGTTCGCTCTGTGTCCAAATCGAGCTCACGCATCACCGCCAACCCTTGAGCAGCGAAGGCTTCGTTTAGCTCGACCATACCAATATCACCAAGCGTCAAGCCTGCCAGCTTCAGCGCCTTCGGCACTGCCTCAATCGGACCCATGCCCATGAATTCGGGAGGCACCCCCGCGACAGCGAAAGAGACGAAGCGTGCCATTGGCGTTAAACCTGATGCTTCAGCCTTAATACGCGACATGACAATTACCCCGGCTGCGCCATCCGACATTTGAGATGAATTACCAGCGGTTACGCTCCCGCCTTCTTTGAAAGCAGGCTTTAGTTTACCCAGTGCTTCCAGGCTGGTATCTGCTCGGGGACCCTCATCTCTTTTGAACACAAAAGTTTTGGTACGCGTATGCGCATCGCTGGTGGGCTCGATCATCTCAACGCTCAGAGGCACAATTTGATCATCGAATACGCCGGAATCCACAGCGAACACTGCACGCTGGTGACTGCGCAATGCGAAATGCATCCTGATCCTGTCGAGAGATACCATATTTTTCTGCGACATTCTCAGCGGTTAAGCCCATATTGGTGAAATAATGCGGGGCTTCCTGGGCCAGCGATGGCATAGGGGAAAACTTCAGACCTGTCATCGGAACCATGCTCATCAATTCGGTTCCCCCTGCGATCACAACTTGCACCTGACCCGCCATGATTGAATGAGCACCGTGGGCAATTGACTGCAAGCCTGATGAGCAGAAGCGGTTGATGGTCTCCGCCGGAACAGATTCTGGCAGCCCGGCACGCAAGGAGACCAGGCGCGCCATATTCATGCCCTGTTCGCCTTCCGGAAAAGCACAGCCGAGGATGACATCATCGATTTCAGATGGGTTAAGCACAGAGGCGCGGCGAAGTAAGTCGCGAATGACCGCGACAGCCATCTCATCCGGGCGCGTGGTTGACAGGCCGCCACGCTTTGCCCTCCCTACCGCTGTCCGTGCGGCGGCGACGATTACAGGATCACGATCCGCTGGTCGAGAATACATGGATAGGGATGGAGTTGTCATAAGTCGCTCCTAATTCCGCAATGGTTTACCCGTCTGGAGCAAATTCCACATGCGCTTTTGGGTTTTTTCCTCACCGCACAGGGATAAGAAAGCTTCTCGCTCAAGGTTCAATATATATTGCGCAGCAACCCAGCCTGGTGCGCTGATCTCTCCACCGGTCATCACCGCCGCCAATTTTCCAGCAATATATCCTTCGTATTCGGTAATATAGCCACCTTGTTTCATCATAAAAATGCCCACCCGCAGCGCGGCGAGTGCATCTCTGCCGGCAGCATAGATTTTTTCCGGAAGCGGGGGCTGGTACCCACTTTGAGCAAGGTGTAAAACCTCTTTCTTCGCTTCGGTGAGCAATCGCTCACGATTGAGAACCACACGATCATTCGAACTTAATATCGCCATCTGCCGGGCTTCCTCAGCGCTGGTGGACACCTTCGCCAGACCAATTTGCTCAAATATACGCTGTAAGAAAGGCAGTGCTTCAACATTCTTGGTTCGCATGGGAGGGTTGAGAATGCGTCGCAGCATTTCCTTTGTCCCACCACCGGCTGGGATCACCCCGGCGCCAATCTCTACTAAACCGGCATAAAGCTCCGCATGGGCTACCACACGCCCGGCATGCATCAGCACTTCCGTGCCCCCACCTAAGGCTAATCCTGCCACGGCAGCGACCACTGGCTTCGGAAAATAGCGCATTCGCAAATCAAGTGCTTGCATTCTGGCGATCGTCAGATCCAGCATGTCCCACATCTTATTTTGAGACGCCATGACCACCATGAGCAGGTTTGCACCAGCGCTGAAGTTCTCCCCATCTGTGCCTAAAACCATGCCGTCGAAATCACATTCAACGCGATCCAGACCTTCCTGGAGCATATTAAAAATATCCTCGTCAAGGGTATTCATTTTGGTGTGCAGCTCGAGAGCCGCGACACCATCTCCCAGGTCGAGCAATGTAGCTCCTGGATTGCGCTTGATGACCTTACCGGCAGCTTTCATCTCTCGCAATACCACAAGCCCAGCCGGTCTCGGAATCGGCTGGTAAAGCTGCTTTTCAGGATCGTAAACGCCAACCTTGATCGACCCTTTATACTCGTAGAATGAGTTAAAGCCGGCGACTAACATTTTCTCTACCCAAGGGGCCGGCGGAAACCCTGCCTGCTGCATTTTCTCAGCGTATTCAGCGACACCGATCATATCCCATATCTCAAATGGACCCGCTTCCCAGCCAAAACCCCACCGCATGGCATCATCGATTGGCATAGGGGTATCAGCAATCTCAGGTATCCGTTCCGAGGCATAAGCCAGTCCCTGGTAAGTCAGGGCTCTGGCCAGTTGTCCGGCTCGATCGTCCGCATCCAGTAAAATCTTTGTGCGATCAGCCAGGCTGCGGTCACGGGATTTTCCAATCGATTCGAAACGGATTTTTTGAGGCGGCTGGTAGTCAAGTGTATTAAGATCCAAGGACCAAAATTGTTTTGAGCCATCTTCCTGGCGAACCTCTTTGTAAAATCCCTGCTTCGATTTGTTGCCTAACCAACCGCGCTCAACCATCTCGCGGATCAGCCCAGAGGCGCGCTCAGAGCGGAGATAACGCAGGGCGTGTGAATCGTGGGGGATAACCGGTGCCAGATTTCGGCCAACATGCTCCCAGATATCCACACCGACCAGGTCAATTAAGCGAAAAATAGCTGTCTTTGGCCTTCCCATCGCCGGGCCAGTAATCGCATCGACTTCATCGACCTTATAACCATTCTCGAGGATGTAGTCCAGGGCAAATGCGCCACTACCAAACGCCAGGCGGTTGCCGATGAAATTCGGCGTATCCTTGGCTGGAACAACCCCTTTTCCCAGGTGGTATTCGATGAAGCTGCTGATAAATTGAGTGACCTCAGCCAAGGTGTCTGGCGTTGGAATTATCTCTACCAGGCGAAGATAGCGAGGGAGGATTGAAGAAGTGGGTGCCGAGAAAATGCTGGCGGAAGCCTTCCGACTTGCCCGCTGCGATCGAGGCGATTGGTATTCCTGAGGTATTGGTGGAAATGATCGCATCAGGATTACGCACCATATCGATACGCTCCATCAATGAGCGCTTGATATCCAGGTTCTCAACAATAGCCTCAATCACCCAATCAGCCTGCGTAATGACCGAAAAATCGTCCTCGACATTACCGACTGTGACTCGTTCGGCTATCTCTGGCGTAAAAAAGCTGGCAGGGCGCGAATTGATTGCCCGTTCCAAACCCTCACGAGAGATGCGATTGCGTACTTCAGCATCCGTAAGCGATAAACCTTTTCGTTCTTCATCCGGTTTGAGCTTGTTGGGGATGATATCCAGCAATGCCACCGCGATGCCTGCATTCGCCAGGTGCGCTGCGATAGCCGCACCCATCGTTCCAGAACCGATAACGACTGCCCGATGGATTTTATATTTCACAGCCATCCTCCTTGGCGAAATTTATGGTTCCAAGACGAGAAAATTATCGAATGTCACATCAATACCAGGCGTCGAACGGTTACCCGCCAGCACACCCACCGCTCCAGAAGTAAAATCACTATCTTCTGCCTGGAGTAATAAATTCCCATTCAAATAGAACGCCAATTGGGAGCCGATACATTCGGCACGCAGCTGATTGACGCCCGGATTGTAACTCTCTGGTTGAAATGATGTCGCAGCGAGGGAATTGAAATTTGCGCCCACTATTTTGCCAATCTCGGCTGTGCCATTTGGGCTGACCGCGAACAGATAATAGCGGTCGTTTTTCTGACGGCACACCAGACCGAAAAATGCATCCTGCGCTCCGCTGAAGGTGGTGATGTCGGTTACAACAATTACATCTTTGAGACCGCTGTGAATCACACTCCAGACAGGCGTGGCTGCTGTGGAATAGATCCGGTATCCGCCAGAACCATACTCAACTACAAACTGCTTGCCCGTCATTGTAAACCACCGACCTGCTTGCGAAAAATCGTCCTGGTCTATTATTTTCTCAGGATCAATTGTGGCCGTTGGGGTTGGAGTTGGAGATGGAGTCGCCGTGGACGTGGGTGTTGTCGTCGCTGAAGGTGAAGGGGTGAGCTGAGCTTCTTGCGTCTGATCAGGTAGTGCTGGATTAATGGTGCCTGGCGGAGCGATCAGGGTTAATATGGCATCAGTCGCGGTAGGTGTCAGGGTACTGGTAGCATCAAGAACGCTATTTCTATAGTACATACCAGCAATCGCTGTTAGCGTTGGATCGATGTGCGCTAATTCCTGGTCGAGCTCCTCCATCCGATTGGCAACTTCTGTCATGATGATTTGTTGAGTAGGCTGCAGGTTAACTGGCGGTTTGGCGGTGCATCCAACCTGAACAGCAAAGATCAGGACGGTAGCAGCGGTTGCAACAAGAAAAAGAAACAGCCTCCTCACGAGTTTTCTTTCCCAACTTCAACCACAGTCTTTGATATAGCCATCACAATGATCTTATCAACCCGATATCCATCCATATCGACAACTTCAAATCGAAGCCCTGCAAAAAGGGTGCTCATTGGGATCGCTACCCTGCGAGCGATTTTTTCTGGATTAATCAATCCAATCTGCTTTGGAGCCAACTGAAGAGCTGTGTTCGCAGTTTCATCTCCCCGGTCAGCCTGTTGCTGCAACCTGGATTTACGCGCCGAGACGATGGCGATTTCTGCCATAGACAATACACCATTCACCAGGATTAAGATGAATAGAATTACTAACTGCAAAACCCAATCGTTCATCAACAACCTCAGGGACCTAGCTTTCTCCAGAAAAAGTCAATCATCCGCTGGATAAAGAGATCATTGCCTTCCCCATGAAAAGTGTGGGGCTGATCGTCGTATGTGTAACATTCAACATCCTTCTCCAGGTGCTCTAGCTGCGTACATAGATTGAGCGACCATGCCAGGGGAACATCAGCATCCTGTTTGCCATGATGAATACCAACCGAAGCACTGATCCTATCCAGAAAATTTACTGGTGAAACTTGGTTAAATACTTCGCTGGGCGCGCTCAACTCCTCCTGACCACGGGTACCGCCTGAGAAGTAATTATAAATGCGTTCGTAATTTTTCTGATCATCAGCGCTCATCGCCGCGTACAATATCGCTGCCTTTACATCCGGGCTGACAACCAGAACTCGCGTCGCGACACCGCCACCCATGCTGTGTCCCCACAAGCCGATTGCCTGAGGATCGGCTTGCTCCAGCACGCCGGGTTGGCCTGCCTGGGCTTTGATTATTGCGATCAAATTCAATACATCAATCGCCATACCCACCCGAAAACGATTGTCGCCTTCGTCCGAAGGTGGATAACCACGTAGATTGGGATGTATGACAAGAAAGCCTGCTCTTGCCAGGGCGTCTGCATATCCGGTGGTGTAATCTACGGTATCATAGATCGCGGGATCAATATAACCGTGCAGGGCAATGATCACAGGTATCTGCCTCGCTCCAGTGGATGATCCTGTATTGCCATCCAGCCTGACCTTGGGGATATTCACGAAGCCAGCGATCGATAAGCCATCACTCGGATATTTGACCAACAGGCGAGTGAAGTAGCTGTTCTCCGCCAGCACATCCTGCACTTCGAGTGTCCCACCGCCGTAAGTTCTTGCCGCCAGCTCGGGAATTGAGAGACCTGCATAAGGATCAGGGGTATAAGTTGGGCTTGGAGTCAGGCTGGCAGTCGGGGAGGCTTCTGGCGAGGGGCTATTGCTGGCGGTTGGTAACAGCGTTGGTGACGGGGTCAAAGTAGCGGTGACCAAACCCGGAGAAGGCGAGGTGAAAACCGCCACGGTCTGAGAGATTGGCTCTGATACGTTCGCCTGACATCCGGCCAAGCCAATAGTGATCACTAACCACAACGCAATTTGCAGGCGTAGCCTATGGGTTATCAACGTAGTTCCTTCCCTTGAATTCGGCTTTTGTTATTTGCCATCCATACTTTATAAACGACCAATGACCAGGCTGATCCGAAATGAAGCAAACCTGTTTACTGAATACTACGCGGTATTATCTCTTATATTATAACGAATCCACTTTTACAGGTCATTTGATTTGGATTAACCATAAGGTGCCATAAATCTGGATTTCGTACTACAATTTCATCAAACAATAGCCAGATCTGCGACCCTTTCATCATTACGGAAACCATAAAATTGACCAACTCCTCAATCCTCGTCCGACCAGTAACCCTGCGCAAGATTCTTCAAACCTGGTGGCCCCTGGCAGCAAGCTGGCTGCTGATGGGTGTTGAGCTGCCTGCCCTATCTGCCATCATTGCCCGCCTGCCAAACCCTGCGATCAACCTGGCAGCGTACGGCGGGGTAGTCTTTCCACTTTCCATGATCATTGAAGCTCCGATTATCATGCTGCTTGCAGCTTCTACAGCGCTGAGCAAGGATTGGGACTCATATCAGCTGCTGCGGCGCTTCATGATGACTGCCGGGGCGCTGCTGACCGGATTGCATATCCTCATTGCATTCACACCATTATATTATCTGGTAGTCGAAGGTATCCTGGGGGTGCCCCAGGAAATTGTGGAACCTGCACACATCGGATTAAAGATTATGACGCCATGGACGTGGTCTATCGCTTACAGGCGTTTTAACCAGGGGATCTTGATCCGCTTTGGCCATTCAAAGACGGTTGGTGTCGGCACCCTCATCCGTCTCAGCGCTGACACGATCGTACTTACCATTGGATATCTGCTGGGTGATATACCAGGGATTATCGTCGCCACGACCGCAGTGGTAAGCGGGGTTGTCTCCGAAGCCATTTATGTCGGACTGGTTGTGCGTCCTGTGATACAACTGGAGCTTAAGCCAGCTCCCCCAGTCCAACCTGCGCTGACCTGGAAAGCATTTTGGAATTTTTATATTCCACTCGCCATGACTTCGCTGCTAATGCTCCTTGCCAATCCAATCGGAAGCGCGGCGTTGAGCCGCATGCCACAGGCGCTGTCTTCGCTGGCTGTCTGGTCGGTAGTTACCGGTCTTATTTTTATGCTGCGCAGCCTGGGAGTAGCATTTAACGAAGTGGTTGTAGCCTTGATAGATCAACCACACTCTTTTCACAACTTACGCCGCTTCGCCTGGATTCTCGCTGGCGCTTCCACTTGCGGATTGTTTATCATCGCCGCCACTCCGCTCTCCTCGTTCTGGTTTACCGATGTTACCGCGCTTGAGCCTCATCTGGCCACGCTCGCACGTCAGGGCATCTGGCTGGCACTTCCACTGCCGGCGATGAGCGCCTTTCAAAGTTGGTTCCAGGGGGTAATTTTACACAGCCGCCGCACGCGTGGCATTACGGAATCTGTCGTGATATACCTGATCACCAGTGCATTGATCTTGTTCGCCGGGGTTGCCTGGGGGCAGGCTGCCGGGTTATACGTGGGTCTGACCGCCTTGACCGTCAGTGTGGGGATGCAAACCCTCTGGTTATGGCATCGAAGCACGCCGGCTATTGCACAGGTTCGGCAACGGGACGCGCCTGCTTTCGTTTCATCAGAATTACACGTATAATATTATTAAGCTGGAATTTACAACCAAGGTTCTGTAATGGAGGAGCGCAGCATGTCCAACAATTCTTTTGAATTTCATCAATTCGTTAAAGCAACGCCTAACCAGGCTTTTTTCGCCTGGACAAATGCAACAGCGTTGAAAGAATGGTTCTGCGACATTGCCACCCTTGATCCGAAACCGGGTGGAAGATTCTATAGCGCCTGGAATTCTGGTTATTACGCAGCAGGCGAGTTCACCATCGTCGAGCCGGATAAGAATGTTGCCTTCACCTGGTATGGTCGTAATGAACCGGCACCTACCCTGGTCGAAATTATATTAACAGAGTCCGGCGATGGCACCATGATAAAGGTACTCCATTCGGGGATTGGAGAAGGTGAGGCATGGGCAGGTACACGCGAGGAAATCGAAAAAGGTTGGGGTGACAGCCTGGAGAACCTGGCATCGGTGCTGGAAACTGGAAGAGACCTGCGCCTGGTTTTACGTCCGATGCTGGGTATTGGACTGAACGATTTTAATGCCGAAGTGGCAAAGCAGTTAGGCGTGCCTGTCAGCCAGGGCATTCGCCTGGAAACTACTTTTGAAGGGATGGGCGCCCAGGCAGCCGGTCTACAAAAAGATGACGTGCTGGTCAGCCTGGGCGGCGAGCCAGTGCTGGATTATAACAGCCTGGCGAATGCCTTACAGGGTCATCGCGCCGGAGATAAAGTAGAGGTTGTCTTCTATCGCGGCGCCGAAAAGAAGAGCGTTGAAATGGAGCTTTCTCACCGGCGTATCCCGGATATCCCAGCTACAATCCAGGAACTCGCGGCAGAGTTCAAAAAGCGACGTATTGCCCTTGAGGAAGAGCTGGAAGCTTTCTTCGCCGGAGTGAGTGAAAACGAAGCATCTTTCAAACCGGCCCCAAATGAGTGGAGCATCAAAGAGGTGGTTGCCCATTTAATCCAGGGCGAGCAAGCCTGGCACCAATCCCTGGCTGATTCAGTGGAAGGTCAGGAACGCTGGAGTGATGATTACGGTGGCAACCTGCAAGCGTGGATCGATGCAACGGTCAGCACATACCCGACACTGGTCAGGCTGGTTAAAGAATGGAAACATTGCTCTGCCGTCTCCCAGGCGTTTCTCTCCAACATACCAGCCGATTTCGTCGAAAAACGCAAAGGAACCTACTGGCGTATTGCCTATGGCACCTTAGAAGTGCCCTTTCACGAACATGGGCATCTCGAACAAATGCAAGAAGCGCTGAAAGCCAGTCGTGAAGCACAATAAACATATCATCACCTAAGCCAACAAAGCGGCTGGTCATTGCTACGGCTGACCCAGCCGCTTTTGATTTCCCTGAGGTCGAAGTCTGTCGAGTATAATATCGCCCGTATTCATCCAATTTTCTCGTAAATATTCAGGTGCCTTTTCTTACGGTTGTGAGAGAGCAAACAATGCACGAGCCAGAATCGCTTATCCAGGTTGTCGCAAGCCACACCCTTTTTGACCATCCATGGGTGAAAATTATCCAGGATGACCTGAAATGGCACGGAAGGGAACAGAAATATTTCTACCTGAGCAGCCCGGTTGATGCTGTTGCCACAGTAGGGCTGACCGAAGCAGGAGAGATCCTGCTCACCCGGCAGTACCGCCATCCCGTTGGACAGGTGATCTATGATCTACCAGCCGGCAGATTGGAGCCAGGTGAGGCAGCTCTGGATGGAGCTCGACGCGAATTCGAAGAAGAAACCGGCTACTTCCCGCGCCATCTGCAGCCGATAGGATCCTATAACCAGTTTCCAGGCACGCTCCGGGTGAAGACACACCTCTTTTTCGCCAGCGACCTGGTGCCGTCCGCTCAGCATCTGGATGAAGGTGAAGAATTACAGGTGGTTCTCCTGCCGGTAGAGAAAGTTTTGCAAATGATCCTGCAAGGAGCGACCATCGATGGCTCGCTGCAGCTTGGGGTCCTTCTTGCACTTCAACATGGGTTGCTTTCAAATATTCAAAATTCAAGATGAGAAAGAGGAGCTCGAGGTAAAGCAATGGAATATCGAATGCTTGGACGCACTGAACTAAAAGTCTCCCAACTTTGCATGGGCACAATGCAGTTTGGCTGGACCGCTGATGAGGCTGTATCCTTCCAGATCTTAAGCCGCTCGTATGAGGCAGGGATCAACTTTATTGACACGGCTGATATTTACTCGCGTTGGGCGCCCGGTAATCCTGGGGGAATTTCCGAGACTATCATCGGAAAATGGATGAAGAATAACCACATTCCCCGGGACAAGGTAATTTTGGCAACAAAAGTGCGCGGTCAAATGGGAGATGGCCCGAACGATGAAGGTCTGTCCCGCGCCCACATCATCCAGGCAGTTGAAGCTTCCTTGAAAAGACTTAATACGGATTACATCGATCTCTACCAGACACACTGGTACGACGAGAATGTACCGATCGAAGAAACACTATCTACCCTGGATGCACTGGTCCAGCAGGGGAAAGTTCGCTACCTGGGCTGCTCGAATCACCCTGCCTGGCGGCTGACCGAAGCCCTGTGGACATCTCGCTACCATAACCTGGCAAGATATGACTGCCTTCAGCCGCACTACAACCTGGTGCATCGCGCCGAATTCGAGCGCGAGCTTGCTGAGGTGTGCAGTGCCTACGGACTGGCGGTAATCCCGTACAGCCCCCTGGCAGGCGGCTTTCTGACCGGAAAATATCGCTCAGATGCTCAAACAGAAAGCGCCCGTTCGGGTAGCGTCCGGCGTTATTTTAGCGAGCAAAATTTCAAGCTGCTAGATGAAATGGAAGCGATGGGGCGAACGAGAGGAAATGCATCGATCTCTCAAATTGCGCTGGCATGGCTGTTGAGCAATGAGCTCATCAGCAGCCCAATTATTGGACCGCGTACCCTGTCACAGTTGGAGGACAACCTGGGGGCAGCAGGATTATGCTTATCGCCAGAAGAAAAAGAACGATTAGATTTACTAACGAGCTGGAAATGACCCAAACAAATATCAGTGAACCTTCTTATGATTTGAAAAGCCTCAAGCTGCCACGGCTTGCAGGGATATCCTTGACAATGATTACGCACCTGGTAGAAAACCCGGTATCGCGAGGGCTGCTTGCCCGGCAGTTATACTCAAATGGAGGAATTACAAATTTTCGCCGGTTGCATCTCGAGGATGCACCCACTTTCCAACCTTTCCCGCCGCCGTCTCCGACCCTTGCCGTAGAGGTTTCCCCCCAATCTGAAGAGCTTCAAGAGCTGGCACTGGCTGAGCCCCGGCAGCCTGGGTTTATGTATAACACAATCAGAGACTACATCCAGGCATACCAGGCAGGTGTGATCACACCGGAACAAGTAGCTGAAGAAGTACTGGCAGCGGTAGAAGCCAGTAACTCCAGGGACCCGGCTCTGCGAGCAATTATTGCCCTGCAACCAGATGACCTGCGCGCACAGGCGCGCCAATCTACACAACGGTGGAAATCCGGGCAGCCTTTAGGCGTTCTGGATGGTGTTCCAGTAGCTGTAAAAGACGAAGTAGATATGCTGCCCTATGGGACGTTTGTCGGTACCAGCTTCTTAGGTCATAACCCACCTAAAACCGACTCCCAGGTGGTAGCGCGCCTGCGCAACAGCGGCGCAATGCTGGTGGGCAAGGCAAATATGCATGAAATCGGCATTGGGGTTACCGGCTTCAACCAGCACCATGGAACAGCGCGCAATCCGTACCATCCAGGTCACCACACCGGCGGTAGCTCCAGTGGACCAGCCTCAGCCGTCAGCGCCGGTTTAGCGCCTCTGGCAGTTGGCGCCGATGGCGGTGGTTCCATCCGTGTCCCGTCTGCATTCTGCGGAATTGTGGGGTTAAAGCCCACTTTCGGCCGGGTGAGCGAATTTGGCGCGGCACCATTAACCTGGAGTATGGGTCATTTAGGTCCGATTGGCGCGACCGTTCAAGATGTAGCGATTGGTTATATGATCATGGCAGGGGTCGACGAGCGCGATAAGAATACCCTGCACCAACCCACACCCAGCCTGGAAAATTTCAGCCAGTTGGACATCCATGACCTTACCCTGGGCATCTACTGGCCATGGTTCAGGCATGCCACTCCTGATATCGTGAACGCCTGCGAAGCACTCCTGCAGCGCTTCGAATCACAGGGCGCGAAAATTCAAGAGATCGCCATTCCTGAGCTTGAACCCGTACGCGTTGCGCATATGATCACGATTACATCCGAAATGCTCAAAGCTCTTGAACACGCTTATGAGCGTAATCGAAAAAAATTCAGCCTGGAGGTCAGGTACGATCTCGCCCTGGCTCATGGGTTTACCGCGCGGGATTATTTGCAATCTCAACGCATGCGCACCCGCTCGATAAACTATTTCGAGACAGCTTTTAAACAGGTGGATGCCATCCTGACACCTACCACAGCTATTACCGCTCCTGCAATTCGGCATGACGCATTGAAAAGAGGCGAGTCAGACCTGCAGTACTTTAACGGAGATCATGCGCTTTGTCCTGGCGAGTAATTTCACAGGACACCCTGCCATCTCCTTCCCGGTTGGATATGACACAGCAGGCTTACCGATCGGCATGCAAGCCATCGGTCGTTACTGGCGCGAGGATGTCCTGCTGCGACTTGCTCATGTTGCTCAAGAGCATGTTGAAAGGAAGCCACCGCAAATCTACTTCAACCTGTTGGATGATTTGCAGAAATAAAACCAGATCAAAAGTGATGCCAGGTGATCGACAAAATCTCGAAATCCTACGCGAGGATCAATTAACAAGGCAAATATGAATCCTACAGTTCACACCCTCGACCTTAACTTTTTGGGGCTGCCTGGGATTATCGCCTCCTACCTGATCCCGCATACTCATGGTGTAGTGCTGGTCGAATGCGGTCCGGCTTCTACGCTGCAAATGCTAAAAGAAAACCTGCATGCGCTGGGTTATACCGAGGGCGATGTCACGCACGTGCTGCTCACCCATATCCACCTGGATCATGCCGGAGCTGCTGGTTGGCTGGCGCGCCAGGGAGCACATATCTACGTCCATCCTGCCGGACTTCCGCATCTGGTTAATCCGGATAAATTAATCACCAGCGCCCGGCGTATTTATGGTGACATGATGGATACACTATGGGGCGAGATCATTCCTGTGCCTCCTGAGCGCGTCTCTGCCCTGCAAGATGGGGATGTACTAGATATAAGCGGTTTGGTGTTTCGCGCCATTGAAACTCCTGGTCACGCCAACCACCACCATGCATATATCTACCAGGATGTGTGCTTTAGCGGTGATATTGGCGGTATTCGATTGCAAAACACCTCGTTTAGCAATATCCCGACCCCACCTCCAGAATTTCATCTTGAACAGTGGCGTAGCAGCCTGGATCGTCTCAGGGTCGAATTTGAGCAAGAAAATACTAGAGCTATTGCCCCAACCCATTTCGGGGTTTTTACCGACCCGGATCAGCACCTGGCGCGCCTGGAAAAGGCTCTGACAGAATTAGAAGAATTCATCAAAACAACCTTACCTACATCGCCATCGGAAGGGCAATTATTACAAGAATTCGATGCCTGGCAACACAAGCGATTTACCAGGGGTGGCGATGATCCAATGGTCGAGCAAGTCTATTCAACCGTTAACCCAATCCAATTGTCAGTCAGTGGCATCCAGCGTTATTGGAGCAAATATTACGCACAATGATCGATGAGGTACCGGAAATTCTGATCCAGCAGCTGCGGACCGCCCAATGTGTTGCGGTGCTCTGTGGGGCGGGGATATCTGCCGAAAGTGGGGTGCCAACCTTTCGGGATGCACAGAGTGGTCTGTGGGCACGCTACGCTCCCGAAGAGCTTGCGACCGCGCAAGCCTTCGAGCGCAACCCGGCGCTGGTATGGGAATGGTATGAATGGCGGCGAAGCTTGATTTCCCAAGCCCAACCCAACCCGGCTCACTATGCACTGGTCGAGATTGAAAAACACGTTCCCACCTTCACGCTGATCACGCAGAACGTGGATGGGCTGCATCACCAGGCAGGCAGCAAAAACATTCTCGAGCTGCACGGCAATATTTGGCGCAACCGCTGCTATCGCTGTAACAAGCCAATAAATATACCAAAAGCCCCGGTTAAGGATCTCATCCGCTGCCCAACCTGTGGAGGCTATGTGCGACCAGGTGTGGTCTGGTTTGGCGAGCCGATACCCGTTGAAGAGCTTCAACTGTCCTGGAAAGCCGCCCGAAATTGCCAGATTTTCTTCTCCATTGGAACGTCAGCTCTGGTTTATCCTGCGGCTGCCATGCCGGAGGTAGCCCAAAAAGCGGGGGCTCTTCTCGTTGAGATCAATCTTCAGGAAACCCCTTTATCCGCCAACGCGGATTTCTTCCTGTCCGGGCGCGCCGGGCAAATTCTACCAGAGCTGGTTGAGACTGCCTGGCCTGGTTAGGAGGCTTTGCGCTGGCGGTATAAATCCAATGTTTCCACCGCATGGCGCAAGTGGGGAACAACAATACTTCCTCCAACGATTAAAGAAACATTGAAAACCTCGTACAGCTCTGCATCCGTCCAACCGGCATCGATGCATTGAATGATGTGGTAGTCAATACAATCATTGCAGCGTAAGACCATGGATGCCGCCAGCCCTAACAACTCCTTGGTCCTGCCATCCAGTGCGCCGTCTTTATATGCTGCGGAATCGAGATTGAAGAATCGCTTAATTCCCAAATGGTCGATAGCAGCAATCCGTTCATTCATGCGCGTACGATAATCGATGAACTCATCTAAACGACCCGACATAACAACTCCTTGCACTTGGGAGTAAAATAATAACAGCAATCATACCAGCCTGCCCTGCCAAGGGCAACTAGATTGGAGGCTTTCTATGAGTGAAGAGAACAAAAAACCGATTGTTGTAGTTGGCAGTCTCAATATGGATCTGGTGGTGCGTACACCGCGCCATCCAAAGGTGGGCGAGACGCTGATCGGATCCGGATTTGGCACCTATCCGGGAGGCAAAGGCGCCAACCAGGCTGTCGCCGCCGCCCGACTGGGCGCGCCGGTGCGGATGATTGGCCGGGTGGGGGCAGACGCCTTTGGGGATGCGCTGCTGGCAACGGTCGCCCGGGACAGCGTGGATACCAGATACATCAAGAAAGACAGCGAGTCGCCGTCCGGTGTGGCATTGATCGCTGTGGATGATGCGGGGGCAAACACAATCATTGTCGCATCAGGAGCCAACATGCGCCTGACGGCTGAGGATGTAAGCGCTGCAGAAGCAGCCTTCGAAGGCGCTGGTGTTCTGTTGCTGCAGCTTGAAAGTCCACTTCCTGCTATCGAACGCGCCATCGAGCTGGCTCACAAACACCATGTTCAGGTAATCCTGAACCCTGCTCCCGCACGCACACTCGAAGCGAAATTATTGCAAAGCGTCGATTACTTGATCCCGAATGAAACCGAAAGCCAACTGCTGGTGGGGGCAGAATCAGTCGGAGCAGCGGTGACACGGTTAAAAGAGCTGGGCATTCCGAACCTGATCGTCACCCTTGGCGGAGATGGGCTACGAGTGGAGAGCCACGCTATATCTCAGCATATCCCTGCTTACCGGGTTAAGGCAGTGGATACTGTAGCAGCCGGTGATGCGTTTGTAGGTGGATTTGCCGTCGCCCTGAGTGAAGGATTATCCATTATGGATGCAGCAACATTTGGAAACGCAGCTGCGGCTATCGCAGTGACCCGCCCGGGAGCACAGCCATCCCTGCCTAACCGGGCAGAATTGGAAGCTTTTTTTACGAATAACAAATAATAGTCTCTCTACAACAATATGTAAAGAGCCTACAACCGAAAACTACACGAACGCAGCCCACGCTCGTCTACAACCTGTCGGGCGATCAGCTCAACTGAAACGCCAAGCATCGTCTCGAGCAGTGCAGCATCTAATCGGCATAATTCAGGATGCTGATTGAGGATGCTTGCGTATGGGCAGCGCCCCAGGATGACGCGTGGCGCTCCCACCCGCGCCTCCCAACGAGCTTCATAACCCAGCTCGTTTAATCGCTGGACGGCTTGCTTCAGGCTTTGGGTCAGACGGGCACCAACCATTCGCAGCCCAGGTCTTATTGGCATCCGTGTTACCCTCAACTTGCTTCGACAACCGCATTGCCAGCTTTCGTAAAGCAGGTTCCTGGTCAGTTTCTGGTAAAGGAAGCACCAGCTCATCAAGGAGCGCGGCAGCCAGAGCAGCCAGGTTGTTGCCTCTCGCCTGGTCGGACAGGCTGTAAACCTGTGCAGGTCGACCTTTACCAACCGCTGGTCTTGTACCGACCACTTCCACCAGCCCTTCCGAGTGAAGAACACCCAAATGGTAGCGGGCGTTAGCTCCGGTCATTCGCAGGGACCAGCTCAGCTCAGCGGCAGTTAATGCCCGATGGGTCCGGAGATAATCGAGGAGTCTCTGGCGAGAAGTCTTCATATCAGGATTATACTGCTAAGAGCCATTTCTGCAAATATATATTTGCGTTTATCGTCAGGTCACTGGTTTATTCGGAGGTATAATTATCTCCAGCATGGAAAATAACTTTGAAGAGGCTCTTCCTGATCAAGACAATATTTCATCCGTGCGAAAACAATCCCTGCAAGTTGAGTATCCTCTCACCTGGGAAGATTCGTACCCGATTGCGCTTGCACTGCACAACCGATTCCCGGATGTCAGGCTAGAAGATGTATCACTGGGTATGGTTTTTCGTTGGACGATCCAACTTCCAAATTTTATCGATGATCCAGTATTAGCCAACCATGAAATTCTTTCTTCGATATATCAAGAATGGTTTGAGGAGGTCAATTCCCTATGAGCGATCCAGCAAAAAAAACCGATAAGTCAAATATTGAAGTGCCGCCCGAGTTACAAAGCACGGTGCACATAACCGCCATTGATAAGATCTATAACTGGGGCAGGCGAAATTCCGTCTGGCCGATGATGTTTGGTCTGGCCTGCTGTGCGATTGAAATGATTGCCACGGCTGCCAGCCGCTACGATTTCTCTCGCTTCGGCATGGAGGTTATGCGCCCCAGTCCCCGCCAGGCCGACTTGATGATTGTCTCGGGTACGGTTACCAAGAAAATGATGCCCACCATCGTTCGGCTGTACAACCAGATGCCTGAGCCCAAGTATGTCGTAGCAATGGGCGCTTGCGCCTCTGGCGGTGGACCCTTCAAAGAAGGATATAACGTGGTCTCTGGGGTTGATAACTATATTCCGGTAGACGTCTATATCCCAGGTTGCCCTCCAACTCCTCAGGCGCTAATTAATGGATTAATTACTTTACAGAAAAAGATCGATAAAGAGCAGTGGCGAAACAGCCGCTGGTACAGCAAGGATCCAGTCCCGGAAATTCCCATTCCAGTCCTGGGACCCGATATTATGGACCCGCGCGAATATAGCGAAATTCAAAAGCTCGGTCAGGAAAAATTAATGCAGCAAGCCGCGCAGGAAAACCAGGTCGCTGAAGGGACCACAGTGGAGTGAACAAAATGAGCGAACAAACCCTTACCCCCTCCCCCGAAGTCGCAATCCAGGATGAGTTCGTCGCTCGATTCCCTGATTTTGTGACCCCTGATATCCGGAAAGGCTACCAGGGATATCTCGTCAATGCCGAGAATCTGGTTGAAGTTGCCACAGCGCTGCGCGATGAAATGGGATTTGATTACCTTGCTTCAGTCACAGGGGTTGACTACCTGCCTGAAGGCAAGATGGAAGTTGTCTATCACCTGTTTCGCTCCACCGGCGGACCTGCTTTGGTGATCAAGGCTCAGACGCCGCGAGAAAATCCGGTTGTTCCTTCATTGGTGCCCGTTTTTCCGGGAGCCGACCTGCAAGAGCGTGAGACATGGGACTTATTAGGGATTCAATTCGAAGGACACCCAGACCTGCGCCGTATCTTATTATGGGAAGGATTTAACGGATTCCCGCTGCGCAAAGATTGGGCCGAAGCTTACATGGAAGAGGAAGCCAAGCCCTTCAAGAGCCGCTGGCCTGAAGGCAATATACAACGCGTGGAAGACAAAAATCCATTCAAAAAGAATGTAGATTACCCGGCAGGCTTCGATCCGTTTACATTCGAAGCAGATGGAGATAAAGCCGTCTACGCCTCGGTGGAACGCTATATTAAAACACTGGATGAAAGCATACAAACTGACACAGTAATTGTCAACCTCGGGCCGCAGCACCCCTCCACACATGGGGTATTTCGAGCGGTTGTAGCATTACAAGGAGAGACCGTCCTGGCACTGAAACCGGTGGTCGGTTATCTGCACCGTAACCACGAAAAAATCGGTGAGCGAAACACTTTCCTGCAAAATATGCCCTTCACCGATCGACTGGATTATCTTTCTTCGATGAGCAACAACTTTGGCTATGCCCTGGCAGTTGAGAAGCTGATGGGAGTGAAGCCTCCTGAGCGTGCAGAATACCTGCGCGTGATCATGGCAGAGCTCACCCGGGTATGCAACCATGTGTTTGCCATCGGCATGTTCTTAAACGATCTCGGTGCCTACTTTACTCCATCTCTTTATGCGATCGAAGAACGAGAATTGATCCTGGATATCTTCGAGGCAGTCAGCGGTTCACGCATGATGTGTAATTATTATCGCTTTGGTGGCGTTGCCCGTGATCTGCCTGAAGGGACATACCAAAAAATTCGCGATCTGGTTTTCAACCGCCTGCCTCGCCGCGTAGATGAACTCGATTTGTTCCTGACGAACAATGAAATTATCCGCTCACGAACCGAAGGCGTCGGTATCCTGAGCCCCGAAGAAGCAATTGCGTATTCGGCAGCCGGACCGGTCCTTCGTGCATCAGGTGTTCCTTACGATATTCGACGCGCTGATCCTTACGGCATTTATGAGCGGTTCGATTTTGACGTTGCAGTGCGCTATCATGGCGATACCTACGACCGCTACCTGATCCGCATCGATGAAGTTCGCCAGAGCTTACGCATCCTGCAGCAAGCGGTGCGTGACCTGCCCGAAGGCTCGATCCAGGAAGGCAAGCCCCAATACCAGGTGCGCGTCCCAGCCGGAGAAGCCTATGGCCGTGTGGAAGGTCCTAAAGGAGAGTTAGGATATTACGTAGTCTCCACGGGCAAGGCTAACCCCTGGCGCTATCATGTGCGCGCGCCATCGTTCATAAATCTGACCGGCTATGAGAAGATGTGCGTGGGCAATAAAATTGCGGATGCAGTCGCCATCCTGGGATCGATCGATATCGTATTGGGCGAAACGGATCGCTAAGGGAGAGAACTATGGACGGAATGGGAATAGTACGCGGTTTGGGTGTTACCCTGAAACGTTATATCGACACCTATCTGGAAGATATCGTCTGGTTTGCAACCGGCAAAGGCAGCCGATACAATAATGAAGCAGGCATTGCCCGCCGGATGAGCGCTGACGGGCGCGGCATCTTCACCATCCAATACCCGGAAGAAAAATTGCCTGTGCCAGAAGAGTTCCGTTTTACGCCATTTCTGGTTTATGACGTAGGTGAAAATGGTGAGCAAAACGATCGCTGCACATCTTGCGGTATTTGCGCAAAAGTATGCCCTCCACAATGTATCTGGATTGTACGAACGAATGATCCAAACACAGGCCGGCCAGTCCCTGAGCCAAAAGAGTTCTACATTGACATAGATATCTGCATGAATTGTGGACTTATGTGCTGAATACTGCCCCTTCGATGCGATCAAGATGGACCATGATTACGAGCTGGCTGTATATGACCGCTTGGAAACCAATATCTACGACAAAGCTAAACTTTCCAAACCTGCCTCTTATTACGGCAGCATACGACCGATCAATGCTGCTCGGGAGGATGCTGCCCGGCGAGAGGCAGAAGCTGCCAAGGCTGCCAAGAAAGCCAAGGTATAATTCAATTTCACTAGAAATGTGAAGGCAGCAGATCTACAGGTATTAAAGTAATATTGCAACTGCCTTCACAGCAATGAGTAATGTTAACGTACAGGTAGAAGGAAAACATGGGAAAACACGAGATTACAAACCAGGCTGTAATGGCAGCGCTGAGTAAAGTTCAAGAGCCCGAGCTGCATCGCGACCTGGTTACACTGAACATGATACGAGATGTAAAGATAGATGGCGATAACGTCAGCTTAACCGTTATGCTGACCACGCCGGCTTGCCCACTGCGCAGCCAGATCGAACGCGAGGTCCGAGAAGCCGTTGCAGCCATCCCTGGCGTTGCCAGTGTGCAGGTCAAACTGGATGCAAACGTGCCCACGGACGGCAGGGCACGCGGCTTGCTGGAGCTTCCCATTCGCAATGCCATCGCAGTCGCGTCTGGCAAGGGAGGAGTGGGGAAAAGCACGGTCGCGGTGAACATGGCTGTTGTACTTGCACAAAGCGGTGCAAAGGTTGGCTTGTTAGATGCCGATATTTACGGCCCTAACCTACCTACGATGATGGGCGTTGACCAATTGCCAAACCCTAAGAAGGACAAATTGGTGCCAGCCGAAGTATACGGCGTCAAGCTGATGTCAATCGGCTTCCTGGTTAAAGCCGACCAACCATTGATCTGGCGCGGTCCAATGCTGCACTCTGCAATCCGCCAGTTTCTTACGGATGTAGATTGGGGAGAATTGGATTACCTGGTCATTGATCTACCGCCCGGCACCGGTGATGCTGCCCTCAGCCTGGCACAATCCCTGCCCCTGAGTGGAGGCGTGATCGTAACATTGCCGCAACAGGTGTCTTTAGATGACGCTCGCCGAGGCTTGGAGATGTTCCGCCAGCTAGATGTAGAAGTTTTCGGCGTAGTAGAGAACATGAGCTACCTCGAGCTGCCGGATGGCACGCGCATGGATATCTTTGGCACGGGTGGTGGTGAGCGGTTGGCTGCGGAAGCCGGTGTGGCTTTCATTGGCTCGGTGCCGTTGGATCCGTCTGTTCGGATGGGCGGAGATTCCGGAAAGCCGGTGGTTCTGAGCCAGCCAGATTCGGCGGTAGCAAAGGCATTCCGCCAAATCACTGAACAAATTGCCGCCCGGATCAGTGTTGCCGCGGTCAAACAAAACAATAACATTATCCCGATTAACATGATCGGTTGACCGGATGAGTTCTCCGGTATTGGATGGTAATGTCACCTTCAACTGAACCGTTTATTGTTGGTATTCGATTCCAGAAAGTCGGAAAAATCTACCATTTTGATGCCCGAAACCAGGCAGATCTGCAGGTGGGAGATTTTGCAGTCGTTGAAACGACGCGAGGCAACCAGCTTGGCGAGGTGGTCCAATTAATACAACACCCAGCTCCTCCGCCGGAAGGCACCTGGAAGCATATTCAACGTAAGGCAACTCCGCGTGACCTGGTATTACGCCAGCTCTGGCAAAAGAAGGAGCTGGAGGCAACGATCAACTGCCGCGCAAAATGTGCCGAAGTGAAGATCCAGGGGGTAAAAATCATTACCTCTGAGTATTCTTTCGATGGCTCGCGTTTGGCATTCTTATACAGCACCGAAGGCGAAGCGAAGATCGATCTACGTAATTTACGCAATGCCATGCAGAGGATTTATCCTCGCACACATATCGAGATGCGCCAGATTGGTCCGCGCGATGTCGCGAAAATCCTGGGTGGGATGGGTGCCTGCGGGATGGAAAACCGCTGTTGCTCAATGTTCCTGACGGAGTTCAGCCCCATATCAATTAAGATGGCAAAGGAGCAGGGGATTTCACTCACCCCGTCGGAAATTACAGGGATGTGTGGGCGCTTGCGTTGCTGCCTGGTTTATGAGTATGAGCAATATGTGGAAGCGCGTAATAACCTGCCAAAACGTGGCAAACACGTCGTAACTCCAGCCGGAGAAGGTAAGGTTGTAGATGTCTATCCCTTGCGGCAGACCGTCGTGGTTCTATTGGATAAAGGAGTCCAGCAAGAATTTCAACATCAGGATATCCAACCCTGGGAAGAGCTGGAAAACTTGAGAAAGAAAGCTCAAGCGCCATGCGCCAAGCATGGGGATGGTCCATGTGATTGTGGGAAAACACCTGCTGCGAGCGAAATACCCACCCAACCTGTGCCCTCGCGAATCAGATAGACCCGGACCCGCTCAAGGCAATAAGTTTAAGAAAAAGAAGAAACCATAATGTCTGCTCAACCCGATTACCACACTGCTACGAATATCGTCGAAACGTCTGTCGCTCCTGAAACAGCACCGGACGATTGGAACTCGCCTCAGCGCATTCTGGTTGTACTGGCTCATCCGGACGATCCTGAATTTTTCTGCGGTGCGACCATCGCCCGGTGGACTAAAGCTGGGCACCAGGTAATTTACTGCCTGCTCACCTGTGGAGATAAAGGCACAGCCGACCGCACGATCACTTCAGAACAGTTATGCAGCATTCGCCATCACGAGCAGATCGCGGCTGCAGCGGTTTTGGGTGTTCACGAAGTTCATTTTCTGAGCTTTGCTGATGGCTACCTGGTTCCTGATTTAGTGCTGCGCAAGGAAATCACCCGGATGATTCGCAAGATCAGACCGGATGTAATGGTAACCTGTGATCCAACTACACTTTATGTAGGTGATAACCGCCTGAACCATCCCGACCATCGCGCTGCAGGTCAGGCAGCCCTGGATGCTGTATTTCCACCTGCGAGAGACCATCTGTACTATCCAGAATTGCTCGAGGAAGGGCTTGAACCACATGCCGTCCGAGAAGTATGGATTTCAGGTACTCAGCAGCCTAATCTGCATCTGGATGTCACAGAATTCTGGCAGACAAAAATAAATGCCCTTTACGAGCATCGAAGCCAGATAGGCGACCCAGCTGCCCTGGAACAACGAATGCGCGGGCGATTAGCACCCGGCAGCTCACTAGAAAATCCACGATATGAAGAAAATTTCCGCCGGATCAACTTTGGCTAGTCGCTGCGCGTAACTCGCTGGAAAAAACCGTGGGAGCGACTTCCTGGATCAATCAACATCGACGATAACAACTCAATTTACAGCTCAATGTGGAGGTGAGGCATGGATTGGATACGCGAAGCAGAGGCGTTGTTTCCTTACACTCAGACGTTACGGCGCGACTTTCACAGCCATCCCGAGTTAGGGTTTCAAGAAGTCCGCACGGCTGGGATCGTTGCCCGCCAGCTCAACGAACTCGGGCTTGAAGTCCATACCGGCATCGCCGAAACCGGTGTTATTGCCATACTCGAGGGAGAATTACCTGGTCCGGTGGTTCTGTTACGCTTCGACATGGACGCACTGCCAATTCTTGAAGAGACCCAGGCTGTATATGCTTCTCTAGAATCCTGGTGTAATGCACGCCTGTGGGCATGACGGACATACCGCCATCGGTATAACGGTTGCACACCTCCTGCATTCTCACCGGGACATGCTTCGAGGGACCGTTAAGTTCGTCTTCCAACCTGCTGAGGAGGGTCTGGGAGGCGCTCAACGGATGGTCAAAGAAGGTGTGCTTGAAGACCCTCGTCCAGAACTCCTGCCTTTCTTTGCACCTGTGGAACGAAAAACCGGTCGGGTGGATCGGCGCTGCTGCTGGGCCTGTAATGGCAGCCTCAGAAATATTCAAGCTCCAATTGACCGGGAAAGGTGGTCATGGAGCGGTGCCTAATTTAACCATTGACCCTGTACTCGGGGCATCACACATCATAAGCGCATTGCAGAGTATCGTATCGCGCAATGTATCCCCGCTCCAATCCGCTGTCATCAGCGTTACGAGTGTACATTCCGGCGAGGCGTTCAACGTCATTCCCAACCAGGCAACCCTGAAAGGCACTATTCGCACATTCGAACCTGTAGTGCGCCAGCTTGTTTTAGAACGCTTTCGACAAGTAGTTGAAGGTGTTGCTCTTGCGATGGGCTGCCAGGTGACGATAGAGGTGGAGTCAATCACCCCGGCAGTGATTAATGACCCGGGTGTTACCAGCCGAGTCCAGTCCGTGGTTAGAAACTTAGTCCCCGATGCCCAATTAGATGAACAGTGTAGCACGATGGGCTCTGAAGATATGGCGTTCATGATGCAGCAAATACCGGGGTGTTATTATTTTATTGGTTCTGCCAATTCAGATAAAGGCCTGAATGCTGCTCATCATCACCCGCGCTTTGATTTCGACGAAATCGTAATGCCACGCGCTGCAGCTATAATGGCGAATGCTGCCGTTGAGATGCTTGAGAAGTCATAACCAGGCTGCTTGACGAAGCCGGTTTTGCATGATAAAATTCCGGATGTCTAAATCATCAGATTTATCTGATTAATCTAATCAACCAACCAGGGTTTATCATGTCCGGTTTATCTCTCTCGTCGGATTTTCTCAATTACCTGGCCTCGCCAAAACAACCAGAGGACAGAGATGGTTCTGAACCCAGCCAGCTCCCCTCGTTAAATGATTTAAGCAAAGAGTTAAAGATAAGTGTTGCATCCTTACGCGAGCAATTGGAAGTAGCCGAAGCGCTTGGACTGGTGGAAGTACGCCCTCGCACAGGCATACGCCGGCTGCCCTACTCCTTCTTTCCAGCCGCTTATCAGAGTCTCAGTTTTGCAATCCGGCTAAACCGTTCATATTTCGATTCTTATGCAGAGCTACGCAATCAAGTGGAAGCTGCTTTTTGGGAACCGGCGGTCCAGTCGCTAACAGCACAGGATCACCAGGATTTACAAAAATTGATGGACAATGCCTGGAACAAACTGAATGGCAGCCCGATCCAAATCCCGCATGAAGAACATCGCCAGCTTCATCTGTTGATCTATGCGCGACTGAACAATCCTTTCGTGCAGGGAATTCTCGAAGCATATTGGGAAGCATATGAAGCTGTCGGTTTGAATCTCTTTGCTGATTACCAATACTTGCAAGAGGTTTGGCGCTACCACCAACAGATGGTTGATGGAATTATCGCTGGAGACCCGGCAAGCGGGTACCAGGCGCTCTGCCTGCACAAAGATTTGCTTTTCCAACATCCGGTATACAGTAACCGCTGATGCAATTGAGAATTTTCAACCGCTTGAAAGGAGTTTAAATGACCAACTTACAAACTCATGAACAAACAATCGTGAAGCCGCCTGAGCAACGGATCGTTAATAACTTTTCAATTACCGTTGCCAGCGTGAACGGCTCTGGCAGCCAGACTTCAAACCTGACTCTGTTACGGGCGCTGTTCAAAATGGGCATCCCGGTCTCAGGGAAAAATCTATTCCCTTCTAATATCCAGGGTTTACCCACCTGGTACACCATCCGTGTCAGCAATGATGGATTCCTGGCCCGTCGAGATGAGCGCGAGATCGTCGTCGCCATGAACCCGGCCACCTTCAGCCGTGACCTCATGGATGTTCAACCTGGTGGCGTATTCTTCTATGCAGACGACATCAAGCTGGCAATCAATCGAGATGATATTACACTCTACCCAATGCCAGTCAAGAAGCTGGTCAAGGACTCTGGCGCGCCATCGAACCTGCGCGATTACATCGCCAACATGGTGTATGTCGGAGTGGTAGCCCAAATCCTGGGTATCGACATCGAAAAAATATACCAGGCTTTGGAGTTTCATTTTAAGGGAAAAGCAAAACCAATCGAATTAAACTTCGGAATGGTCAAAGCAGCGTACGATTGGGCAGTTGAAAATTCAGTCAAGAAGGATCACTTTTACATCGAGCCATCAAACAAAACAAGCGACTACATCATGGCGGATGGGAATACTGCGGCTGCCCTGGGTGCGATTTATGGCGGCGTCCAGTTTGTCTCCTGGTATCCCATTACCCCTGCAACAAGTCTGGCAGAATCTTTGAACGAATACCTGCCCAAGCTGCGCAAAGATCCTGTGGAAGAGGGGAAAAATACTTTCGCGGTGGTTCAGGCAGAAGATGAGCTCGCCGCAATCGGTATGGCTATCGGTGCCGGCTGGTCAGGTCTACGAGCCATGACTTCAACATCCGGTCCAGGGCTGAGCTTGATGACTGAATATTGTGGGCTGGCATATTTTGCAGAAGTTCCCGTTGTCATTTGGGATATTCAAAGAGTTGGGCCAAGCACAGGTCTCCCGACACGGACTGCTCAAGGTGATCTGCGTTTTGCCACTTTCATGGGCCATGGCGACCAGCGACACATCGTCCTGCTGCCCGGTTCAGTGCAGGAATGCTTCGAATTTGGCTGGAAAGCTTTAGATATTGCCGAACGGATGCAGGCACCCGTATTCGTACTATCCGATCTGGATTTTGGGATGAACCAGTGGATGACACATCCGTTCGATTATCCTGACGTGCCGATGGATCGGGGTAAGATTCTCAGTGAAGAAGACCTGGAAAAAGTCGAGGGTATCTGGGGACGTTATCTGGATGTGGATGGGGATGGGATCCCATACCGGACTCTTCCCGGCAACCGCCACCCTTCAGCAGCTTATTTTACGCGTGGAACAGGGCACGATGAATATGCCCGCTACACCGAAGACAGCCAGACCTGGTTACTGCTGATGGATCGGTTAAAAAAGAAATTTGAAACATCCAAACGATATATACCAGCACCAATCATTGAAAATGTGCCCGGTGCGAGCATTGGGCTGATTTCATTCGGATCGACAGAGCCCGCAATAGAAGAGGCACGTTACTTATTAGAGAAACATGGACTCCACACCGATTTCTTGCGATTGCGAGCAATTCCATTCACCTCGGAAGTAGAGACTTTTATCCACCAACATGAACGCTCCTATGTTGTAGAAATGAACCGCGATGGCCAGCTTCACCAGCTGCTGAGGCTGGAATATCCCGACCAGGCGCTTAAATTAATATCTGTAGCTTATCACGATGGATTACCACTTACCGCAAAATTGGTACGCGATGCAATTATCGCCCAGGAGGAAAAATAATTATGGATGACCAACCCATTACTCCACGAGTTCAAGTAAATCAGGTTGGGCTTAGTAAAAGCGATTATCGCGGCAACCCAAGCACACTCTGCCAGGGCTGTGGGCACAATTCCATTTCCAGCCAGATCATCGCGGCTGCCTATGAGCTGGATATCGTTCCGGAAGACATCGTTAAGTTCAGCGGTATCGGCTGCTCCAGCAAGAGCCCCACCTACTTCCTGAATCGCTCGTTTGGTTTCAATGGTTTGCATGGACGGATGCCGTCCCTGGCAACTGGCGCACTGTTCGGTGATTACACCTTGCAGGGGATTGCAGTATCCGGTGATGGCGATTCGGTGAGCATCGGTATGGGGCAGTTCAAGCATGTCATTCGCAGGAACCTGAATCTCGTCTACATCATCGAAAATAACGGGGTTTACGGTCTGACCAAAGGCCAATTCTCAGCCACAGCCGATCGCGGCTTGCAGCTCAAAGCTCAAGGGACCAATCCCTACATGCCGATCGACATCGCCTGGGAGGCACTGGTTGGTAACGCCACTTTCGTGGGGCGTTCCTTCGCCGGTGACCCAAAACAAGCTAAAGAGCTGATCAAAGCTGCCCTCAGTCATAATGGGATTGCAGTGTTGGATATCATCAGCCCCTGCGTGACCTTCAATAACAAAGATGAGTCAGTTCACTCCTATTCCTGGGGTAAAGAGCATGAAGTTGCACTGCACGAGCTTTCCTTTGTGCCTACCGCCGAAGAGATTATGGTGGAATATGACGAAGGTGAAGCCAAGGAAGTCACCTTACACGATGGCTCGCGCATTGTTTTAAAGAAACTGGAACGCGAATATGACCCAACCAACCGGACTGAAGCTATGCGCATACTGGAAGAGGCAAATGCCAAACAGTGGTTGCTGACCGGACTGATTTACATTGACCCGGTTCAACCTTCGATGGTAGATATCTTCAACCTAACCCATACACCACTCAACCGGTTGAGCGAGGACCGCATTCGACCACCGCAATCTACGATGAAGATGGTGAACGATTTAATGTTCTAAGCGCGGGCTAATCCAATAAACAGTATAATTAATACCATAACTGGTAAAGGTTAAAGGGCATCGGTTGTGCTTGATTCGGGCAGAACTATGGACCATATCAAGCACAACATGCTCTTTTCCCAGACTGACGTTTCGGAAGAGTGCAACCGGGCGGGTTGGCGAAACTATAGTACAATTTTGCGCAAATTATGTACCTGCATCTAATTTCAGGAGCCAACATTGGCTTTTAACCCCCTAAACTGGCTACTGGGCTTTTTTTCCCTGGATATTGGCATTGATCTTGGCACAGCCAACACACTTGTTAATGTCCGCGGAAAAGGTATTACCATTAATGAGCCCTCCTGGGTGGCAATCGATAAACGCACACGCCAACCGCTTGCTATTGGCACAGAAGCCAAGGAGATGGTCGGACGCACACCAGCGAATGTTGTGGCGGTACGTCCTTTACGCGATGGGGTTATCTCCGAATTTGAGATCACGCAGGCGATGCTGGAATACTTCATTGGCAAGGCGCATGAGCAAAGCATCGTGCCGGTGCCTCGCCCACGCGTCATCATCGGCATCCCTTCGGGGGTCACAGAAGTTGAAAAACGGGCTGTTTATGACGCAGCCATGTCGGCAGGAGCGCGCGAAGTTGGCTTGATTGAAGAGCCAGTCGCGGCTGCATTAGGTGCAGGTCTACCGGTCTCCGAGATTCGCGGCAGTATGATCGTAGATATTGGAGGAGGCACATCAGAAGTAGCCATCATGTCAATGGGTGGAGTAGTCGTTTCTCGCTCATTGCGCGTCGCGGGTGATGAAATGGATCAAGACATCGTCCAGTATATGCGGAATAAGTACAATTTGTTAATTGGCGAACGCATGGCTGAACAGTCAAAGATCCAGATCGGCTCGGCTTATCACTTATCTGAGGAGAAAACGCAGTTGCTGCGCGGCCGCAATTTGATCACGGGCTTACCAGAAGCTGTCGAAGTATCTTCGGTTGAAATTCGAGAGGCTATCTCGAGCTCAGTTCAAACGATTATTGACACGATTAAAGATGCGCTGGATGAAGCTCCACCTGAAATTATTGCCGACCTAATGGATACTGGCATATGTCTGGCTGGTGGCGGTTCTCTCCTACAATCGCTGGATAAGCGCATAACCGATGAAATAAAAATCCGCAGCTGGGTTGCAGAAGACCCGATGAGCTGTGTAGCACGCGGATGCGGGATGATCCTCGATAACTACGATGTTCTGCGCCGTTTGCTGGTGGGTCTCGAAAGAGGCAGCACCAGGCATTAGCGCTTTTTATCGATGAAATTTAGCACAAACCGTACCTTGCAGACCATTGCCCTGGGAGTAGTGGTGGTGGGATTAATCGCACTAGCCCTGGGTGGGTACTTGAACCCTGTATCCCGCATCGTGCTGAACCCTGTTGTTGCAGCCCAGAGTTGGCTTTCCACGCGCTTTGCATCCCTGCAGAATTACATCAACGCGCCACAAGATATGACCAGTCTCAGGCAGCAAAATTCGCAGCTGGAGGCGGAAGTAGCTCGTCTCCAGACCGAGATCATCTCCTTGAAACAACAGATATCAGAGACAAACATCCTATCTGCACTGGTCGATTTTGCTCGGGTTAACCCGGAATATCGCTATCTGGCGGCATCAGTGATCGCGCGCGACCCAAATCCATTTTTACAATATGTGATCATTAATCGCGGGTCAGACGACGGATTACGCCGGGGCATGCCCGTGGTCACTCAACAAGGACTGGTGGGGCGAATAGCCGCAGTCACTGCTGGCGCAGCCCGCGTCCAGTTAATCACAGACCCCGGATCATCGATTAATGTTCGTTTGGAACCATCTCAAGCGCAGGCAGTGCTTCAAGGCCAGATTACAGGCGATGTCAATCTGGTCATGATCCCACAATCTGCTAATATCCAAGCCGGCGACCTGGTGCTCACTTCGGGATTGGGCGGGAACTACCCAGCGAATATTCTGGTTGGGCAGATAACGAGCAGTCGCAAACGAGATAATGATCTCTTTCAGACGGCTTCAGTTCAGCCAACTGTAGATTTTGCCCAAATGGAAATCGTCCTGATCATCACCAACTTCCGACCAATAGAAACCGCCCCGTTGATACCCACCCCTGCCAATCCGTAATACAGGGTAAGATATCAAGGACTTCCTTTTTGGAAATGATTTTCCTGCTTCGTTTATCTGGTGATGTGTGCTCGCTACGCTGATTGCCCTTCCCATCCTGACCGGGTTGCTCGTCTTGCAGACAACAATCCTCAGCAAGTTTCCTTTATTACACGGCACGGCAGACCTGGTGCTGCTTGCGGTGCTCGCCTGGGCATTGCAAAAACAGGTAAAAACTGCCTGGCAATGGGGTATAATCGCTGGGCTGTTGGTAGGTATCGCCTCAGCACAGACATTTGTTGTCTCTGTGGCTTTATATATCGGTGCAGTAGGGATTGCCTTGCTGTTACGCCAGCGTGTCTGGCAGGTACCCAGCCTGGCGATGTTAATTGCCACCTTCGCAGCCACGTTGTTTTTCCACGGGATAACGATTGCGACTCGAAGACTGGCAGGTACTACGCTGCCGCTACAAGAGTCACTTAATCTAGTCACCCTTCCAAGCATGCTGTTGAATTTGCTGTTAGCAGTTCCAGTATTTGCGGTGGTTTCAGACCTGGCGAAATGGATATACCCGGAGCAGCTTGATGGTTGAGTCCGGATGTAGAAATTGAATAAGATTGATTAATGAAAGAATCTACAACTTTACAAAATAATGTTAGCCCCTGGAGACTGTGGGTCTTCCTGATCGTATTAGGAATTGCGATGGCGATCTTCGCCGCGCGGTTATTTATTCTCCAAGTAATTGAGCACGACGACTGGTCCGCCCAGGCGATCGACAACAGCACCGAGATCTTCAACCTGCCAACTTTGCGCGGCGTTATTTATGACCGCAATGATGTGATCCTCGCTCGGAACGTCGCTTCTTACAACGTGGTCATAACAGCAGCGAATCTTCCAGATGATGCAGGTGCGACACAGGAAATTTTCCGGCAGCTTTCGCATCTGATCGACGTACCAGTCAGTGGCGGCGAGTTAAATCAGGAGACCAATCCTTATGTGCCGTGTATTTCAGATCATGGCATACAGGAAATCGCTGAGTATGGCGAAACTTCTACACCTTATCTACCGGTGCGAGTGAAGTGCGATGTTGATGAAACGACTGCAAAGGTAATCCAGGAAAAAGCAACAGACTGGCCTGGTGTATCAGTCGAAATCCAATCCATCCGTGATTACCCAACGAACTCATTGACATCTACCATCCTCGGCTTCCTTGGACCCATCCCCGCCAGCCAGGAGCAGGAATACCGCGACCTGGGATTTAACCCGAACCGGGACAAAGTGGGGTATGCCGGGCTTGAGCTGGCATACAACGAACTCCTTAGTGGGAAAAATGGCCGGCGTGTTTCAGAGATCGATGTCGCCGGGCAGGTAGTTCAAGAAGATATAGAACCGCCCGTTTCTGCTACACCGGGTGACAGCTTGAAACTCACCATCGATACTCGCTTTCAGCAAGCCACTGAGACGATTTTAAAAGATGAGCTGAACGAATGGAATACATTCTTAGGTAAAGATGCTTACACTACAGGTGTCGTCATCGCTTTGAATCCAAAAACCGGCGAAATCCTCTCGATGGTTTCGTACCCAAGCTATGAAAACAGCCGAATGTCCCGGTTCATTCCAGCTTACTACTACAACCAACTGATTAATGACCCGACGAATCCAATCCTCAATCATGCTGTTGGGGATGTACTGCCGATTGGCTCAGTCTTCAAACTGGTCACTGGCACCGGAGCATTGAATGAAGGCGTGGTCACACCTGAGCAAATCATTGAAACACCGCCCAAGCTGCTGGTGACTGAAAAGTATTACGCAAATGATCCTGGAAATTCGCGAGAATTCAAAGATTGGAATGACGCCGGCTTTGGACAATTGGATTTTGTCCACGGTCTTGCGAATTCCAGTAATGTCTATTTTTACAAACTCGGCGGTGGCTATCAGGATGAAGTACCCGAAGGATTAGGTATTTGCCGATTAAAAACTTATGCAGAAGCCCTGGGGTATGGTCAGGAGCTGGGAGTTTTCTTACCGGAAGAAGAAAAGGGATTGATCCCGGACCCAAGCTGGAAACGCATCACTCATGCGGAGAGCTGGTCGTCTGGAGACACCTATATCTCCAGTGTGGGTCAAGGCTATGTATTGGGTACACCATTGCAGGTACTCGTATCCGCATCCACAATAGTGAACGATGGCAAGCTGATGCTACCAACCTTGATCCGCGAGGTACAGGATGTCGACGGCAATGTTGTCCCGCGATGGCGAACACAAGATGGAGAGGTTGTCGACCAGCCAACTGCAGATGCGATACAAATTTCTCCATTTTCTCCTAATATGAAATGGGATCTGACAAAAGACGCCCTCATCCAGGTTTATGGAGAGACGACCATCCGGGGTTGTGAACCGATTGCGGGAGAATATAAAACTATCCAACCATGGGTTTTCCAGAAGGTGCGAGAAGGCATGCGCCTGGCAGTTACTGAGGGTACGCTTAAAAAGGTATTTGAGGGATCGACAATTACTGCGGCTGGGAAAACCGGTACCGCCGAATATTGTGACCAATATGCTCAGGCACAAAATCGCTGTGGTTATGGTCTGTGGCCCAGCCATGCCTGGACTGTAGCGTTTGCGCCTTATGAAAACCCCGAAATTGCCGTAGTCGCATTTGTATATAACGGCACTGAAGGATCGACCGTTGCTGGACCAATCGTTCGGCGCGTCTTAGAGGCTTATTTCGAGCTGAAGGCAGTCGACAATGTCAAAGGCTCACAGCAAACCCCATAATCATCTGCACAAATGTTCGTGCTATAATCGGCTAAATACGGTCTGTAAGGGATGAGTGATGGTTCCGACGGTGCAGATTAAGGGGATACGGGACGGACTGCTGGTAACAGTTAGCGATGGTGAGTGGCTTGATGTCAGGCAAACTCTTCTAGATCAGCTTGACCAGCAAACTGAATTCTTGAAGGGTGCCCGTTTAGCAATCGATGTCGGCAACCGTGTGATTAAAGCCGCAGAGCTGGCTGCGCTGCGCAACGAAATCATGGAGCGCGATCTCACCCTGTGGGCGGTACTCAGTGACTCGCCCACAACAGTCCAAACTGCACAAACCCTCGGGCTTGCCACTCGAATCACAAAGCCTCGCCCAGAATTAACCATTGCCCGACCGGAAACAAACCTGCAGGATGGCGAATTTTCCATATTGCTACAACGTACCTTACGGTCAGGTTTTAGTCTCAAGCATGAAGGAAATGTGATCGTCATCGGCGACGTCAATCCAGGAGCAGAAATCATCGCAGGTGGCAATGTAATTATCTGGGGGCACCTGCGAGGCATGGTGCACGCTGGTGCTGAAGGAGACCAATCTGCAGTTGTTTGTGCGCTGGATCTTTCACCCACGCAGCTACGCATCGCAGATCAGATCGCAGTCACTCCACAAAGACGCGGCAAACCTCAGCCAGAGATGGCTCGGCTGCAAAATGGGCAAGTGATCGCCGAACCGTGGGATCCAAGGAAGGTTAAGTGAACTTTGGGAAGTAATCATGTCAGGTAAAGTTGTCACAATTACCTCGGGCAAAGGTGGGGTCGGTAAGACCACTGCCACTGCAAATATTGGTGCAGCACTCGCATCCACTGGGGCTAAAGTGGTTTGTATTGATGGCGATATCGGCTTGCGCAACCTGGATGTCGTTCTGGGATTGGAAAATCGCATCGTTTACGATCTTGTTGATATCGTAGAAGGGCGCTGCCGCTTGCGTCAGGCAATGATCCGCGATAAACGGCTGCCAGAGCTCTATCTGATACCGGCCGCACAGACGCGAGATAAAAGCGCAGTTTCTCCCAGCGATATGATCCGTTTATGCGATGAGCTGCGCACTGAGATGGATTGGATCATTATCGACTCACCCGCTGGAATCGAGCGCGGATTTCGGAATGCAGTCGCTCCAGCTGATATTGTTGTCGTCGTCACCAACCCAGAGGTCTCAGCGGTGCGTGATGCAGACCGGATCATCGGACTGGTTGAAGCAGAAGAGAAAGGCCCTGCCCGCCTGGTGATCAACCGCATCAAACCCGGCATGGTAAAACGAGGTGAGATGCTATCCGTGGATGATGTGATCGAATTGCTTGCCATCGAACTGATTGGCTTGGTGCCTGATGATGAGAACGTAATCACCGGAACCAACCGGGGCACTCCAATTGTGCTGGATGGGAAAAGCAGAGCCGGGCAAGCCTTTCGCAATATTGCACGACGACTGGATGGAGAGAACGTGCCATTTCTAAAAATGGAAGAGACTGGTGGATTATTTAACCGGTTCACCCGCTGGATCCGTCCGGAAGGGAGGCAGCCGTGAGTAGCTTTCTGGATCGATTATTTCGTCGAGAACCGACCAGCGCCAACCAGGCAAAAGAACGCTTAAAACTGGTGTTGATCCATGACCGCACGGACATGGCTCCAGGCGTAATGGATGCATTACGCGACGAGCTCATCCAGGTCATCTCGCGCCATGTTGACATCGACCCAACCGCGGTACGAATCGAGATGACTCAGGAAGGCCGTGAGCAACGCCTGATTGCTGATATCCCACTGACTGCCAGCCGGCGACGGCGAATTGGTTAAGGAACCTCGTTCTTTTCACCCGGTTTAAACCATGCACGAAAAAACCGCCACACCATGGCGCCATTTTGACTTCTGGCTATTAGGGGCAGTCGTTCTTCTAGTCATCTTCGGCATCACCATGATTCGTTCTGCTGTAGCCGGCAACATTGAACTGGCAGAATTGAACCTGGTTCAACGCCAAATTATCTTTGCCCTGGCTGGCTTCATTATTGTATTTTTAGCTGCAGCGATTGATTACCATCTTTGGGCTTCCCTGAGCCGGTCCATTTATATTGGTGCGATTGCAATCCTGGCGATTTTGTTTGTGGTTGGCTCGGCGGTTTACGGCTCAGCGCGCTGGTTTGATACAGGTGTGATCCTGATTCAACCTTCGGAAATTGCAAAAATAGCAATGATTCTGGTGCTGGCAAGCTTCTTTTCACGCAATATCGATAAAATTCAAAACCTAGCATGGATTGGACGCAGCCTGCTGCTAACGATGGGCGTGGTGATTTGGATTTTGCTCCAACCGAATTTAAGCACATCTATCGTGATTATCGTTATTTGGTTTGCTCTGCTGTTTGCCAGCGGGCTGAGCTGGAAGCATATGCTGCTGTTTGCCGGGGTTGGGATTGTACTCCCGCTGGCTGCTTTTCCATTTCTTGTGGATTACCAGCAGCGCCGGATCATGAACTTCCTGTTTCCTGACCCAACCGCCAGCTATGGTGAGACCTACAACTTACTACAGGCGATGATTGCTATTGGGTCCGGTGGGCTGTTTGGGCAAGGGTATGGGCACGGAAGTCAGGTACAACTACGCTTTCTAAAAGTGCGCTGGTCAGACTTTATTTTCTCATCAATGGCACAGGAATTCGGCTTTGTGGGTGTCCTGCTGGTTCTGGCTGTTTTCGTCTTTGTCATCATCCGGATATTACGCGCGGCAAGAATGTCACACGATACGTTCGGCGCGCTGATCTGTTATGGTGTTGCAACGATGCTCGCCTTCCAGGCAATCGTTAATATAGGTGTGAATTTAAGCCTGATGCCAGCAACTGGACTCACTTTTCCATTTATCAGTTACGGCGGGAGCTCCTTGATCTCTGCTTTGTTGGGGATTGGACTGGTAGAGAGCGTCATCCTGCGTCATAAAGCATTGGAATTTTAGTTTATAATCTCCCAACCGATTCCATTGAACAATCCGGAATTCGGATCTACAGGAGACATTCATGCTGCAAAATAAACCGGCGCGTGTACGTTTTGCACCATCGCCCACTGGACACACCCACCTGGGCAGCGGGCGGACAGCCCTATATGATTATTTATTGGCCAGGCAAACCAATGGTCAATTTATACTTCGCATTGAGGATACGGACCAAAAACGCTACGTGCCAGGCGCGGAAGAGGAGCTAACTGAAAGCCTGCGCTGGTTAGGTTTGGACTGGGATGAGGGTCCACAAGTCGGAGGACCTTACGGTCCATATCGCCAATCGGAACGGAAGGAAATCTACCAGCACTATGCCCAACAGCTTGTGGAATTGGGTAAGGCTTATCCCTGCTTCTGCACAGCCGAGCGGAATGCACAGTTACGCGAAGAACAAAAGAGACTTGGCTTACAGCCTCGCTATGATGGCACATGCCGGAATTTAGATCCTGATCAGGCTGCCATGCGCATTGCTCGGGGAGAAAAGTACGTAATCCGATTCAAAATGCCTCAGGACGGATCGATCACCGTTCGCGATCATCTGCGCGGTGAAATAACTGTAGACAACCAGCGCTTAGATGATAGCATCTTGATTAAATCGGATGGACTGCCAGTTTATCACCTGGCAGCTATGCTTGATGATTATTTGATGAAAATCACTCACGTCATACGCGGCTCAGAGTGGCTCCCCACATTTCCACTGCATGGGCACATATTGCGAGCATTTGGCTTTCCTGAACCTGTATTCGTGCATCTCTCCGTTTTTCTAAAGCCGAGCGGCAAAGGCAAGATGAGTAAACGTGATACCGCCCAGTTGATGAAAGATGGCTACTCTATCTTCATCCCTGACTTGAAGGAAATCGGATACACACCCGAAGGGGTGGTAAATTGGATCTCGCTCATGGGCTGGAGTTACGACGATAAAACCGAGTTCTTCACATTACCAGACCTGGTAGAAAAATTCAGTCTGGACCATCTGAATCCCGCTCCTGCAGCAGTAAACTTCTCCAAGTTGGACCACTTTAATGGGCTGCACATCCGCAGTTTTTCAATCCCTGATCTTGCCGGACGTATAAAACCAATTTTTGAAAAAGCCGGCTATCAGGTAGATGATGAAAAACTGGTAAAAATTACCCCCATCATCCAGCAGCGACTGGTAACCCTGGACGATTGTTTGGATTTTGCAGGATTCTTTTTCCGCGAGCATGTAAATCCTTCACCGGAGGATTTGGTAGGCAAGAACATAACTAAGATCGGAATCGGCAACAGCTGCCAGGCGCGCCTTAGATTTACTGGCTACCTTGCCCGAAATCACCCCAGCCACTGCCGAAGAGCCACTCCGTCAGCTCGCTGAAGAACTCGGACTCAGCGCCGGGCAGTTCTTCGGCATCTTGAGGGTGGCTGTCACCGGACAGACGGTCAGCCCACCTTTATTGGAAAGCATGGAGATCATCGGTAAGGAGATCGTCCTGGCACGAATCAAGGCTGCTGCAGAGCTGTTATCAGTTTGATTAAGGGATTGAATATCATCTTAGACGAACCAGTATGTCCAACATTGCTCAATAACAAGCGAACTCAACCTGACCAGCCGGCTGGGAGAAATTTAATCAATCCCACGCTGGCGAATCCTGCAGCGCCTGATCCTCCATGGTATGCAGCACCAAAACGAGATCGCCCAACTGCTCACCTTCAAAGGTGAGTCGCCGGGCGATCTCGACTTTATATTTTTCGATTAACCCTTCATTGCATCTTCGATTTTTGCCCAGGAATCCCTTAACCCTACTGTACGGTTGAAGACAACCGACCATGGTTTTGTTTCGACGCTATCTGCAGCAAAATAGCCGATGCGCTCGAACTGCCAGCGGGTTCCGGGGGCAGCGTTCGCAAGCATCGGTTCAACTTTCGCACCTTTAATTACTTCCAACGAATCCGGATTTAAGTAATCCATGAAATCTTCGCCTTCCTCGGTGTCATCCGGATTGGGCTTATTAAACAAGCGATCATACAGACGAATCTCGGCATCTACAGCGTGCTGAGCAGAAACCCAATGGATAGTCGATTTGACCTTACGCCCATCTGGCGAATCGCCGCCGCGCGTTGCAGGATCATAGGTGCCATGCACTTCCACCACATTCCCAACAGCATCTTTCACCACGTGAGTGGCGGTGAAAAAATAAGCATAGCGAAGGCGAACTTCACGTCCAGGGGAGAGGCGATAATATTTCGGGGGTGGCACCTCGCGGAAGTCATCCTGTTCAATGTACAGCACTTTTGAGAACGGCAGCCTGCGAGAACCGGCAGAAGGATCTTCCGGATTGTTGATAGCATCCATCTCCTCCACCTGACCGTCCGGATAATTATCGATCACGAGCTTGAGCGGTCTCAGCACACCCATGGCGCGCGGCGTAGATTTGTTCAGGTTCTCGCGCACGATGGCTTCGAGTAATGCGATATCAACCATACTGTAGTTCTTCGAGACACCTACCCTATCGATGAAGGCAACCACTGCTTCAGCCGGGTAACCGCGCCGGCGCATGCCTGAAAGTGTGGGCATGCGGGGGTCATCCCAGCCATTGACAACCCCCTCTTTTACCAGCTTAATCAGTTTGCGCTTGCTGAGCACGGTAAAGCTCAGGTTAAGGCGGGCAAACTCAATCTGCCGCGGCGCGTAGATACCGATCGCCTGCAGGAACCATTCATACAAAGGCCGGTGATCTTCATATTCAAGCGAACACAGTGAGTGAGTAACTCCTTCGATAGAATCGCTCTGACCGTGGGCATAGTCATACATCGGATAGATACACCAGGCATTGCCTGTGCGATGATGCTCGGTATTTAGAATGCGGTACATCACCGGGTCGCGCATATTCATATTTCCGGAAGCCATGTCAATCTTTGCTCTCAACACGCGGGCGCCATCCGGGAACTCACCTTTGCGCATCCGGCGGAACAGATCGAGGTTCTCTTCGACGCTTCGTTTGCGGTATGGGCTGTCTTTACCGGGCTCTGTCAGCGTGCCGCGGTAAAGACGAATTTCTTCCGCGCTCAAATCGTCTACATACGCTAGACCCTTTTGAATCATTAATTCCGCCCACTGGTAAAGCTGCTCGAAGTAATCTGAGGCATAATACAAGCGATCGTCCCAATCAAAGCCAAGCCAGTGAATATCTTCCTGGATGGCATCCACATATTCGACATCTTCTTTGACCGGGTTGGTGTCGTCAAAGCGCAGGTTACACTTTCCGCCAAAATCTCGGGCAATACCGAAGTCAATACATAGTGCTTTTGCATGCCCAATGTGCAGGTATCCATTCGGCTCAGGAGGAAATCGCGTCTGAACATGGCTAAAGCGTCCAGCCTTCAAGTCATCGATAACTGCCTGGCGGATAAAATCGGTCGCGGTGGTTTCTAATTTTTCGTCCATGAGAACACTCTTTCAAAACAAGGTATAAATGAGATAGCAATTATAACGTCACAGGGATCGATTTGTGACAAATTTCTTATTCCTTTGACGAGCCATTGTTTCCGTGGTAGAATTTTCGACGCCCATTCACTGGGGGTTCGTCTAGTGGTAGGACAGCAGACTCTGGATTTGCTTGCGGAGGTTCGAATCCTTCACCCCCAGCCTACCAAATGGTTAGAGTTTACCAAGACGAGATAATACTCATCTTGATAAACTCTAATTTAATTAACCTAATAAAGGCGGACGTTCCTCCTCCGCTAAATTGGTTGCGCAGTTTATCCTGGTTAAACCTGGTTCAATAGGATGTCCCCAGGTAGGATATGCTCTCTACATATCTTTCCCAATTGAGCTCAGTCAACAGTTTGGTATGCTGCTGGACTGCATCAATATTTGGAAACTCTTCTACTCCAAAGAAATGCCACTGTTCATTGCACCAGCTTGGATTTACACATAAGCACTTGCTTACCTCCAGCCTGTGCCAGGGCACCATTCACCTTTCCTGGCAGGTCATTCTTCGCCTCATGGGGAAGCTGATGCCAGGCTTCCTTCATTTTTCCAAGATACAGTTTATAAATTGGCTGAGACATGGCAGACCTCCTGATCTATTGAGATTATAGCGAAAATAGAATCCACAATCAATCGATAAAATCTGAAGTAGAAGAAATGACGGTGGTATAATTTTTTAAGTTCCACCTATTCCTCCAAATTAGTAGCCAATAGAAAGAAAAATAAAGGGAGACGCAGCCTGCATGAAGCTACACGAATACCAATCCAAAGCGATATTCGCCAAATATGGCATCCCAATCCCAAAAGGAAGGGTAGCGGCTACTGCGGAAGAAGCAAAAACAATTGCTGAAGAACTGGGTAGCCGAGTTGTTATTAAATCCCAAGTACTGGTTGGGGGACGAGGTAAAGCTGGTGGAATTCGGTTAGCAAAAACACCAGAAGAGGCTCGAGAGGTTGCCACCCAAATCCTGGGAATGGAAATCAAGGGTTTACCCGTCCGAAAAATCCTTGTTGATGAGGCAGCCGGAATCGAAAAAGAAATTTACCTGGGAATTACCAATGATCGAGCAGCTCGCAAGCCAGTTATGATGGCTTCAGCCGCTGGCGGTGTCGAGATCGAGGAAGTAGCCCGAGTATCCCCAGAAAAAATCATCAAAATACACATCGATCCGTTGTTGGGGCTGCGTGACTACCAGGCACGTGACCTGGCTGGCGGGATTGACCTGCCCCGTGATCACTGGCGCACTTTTGGACAGGTTTGCCGTGGCCTCTGGCAGGCTTATGTAGACTGCGATGCGACCCTGGCGGAGATCAACCCGCTTGTGATCACCGCCGACAACCGGCTGATTGCGTTGGATGGCAAAATGGTCATCGATGATAATGCCATCTTCCGTCACCAGGACCTTTCTGAGCTGCGCGACCTGGATGTGGAAGCGCCAGCCGAAATTGAAGCGCGTAAATATGGGCTTTCATTCATCAAGCTCGACGGAAATATCGGCTGCATGGTCAACGGCGCTGGCCTGGCGATGACCACCATGGATATTACCAAGCTATTCGGCGGTGAACCGGCCAATTTCCTCGATATCGGTGGTGGTGCAAACGCGGAGAAAGTAGCCGCAGCGATGCGCATTATCTTGATGGATCCGATGGTCAAGGCAGTGTTAATAAACATCTTTGGCGGCATTACCCGCGGGGATGAAGTTGCGCGAGGCATCCTGACAGCAATTGATGAGGTTAAGCCAAAGGTCCCGATGGTTGTTCGCCTGGTTGGCACCAATGCTGAAGAAGGGCGCCAGATTCTGGCAAATGCCAAGATGATTACCGCAGAAACATTGGCGGATGCAGCAGAAAAAGCCGTCGCCTTGACCAAGGGAGGAACTGCCCAATGAGCATATTAATAGATAAAAGCACCCGAGTAATCGTCCAGGGCATCACCGGGAATGAAGGCTTGTTCCACACCCAACAAATGGCTGCCTACGGCACCAACATCGTTGCCGGCGTCACACCCGGGAAAGGCGGCGAATGGGTTTTAGATGGAAAAATTCCCGTCTTTGACTCAGTTAAACTAGCAGCCGAAGCCACCGGAGCAAATACCAGCGTTATTTTTGTCCCTGCCAGGTTTGCGACTGACGCGATCTTCGAGTCTGCAGATGCGGGCATTCCCCTGGTTGTTTGTATTACTGAAGGTGTCCCGGTTCAGGACATGATGCGTGTTCGTAATTATATCGACCAAAGAGGTGTCCGCTTACTCGGGCCGAACTGTCCTGGTGCGCTCACGCCCGGCCAATCCAAGGTGGGTATCATCCCAGGCAATATCGCTCTTCCCGGAAACATCGGCGTTGTATCTCGTTCGGGCACACTGACATACGAAGTGATGTATGCCCTCAAATTAGCCGGTCGAGGAGTCAGCACATGCGTCGGCATCGGTGGGGACCCGATAAACGGAACAAATTTCATCGACTGCCTGGAGATGTTCGAGAATGACCCCTATACCGAGATGGTTGTCTTGATCGGCGAGATTGGCGGCACCGATGAAGAGAAAGCCGCTGATTTTATCGCCGACCACCTTACGAAGCCGGTGGTCGGCTTCATCGCAGGGCAGAGCGCTCCGCCCGGAAAACGCATGGGGCATGCAGGCGCCATTGTTGAAGGCGGTTCTGGACTTGCTGCCGACAAAATTAAAGCACTCGAGGCGGTGGGCGTAAAGGTCGCCCGTCACCCGGAAGAAATCCCTTCCTTGTTGGGGTAAATCTTTCTCAAAATATCAAAAAGCCCGGTCCACAACACCGGGCTTTTTGATGCTGCAGCGATAAATGCAACTAATGCTTCTTCATGCGCTCTTCAATATACTTAACAGCTTCGCCAACTGTGGTGATCTTCTGTGCATCTTCGTCAGAAATTTCGCCGCCAAATTTGTCCTCAAATGCCATGATCAACTCGACCAGGTCTAAGGAATCAGCTTCAAGTTCTTCGCGGAAACGCGCTTCGGGAACAATCTTGCTCTCATCAACGCCAAGCAATTCAACGATGATGCCCTTGACTTCTTCTAATGTATCGGCCATGGATAGAACCTCCTGAAAAGTTTGAATAATTTTAATCTCGTCGTCTGATCTGTCAAGCCTATACCAATAACAGAGAGAGACATTCTACCTCATTTTATCAGGCGACTTGGTTGACACTCTATAATCAGACTGGTAAGATAGCTTCACCATCATGAACACCACCGCGGTTGATTAGTTACGCGATGATTTTGGCATGAATCGATAACGAGTATGCCTGATAATTCACAAATAAGCTCTCGCAAATCGGATCATATCCGGATCAATTTAGAGGAAGATGTCCGCTCAGGCTTGAGCACAGGTCTTGAGCGCTACCGATTCATACACCGTGCGTTACCCGAGATGAACCTGGATGAGGTGGATTTACGCCAGGAGCTGTTTGGAAAACTTTTAAAAGCCCCAATACTAATCTCATCGATGACCGGCGGTACAGAAGAAGCGGCTGCGATAAACAGTACTTTGGCGAGTGCTGCTCAAGAGATGGGCATCGCCATGGGTCTGGGATCGCAACGAGCAGCGATTGATTATCCTGAGCTTGCCGCCAGCTATCGCATTCGGCAGGTTGCACCTGATATTTTGCTGTTTGCCAATCTGGGCGCGGTTCAGCTCAATTACAATTATGGCGTAACAGAATGCCAGCGTGCAGTGGATATGGTCGAAGCGGACGCTCTTATACTGCACCTGAACGCCTTGCAGGAAGCAGTGCAACCGGAAGGAGAAACCCTCTTTTCAGGCTTATTGAGTCAGATAGAGAAAATCTGCAAAGAACTTCCGGTACCGGTAATCGCCAAAGAGGTGGGCTGGGGATTCTCCGAGGCAGATGCCCGCAGGCTGGCGGAAGCAGGTGTATCTGCTATCGATGTCGCTGGTGCAGGCGGAACCTCCTGGTCGCAAGTTGAGATGTACAGGGCGAAGGATGAAAGTCAAGCACGGCTGGCGTCCGCCTTCATTAACTGGGGCATTCCCACGGTTGAGGCTATGCTGAACGTCAAGAAGGCTGCACCCCAAATGCGCATCATTGCCTCTGGCGGGTTACGCTCCGGAGTGGATATTGCGAAATGCCTGGCATTGGGGGCAGTGATGGGAGGCATGGCAGGACCCTTTTTAAAGGCAGCCTCACGATCCCAAGATGACGTTACCCTGATGATTCAAGAAATCACCCGCGAGATCCAAATTTGCATGTTTGCTACCGGCGCCAGGAACATAGCTGCTCTCACCGAGGACAGGCTTGTGCTGGCTCGCGGATAAGAATTTGCAAAGGAAGAAAATGATAGCCCTCGATCAATTCATTGAGATCATGCGTCCGGCAATCGAGCAGGAGCTCGCTTTGAGTGTCGCGGTTGCCAATGGCGCCAATCTGGCTGAATTCCACCAGATGATGGCTTACCACTTGGGATGGGAAGGGGAAGGCGCTGGTCCAGCAGCGCGTGGTAAACGCGTCCGTCCGCTGTTGCTACTTCTAACCAGCGCTGCAGCGGGTGCAGCCTGGCAGGCTGCCTTGCCCGCTGCAGCTGCAGTGGAGCTAATTCACAATTTCTCACTGATCCATGACGATATCGAGGATAACAGCTCGTATCGTCGAGGCCGCCGGACAGTTTGGGCGATTTGGGGCATTCCTCAGGCAGTGAATACGGGCGATGCCATGTTCACCCTTGCTCACCTGTCAATGTTACGACTTGGGAAAACAATCTCTCCCCAGGCAGCTCTCCAGGCTAATCAAATCCTCCAGGAAACCTGTCTGCAGTTGACCCAGGGACAATTTCTGGATATGTCATATGAGAGCCGCAATGATCTCTCTCTTGAAGCCTACTGGCCGATGGTTAGCGGTAAAACTGCTGCACTGCTGGCTGCCTGTACTGAGATCGGCGCTCTTACCGCCAATGTGGATGAAATTACTCAAAAAGCATACCGGCAATTTGGCTGGAACCTTGGTCTGGCATTTCAAGCGCTGGATGACTGGCTGGGGATTTGGGGAGATGCGGCAATCACCGGCAAATCGACTGAAAGCGATTTGGTATCCGGGAAGAAATCCCTGCCAATTTTATACGGCTTAAGCCAGCAGGGAAACTTTGCGAAAAGGTGGGCGCAAGGTACAATCCAACCTGGTGAAGCTACAATGCTGGCACAGCTACTGGTTGATGAGGGGTCACAGGCTTACATACAGGAGCGCGCCAGCCATTATACAGATGAAGCATTAGCAGCGCTTAGCCAGGCTTACCCGCAAGGCGATGCCGGAGCAGCCCTGCATGACCTGGCTTTGAAGCTCTTACGCCGCCAGGGATAAACCCGCTGTTAAATAAATTCCACAAAGACCTGGTTGCCAAGCAATCGCCCTCGCCGGGTGAGACGCAGGCATTTCTCGTCGACTCCACTCCATTCTACCAATCCAAGTTTTACCAGACGGTCAATCTGCTTGCCGAATTTCTGCTGTAGCGAACAACCAAAACGCCTCGCAAACTCAGCGTCACTCACCCCTTCCAGGACCAGCCGGAGCCCCATCATCATCGTCTCGCCTATTTGGTCCTCTACTTCAACCTGAGTAACAGACTTCGTTGCCGGAGTAGATGGAAATTCGAATTTCTCTTCACTCGGATCTCTTGATAAAAAAAGTGCCAGGTAGGCTGTGGGGGTCAATACATTTACAGTTCGCTTCCCGCAAATGTATCCGTGCGCTCCTGCTCCCAAACCCAAATATGGGAGATTGTGCCAGTATTGTAAATTGTGTTTACATGTGTAGGATCGTTCAGGATGATTACGTGACCAGTTGGAAATTTCGTACTGGTCGTAGCCATTACGCTCAAGCCGCTCACTCGCCCATTCATACATATCCGCCGCCTGGTCAGGATCGGGTTCACTCAACATACCTCTCTGAGTCCAATGACCAAATGGCGTTGCGTGCTCAAGAGTCAGGGCGTAGAGAGAAAAGTGCTCGGGATTCAGACCGATAACCAGATTAAGGTTATTTTGCCAGCTTCGAAGCTCCTGGTATGGCAATCCAAAAATCAAATCCAGGTTCAGGTTATCAAATCCAGCCTGCCGCGCCCATTTTACCGAGTGGATTACATCCGAATAACTATGCTGGCGTTCAAGCAATTGCAGCTCTTGGGGATTGGCAGATTGAACTCCGAGGCTCAACCGGTTGATCCCTAAGCGACGCAAATCAGATAAGTATTCCAGAGAAAGAGTTCCTGGATTTGCTTCTAAGGATATTTCTAATCGCGGCTGCAGATCGAATACCTGGTCGAGTCTCTCCAGTATCATAGCCAGCTTGCCGGCTGGAATCAATGAAGGCGTACCACCACCAAAGAAAACTGTATGCACAGACAGTTTGGAGCTCATCGCTGCGCCTAAAAATTCTATCTCCTTACAAAGAGCATGTGCGTAGGCGGGAATCAGATTTTCAAAACCAGCATAGGTATTAAAATCACAATAACCACAGCGGTGGATGCAGAATGGAATATGTATGTAAATGCTCGTTTCTGCCATATAGAAACGAGTATATCATGCCTACTATCGTGTTTTTTTGGATGGAAGGCTGGTATAATCGGCAGGGCTGGCTTCCTTAATGGGAAGGATCAGCTTATAAGCCTATGAGTCCAGAAAAATCTTCCAAACCCACAAAACTATGTCCAACTTGCGGTACACGCGTCAGCGAGGACGCAATCCGCTGCCTGGTCTGCGGCACTGATCTTTCGAGCAGCGCCAAGGCATCCAGTCCATCCAAGGCGGTTCAGGGAAGCCGCATGCCCGAGCTCACCTTAAGCCTTCCGGCAGCATTAGGTTTGCTAGTGCTTTTCCTGGCGGTAGGAGCCGGGCTGGTTTATTATGCCCTTCGCCAGACCAGCCAACCCCAAGCAGCCGCTACGGTTACACCGACGATTACGCTCACTCCGACAACAACCCTTACCCCCACGCCAGTAACTCCAACAGTAACCAACACACCTGAACCAAGTCCAACACCATTTAGTTATACGGTTCAATCTGGCGATTTATGCGGAGGGATTGCTTTTCAGTTTGGGGTATCGATTCAAAGCATCGTACTGCTCAACAACCTTCCGGCTGATTGTGGAAGCCTTTTTATAGGCCAGAAGCTGCTCATTCCTCAGCCAACACCGACTGCGACCGCGCTGCCCACCGCAACACTGAGCGGCGCTGAGGCAACCGAGGCAGCTTGTGAGAAATTCGAACACACCGTAGCAGAAACGGATACCCTGAGCAGTATCGCTGCAAACTATAACGTGCCAGCCGAAGCGATACGTGAATATAACGGGATGGTCAATGATATTGTCCGCTTCGGTCAGAACCTGATCATCCCGCTATGCCGGCGCAACAGTTCGTCTGGTGCAACAGCTACTCCTACCCCACCACCTCCCTATCCAGCAGCGAACCTGCTGCTGCCAGCCGATGGCGCGCCTTTTGTCTCGGCGAATGATATCATCACGTTGCAATGGGCATCTGTTGGAACGCTGCGAGAAAATGAAGCTTATGCTGTCACGATCGAAGATATCACCGGCGGCGAAGGCAGAAGACTGGTTGAATATGTCACGGATACAAAGCTAATCGTCGCAGCCGATTTCCGCCCCACCGACGACCTGCCCCATGCTATGCGATGGTCGGTTGTTACTGTGCGAGAAATTGGAACGGACAAAGAAGGCAACGCAATTTGGGAACCAGCTGGAGCGCCCAGCGCTTCACGGGTGTTCGTCTGGGTTGGGTCCGGCGGTGCTATTCCAGCCGAGGCAACACCAACCCCATGATAGTGCGCCTTAAGCGATCAAGGGCTTGGCAGACTGATTTACACGAGTGAATAATTGCCAACTATCAAGACGTAGATGTGGCTAATAAATAAAAGAAAAGGATGTGCTGCGAGCACACCCTTTTCTTTTTTCTAGGCCCAATTTGCTCAGCCTCAGATTGGCAAAGGGGATAATCCTTTAGTCTGGATGGATTTCTGTCTCAACATAATCGCAATCTATGCTGATGCTTTAGCTTTTTCAGCCAAATCTTCAAGCATTGCGGTGGTTAAAGACTTGGGACGTTCAATCGGCTGACCGAGCGCGCGTGCCCAGACCGCGTTAGCCGAAACGCCCAACAAGCGGCTGACGCCAAACATGACTGTATAGAAATCAAACTCTCGCACGCCATAATGATATTGCAGCGCTCCACTGATTGCATCTACGTTAGGCCAGGGATCTTTCGCCTTTCCCTGTTCCATTAAAACCGGAGGAACAATATCATAAACCATGCTCGCCAGATTAAAGACATCGTCATTCGGAAAGTGCTTCTTTCCAAATTCTAGCTGAGCGGTAAAGCGCGGATCCGTCTTGCGCAGCACCGCGTGACCATAGCCTGGAATCACCTGCCCGGAGTTCAGGGTATCCCATGCAAACTGGCGCAATTGCTCTTCGGTAGGCACGCCTTTGAATTTTTGGTAAACGGCCAACAGCCAGCCCAGGCATTCCTGGTTCGCCAACCCATGGAGCGGACCTGCCAGTCCGTTCATCCCGGCTGATCCAGCGTAATAGATGTCAGACAGGGCAGAGCCAACCAGATGGGTTGCGTGAGCACTTACATTTCCGCTCTCATGATCGGAATGGATGATGAAATACAGACGCGCCAGGTCAGCATATCCTGGAGTAGCAACGCCCATCATATGGGCAAAGTTTGCACCCCAATCCAGGCTCATATCCGGCTGGATGGGTTTTCCATCCTTATATTTCAAGCGATAGATATAAGCAGCAATGGCGGGTAGTTTGGCGGTCAAAGCCATGCTGTCATCCAGCATTGGCACCCAATATTCATCTTTGCGCATTCCCTCATGATATTTCCTGGCAAATTGGGATTCGCGCTGTAAGGTTAAGACCGCAGCAGAGAACATGGTCATCGGGTGAGTATCTGCCGGCATGGCATTCAGCACATCAAAAACATACTGCGGGACTAGCATCTGCTCTTTCCAGGCGTTCTCGACTGCCAGCGCCTGTTCTTCGTTGGGGAATTCGCCGACGATCAGCAGGTAGTACAGACCGCCAACATAAGGCATCTCTGCACCAGCCGGTTTTGGCAACCGGTCGAGCACTTCTGGAATGGTATAGCCACGAAAGCGAATTCCTTCGTTAGGATCCACATATGAAATATCGGTCACCAGGCTCTTGACGTCACGCATACCGCCGTATACCTGGCCGATATTCACCTCACCAACCTTAACATTTCCACTCTCTTTGACGAGTTTTTTTACTCGTTCACGTAAATCTGGCAGTTGGGCTTCGACTTTCTCCTTGAGTATCATATGCATCTCCTGTTGCTATTAGCTAAAGGTTTAATTTGGCAATGTTTTCAGCGACTCCCGCTGCAGATTTCTGCAGAGCGGCCATTTCAACATCATTGAGCTTGTATTCGATAACTTTTTCAACCCCGGAGCTGCCAAGCTGAACCGGAACTCCGAAGAAAATATCCTGAAGGCCATACTCGCCTTGCAGATAAGCAGATGCAGGCACAATTAAGTGCTTATCTTTGAGAATTGCTTCTGCCATCTGGGCGATCGCGACTGCCGGTGCATAATAAGCGCTACCGGTCTTGAGCAGATTTACTATTTCTCCACCACCCTTGCGAGTCCGGTCAACGATTGCTGCCAGCCTATCTGCCGGCATCGTGTCTTCCAAAGGAATACCAGCTACATTCGAGGCGCGGGTTAATGGCACCATCTCATCGCCATGACCACCCAAAACATAGCAATGAATATTTTCTACACTGACACCAAGTTCCAGGGCAACAAACGCCCGCATACGCGCCGAGTCCAGTATCCCCGCCTGACCTACCACTCGATGAGCAGGCAAGTTAGCAACCTTCATCGCCAGCTGTGCCATTGCATCCAATGGATTGGTAAGCACAATCAATATCGCATCTGGCGAATACCTGATGCTTTCTTCGGCAGCTGTTTTGACGATCTCAGCATTGGCAAATAAAAGATCATCTCGACTCATTCCGGGTTTACGCGGCAATCCTGCCGTAATCACTACGATATCGGAGCCCGCCGTAGCGGCAAAATCGTTGCTGCCAACAACCTTTACGTCTTTCCCAATAACAGGCATTGCTTCTAACAAATCCAATGCCTTGCCCTGGGGCATGCCTTCAACTACATCTATTAAAACCAGGTCAGCGATTTCGCGCTCTGCGATCCAGTGCGCTGAAGTTGAACCGGTCATCCCTGCGCCAATGATAGATATTTTATTCTTCATATTTTGCTCCTCATTGAATGATTTTTCCTGAACATTCGCTGGTCAGGAATGGAAGTTAACCTGGTTAATTCTCGTCCAAGAAGTGATTGGCTTGCATGCCTGCAGCCGCGCCCATACCTGCCGATGTGATCACCTGGCGGTAGTGCGGATCTGCAACTTCGCCTGCTGCAAATACGCCAGGCACATTGGTGTGCATCAGGTTATCCACCTTGATGTACCCCTGGTCATCCATTTCCAGTTGTTCTTTAAAAAGCTGGCTGTTGGGTGTGTGCCCGATAAATACGAAAATCCCATCGGCTGGTAAATCCTGTAGCTCTTGAGTCAGCAAATTTCTGAGCTGAACTTTCTGCACCGAACCATCTCCGATGATTTTTTCCACCACCGAATTCATTAGGAATTTTATCTTGGAATTGGATTGTGCACGGTTTTGCAGAATTGCTCCAGCCCTAAACTCATCTCTGCGATGTACTATGGTCACCGATTTTGCATAGCGGGTCAGGAATATACTTTCTTCTAGGGCGCTGTCTCCACCTCCAACTACAAATACATCGCGTTCTTTAAAAAACCATCCGTCACATGTGGCACAGTAAGATACCCCGCGTCCTGTTAACTCAGTCTCACCAGGCACATCCAGGTGCCGGGAGGTAGCGCCAGTGGTAATGATCAATGTATCTGCCAGATATTCCGTGTTATACGTCTTCACTCGAAAAGGGCGTTTGGAAAGGTCAACTTCGACTGCTGTATCAAACTCAACCTTTGCACCAAACCGTTCGGCTTGCTTTTGGAATAGTTGCACCAGCTCAGTACCCCCAACACCATCAGGAAATCCGGGGTAATTCTCCACATCGAAAGTCAATGATACTTGACCGCCAAGTTCCATCCCGGTCAGCACCACCGGAGCAAGATCTGCGCGGGCGGTATATAAAGCCGCGGAGAGGCCCGCGGGTCCAGAGCCTAATATCAGCACTTTCACAGGAATTTGCTCGTTACTCCCCTGGTTCATCGATATACTACTAAGATTGAAATCCATTCCAAATCCTCAAAATAATTATTGTCGCCAGGTCAGCATTTCGATCGATCGAATTATTTAACCTATCCCATAATCAGATGCTAGAAACTGATAAAGGTTACACTATTCATTACTAATTATACCTGTCTCCTGTGAATTATTTCGCAAACAGAACCAGCCATGGCAGAAACCGGGTAAAATGCAAAATGTGGAAGCTCAGCTCGGCTGATCTTCCACATTTATCTAATTACCAGGAAACTTCGCTTATTCTACAAGGGAAAAGGTGCCCTAACGGCGGTTGCCTCCACCGGATTGCCCACGTCGATCATCACCGCGTCCCTGAGGGCGACCGCCTCCCCCGCCAGGGCGATTGCCACCGGGCTTCGGAGTGCGACGATCCCGCTCTGCAGCCTCTTCGGCAGTCCAACCTTCCAGCACAGCCTGGCGTGAGAGCCGGATCTTGCCGGCAGAATCGATATCAGTGACCATCACCGTGATCTCATCGCCTAAGCGCACAACATCTTCAACCTTTGCTACACGCTGAGAATCGAGCTGGGAGATGTGCACCAATCCGTCAATGTTCGGGAGAATCTCGACAAAAGCACCAAAATCAGCAACACGGACCACTTTACCGGTGTAGATGCGCCCAATCACTGCTGTTTCTGTCAAGCCTTCAATCCGCTCGCGGGCAATCTGAGCGCCCGTGGCATCTGCTGAGGCGATGAAGACCGTTCCGTCTTCGTCGATATCAATCTTAGCGCCAGATTCTTCTTGAATGCTGCGAATCATCTTTCCGCCCGGACCGATAATCGCACCAATCTTATCGACGGGAATTTGCACTACGGTGATGCGCGGAACATGTGCTTTCAGCTCTGAACGCGGCTGACCGATCACCTGCAGCATTTGCTCTAAGATCGACAGGCGTGCGTGGTGAGCCTGCTCCAGCGCCTCAGACATAATTGCTGAGGTGATTCCTTTTATTTTAATATCCATTTGCAGAGCGGTGATACCCTGCGTCGTTCCAGCTACCTTAAAATCCATATCACCCAGGTGGTCTTCTGCACCCAGAATATCGGTCAAGATAGCGTAGCGCTCTCCTTCTTTGACCAGACCCATGGCAACCCCAGCAACCGGCGATTTGATCGGGACACCGGTGTCCATTAATGCAAGCGTGGAACCGCATACCGAAGCCATCGAGGATGAGCCGTTTGAAGAAAGCACTTCTGACACCAGGCGCATCGTGTAGGGAAACTGGGATTCGGGGGGTATAACCGGCAGCAATGCCCGTTCAGCCAGTGCACCATGACCGATCTCTCGGCGAGAGGCACCGCGCAACGGCTTGACCTCACCCGTTGAGAAGGGTGGGAAATTGTAATGGTGCATATAGCGTTTCGTATCAGCCGGAGTCAAGCTATCTAATTCTTGTGCTTCACGCGGTGTGCCCAGCGTAGCCAGGGTCATTACCTGCGTCTCACCTCGAGTGAATAAGCCAGAGCCATGCGCACGCGGGCTGACATCGACATCACACCAGATCGGGCGGATATCTTTCAAACCCCGCCCATCATAGCGCGTGCCCTGTTCGAGTACGCGCTGGCGCATTACCGACCGAAGCGCGTCTTCGAAAGCATTGCGTACCCCAGAGACCAGGCTCTCATCCTCGCCAGCCAGCTCTGCGACAACTTCAGCCTCCATGAGACTCAAGGCATCGTTTCGCTCAGATTTATCATAGGGCTGGTTGAGAACACTCTCAATGCGCCCGGCGGCTTTCTCAGACACAGCGGTTTGCTGCGATTGGTCAACCATAAAGGGTATGTACTCTCGCTTCGGCTTACCAACTTCTGCTGCCATTTGCTCTTGAACGGTAATATAGCCTTGCAGCTCCTGGTGACCAAACTCTAAAGCCTTGAGCATGGTGGCTTCAGGGATCTCATTCGCTCCGCACTCGACCATCAAGATTGCATCGCGAGTACCAGCGATACGCAAATCCAGGTCAGATTGTTCGATCTGCTCAAAAGTTGGGTTGACGATAAATTGACCTGCAATCATGCCGACACGTACGGCTGCTACCGGCCCATCCCACGGGGCATCCGAGATCATTAACGCTGCTGAAGCAACGTTTACCGCCATAATATCAATCGGGTTAATGCCATCCGCCGAGAATGCATAAATAATGACTTGCATATCATTGCGCATATCTTTTGGGAATAGTGGTCGCAGCGGGCGATCTACTAATCGAGCGGTCAGTATAGCCTCTTCAGTTGGGCGACCTTCTCTGCGGAAAAACGAGCCCGGGATCTTTCCACCGGCATACATTCGCTCTTCATAATCCACTGTCAGTGGGAAAAAGTCAATCCCGGGTCTGACCTGTGAACTCATCGATGCGGCAGCGAATACCATGGTATCACCGACACGCAGTGTAACCGCGCCACCTGCCTGTCCGGCAAGGCGGCCGGTTTCGTATGTGAACTGTTGTCCTCCAACAATTCCTTGAAATTTCTTACCTTCTGGTTGCATTTTATCTCCTGTATTAATAATTCCCACCCGGTCAGGGACTGATAGCCATCGGCAATCCGAGCATCCTTTGCATAGAATTGTCTGTGCCTATCAATTCCCAACCTGCGGGTTGAAAAGCGAGCCTACCGTATCAAAACTGACTCAGCTCAAATAGATAACGTCGAATCGGGGAATAAACGTTTTTCCCCCAAAACGATTTTAGAAACCTATTGGTATAGCGGTATTGCTCGCGAGTACTGCCTGTAATTCCAGTGGTTATAAAACCCTTAATACTTCCACCCGTTGCATATGCCAGACGGGCAAACTAACGAAACGAGTAGATGGGAGACCTGCCTACCATCTACCCGATCTGGCCTACCTACTTGCGCCGGATGCTCAACCGGTCTGTGAGCGCCATGTAACGCGGGAAATCATTTCGCCTGATATAAGCGAGTAACCGCCGACGCTGTCCCACCAGTTTAAGCAAACCACGACGCGAAGATTCATCGTGCGTGTTGATCCTCAGATGATCTGTTAATTGATTAATTCGATTTGTCAGCAATGCTACCTGGACCTCTGGGGATCCAGTGTCACCTTCATGACGGGCAAATTCGCCCATCAACTTACTTTTAGCTTCTTTATCGATAGTCATGACTTCTGCAGTCTCCTTTCGTAAATTCTTTTCTAGCAGGTCTCCAGTTCGGCAGCCGAGTAAACCACCGAACGGTCTAGTCAAGCCTGAAAATTATACCAAATCGAGTTCGTTCGAACAAGGCAAATTACAGATTATTATGTACCCCTTAACTCTTTTCGTAGCATTTCCTCGAGTGAGGCGGGGAAAACACTCAGGCTTTGGCGAATTAGCCAGGCAGCGTTCTTTGACCCTGGCAATGACAAGGACTGGCGGAACATAAACGCCATCTCCTGTGGCGAACGGCGCGCCAGCGCTTCCAGTACATCAAGCAGATCTGGCCGCAGAGCCAGCGGTGCTGATTGGATCAGAGGTTGAATCAGGCTATATATTGCAGGTAAATTTTCATAATCGGGATAGCGGATCAAAGGCAACAGCGCCCGTAAGCCGATCTGCTGGTTGAACAGGTTACCAGAATCAAGCCAGCCTTCAATAAGGTGCAACAATACCATAGGCTGGTCATGCCGCAATCCTTCCATCCCCTGGGTGAACAATAAGTCAACTAATCCAGGCTCAATCTCTGGCTTGATCCAGATTTGCAGCCTATCAACCACCGGCTCAGCAGGTGGGATGGGGATCTGACCGAGCAAGCCGGAGGCTAGCGTGCGAAACTCCAGATATGGCTGCTCCCACAGTGCGTCACATAACTGCAATCCATCTTCCGGCTGCTCTTTTGCCAGGGGGGTCAATTCGATCAGAATCTGGCGTAAGACCGGCGGTCGGACGCGGTAGGTTTTGAGCAGTATCGGAGGTCCCCCAGACTGACCTGGCCTGGCAACCCGCTCGGCGTATCCCTCGAGGAGATGGTGCAAACTGCGCACAAAGGCTGCTGGCTGATCAAAATGCTCAGCCAACAATGCCGCCTGTTGTTTTAAACGAGCAGGTTGGATCGCCGGCATGCTTCGGAGAATGATTATTTAATAGGCGCGCGAGAAGACAACTTGCTGGTCAGCTCTTTCGCCACACACAACACAGACGCCGGTGCCGCCTGGTTGTTCTAATGGAATACAGCGGGTGGTCGCTTTGGTATCTTCTTTTACTCTGGCTTCGCATTCCGCGCTTCCGCACCACCATGCCATCGCCCAACCATCTTCTACTACCTGGGTGAGCTCAGAATAATTGGACACAGCATGGGTATTGCTTTTCCGAAAAGAAATGGCGCGTTCATACAAAGATGCTTGAATTTGATCAAGCATTTCAGACACTTGAGCTGAAAGATGATCTTGCGTTACAAACGCCTTGCCTTCTTTGCCTGGTCGATCACGCCTTGCCAGAGCAACTGTGCCTTTTTCCACATCTTTAGGACCAACCTCAATCCGCAACGGCACACCACGCATTTCCCAATCGTTGAATTTGAATCCCGGCGTCAGCTCGGAACGGTCATCTATGTGCAGGCGAAACTTGCTCAGCTCACCCCGTAAACGCTCGACCACTTCCATAACCCGGCTCTTCTCGTCATCATTCTTATAGATTGGGATAAGAACCACCTGGATAGGCGCCAGGCGTGGGGGCAAAACCAAACCCTTGTCGTCTCCATGTGTCATTATGATAGCCCCCACAAACCTTGTTGAAAGACCCCAGGAAGTCGTCCAGGCATGCTGGAGCTCGTTATTCCAATCCAGGAATTGGATATCGAATGCACGAGCGAAATTTTGGCCCAAGAAATGAGATGTACCGGCTTGCAACGCACGCCGGTCGCCCATCATCGCCTCAATCGTGTAGGAACGCACTGCCCCGGCAAATTTCTCTTTTTCACTTTTTAAACCCGGGACAACTGGGACTGCTGCTTCGTTGACGGCAAAATCGGCATACACATTCAACATGCGCAGCGTCTCGTCCTCAGCCTCTTGTGACGTCGAATGCGCCGTATGCCCTTCTTGCCAGTAAAATTCAAGGGTGCGCAAGAATAGCCGCGTGCGCATCTCCCAGCGCACGACGTTGCCCCACTGGTTGATCAGCACGGGCAAATCCCGGTAAGATTTGATCCACTTGGAATACATATAACCAATAATTGTTTCCGAAGTCGGCCGGACAACCAATGGCTCTTCTAATTTCTCACCGCCACCAATGGTTACAATTGCCAGCTCAGGCGAGAAACCTTCGACATGCTCTTTTTCCTTCTCCAGGAAAGACATTGGAATAAAGAGTGGAAAAGCAGCATTGACATGCCCGGTTGCTTTAAACCGGCTATCCAGCGCCTGTTGGATATTCTCCCAAAGAGCCCAACCATACGGCCGAACCACCATACAGCCACGCACCGGAGCATAATCGGCTAACTCGGCTTTTAACACAATTTGGTTGTACCACTCGGAAAAATTTTCACTGCGGGAGGGGAGTTTATCTTCAGCCATCGTCATCTTCTTTCATTGTCATCATTACGACATATTCACTAGAACAGTTACAGCTTGTTCTACATCAGGAGCAAACACCAGCCAGTGGCGCTGCGAGTCTGGGATATAGCGATCAAATTGATTAAGAAACGAATTAATTATAGTGTGCCATTCTGGCCCGATCAAGACCAGAGGACGCGGTGATAAGCCGCCGGTAACCAGGTTTGTCCACATCATGGCAACCTCTGCCAGGGTACCCACCCCTCCAGGTAAAGCCAGGGCAGCATCACCTGAATCGAGCAACTTAAAAAGACGCTCCCGCAAAGTGGGCAGGCGCCACTCCTCCTGAACCCAGGCATTATGACTTACCGGTCTCCAGCGCTCAATTTCATCGCAGGTGACACCGATCACATGCCCACCGGCTTCGGCAGCCCCTCGTGAAACAGCTTCCATGGTGCCCATGTAGCCACCACTCAGCACAGTAAAGCCTGCCTCGCCAAGTTTCTGGCCGAGGTAGCGAGCCTGCTCATAGGCTGCCTCCCCAGGAAGGCATTGTGAGCCGCCGAATACTGTTACATTTTTCATCTCTGCGCTAACCCTAAGGTTCTTTTTGCGGTTGCCCGGAATCCCAGGTACGTTGATAGTTGCGCTCAAGCTTACTCAGGATTGCCTGCTCCAGATCGATGCCTGCCAGACTGGCAAGCTGCAGCAGATACAATGCCACGTCCGCCAGTTCCTCGCCAAATGCGGACCGGTCATCCAGATTTTCGCGCCACTGAAAATGTTCCAATACTTCTGCACTCTCAAGCGAGAGCGAAATAGCCAGATTGCGCAGCTTCTGAGGGCGAGGGCTATCATCATCGTACCAATTTTGGGATTGTACGAATTGGTGCATCACTTGGGTCAGTTCCCGAATATCCATCGTGTTTGATTATATGAGCCAGTGACCGAATGGTCAACCAGCTTCTGGCAGGTGAGATATCACCAGCAAAGCCGCTTGAGCAGATTTCTGTTGTTCAATATGCCAATCCGGCTCATCACTCATCCGCTTTAGATGCGCGTAAACAGCCTGTCGTTCTTCTTCAGCGAGGCTGATAAAAGCAGCCCGGATTTTCTCGGGCTGCCTGGAGAGAAGTTCACCCCAAAGAATTTCTATAGGTTCTATATCCACCGCAGGCACCTCCGCTCTACATCTCTATAGAAGCCGCTGGAACTAACCGTTATTTTATCCTATTAACCTGGTTTAGATGCAATCTAGGTTAAAATGTATCTGATGCACATCAATTTGACACATGAACAAGCCGATTTTGACGCCCTCGCCTCGCTATTGGGTGCGTTTTTACTCGACGAGTCGACCACGTCTGTTTTGCCAAGGCGCATCAACCGTAATGTCCAGGCTTTTTTGAATTTCTATGGAAGTGAGCTGCCATTTGTTGAGTTTAACGATTTGCCACAAGGGCCTATCGATGAAGTGACCCTGGTCGACACGCAATCGATGGTCAGCATTCGCGGGATGAACGCATCCACACGAGTCTCGGTGATCGACCACCATCCGTTGCGAGAAAGCCTGCCGGAAAGTTGGATTATCCATCGGGAGGATACTGGGGCAACCACGACCTTGATCATTGAAGCACTGCAGGAAGATGATGAGGTGGTCAGCCCAATACACGCAACGCTGCTTTTGCTGGGAATCTATGAAGACACAGGATCGTTAGCCTACACACGCACAACTGCCCGAGATTTACGCGCTGCAGCTTACCTGCTTGACCAAGGCGCCAACCTCCACGTAGCGACAGAATTCCTCAATCACCCGCTTTCGCTATCCCAGCAAAGCATATATGACCACCTGCGCGCCAATGCCGAATTCCTGAATATCCATGGGCAAAACATTGTCATCGCCAGCGGCGATGCACTGGAGACGGACGAGGAACTCTCAACCATCGCTCATAAACTGCGAGATTTTTTGGATCCGGACGGTCTATTTGTGCTGGTTAATACACGCAGCGGGGTCCAGATGATTGCTCGCTCGACCAACGATAGTATCGATGTCTCAGATGTCCTTGGTCATTTCGGCGGCGGGGGGCATGAACGTGCATCCGCAGCGCTGGTTCGCGGACGCGATCTCAATCAAGTTAAGGCGGAACTCATCGACCACCTTTCTAAGTGTATCCGTCCAGCGATTCGGGTTGACCAGATCATGTCAAGGGGCGCTCAACTGCTCCTTCCGGATACGTCCGTTGACGATGCTGCATCCCGGATGCGACGTTTTGGATACGAAGGATTTCCTGTAGTTGAGAATGGTAAGGTAATTGGGTTGCTCACCCGCCGGTCAGTGGATCGTGCCCTTTCACATGATCTGCATAACAAGACAGCGCGGGAATTGATGGATGGAGGTAACTACAGCGCCCGACCTGATCATTCGATTGAAGAATTGCAACGTGTCATGGTCTTGAGCGGGTGGGGGCAAATTCCGGTTGTGCATCCAGAGAATGGGGAAATCATCGGGATCGTCACCCGTACAGACTTGATCAAGATGCTTACTCCAAAACCGCGCTTGCCGGGAGAGATGAACCTGGCAGCCCGGCTCGAAAATTCGGTGCCGGAAGATCTGCTCGGATTGCTTCATGCCATTGCTAAGGCTGCTCACGCCAAGCACATTCCACTCTATATTGTGGGCGGTTTCGTGCGCGACCTGCTGCTTAACCGGCCGAGTCTTGATTTTGACCTGGTGGTTGAGGGGGACGCGATCAAGTTAACCCAGCGCCTGGTAAGCCAGTATGGTGGTCGAGAAACCAGCCACGCCCGTTTTGGAACAGCGAAGTGGCATCTGGAGGGATCTCAATTTGAGTCGGCGGGAAAATACGCCGGTAATGACACGGATAGTCTGAATGCCATAGATCTGGTGACCGCACGTACAGAATTTTACACATACCCAACTGCTTTGCCCACGGTTGAACGCGGAAGTATCAAGCTTGACCTCCACAGAAGAGATTTCACCGTCAACACCCTTGCGATGCGTTTAGACGGCAATCATTATGGTGAGCTGCACGACTACTGGGGAGGCTTGAAGGATCTAAAGCTTGAGCTTGTACGCGTGCTTCACTCACTTTCCTTTATAGACGATCCTACTCGTATGCTTCGCGCGGTTCGCTTTGAGCAACGATTAGGTTTTCAAATCGAGGAGCGTACTCTTCAGCTGATGAAGGAGGCGATACCACTGCTTGACCGGGTATCTGGCGACCGCCTCCGTCATGAACTCAGCCACATTATCATCGGACCGCAAGCCACTCTGATCTTGAACCGGCTGGATCAGTTGGGATTGCTGCGTGCGATTCACCCTAACCTGAGATGGGACGACTGGCTGAGAGAGAAAATCGATGGAATTCAAGTCGTTGAACCTGGAATCGAATGGGAACTGCGCAACTCGCAACAACTCCGCAATCTAAGAAAGGACATCGCTTATATTGTTTGGTTGATCCGGCTTAACCAGGTGCAGGCAACATCCGTCTGCGAACGATTACGCGTCCCGGTAGATTTATGCGGTGAAATTCAGTCCGCTATTCAGCTATGGCAAGATCTATCATTTCTCACACACCAGCCGAATAGTGTGATTGTTTCCCACCTGGATCCGGTGCCGGCAATATCCCGGTTTGCAGCTTACCTGGCTACTGACGAGCCACAACACCGCCAACTGCTCGAAATTTACGCAAGCAAATTAAGGAAAATCACCTCGATCGCGAATGGGCATACCCTACGCCAGGCAGGCGTTCATCCTGGTCCATGCTACAAGGAAATATTAGCATCCCTGCGCAATGCCTGGCTGGATGAAAGAATCAATTCAGAGGAACAAGAGAACGAGCTCATGATGAATTTGTTGAGATCTTACGAAGGAAATAATCCCTAAGCCATCATTCAAATTGTAAGGCAGACCTTTGGAATGCAACCTGTCCTAGAACTTCCCCCTGACTGGGCTTCGCAAGTCGTTATCCGGCATCTTTCAAAAGATGACCTGCCTGATTTGGAATGGGGAGGCGAGTATGCACATTTCCGCCGATTGTATGGTGAAGTTTACCAGAGCGCCTGCGAAGGTAAGGCTGTCTTATGGGTGGCGGAGCTACCCAGGATTGACCTGCTCGGACAATTATTCGTCCAGCTTACCAGTGCCCGTCTGGAATTAGCCGATGGTATCTACCGTGCTTATATCTATGGTTTTCGAATAAAACCGACTTATCGAAATCAGGGCATTGGGAAGCGGATGATGGCTGTGGCTGAACAAGATTTACTGCGTCGAAATTTTACCAAGGTCACCCTTAATGTGGCATGTAATAACCCCAGAGCGCGCCAACTTTACGACCAATTAGGCTACCAGGAAGTAGGCACAGATCCAGGACGCTGGTCTTACCTGGATCAGGATGGTAAGCGGCAGGAAGTGCATGAACCAGCCTGGCGGATGGAGAAAGCGCTATTTTAGGTCGATTCAATAATTTCTGGCCGGGTTATGTTATTAATAGAAAATTCACCATTCGGATTGTCAGCTTGCACCCTGTAGAATTAAGTGATATAATCCGTCTCCGGTACGCGAGGTGGCTTAGATACTGACGTTGACGAAAAGTGGGTGACCCCCACTTTTCTGCATATAATACCTGAACCATCAAGGAATAATTTCTAGTTATCGCTCCAACTGGAGAGGAAGTATGAAGAACGAGTTCGTCCTGGCTTTTAATGAAGTGCTAGAAGAAAAGCAGCTGCCTAAGGAGATTGTGCTGGAAGCGCTCCAGGCTGCCATGGTGTCCGCCTATCGACGGGCTGTAATGGCCTCGAATGCACAGCATGTAGAAGCCAACATAGATCCGGAAACTGGTAAAGTAACCATTTACGCCGAAAAAGAGGTTGTGGAAACGGTACAAGACCCACGCACTGAGGTAGAGCTCAGTGATGCCAACAAGGTAGACCCAGAAGCAAAAATTGGCGGAATGGTCATTGTCGAAAGCACCCCAAGCAACTTTGGCAGGGTTGCTGCGCAAACTGCACGGCAGGTCATCCAACAACGCATCCGTGAGGCTGAGCGAGATGCTCAATTCAGCCATTACAGCAAACAACTTGGTGAAATTGTCAGCGGAGTTGTGCAAGCCACGAACCCCACAGCACTTACCCTGGGATTGGATATGAAGGCAGAAGGCACAATGCCTCGCAACCAGATGATCCAGGGAGAGCGCTTCCGCGTGCACGACCGGGTACGCGCCTTATTGTATGAGATTAAAGCAACTTCGCGTGGGCCACAAATTATCCTGTCACGAGCCCACCGGAATTTCTTACGCCGCTTGTTGGAAAATGAAGTGCCCGAAATTTATCACGGCATGCTTGAAATTCGATCGATTGCTCGTGAACCCGGGCAGCGCTCTAAAGTAGCTGTGGCTGCACTCCAACCTGGAGTCGATCCAGTTGGAGCTTGCGTGGGCATTCGTGGTGTGCGCATCCAGGCGATTGTCCGTGAATTGAACGATGAAAAAATCGATGTCATCGAATGGAATCCAGATCCGGCTGGCTATATAGCTAAAGCGCTGAGCCCAGCACGAGTCTCAGGCGTATATTTGAATGAACACGCAAAAGGCGCTAAGACCGCCACGGTTGTGGTTCCGGAAGATCAGCTCAGCCTGGCAATCGGTCGTGACGGTCAAAACGCACGCCTGGCAGCTAAGCTAACTGGTTGGCGCATCGATATTAAAAGCCTGCCTGAAGCATCCAGCGACTCCCTGCACAAGCTGCAGAGTGATCCGACATTTGCCTTCCTGGCAGCGAATGAAACCGACACAATTCCGCAGGTGGAAGCGATCCTGGCAAAGAAGGCTGAAAGTCGTCCGGTAACCCCAGAAGAGTACCAGACCCTCACCCAGTTTGTTGACCGGGTTGAGCGTGGCGTTATCCGCCAGCAACAGAGTGAAAAACGGGTTGAAGACGAACGAGAAAAACAGGCGCGTACAATTATTCCACCAGAAGCCTTCGAAATCCCGATGGAAGATTTCCAGGTCTCGGATCGCGTTTATGCTGTCATCAGCGAAGCTGGCTACCAGACCGTTGGCGACTTGATGATGCAGATGGAAATGGATCCGGATGCCATCTTGAAATTAAGCGGCATGGGACCAAAAGCAATGCGCGAGCTAGAAACTGCCATCGAGAAAATCAAGGAAGAAGCCAAACCTGCTGAACCTGAGATAGTGGAGCCCGAAGCTGCTACCGAAGAACTCACCCCAGAGGGCGAACATGCCGCCCTGGCTGAGGCTGCTGAACCTGTTTCGGTAATACCGGAACAACCTGTACCTGCGATTGAAACCCCGCTTGCAGAAATCACCCCAGTCGAAGCAGAAGCTGAGGTAGTCCAGGAAGCAGAAACCCCTGAGATATTAGAGCCTCTTGCCGAGATTGAGGGAGTAAAGTCTGTACCCACGACCGAAATCCCTGGGGAACCTTCTGGTGAGCTTGCCCATGAAATCACTGAAGAGGAACCTTCTCTCGACCAATACTTCACCTTGACTCCAGAAGCTCTCGGATATGAACCGGATCAGGAAGAGGAAGAAGAGGAAGAGGGAGATGGCTGCACACCGAAAGAAGAAGAAAAAGAAGAAGAAATTTGTCGAGGTGGAGTACGACCCAGACGCAGACGTCATGCTGGTGAAAAAGAAACGCAAGCGTGGCGGCATCGAATGGGACGAAAACTGGTAATCATAAAGACGCGAACTGGAGATTAGGTGCCCCAAAAAGTTACCCGAAGGAAACATGTGCCTCAGCGCACGTGTGTGGGCTGTCGTGAAGTATTATCGAAACGCTCATTGATCCGAATTGTGCGCCGGACAGATGGTGTTGTGATCGATCCCACGGGAAAATTGTCAGGCCGGGGCGCCTACCTCCATGATAAAAGATCTTGCTGGGAACGTGGTCTAAAGGGTGCCCTGGAAGCTGCCCTTAAAGCCAAGATAGGCCAGGAAGACCGCGCAACGCTGCTCGCTTTTGCGCAAACCTTAACCGATGAGAACCCTGCTCAACCAGCTCAAGAAATAGAGTAGGTGGACATGGCCGGGTAAATCAGGCAATATAGCCCACAAGGCTCATTGGGGCAGACGCGAGGGAATAAAGTAGATATACAGGAGGTGCCAAATGAGCGATAATGGGCAAAAAACCAAGACCATTGAACTCCCTTCAACCATTACGGTTCGGGAGCTAGCCCTGTTAATTCAATCCAGCCCCATCGAAGTCATCAAGAATCTGATGGCGAATGGGGTTATGGCAAATATTAATCAACAAATCGACTTCGATACTGCTGCGATTGTTGCAGCTGAGATGGGCTTTGAAGCCAGTATGGAAACTCCCCTGGCTGCCACAGAAACCGACCAGGGTGAGATCCCGATGTGGCGACGCCACATCGCTGATGAGGACCAGAAAGAACTAGCAAAACGTCCCGCAGTTGTCACAATTTTAGGGCATGTCGACCATGGAAAGACTACCCTTTTAGATGCGATACGCGATACCAATGTTGCTGAAGGTGAAGCCGGCGGGATTACCCAACACATCGGTGCGTATCAGGTTGAGCATAATGGTAGAATAATCACCTTTCTCGACACCCCAGGCCATGCAGCCTTCACAGCCATGCGTGCTCGTGGCGCTCAAGGAGCAGATATTGTGGTGCTGGTAGTGGCGGCAGACGATGGTGTTATGCCACAGACAAAAGAAGCCGCCGCCCATGCCAAAGCCGCAAAAGTTCCGATCATCGTGGCTATGAACAAAATTGATAAACCTAATGCAGATCGTGAGCGGCTAAAGCAGCAGTTGGCAGAAATTGGTCTCGTTCCAGATGACTGGGATGGCGACACGATCGTTGTGCCTATCTCAGCCAAACGGCGGCTTGGCATAGAGGACTTGCTGGAAGCTATCGTCTTGATCGCCGACAACACCGATATTCGCGCTAACCCACAAGGGCGCTGCATCGGTACTGTGATCGAGGCAGAACGAGATCGCGCCAAAGGTGTAGTCGCTACCCTGCTGGTACAAAACGGCTCACTCGAGACTGGCGATACGGTTGTGGTAGGCAATACTTATGGTAAGCTGCGCGCTATGTTCGATTTTCGCGGTCGGAGACTGCGAAAAGCTGGGCCATCAACGCCAGTCTCTGTCATGGGATTAAACGACGTGCCACAAGCAGGCGACCTCTTCCAGGTAGTGGATTCCGAGAAGGATGCCCGGTTAATGGTCCAGCAACGCCAACAAGCACAGCAAGATGCTGCCACCGCAACCAAAAGCGCGGTTACCCTCGAACAACTCTTTGAACGCTTCCAGGCTGGCGAGTTAAAAGAACTGCGCTTGATTGTTAAGGCAGATGTTCAAGGATCGTTAGAGCCGATTGTTTCTTCGTTAAAGGAACTCAACACCGAGGAGATAAAACTCAACATCCTGCACACCGAGACCGGCAATATTGGTGAAAATGATGTGATGCTGGCGTCCGCTTCGAAAGCGATCGTGATCGGTTTTAGCGTCCAGGCGGATTCGGCAGCTCGCCGGCTGGCAGAAGCGGAGGGCGTTTCTATTCGCCTCTACGATATCATCTACCGGTTAACCGAAGATATCGAGAAAGCGCTCAAAGGTATGCTTGAACCGGAAGAGGTGGAGACGGTCACTGGGCATGCTGAGGTGAGAGCAGTATTCAATATTTCTAAAATCGGGAAAATTGCCGGCTGCAAAATTACCGATGGCGAAGCACGTCGCAACTCAAGAGTACGTGTGCTTCGCAATAAGCAGATTTTACACGAGAGCAATGTCTCATCCTTAAGACACCTACAAGAAGACGTCCGTGAAGTTCGCAGTGGATTCGAATGCGGCATCGGTGTAAAAGGATTTGATGAATATGCGGTGGGAGATCTCTTGGAATTTTATACAATCGAAAAGGTAGCTGTAGCTTAAGGTTTTCATACCTGGCTAATCGGATTGTGTACAACCCGAAACACGGCTCGACCCGGTTAGCAGATAGAGCAAGAGGAAGATAATGGTATCTGAGAAGAGAAGCCAACGTATAGCTGATCGATTGAGAGAAGAATTATCGGTGTTGCTTCTGGAAGAAACATCTGATCCCCGATTGGATGGTATTTCTATTACCGAGGTTAAGGTAGATCGCGAACTTGCTTATGCCAGCATCTATGTATCTGCGCTGGAGGGGTCTGAACGATCGAAAGAAATCCTGGAAGGGCTTGAACATGCTCAGGGATTCCTGAGACACGAGCTATCCCAAAGAATCGAGCTGCGCACATTTCCGCGCTTACGGTTCTACTGGGATCCAACTGCAGAACGTGCGGAGCGAATTGAGCGCATCATTGCATCAATCCATCAGGAAAACTCCTTGCAGCAGACACCGCCTGCTCCCGAAGAGGCAGAATCGGACGAGAACGAACCAAATGGATAATTCTATCCTGGCTGCAATTCAAGACCAACTGCAACAATCCAGTCGAATTTTGGTAGCCTGTCACATTCGTCCTGACGGAGATGCGATCGGGTCACTATTAGGGCTTGGATTGGCGCTACAACAGGCAGGTAAGCAGGTGCAGATGGTCTCTGTGGATGGAGTTCCAAGCTCCTGCCGGCATCTGACGGCGGTCGAACAGATTAAAACGCAGGCTTCAGGCCAGTTCGACACCACAATATTTGTGGATTGCTCAGATTCACACCGCGCAGGAGAAATTTTGGGTCTGCTTAAGCAGCCAGATATCAATATCGACCATCACATTACCAATGGGCGTTATGCGCAAATCAATCTTGTGGATCCATCAGCCGTTGCAACGGCACAAATTTTAAGCGAAGTAATCCCTCAGCTTGGCCTGGCTATCACGCAACCGGTGGCAGCCGCCTTACTTACCGGTATCGTTTCCGACAGCCTGGGCTTTCGGACATCCAATATGACGCCGCAGGCTCTGCGTGTTGCCGCAGACTTAATGGACAAAGGTGTAGACATTTCTGAAACCTTCCGTCTCGCCCTGGTGCAGCGATCGTTCGAAGCCGCCCGATATTGGGGCCTTGGGCTGAATCGCTTGGAAAAAGATGGTCGAATGGCGTGGACCTGGCTAACGCTGGAGGATCGTAAAATTTCCGGTTACTCAGGACGTGACGATGCAGACTTGATCAACATCCTATCCGCAATTGCAGACACTGACATCACTCTGGTCTTTGTTGAACAATCGCGCAAGCATGTTAAAGTAAGCTGGCGGGCACAACCTGGGGTGGATGTCTCTCAATTGGCAGTTCGGTTTGGCGGTGGTGGACATCCAGCCGCCGCTGGTGCTGAAATCCAGGGTACCCTACAACAGGTTCTAGATCAAGTGCTACCTGCCACACGATCTTTGTTGGTAGGCACACCAGATCCTATTGGATGATAATTTTCTTCGAGTGAATTTGTCACTCTGATATTCGCCAAAATCCTTCGGGAGGAAGCTAAAAGATGGAACAAGACAACATCAAAAACGTGGTCTCGGGTGTACTCGTGGTAGACAAACCTACCGGTCTTACATCTCACGATGTAGTCCAGATCATTCGCCGAGGAACCGGCATCCGCCGAGCCGGGCATACCGGTACACTTGACCCGCGCGCATCCGGAGTGCTGGTAGTTCTTATTGGACCAGCAGTGCGGCTGAGCGAGTACGTTTCTGCATCCGATAAGCGCTACCAGGCTACCATTCGGCTGGGCAGCTCAACGGACACATTCGACGCGGATGGTCGCATCACCAGTTCATCACCGATTGACGACATCAGCGAAGAAATGTTTACAGAACACCTGCAAAAATTTATTGGTGAAATGGAGCAGGTTCCACCGCCTTATTCAGCGGTCAAGGTTAAAGGGCGAAAAGCTTATGAAATGGCACGCGAAGGTGAGGAAGTTGATCTTGAGCCAAGGATTATTACCGTTCATAGCCTGGAAGTCCTGGAATGGGATCCCCCAGAAGCCGTAATCGATGTCTATTGTTCTTCAGGAACCTATGTACGCTCCCTGGCAAATGACCTTGGTAATGCCTTAGGCACCGGCGCTCACCTGGTTGGCTTACGCCGTACCAAGAGTGGTCGATTCACCTTGCGTGATGCCGTTCCTATGCGCCGGTTGCAAGAATCTTTCGATGCAGGCAACTGGTACAAATATTTAATCCCCGCAGCGGAGGCACTTGCAGATTGGCCCATGATCGAGCTGGATGCAGACCAGGTCGAGCTGGTCCGGCATGGGCATCGTGTTCCTGCCGAGCCCGATCAAAAAGGCTGGGCACGCGGCGTAAGCCAACAAGGCGACCTGGTAGCATTGTTGGAAGTTGATGAAGATACCATGGAGTGGCAACCACGTAAGGTTTTCTTTCAGTCCTGATAGATATGCAGCATTCAACCTCGCTGGAAGATCTTGACCTGAGCAGCTGCTGGCTGACTATCGGTTCTTTTGATGGGGTCCACCTTGGCCATCAAGCAATCCTGCGCCAGATGGTTGAGAGAGCCCACGCAGCACGGTCGCAAGCAGTAGTAATTACTTTCTTCCCTCACCCTTCCGTAGTGCTACGCAACCGGCAAGAGGCATTCTACTTGACCTCGCCGGATGAACGCGCCAATTTACTGGGGGACCTGGGTATTGACCGGGTAATCACACTCGATTTCACTGCCGAATTAGCCAGGATGAGCGCGTATGATTTTATGTCAATGATCAGTCAGAAGCTCAGACCGCAACAGTTTTGGGTTGGCTATGACTTCGCCCTGGGAAGAAATAGAGTAGGCAATGTAGACCGGCTAACAGAGCTGGGAAAAATATTTAAATATAAACTTAAAGTTGTATATCCGATCCAGCTAGAAGGCGAAACCGTTTCGTCCAGCCAGATCCGGACAGCGCTAACTCTAGGGGAAATTGAGAAAGCAAATCGTTTATTAGGAAGAGAATACCGGATGGAAGGATTGGTAGTCCATGGTGATGGACGAGGCCAGTTAATCGGAATCCCCACAGCTAACCTAGCCATCTGGCGGTGGCGAGTCATGCCCAAATCTGGAGTTTATGCTTGCAAAGCACACATCGACGGGCACGTTTGGGCTGCGGTAACAAATGTAGGTGTGCGACCTACTTTTGAGAACCAACCAGTATCTCCGCGAGTTGAGACTCATGTGCTAGATCTGAAACGGGACCTGTATGGCAGACCGGTTGCGGTCGATTTTCTTTATCGGTTGCGAGATGAGCAACGTTTTTCAAGTGTGGACGAATTGGTCGCTCAAATTAAAACGGATATTCAACAAACCCGAGATAGGTTTTTAGACTAAATCGACTATAATTATTCCATATCCCCGTGGCTGAGGAGGACTTTCCATGCGCCAGTACCTGGACCTGTTGCGAGATATCCTTGAAAATGGCACAATGAAAGATGACCGGACCGGCACCGGCACGCTCTCTGTTTTCGGCTACCAGTGCCGCTACAATCTGGCAGACGGCTTCCCCCTGCTCACAACAAAAAAGCTGCATACAAAGTCGATTATCTATGAACTGCTATGGTTCCTGCGAGGCGATACCAATATCGGCTATCTGGTAGATCATGGTGTGCGAATTTGGAACGAATGGGCAGATGAAAATGGCGATCTTGGACCCGTATATGGCGGGCAATGGCGTTCCTGGAAGACTGAGGATGGTCGATCAATTGATCAAGTATCATCCTTAATCCAGCAGATCAAAACGAATCCAAATTCACGCCGGTTAATCATCAGCGCCTGGAATGTAGGCGAGATTGAGCGCATGGCACTTCCCCCTTGCCATGCTTTGGTCCAATTCTATGTTGCGAATGGCAGGTTATCCTGCCAGCTATACCAGCGCTCTGCAGACGTCTTTTTGGGAGTGCCTTTCAATATTGCTTCCTATGCATTATTTACCCTCATGGTCGCCCAGGTGTGCAATCTGCAGCCAGGAGATTTCGTCCATACCTTTGGGGATGTGCACCTGTACCTGAACCACCTGGATCAGGCAAGATTACAGCTTGCTCGCCAACCGTTTCCAGCTCCAACGATGAAAATTAATCCAGAGGTGAAGGATATTTTCAGTTTCCAATACGATGATTTTGAGTTGGTGAATTATCAATCTCATCCCCACATAAAAGCAGAAGTATCCGTTTAAATTCCATGAAATACTTATTCATCAAGATTTATCATGGGAAGAGCTGGAGATGATTATCTCGCTCATCGTCGCGATGGATGAAAATCGAGGCATAGGGAAAGATAATCACATCCCCTGGCATCTCGCGGATGATCTGAAACGGTTTAAACGGTTATCGATGGGTCATCCTATCATTATGGGACGAAAAACCTACGAATCCATCGGACGACCGCTACCCGGGCGCACTTCAATTGTTATTACCAGGAATCCTAACTATCGCACCAACTCAACCCAAGGTCAGATCCAGATAGCACGGTCATTGAAAGAAGCTCTGAAAATTGCAGAGGCTGAAGGTGACAACGAAGTCTTTGTTATTGGAGGAGCTGAAATATTCGAACAAGCTTTGCCGCTCGCTGAACGAATATACCTGACCAGAGTTCATACTTCATTGGATTGCGATACATTTTTCCCTCCATTTGAAAGCGATCAATGGCAGAGCTCGCCAGAAACAGTCATCCCAAGTGACGAGAAAAACCAGTTTAGCTCGACTTTCCAAATATTAAACCGTCAATCGTCGATAGAAATTCTCAAGGGTTAAGCGCGCGTAAATACGACCCATTAAGTCGTATCCAAATCTTGACAAATCAATCGTTTATCTTATAATCCCCGATAATTGAACAGCTAAAAACATTGAAGAGGACGAGTACACATCGAAACGATGTCCCAGAGAGCGGGTATGAGGTGAGAGACTCGTACATACGCCGGTGTAGAATGGACCTCAGAGTTGCAGAGTGAAACATGATGGACATGGACTAGCTTGCGCCGGAGTTGCCACCGTTATCAGGGCAAAGGGTATAACTGGACAGCTAGATCAGCGTACCCAAGAAAAGTGAGGCTGGCTTATCATCCCGTCGCAACACCGGCGGGATTCTGCTTTATAACAGCCTAATCGGGGTGGCACCACGGACGACAGCGTTCGCCCCCAACCGGGAGGAACGCTGTTTTAATTTCAAAGACTGCCCCTGAAACAGCTCCTACCGCTTCAACCAAAGTAAGGGGTCATAGACAACCAGGTTCGACTATTTTTCAACCCAGGAGGATAACATGACTAACACCACTCGTTTCGAATTGTCAGAGGCAGATCTGCCCCGTTTCTGGTACAACATCAATGCTGATTCACCGCTACCTCCCACGCCAGTGCTGCACCCGGGAACATTAGAGCCTAGTCACACCAGACTTTCCTTTCGGTGCTATTCCCGATGGGATTAATTCTTCAGGAAATCAGTACTGAGCGGTATATTGAAATCCCTGAGGAAGTACGCGAGATTTATAAGCTTTGGCGACCGACACCTCTGCTGCGGCGCACGGCGTTTAGAAAAGCTGTTGGATACCCCAGCACACATCTACTTACAAGTATGAAGGCGCTTCACCGACCGGCAGCCACAAACCGAATACGTCAGTTCCCCAGGTGTTTTTCAATAAGATTGAAGGCGTTAAGGCAATGACAACTGAGACCGGTGCCGGACAATGGGGTTGCTCAATGGCATTTGCCGGCAGCCAGTTCGGCATGGATGTTGAAGTCTATATGGTCAAGGTCTCCTACGATCAAAAACCATACCGGCGCACGATGATGGAAACATACGGTGCCAGTGTCTATGCCAGCCCCAGCAACCGGACCAACTTTGGACGTTCTTTACTTGCCGATGATCCAGACAATGCCGGGTTCGTTGGGTATCGCCATCTCTGAGGCTGTCGAGGTCGCTGTCATGTCCGGTGGCACGAAGAAATATGGACTGGGCTCTGTGCTCAACCATGTATTCCTGCACCAGACCGTGGTTGGTCAGGAAGCATTGAAACAGATGGATATGGCAGATGAATATCCAGACGTGGTTATCGGTTGTGTAGGTGGCGGATCCAACTTTGCCGGAATTGCTTTTCCCTTCCTACGTGAGAACCTGGTAAATGGCAGGAAAACCCGTCTTGGTAGCAGTTGAGCCAACCGCTTCACCTTCTATGACCAAGGGTGTCTACACGTTCGACTATGGGGATACGGCAAAGATGGCACCGTGGTTAAGATGTACACCTTAGGACATAACTTTATGCCAGCACCCATTCACGCTGGCGGCTTACGCTATCATGGTATGTCGCCTCTGATCAGCGGATTTGGTTGAATGCTGGTCATTTCACAGCGATTGCAGTCCCCCAACTTGGCTACTTTTGAGGCGGCGATGATGTTCGCAAGGACTGAGGCAATCGTCCCCGCACCTGAAAGCGCTCATGCGATCCGTGCTGCAATCGATGAGGCACTCGACGCCAAGCAGAAGGGTGATAAGCGTGTGATCCTATTCAACTTATCCGGGCATGGGTCACTTCGACATGATGTCATACCAATCATACATGGCTGGTAAGCTAGAGGATTATGAATATCCAGGTGAAGCAATTCAGGCAGCGATGAAGGATCTGCCTCAGGTTGCCTTCGCTTGATGCTGTGGTCCACGAAGCATATTAATATAAATCACAGATGGGAGCGGAAATCCGTTCCCATCTGTGATTTTTTCCTTATAAACGCTAAATGGGCAATGTAATCAGCCGCGCCGGGACTGACCTAATCCATAAACCCTGGCAATTGGAAGCACAAACATAAAACCGCTATGAGGTTTATCCAAATCGCCGGTTATTTTTTGAGTAGCTTCAACCAGTCTATCAACCATTTCCTCACTTGAGACGACAGTAAATAAAGTGCGGTTATAAACCTCATCGCTCTCAAACAAATCGCTGAGACTGGGCATCAGAGGAAATTGATCTTGCAAGGCTGCCCGGCGCAGGCGACCAAGCCCGGCGCTATTGATGATCGTCACACCAGTTACCCCCACATCTTCCCAGGCATCCAGGATTGCTGGACAGTCTTCTGGGTCATTGACAATTAAAGCAACTAAATAATTCACTCTGATCCTCCTTCACTTTTCTCGATCGCCTGTGGATCAATTGGATCATCCGGATGGTTGCTGGCAGGCTTTGGCTTTGGGGGGATGAACGAAAGGCGTAGTAGCGGAGGTGTAAGCAGTGTTGTAATAATAATCACACCTACTACAGCAGAAAATACAGCCTGACCGATCATCCCGTTGGTGATGCCGACGGAAGCAACAATCAATCCGACTTCACCACGCGACATCATCCCAATACCTAGCTGTAATGCTTCCCGGCGATTCAAGCCTCCCCATAGACCGCCCAGACCTGCCCCGATTACTTTTCCTAAAATTGCGACAATCGTTATAACAATGAAAAACCAGAAATTTTCTCCTGACAACTCACGTACATTGGTAGAAAGGCCAATGTTCACAAAAAATATGGGGACAAAGAAACCAAAGGCAATCACATTAATCGCGCTTTCTATGCGTTCTTTAACATTGCTGCGCGATAGCGCTAATCCAGCCAGGAATGCTCCAGTGATAGCCGCCATTCCTCCCAAAGTTTCTGCCAATAAGCCAAATATCATGATGGTGACTAAAGTAAATGCCGCTAAACCTTGACTGATTGCCAGGGAATTAACTTTGCGGCTTAAGCGGGGGAGCAGTAAGGAGCCCAACCACACAGCAAGGGCGAGGAATAGCACCATGCGACCGATAACCCATACCAACTGCATGCCACCTGTGTTTTCCCCCAACGCGAAAGCGGTAAAGATCGACAATAGAATAATTACCAGGATATCATCAAAAACGGCGGCGCCTAGCAAGCTAATACCTACCCGGCTACGCAAAACCTTTAATTCCATCAATGTCTGGGCAGATATGCTAACACTGGTGGCGGCTAAGATTAACCCCACAAATAATGCTGTCTTCAAATCATCTACGAATAGAAGGCTTGCTCCAGCACTCAGAACAATCGGAAAAATGACCCCTAATACACCTGCAAAGGCAGCAACTCTTCCTGATTTTGCCAGGTCGGATATATGCAGCTCCAAGCCTGCCAAAAACATCAGGAGTAAAACTCCAATCCCAGCCAACTCATGTACAGTTTCTGCAAGATGCTGGTCAGTAAACACATTGATTTGTAACAAATTGACAACAGTTGGGCCCAGCAGAATACCAACCAGAAGCTCGCCTAATACAGACGGCTGACCGAGGCGATAGCTTATGTAACCGCCTGCTTTGGCTGCAGCGATAATGATGGATAAAGCAAGGATTAATTGAAGATAAGGTGTCAAGTAACGCTTTCCTTATCTGTTTCATTGATTTGATTTTGGGAGGGCAATTGCTCGTCCGTTGTTTCCTCAGGCCAAGGGGGCAGATCAAGTAATTTTAATCGCACGTAGCGACCGATCACTTTCGCGCTGGCAATCAGCGGAACAACCACGAGGGCTAAAAGCACACCTCCCAATGCCAGAGCACCAACCAATCCAACGAAGACGATGGCGGGATGCAGGCGAAGCTGGCTACCCATCAATTGCGGCCTGAGCCATAAATTATCCACCTGCTGGACGGCAGCGTACACCAAAATGAGGGTGACAATGAGCCCTAATGTCGAGAAAGGAATCAAGCCAAGCTGGTACAACCAAATTACGAGCAGTGAACCCAAGATGAACAGGATGAATAAAACCAAAAAAATCAGCAGCTGTACCCTCAGGAACACGCCCCAAACACGATTTATTTCATCCAGAAGCCTGTCAACATCCTTCTGGTAAGCATCTGGCGCCAGCTTTACCAACCAGGGTTTGATTTCACTGCCATCTTGAAGGAAATAATAAAGACTGACTAATACCAATAGGCCCCATAAGATGTTAGTTGTGATGCTTGAAACGATGGAAAATGTATTGCCTGAAACACTCGTCAGGGCGCTGCCGGCAGATTGGCTTAGCTGCTGAATGACACTTCCGGGAGAAAAATCCGAGTCCAAAAAAGATCACCGGCTGGCTGAGAAACTTTTCGATTTCATCCACCGCTGATTGTAAATCAGCACTCCAGCGCTCGAACTGTCCATAAGCGATCGTTCCAAATGTCGCGGGAATGGATACCAAAATAACCAAAAGCAAAACGTAAACGATTATTACAGCCCAAAATCGTTTCATACGGAGCTTACGCATGACTAACTTGACCAATGGATCAAGCAAGTAAGCCAGCAACGCGGTAATACTCAGCGCTTCGACGAGTGGAAATGCCCAGATGACGAGGACAATAAATCCGATCAACAACGTCAGGACCACCACCAAACGGGTCGTCGACGACCATTTTGTGTTGTTCATTATCCAGATTTTACCCTAGAAACATAACGCCGCTCTATTTACCCCATAATGCAAATAGAAGGAATCCAATAAATCGCAAGGCAGCACTGACCAATAAAACTCCCCCCAATCCAATGGAACTGGAAAGCTGGGTTCCAAGCAGTGGTGCAATAATCGCAGCTGAATACATCAGGCTCTGTGACAACGAGACAAATGTTGCACTGTATTCCACAGGCACTGTTTTCATCAACTCATCAAAGAATACCAGGTCGATGCCAGCCTGAAATATACCCGCTACCCCCGCTAAGATCACCATCCACTGCACGGTTTGCGTCGAAGCAACCAAAACCGGGTACACCGTGAGACCAAATGTGGCGCATAACAAGACGAAGCGAGCCCCTCGCTTTCTGTGTTCACGCGTCCAAAAGAAATAGCCGATCACCAAAACAGCGGTTTGAGCGGTACTGATCAAGCCGATCCACGCATCCGTAGCATTCACCTCTCTTACATAATACAGAGGCATGATAGGCGTGGCTAATAATGTGGCGAAGATAAAGATGTAACGTTTTATCGAGAAGCGAACAAAGTCCGGGTGGCTGAGAATTAACCCAGCATAACCTTTAGCCTGCTTACTGAGTGATAATCCCTTTTCCTGTGGTGGAGGTGTGACATCTGGTAAACGAATGCGACTCGAGAAGTAAAAACTCAACAAGCCGCCTATCGAAAGAGTGATGAAGACGATCTGGTAATTGATCGGGAATTTAATCTTGATCAGCACCTGACCAGCAATTGCCGCAGTCAAGGCTGTGGTAACGCCCAGGATTGACCAGCGCCGGCTCATTAAATCGTAACGGTGGTCAGGGCCAGCTACGGCATTCATCACTACCGAGAAACAAACAGCCAGAGCGGTCTGTGGTAAAGTCACCAGCGCCCAGATCAATAATATAGCTACAACCTGGTATTCCGGCGGTACTAGAAACGGTACCAGGCCGGTCAACGCATAGGCAGATAGCACCAACAACCGTGACCAGCTAAACCAGGGTACAATATTACGCTGTTGTTGAAGAAAGCGACCTACCGGCAGGGCTAAAAGCAATCCTGTGACCCCAGGCATAGAGGTCAGCAGCCCGATTTGATTGTTCGTCGCTCCCAAGCGAGTCAACAGCACCGGCAAAAACGGGCTGGCAGCATTTGCCAGCCCAATCGCTATTGCATCGATCTGGACATTAATAAAATTTCTTCTTTGGATTGGACTTGAATCTTCAGGCGCAGCCGATGCCTGCGCACGTTGTATCAAAGCTCGGAATGACATTAATCTTCCCGCAGGTATCCATAAAGGAACCAGTATTGTTCGAATGGAAACGCGGCTTGTAACTCAGATGACCAAATAAAAGGACCTGAGGAAAACCTCGATCTCAAAATTAAATCGAGACCTTCGAGATGATCAACATCTGCTTGGGTATGCGGGTCGATTTCCTTCCAAAGCAGCTCAATGATCACGCGCCGGAAGACTTCATAATCATAACGATCATAGTTCTCGCGCGGGCGTTCTCGATAATCCTTCAGAAAATTAGCCCACTGGAGCTGCCTGGCATGCAGCTCGTGATTAACCTTCTTTAGCCAGGCAGTTTTCCATCGCGCACGCATATGATCTAAGTCTTCTGAGATTTGTCTCATTCGCGTTTGCTGACTCAATGAGTACGCCAGGGCAGCAGCTCGAGTATGGGCAAGCAGCATTCCTCCCAGCGTCAATTGCGGATAAGCAGGCTCTCCTGAAAGCGCCTTGAGCCCCAGGGGCCAGTAAACATCATCTGCAAGGAGAAAGGGTTCTAACACTTCCATCCCTCCTTGCAGATAACGAGCTTCATATTCGAAGCCAGGAGCACTTTTCGCAAAACTCTTCAAAATGTGCCTGTCGAAAATTAGCGTATGCTTGGCGTTATAGCATCAATCGGAGCGGCTCTGCAAAGTAAATCGCTAAGGCTTGCAGAAATTTTGCTGCTTCTGCCCCGTCACTCACGCGATGGTCAACAGAAATTGTAGCTTTCATACTCATACCAGGGACCACCGCACCATTTTTGACAACCGGAACTTCGCGTACTGATCCTACAGCCAGTATCGCTGCTTCAGGCGGATTTATGATTGCAATGAAGTGTTCAACGTCGAACATCCCTAAATTGCTGATTGAAAAAGTTGAACCTTCTATATCATCGGGTTTAACTTTTCCTTCACGCGCCCTGCCAACCATTTCGCGCAGCTCCATTCCGATGTGGCGCACAGGTTTACGATCCGTATCGCGACAAACAACGGTCAACAATCCGCCTTCAACAGCAACAGCGACGCCTACATTCACCTGTCCATGCCGGACGATCTGATCACCACGTAATGAAGCATTCAAATTCGGAAACTGGCGCAATGCCAGCCCAACGGCTTTGACGACAAAATCATTCACCGATAGCTTCCCGTCATCCGGAAGCATGGCATTTAACTGCTTGCGCAAATCCATTACTGCAGCCATATCATACTCGTGAGTGACATAGAAGTGCGGCACCTGTTGCTTTGCATCCACCATCCGGCGACCGATAGCTGATCGCAGGCGGTTGAGTGGGATGACCTGGTCAGCAGGTGCGACAGACATCGACGTAAAAGAGGTAATTGGAGCCGTTACAGGAGCACTAACCGGTTGCAATGGTATCGGGGTGGCTTTGGCTTCTGTTGCCCCTGGACTCACTTTACCAGCGGCAAGAAATGATTCAATATCTCGCTTGATGATCCGGCCTTTTGGTCCACTTCCTTGCAGCCCTTTAAGGTCTACATTCGCCCCGCGGGCTATTCGCCGCGCCAGTGGCGAAGCCTTGACGCCGCCGGGTAAGCGACCTTCTTCCTGTTCATCGTCAATTACTTGAGCTGGTGGAGCAACGAGATCGGCTTTCTTTTCTGAGGCATCAACCTTAGCGGGCGAAGATGGAAGAGCCGCATCAGCGGGGATCTCGATCTTTTCGCCAACTGCAGCGACTATTGCAATGGGTGTATTCACAGGAACTATGTCACCTGCCTTCACCAGGTGACGGGCTACAATCCCCTCGTAAGTCGATTCTACTTCGACGGTTGCCTTGTCGGTCTCAATTTCGGCAAGGATCGCTCCTTTACCTACCGGTTCCCCTTCCTGGATCACCCAGCGAACCAGGGTGCCCTCAGCCATGTCAAAACCCAGCTTAGGCATGGTTACGGTTTCAGCCATTACAACACCTCCTTGACCGCCTTGACAATATCCTCTACCTGGGGCAAGGCACTCTGCTCAAGTTGACGATTATATGGCAACGGAACCTCTTTTTGGGCAACACGTTTCACCGGAACATCCAGGTAATCAAAGGCTTGTTCATAGATGCGCGTCGCCACTTCTGAACCGATACCAAAAGAAGGCCATCCTTCTTCTGCAGTTACTACCCGATTGGTTTTCTTGACCGAGGTAATCACGGGTTCCATATCTAAAGGTCGCAACGTTCGCAGATCAACTACTTCAGCTTCGATCCCTTCTTGTGCCAGTTGATCTGCTGCTTTCAACGACAGCTCAAGCATTTTGCTGTAAGTGACGATGGTGACATCCCGACCTGGTCGTTGAACCTTCGACTTGCCAATCGGAATAGTGAACTCACCATCCGGCACCTCGCCGCGCACCTGGTAAAGGGTGGCATGTTCAATGAACATCACCGGGTCTTGCGAGCGGATAGCTGAAACGAGCAGACCCTTCGCATCTTCGGGTGTTCCAGGAGCTACCACCTTCAAGCCAGGAAAATGCGCAAAAACCGCATCCGGGGTTTGGGAATGGGTCGCCCCCAGCTGGCGCCCACCACCGCCTACAGTCCGAATGACCATTGGCAAGATCATCTGACCGCCAAACATATAATGCAGTTTGGCTGCTTCATTGACGATATGATCCATCGCCGAAAAAGCAAAGTTGATGGTCATCAGCTCTGCCACGGGACGTAATCCTGTGAGCGCTGCGCCAATTGCTGCGCCGATAATGGCTGCTTCGGCAATGGGAGTATCGCGCACCCGTTCTGCTCCAAAGTGATCATAAAAACCTTTGGTAACAGCGTACGTGCCCCCCCAAACGCCCACTTCCTCGCCCAGGATGAAAACGCTCGGGTCACGTTCCATTTCTTCCCACAGAGCCTGGGAAATCGCTTCACGCATGGTTATTCGTGCCATAGCTATTATTCCTCAACGTAAATATCAGTATAGAGTTCTTCGGGAGCAGGTTCGGGGCTGGATTCGGCGAACTGAACTGCTTCGAGGGTTTCCGCTTCAGCCTTCGCATCGATCGCATCAAGCTCCTCATCCGTAGCAATCCCTTCAGCAATTAACCGGCTACGGTAAATGCCGATGGGATCATTTTCCTGCCAACGCTTGACTTCCTCGGTTTTTCGATACCGTTCCGGATCACCCATCGAGTGACCGCGGAAACGATAAGTCATGACCTCAAGGAAATATGGACCATCTGCGCGGACTTTTTCTAAGGCTTCTAAGGTTGCCTGACGTACTTTCAAGACATCCATTCCATCAACCCGGCTGTTGGGAATGCCATAGCCTTCCGCCTTTTGGCGCATCTCTGAAACTGCGGAGGCACGCTCAACGGCAGTACCCATACCATACTGGTTATTTTCCACTACCCATAACACAGGTAAACTCCAAACCTTAGAAAGGTTGAGCGCTTCGTGGAAATAGCCAATATTGGTAGCCCCGTCGCCAAACATGCAAATCGTTGCGCCATCGCTACGTTTCATCTTATCACCCAACGCAAGTCCGGCAGCCAGAGGTAAATGGGCGCCAACGATCGCGTGACCACCCCAAAAGTTCTTCTCTACATCTGCCATGTGCATTGAGCCGCCCTTGCCCTTCGAACAGCCAGTGGCTTTTCCGAGCAGCTCAGCCAGGACAACATTTGCCGGGATGCCACAGTTGATCGCCAAACCATGATCACGATAAGCAGTAATCATGCGATCCTGGGGTTTTCGAGCTGCCACTAAGCCGGTGCTCACAGCTTCCTGGCCGATATACAGGTGTAGAAAGCCACCAATCTTTCCCTGCTGGTATAACTTGGCAGCTTCTTCTTCGACCAGACGGATCAACACCATCTGATAATAAAGCTCCAGATATTCTTGCTTTTCTGTCATCGGGAATCCTCCCACTCCGAAGATCACATAAAGAACACCGGGAAAAAACCCGGCGTCACTCTCACCGCAAATTTTAAGTTAACCAACCCTTACTGGCGAGAAGGAATTATACCAGATACATCCGCTTCAACCAAATTTACGCGTAAATTAATTTAATGGTAGGACATATCCCGGTTAAATGGTGTTACACCGCAGAGGGGAGTATACTTAAATGCGCAATAATTGAAATACTAAGGAGCCCGCATCGTGATCCATGCTGAAAATCTGTCAAAAAAGTTTAAAACCACTCTGGCTGTGGACAAGCTCAACCTGGATATTCCAGAAGGAGAAGTTTTTGGTTTTTTAGGCCCAAATGGTGCTGGTAAAACAACTACGGTGCGGATGTTGTCTGCATTAATCCGCCCGACTTCGGGCAGCGCGACGATCAATGGATATAAATTAGGCAACGAAAACCAGTCTATTCGTCAGACCGTAGGCTTACTAACGGAAACACCAGGGCTGTACGATAATCTTTCCGCGTTATATAACTTAGAAATTTACGCCAACCTGTATGGCGTGAAGGATCCCAAAGGTCAGGTAGAAAAATACTTACGCATGCTGGACTTATGGGATCGCCGCAACGATGTAGCCGGGACATTTTCCAAGGGAATGCGTCAGAAACTGGCCATAGCCCGAGCCCTGATCCACGAGCCGGATGTGTTATTTCTGGACGAGCCAACGGCTGGTCTGGATCCAGAAGCCGCCCACATGGTGCGCGAGTTCATCGAGGTTCTGCGCAAAGAAGGAAGGACGATCTTCTTGACCACCCACAACCTGGATGAAGCCGATCGCCTTTGTGACCGGATTGCTGTCTTTAAGACGCACCTGCTGGTGTTGGATACCCCTGAACGATTGCGGACCCAGCTATTTGGGCGCAGAATCGTTTTTCACCTTACCCAGGCTAACGAAAAGTTAGTGGAGCTTCTCCTGGCATTCCCATTTGTCCGGGAAGCTCAAATGGTGGATCAAAAAATTGTGGTGAGCACAGAAAACCCGGAACTCAATAATCCAGAAATTATACGTGCCCTGGTCGCCAACGGTGCGAGTATCCAATTCGTTGGCGAGCTTCGCCGGTCATTAGAAGATGTTTACCTTCAGTTGGTGAAAAACGCCTGAGCAGATCAAATAGAGCGTGTCAAACCAAAAACATTCATACATGAAGAATTCTTATGGAGCCTGATTTATGTTGCGGATAAAAACCATCATTCGGAAAGAATGGGCAGAGGTATTTAAAAACCGCCTGGTTTTGTTTACCGTGCTGTTCATGCCGCTATTATTCACTGCATTGCCCCTCATCATATTGTTCTTTACTCAAGACGCAGGTCTAAGTGATTTGAGCACAGATATGCCCGCCCAGTTTAGCGCGATCTGCCCGGCTGGTACAACCGGGGGAGAATGCTTTCAAATCTACATGGTTAGCCAGTTCGCAATCTTATTTTTAATGATGCCGCTAATCATCCCGATTAATATTGCTGCCTATTCGATTGTCGGCGAGAAGACCACCCGCAGCCTGGAGCCCCTCCTGGCAACCCCAATTACTACCTCTGAATTACTGGCTGGAAAAAACCTGGCGGCAGTGATACCTGCTGTCCTGGCAACCTGGTTGGGATATGCGTTATTTATACTGGGTGCATGGGTGATCACCGGATCCTCACCGATTGTCAGTGCGATGCTCAATCCAATGTGGTTGGTCGCCATTGGCCTGGTTGGCCCGCTGATGTCTTTGTTATCGGTGAATTTCTCGCTGATGGTTTCATCCAGGGCAAATGATCCTCGCACGGCGGAGCAAATCTCAACCGTTGTTATTCTTCCAGTTTTACTCATTTTCCTGGCTCAAATTAGCGGCTTGTTTTTCTTGAATCAGCGTATTGTCTGGCTCATAGCACTGGCAACGCTACTCCTTGATGGTGTAGTGATCTATTTAGCAGTTCAGTTGTTCCAACGCGAAACCATTCTCACCCGTTGGAAATAAAAGGCATCTCGATGAAGACCAAAACAATATTTCTGTTGCTTATTGCCTGCATACTTAGCCTGGCTGTTCCAATCTCTGTCCAGGCACAAACTCCGACTCCTTTAACACTTGGGTTATCAAGAGATTTTGGCTATTCATCCGGAACCGGTAAAATCCAAGGGACTTTCTCGCTGAAGGCAGCGGGTCCGGAAGATTTAACTCGTGTGGTTTTTTATATGGACGGGCAAGTGATGGGCGAAGCTCTCAATGCCCCGTTTAAACTACAGTTCGAGACGGGAACATACCCGCTCGGGGTACACAGCTTAATCGCCAAAGGCTTCACCAGCACCGGAGAAGAGCTACTCTCCAATGAAAAGAAAGTCGAGTTTGTCTCCTCCGATGAAGGTTCTGGAGCAGCAATAGCTATCATATTACCCGTACTTGGAGTCATTGTGCTTGCGGGATTAATCTCATACGGGATTCCATTGCTCTTTGGCAAAAATAAGGGAAAAGATCTACCTCCTGGCACCCTGCGCAATTACGCTCCTTTGGGAGGCACCATTTGCCCAAAATGCCAGCGCCCATTCGCTATGCACATCTACGGCATCAATCTGCTGGTGGGCAAATACGATCGCTGCCCCTACTGCGGCAAGTGGAGCCTGGTCAATCGTTACAGCATGAGCGACCTGAGGGCTGCTGAGGCTTCTGAAATCCAGGAGGCTAATTCACCTCATCTGAATGTGGAAACCACGCTATCTGAGGAAGAGCGGCTGCGCAAGGAGCTAGACAGCTCACGCTTCCAGGATTTATGACTTCAGGTCGCTACCTGATGGTTGGGATCGGTGATCCACTCGCTCCATGAACCGGCATAAAGTTTTGGCTCGCCCAAGCCGGCATGGAGCATCGCCAAAATGGAATGGGTGGCGGTTACCCCAGAACCACAATATACGATTGAGTGCTCAACGGGAACACTGGCTAATATTTCCTGATATCGATCCCTTAAAACCTCAACCGAATGAAATTTTCCGTCTGGAGCCAGATTCGCCTGGTAAGGTGCGAAACCGCTCCGGGAATATGACCTGCTATAGGATCAAGGGTTTCATTATTCCCGTGATAACGCTCGGTTGCCCTGGCGTCCAGAACCCGCCAGTTCGGATCGATCCGGCGAGTATCGACATCCTCCGCAGTAACCAGCATGCCAGATTGAACGCGGGCGTGGAAGGAACTTCGGACAGGTTTATCTACGGTTTCTTGAATCGCACCACCATCTACAACCCACTGTTGCCAGCCGCCGTCCAACACTGCCACATCCAGATGACCTAACCAACGCAGCAGCCACCAGGCTCTACCTGCAGCCAACGCGCCACCCGCGGCGTCATACGCCACCACCTGTGTTCCGTCCTGGATCCCGCAACATGAAAATACTTCTTCAGCTTCATGGATGGCAGGCAGTGGGTGACGCCCGGTGATTCCTGGCCTGATTGGATCGCTGAGGTCTTCATCAAGGTGCAAATATACTGCTCCAGGAATATGCCCCTCCAGGTAATCTCTTCGGCTTGCTTCAGTATTGGCTATTGTAAAGCGACAATCCAGAATGACCCAAGCAGGATCACCGATGTGGTTAACCAGGTCGGCAGTGTTAATCAGAGTTCGATACATTATCTGATTCCTCCATATATGATTAGATAATAGTATAGCGGTGCTACGCTGACAGGTCAATTTATCGCTGTGTTCATGATCGCGAAGTTTTTCACTTGTCCAACCTTGATTGGATATGAGATAATAGAACTATCATCTCGTTCCTTTGGTTGTGGGTATAACAAAACTATTTTCAAATCTTCATGGAAATGCTTATGCCAAGCCTCCAGTATCCAATTTCAGCTCAGGTCAATCAAACAGATAATTACCACGGAACGATCCTGAATGATCCATATCGCTGGTTAGAAGACGTAAACTCCCCTGAGACGCTCAATTGGATCGAGGCGCAGAATAAACTCACATTTTCCTATCTTGAACAGATTCCACTCCGAGAACAAATTCGCCAACGGCTGACAGCATTGTGGGACTTTGCACGGGCACAGGCACCGGTGAAACGTGGCGGGTACTTTTTCCAATTGCGCAACAGCGGATTGCAAAATCAGGATGTATTGTATGTGTATTCAGCCCTGGATGCCGAACCACGCTGCCTGATTGACCCAAATACCTTATCTGCAGATGGAACCGTAGCCCTGACGAAGCTGGGAGGTCAGCCAGGATGGTCACTGGCTGGCTTACGCAACCAGCGCCAGCGGATCTGATTGGCTGACCTGGCGTGTCCGCGATGTGACGACCGGCGAAGATTTACCAGATTTGATCCAATGGAGTAAATTTAGCGAGGCTGCGTGGCTGCCAGATAGCAGCGGCTTCTATTATGCAGCCTATGATGCCCCCCAACCTGGTCAAGAGTATGAAGGCACTAACTACTTCCAAAAACTGTATCTTCACAAATTAGGGGAGGCTCAAACCTCCGATATACTCGTATATAGCCGACCAGATCAAAAGGAATGGGGATTCTCGCCGAAAGTCAGCGAAGATGGTCGGTTCCTGATCATCTCTGTCTGGCTGGGTACAGACACTCGCAACCGGTTGTTCTACCAGGATTTACAGGCTCAAGCGCCAGTCGTGGAATTAATTTCAGAGCTGGAAGCTGGTTACCAGTTTATCGGAAATGACGGCGACTTGTTTTACTTCCGCACAGATCTGGACGCTCCTCGTGGAAGGTTAATTGCAATAAATATCACCAATCCAGACCGGCACTCGTGGCTCACCCTGGTCCCGGAGTGTGAAGATGTGCTGGAAGGGATCACTATGGTGAACGACCAGTTCGTCGCAATCTATATGCACCATGCACATCATGAGATACATCTTTTTGATAACGCGGGATCACCTAGCGGCGAAATTAGCCTGCCGACGCTCGGTTCGATCTTACAATTCAACAGCCTGGGAATCAATGGATCGAGATCAGATCAAGAGTTATTTTTTGCATTTCACTCTTTCCTGGTACCGGCGACTGTTTACCGGTATGACTTCGTTCACAATCAACTTGACGCCATCTTCTCACCGGCGATCAATTTTGATCCAGGACCTTACGACACACGCCAGGTATTTGTAACCGGCATAGATGGCACCAAGATCCCACTCTTCCTGATACACCGGCGCGATTTGCAATTCAGCGGCAAGAACCCAACCTTGTTATATGGGTACGGCGGATTTAATATCGCGCTGATGCCAACTTTTGCAATCAGCCGGCTAGCCTGGCTAGAGTTAGGTGGCGTGTTGGCGGTAGCCAATTTACGCGGTGGAGGGGAATACGGAGAGCAATGGCACCAGGCGGGCATGTTTGAACGAAAACAAAACGTGTTTGATGATTTCATCGCCTGCGCAGAATATTTAATCGCATGTAAAATCACCTCGACACCAAAGCTGGCGATCCAGGGCGGCTCGAATGGTGGATTGCTGGTTGGCGCCTGCATGACTCAGAGACCCGATCTATTTGGTGCGGCACTCCCGGCTGTCGGGGTGATGGATATGCTGCGGTTCCATAAATTTACAATTGGATGGGCATGGACCAGTGAATATGGGTCCGCTGACGACCCTGATCAGTTCAATACGCTCATTAAATATTCTCCGCTGCACAATATTCGCCAGGGTCAGGCATACCCGGCTACCTTGATCACCACTGCGGATCACGATGACAGGGTTGTACCCGGCCATTCCTTCAAGTTTGCCGCAGCCTTACAGGCTGCACAGTCAGGGGAGGCTCCAATCCTGATTCGCATTCAAACGAAGGCTGGTCATGGCGCTGGCAAACCGACTGCGATCCTGATTGAGGAGTATGCCGATGTGTGGGCATTCTTGGCCAAAGTACTGGAAGTCACAGTGTGACAATTTCAATTTTTAATAACTCAGGTAAACTGCACCTTTCATAAAAATGTAATTACTTCTGGAGGAATCATGAACGAGAACCTAAACTGGCTGATGGAATTCCATGTATCAAGACAAAGCCGTGATTACTACGGATTTGATGATCCAATGTTTTCATACAATGGAAATGTGGTATTCGCGAATTTCCATGCAGCACGGGTATTCGCCCAGAAGATGAATGACCGGAAAAACCTGGTTCTATTTCCCGAGCAAGCCGTTCGTTCCAGCCAGGTCAATGCAATGGGGCTGATTGACGAAATCTTGCACATCATGTTGGAACAATACCGGCGAGAGCGAAATCCGAATGTGATGAGCAGTGCTCTTTCATGGCTGGAGGCGGAGGTAGGGACAGAGCAAGTAGAGGATACACTCCACCAGTTTGCAAATGAGTTTCCGCTGACCGCCATTTATCGCAAGGATGTAGATATAGACACCTATCTTGCCGGGTTTTCGACACGACCAGACGGTACAGTGGTGTCTAACCGCGAGCTCCTTGTCGAAGAAATGTTAATGCTATGGCTCGGGAATATGAACCCGGCATATAAACCATTTAACGAATTATTCTCAGACGACAGGCTGCAGCATCAATCTCAGTATCCAGAAATCATCGTACAACTGCAATCCTTCTTCCAAACGCAGCCTGCCTTCGGAGCTGATAATCTAAACTTAATCGATTTGCTGCGCAGCCCGGCACTGGCTTCTCCGGATTCACTCAGCGGGCAATTAGAATTTATCCGCGCCCGCTGGGGGCACATTCTGGGCAGCGCACTTCTGCGTCTGTTGAGCAGCCTGGACCTGGTCAAAGAAGAAGAGAAAATGTATTTTGGGGTGGGTGGACCAGGCCCGACGGAAATTTATGAGTTTACGGGTTTAGAAGCTGATATCGAACGCTTCAGCCCTGACAAGGATTGGATGCCCAGGCTTGTGCTGATCGCCAAGAACTCATTTGTCTGGCTTGACCAGCTCTCTAAGCAATATAAACGACCGATCACACGCCTGGATCAAATTCCAGACGAAGAATTGGACCGGCTGGCGCGCTATGGCTTTACTGGCTTATGGCTTATTGGACTCTGGGAACGCAGCCAGGCATCTAAGACCATTAAGCAATTACGTGGGAATCCTGAAGCGGTAGCTTCTGCCTACTCTTTGATGGATTACAGTATTGCCGATGACCTGGGTGGTGAGGAAGCCTACCGCACCTTGCGGGATCGCGCCTGGAGAAGGGGCATCCGCCTGGCGTCTGACATGGTACCGAACCATATGGGCATTGACTCGCGCTGGTTGATTGAACACCCCGACTGGTTCGTGCAACTGGATTACCCACCTTTCCCTTCATACACTTTCAATGGCCCGAACCTTTCCTGGGATAGCCGGACGGGGATTTACCTGGAAGATCATTATTACAACAATTCGGATGCGGCAGTGGTGTTTAAGCGCGTCGATTTTTGGAGCGGCAGTGAGAAGTTTATTTATCACGGCAATGACGGCACATCCATGCCGTGGAACGATACCGCGCAGTTGAACTACCTGATCCCCTATGTGCGCGAGGCGGTTATCCAGACAATATTACACGTGGCGCGCATGTTCCCAGTGATCCGCTTCGACGCGGCAATGACCCTGGCTAAGAAGCACTACCAGCGCTTGTGGTTCCCAGAGCCGGGTCATGGCGGTGATATCGCCAGCCGGGCAGAGTACGGGCTGACCAAAGAGCAATTCGACGTTGCATTTCCTGAGGAATTTTGGCGGGAGGTGGTTGACCGGGTGGCAGCTGAAGCACCTGATACTTTGTTGCTCGCCGAGGCTTTCTGGCTGATGGAAGGTTACTTCGTACGCACACTTGGCATGCACCGCGTGTATAACAGCGCTTTTATGAACATGCTCAGAGACGAGAAAAATAAAGAATACCGCCAGGCGATAAAAAACACCATTGAATTTGAGCCGGAAATATTGAAGCGCTATGTCAACTTCATGAACAATCCTGACGAGCGCACTGCTGTGGACCAATATGGAAAGGGAGATAAATATTTTGGCGTATTGACCATGATGATGACTCTTCCGGGTCTGCCTATGTTTGGACATGGTCAAATCGAAGGCTATACCGAAAAATATGGCATGGAATACCGCCGTGCATACTGGGATGAACAGCCTGATCAAACTCTGGTTGAGCGCCACGAGAAAGAAGTGTTCCCGCTGCTGCACAAGCGTTATCTCTTTGCTGAATCACTCGATTTCCTATTGTATGATTTCTTTGTCCCTGAAGGTCATGTCGATGAAGACGTCTATGCATATTCCAATCGCAGAGGCGAGGAGAGTGCGCTTTTCATCTATAACAACAAATATCAAAGCACGAGAGGCAGCATCCACATCTCTACTCGTTATCCTATAAAGAATGGCGAGAGCGGGGAGCGCCAGTTCTTTCAAAAATCTATCGCTGATGGTTTAGGGCTTAGCTATCTGCCAGGTACGTTCATCATCTTCCGCGATGTCACCAGTGGACTGGAATACCTGCGTAACACACAGGAGATATTCGAGCGAGGTCTGCAGTTTGAACTAAACGGTTATGAGCACCACGTCTACTTAGATTTCAGGCAGGTGCAGGATACACCCGAAGGAGGGTATGGCAGGTTAGCCAGTTATCTTAAAGGTGGCGGGGTTGAGAATGTCGCAGAAGCGCTGCAAGAGCTGATGCTGCAACCTCTCCACGGTTACTATCGCGAAGTGGTTAATCCCGGCTGGTACCAATGGGTGATCGATCACCGGCTAAAAATTACAGAAGAACTGACCGGTGACACGAGCCATGAGGAACAATCCGCACCAGATGAGGTTTGGCTGGACGATATGCTGGCTATCTTGAGTGAAATGGACAAGAAGAGCCTTCCGATGTTCAAAGAAATAATGCAAATGACCGCAGAAGAAGGCCAGCCTGCGCAAGCAGCCGCCATGACTCGCCAGGAACTGGCAACATTACTTAACCTCACATCGCAAATCGAGCGCAATGCATCTGCTCTCGGAAGAAAACTCCCGAAGGGCTTCTTAGAGTACCTGGAGACCGAACCCGGGCAGAAAAGCTCGCTTCAGGATGGCAACATCACCACCTGGGGCACCCTTTTGAGCTGGGTCTTCAACCACCGCTTGAGCCAGGCTGCCCACCAGGATGGCACACCCGAACAATGCCGTTCTCTAATGGACGAATGGTTGCTTGGCAAGATCATTTCCAAGACGCTCCAGGGCCTCGGATTAGAAGCATGGATCAGCAAAGAGCGTGTAGATTTGGTGAAAGTGCTGGTCGGTCACCAGGAGTGGTACATTCCACCCACGGGTAAATTATCTGCATACGAAGTTGTGAATACCTGGTTAAAAGATCAGACGATCCAACAATGGATCAAGGTAAACCGCTATGAGGGCGTGCTCTGGTATAACAAAGAAGCCTTCGAACAGCTCGTCTGGTGGATGCACACCATCGCCATCCTGCAGATCACAAGCCAGGCGAGTGGCAGTGAAGTCGATAAGCAGGTTCTCCTACCAACCTACAAGGAATGTTACCAGCTCGTCCAAAAAATTCTCGAGGCAGAAGAATGCTCCGGCTTCCAGGTAGAAGCTCTCTTAGCCGGTCTGGAGTAAGACTCAACCAGAGACTGTGTAGAATTTCGAAGGAGGAGTCAAATAACACTCGTACTTAAGATAAATTGCATGGTGAGGAGGTGAGCAATGAGAACACGCGCGATTATTTTGGCAGGCGGTGAAGGCTCACGCCTGGGAACGCTTACTGCCAAGCGCACAAAACCAGCCGTCCCATTTGCTGGTAAGTACCGCATCATTGATTTTGCACTGTCAAACTGTACCAATTCTGGGATTTTCGATGTCATGATTCTGGTACAGTACCGGCCACAATCTTTGATTGAGCACATCGGCGCTGGCGGTCCCTGGGATTTAAATCGCGACCTGACTGGTGGTGTACGCATCTATACCCCCTACAAAGCCAGAGGATCCTCGGAATGGTACCTGGGAACTGCAGATGCCGTTCAGCAAAATTTTCTGTTTATTAAGCAAAACGAGCCCGATCACGTTTTGATCCTGTCTGGCGATCACATTTATGCCATGGATTACGACAAAATGATTCGCTTCCACGAGCAACATGAGGCGGATCTGACCATCGCTACAATTCAGGTGCCGATGGAGGAAGCATCTCGTTTTGGCATCCTGGATTACAACCAGGATTTCCAGATCACCTCGTTTATTGAAAAACCTGCCAATCCGCCCTCCAATCAAGCGAATATGGGTGTTTACTTATTTAATTTAAAGGTGCTCGATCGCGCCCTCTGGGAAGATCATTTCATGAGTGAGACTAACCATGATTTTGGCAAGGATATCCTGCCTCGTTTGATCGCAGAAGGAAAACGAGTGTTCGCTTATCCGTTCTCGGGCTATTGGGTGGACGTTGGCACAGTCAATTCTTACTGGCAGGCGCATATGGACCTGTTGAAAGACCCTCCCGTGCTCAACCTGAACGATCGAACCTGGATTGTCCACAGCAGGACCGAGGCACAACCACCGGTGCGGATCGCTGAAGGGGCGATCATCAAAAACAGCATGATTACGGATGGGTGTATTATTCAATCAGGCGCAGTGATCGAAGACAGTATTCTCTCGCCAGGCGTATTCGTGTCTGCCGGCGCAGTAATTCGCCAGTCTATCCTTCTTACCGATGGTGTAATCGGTCCGAATGTGGTCATGGAACGAGTCATCACTGACAAAAAAGTTAAGATAGAAGAACGTGTGCGAGTGGGCGGAATTCAGCTATCAGGAGAGCCCATCATCGCAATGATCGGAAAAAACGCACACTTACCAGCAGGTTTGATTGTGGAAGCTGGAGCTGTTATTGGACCGGATGTAATCCCCAGTGATTTCCCCTCACCGGTTGTCAAAGAGAGCGACTATATCCAGACAAGGAGATTACCCTATGAAATTTGAGCGATCTTCAGGCATATTGCTTCATCCAACCAGTCTGCCAGGCAATTATGGCATTGGTGATATCGGTTCGTTAGCGATTAAGTGGATAGATTGGCTTGCAGATGCCGGTTGCTCACTCTGGCAAGTGCTTCCTCTAGGCCCAACCGGTTATGGAGACTCGCCATATCAGTGCTTCTCGGCTTTTGCCGGTAATCCTTACCTGATCAGCCCACAGGATTTATTCGAAGAGAAAATTTTATACCCAGAAGACTTATATGACAAACCGGACTTCCCATCAGACAAGGTGGACTTCGGATGGGTTATCCCCTGGAAGTTAAAACTGCTTGACCGTGCCTTTGATCGCTTCCAAAATGGTCGTTTTGACCACTTGAAGCAAGAATTAGAAGTCTTTCAACGCAATCATTCATCCTGGCTGGATGATTTTGCACTTTTTATGGCGCTCAAAGAGGTACATGGCGGCGCTCCGTGGGTTACCTGGGAGCCAGAATTGCGCGACCGCCTGCCAGAGGCTTTGAAATCGGGCGCGCTACCAATATGCACTGGACATACAAAACCAAATTTTCCGCCAGTTCTTGTTCTTCCGGCAGTGGGGAAAATTGCGAGAGCGCGCCAGAAATCGGGAAATTAAAATCATTGGAGATATCCCGATTTTCGTCGCGCATGACAGTGCAGATGTCTGGGCGAATCCAGAGCTATTTCACCTGGACCAGCAGGGTCGCCCGAAAGTACAAGCGGGGGTACCACCAGATTATTATTCCCCCACCGGGCAGCTTTGGGGTAATCCACTGTACAACTGGAAGCAGCACGAGGCGACCAATTTTGCCTGGTGGATTGCACGCTTTCATGCTGTCCTGGAGCTGGTGGACATCATCCGGCTGGATCATTTTCGCGGTTTTGCTGGTTACTGGCAGGTTTCTGGTAAAGCAAAGACAGCCGAAAATGGTCGCTGGGTGAAAGCGCCGGGAATGAAATTTCTAAAGGCTCTGCAAGGCGCACTGGGAGAGCTACCAATCATCGCTGAAGATCTCGGCGTGATCACTCCGGATGTTGTGAAGCTGCGCGACAGTTTCAACCTGCCGGGGATGAAAGTCCTTCAGTTTGCCTGGTGGGGCACACCAGACGATCAATTCCTGCCACATAACTACATTCAGAACTGTATCGTGTACACAGGCACCCATGATAACGATACGGCTCGTGGTTGGTATGAACGCGTGGCAGAACAGGAGCGAGATTTCTACCGGCGTTACCAGAATCAGGATGGCAGCCAGGTAGCCTGGGACTTGATTCGCACCGCCTGGAAATCTGTGGGCGTATTTTCCATAGCCCCGATGCAAGATTTTCTAAACCTGGATAACAAAGCGCGCATGAATTATCCAGGCTACCCCAGTGGGAACTGGTCCTGGAGAATGCCGGCTAATGTAAGTAACGATACACTGAAGAACCAGATCAGGGAATTTAACTTTCTTTACGACAGGTTAGCGAAGTAAGCGAAGGAGAATAATTTTCACTATTCCTCTTGCGCAGGCGCTTTCCAGTCTGGAGCGGCTCGCAACAACTCATCTTTTGACACACGGTTCACCTTCCGACAATGCGGGCAGGCAACATTGTAATGCCCAAGATTTTGTTGCGTTAGCTCATCAAGCGCGGCAGAGATTGACTCTTTACCCAGCGCAAAAGGTTTATGGCAGTTAAAACAACGCATTTGCATTTCAATCCTCCTGAAACCTTGCATGCTGAAGACGGACACAGCCTTCGGACAAGATTTCGTGGTGTATATTTGACTATCACACACCCCAACGAGAAATATTATACAACGTAATTCGGACAAGCGAGGGTAATAATAACACTATGACCCGTTTCTATACACGCAATGGCGATGATGGTTATACAGGCTTATTAGGCGAGGGTCGTGTTCCCAAATACCACCCTCGACCCGATGCAGTCGGGACGCTTGATGAAGCCAGTGCTGCACTTGGTCTGGCGCGCGCCAACTGCCAGTCAGAGCTAAGCAGATCCCTTATCCTCACAGCCCAGCGAGATTTATACAATATGATGGCAGAAATTGCTGCCACGCCTGAGAATGCCGCCCGGTTCCGGACGATCGATGCGGCGCGGGTAGCCTGGCTGGAGGATCAGACGGATCAAATCAGCAACACGGTCGAAATCCCATCTGAGTTTATCTTGCCAGGCGATTCGCTAGCGGGTGCAGCGATAGCGCTGGCGCGCACGATTGTGCGTCGAGCCGAACGCAAAGTTGCACAACTATATCATCAAGCAGAAATTGAAAACGCGGATCTACTGCATTACCTCAACCGGCTTTCCTCTCTATGTTTTGCGCTCGAGCTGCTAGAAAACCAATCGGCTGGTCAAAACCAGCCGACTTTGGCGAAATTCCCTTAAATTCACAGAGCGTAAAGATCGTGCAGTAAATCGCAGCTACTGACCGGCAGCCTGTAATGCCGCCTCAATTTGCTGTTGGAAGGTTGTGAAAGGTTGGGCACCAACCAGAAGCTGTCCATTAATCAAGAAGGACGGCGTACCGGTAACCCCTGCGGCGCGGCCATCTGCATAATCTTGCTGTACCTGATCGAGGTGGGTGTTGTTCTCATAACAATCGCGAAACTCGGCAAGATCTAAACCAACCTGTTCTGCAATGCCCAACAGGCGTTCATCGGTGAACGAACCAGCATCTTCACCCAGCCAGTTCGCATAGAGGGCGTCTTTGTATTCCCAGAATTTATTCTGATCTGCCGCACAATAAGATGCCATGGCAGCATCCTTAGATTCTGTACTGCCTTGCCCAATATTATCGCTGACAAAGTTGCCCATTGAGCGGTAAGTAAAGTGTACTTTACCGGTTTTTACATACGCATCCACGATTTGTCCCTCAATCTGATCTGCAAAGGTTTTGCAGTAAGGGCATTGGAAATCCGAAAATTCCACGATTTCCACCGGCGAGTTGGGATCTCCCATCGAATTCGCATCCGCCTGCGGCCGCGTATTCGGTGTAATGACCACCAAATCCTGAGCAGAAGGTTTTGATATCCTATTGATCACGTATACTGCACCGACAACCAACACAGCTATACCAATAACACTCAAGATCAGACGAGTACGCTTCTGGCGTTCCTTGTTAAGCCGCTCTTGGCGTATAGCCTGGCGCTGTGTCGCAGTCTGGCGTTCTTGTTTGGGGCTCATCCTCACTCCTATTAGAAAATACTCAAATATCCACAGAATTTTGCCATGATCTATCCAGATTGTCCAGGTGTAAATGATTAGGGAAAGCTAAATATATGGCATCTAAACGCCCTGATCGCTAACCCAGGAAGGATCAACCAACTGATTTATTCAAGGGGTAGTCGTAAACTGGATATCGCTCGCCGGTCAGGTGGAATCCGGATTTTTGATAGAGCGCCAGGGAAGCATCGTTATCTTTTTGCGTGTTCACGGTTACTTTATAAGCGCCCCGCTGCTTGAATTGCAAGAGCAGGTCACGCAGTAATGCTGCCCCAATTCCCAAACCACGGCAATCAGGGATTACAGCCAGGCGGGCAAGGTGCCCGCCTAAAGACGTTGCCGTGCTGATCTGGTAAGCAACCATATGCCCGTTGAGCTCAGCTACGGTAGCCCACGCAGCCTGTTGGTACGCCATTTGAAGGCAGGAAATTGTGTTTTGCCAGAGAGGGCTAAACGCTTGCTCATCCACTAATTCAACCACGTCTAGCTCGTCGTAATTCATCGGTCGGATGATCCATGACCCTGGATGAGGGTCCGGTATCGGCGTCTCTTCATCCCACTCCAACATGACCACATCGGTAACCGTTTGGAATCCCTCTTTCTGAAGCAGGTTACCAAACCAGGGCGAGAGTGGAATTGCAGCGATATGCTTGACGCCACCAAATTGGGTGAGCTGATTGAGTGCATCAGGCCAGATCAACTCCCAGGCGCGTTCCGGATTAATGTGTGATGCAACGGCAAACAATCGCACCCAGGCTACCTGTGGTGGTTCAGGGGGACATGCCAGCGCAGCGAGAATTTCTTTTTTTTGTTGAAGAATAAGATAGGGCTCGGCTCCGAGCCATTCTAGCGGAGTACGCCAATCCAGGTGGCGGTGTACATGCGACTCATAATGAATCAGGTTCGCCAGCTCCAGGCGATCCGCTACTGTAGCGGCTCTTATGGTCATCGGTTTCTGCAAGAAAGGTAATTTTGTTAACATAAGATCCAGTATGTCAATTCTTTCTCAGCCCTTTGAAGTCTCAAACGAATGGATTAGAATTGAGTAAATTCATCTTGGAGGGCCTACCAGTGCAAATATGTTCAAAATGCTCCACCTCTGCGCCAGATACGGCTGTAAGTTGTCCTAATTGCCAGGCAGACTTGAATGAGTGGTCAGTCACGGCAGTTGCACTCAAACGCTTTCAAGAGAACTCGCGCATAAAATACGTGCGCATATCTGTGTCTGCGGACTGCTGCCCAGCGTGCCGGGATGTCGAAGGGGTTTACGAAAAAATTTCGTTGCCAAAACTTCCGGTTGAAGGATGCTCGCATAATTTGGAATGCCGGTGTTTTTATATGCCTGTACTAGAGGACCTCTTTCCTTAAAAGAGACCGTCTTCCTAATATCCAGCCTACTGGTTACTTCCTGATCTGCCGGTGGATGAAATCGACTGCCTGAGACCGGTTGTCCACCTGACCTGCAGCCTGTGATTCTCGCAGCGCTTCCAATAGTTGACCGATAATCGGTCCCGGCGAAAGACCAAAAATATCCATCAAATCATTGCCATCCAGTAAAGCAGGCGGCGCGATACTTTCTGTTGGATGGTTCCACCAGGCTTCCATCAAATCGTGAATAACATCCACCTGACGTATCCAGGTTTCGCGCGGAAGGGTAGCACCATACACTGCCAGAGTGTCTGCCAGGGAAAGCAAGGCAATGTCGATACCCGCCGCAGAGGTTGCACGAAAGTAGCGGTAGATCGATCGCCGGCTCGGTCCAGCGGCAACTTTTGCCAGCAATAATGGGCGCATATGATGGCGGATGATGATGCACAGGCGTGAGATCTCATCATTGCTCAGACGAAACGCCTGGGCGCGCTTCTGTGCCAACATCCGACCGGCTTCCTCATGCTCAAAAAACCGGACACGCTGGGTTTCGTCGATTGAGCTGGTTTCAGGCTTCCCAACATCATGATATAAAGCAGATAATACCAGCAATGCTCTCAACGACCGATCAGGATTCAAAGAGGTGGTCAGATGCTGATCGAGCTGCTGGCGATAACGCCCAAGCCGCACCGAAATATATCCCAAAGCCCAACTGGCTGCTTTTTCCTGGTCATAATCGAGTGATAATACTTCCAGCACTCGCCCCAGCCGTTGGATGACATCCAACGTGTGATTCCACACATCCGCAACGTGGGGTGGAGATTGTCTGACGCCTTTCATCGCCAACACCTCGGGCAACATTTGAGGTAATATGTCCAATATATCCAAGAGGCGCATCGCCGTCGCCGGTTGGCTGCCATCCAGCATCCGGAATAATTCGTCCCGCAATCGCTCTGGCGATACTCGCGAGAGATAACCTGTTGCCTGTCGAATTAACCGACTTGTCTCAGGCAGTATCTGATAACCCAACGATGCAGCCAGTCGCACGCACCGTAAGACGCGGACAGGATCATCCTGGAAGGATTGCTCTGAACAAGCCCGCAATACTTTGTTCTTAATATCTGCGATACCACCTAATGGATCAATGATCCGAGGAGCATCTTTTAACTCTAATGCAATGGAATTTATCGTCAAATCTCTGGCGCGTAAATCACTCTCAAGGTCAGAGGCGCGACATGCCGCGAAATCCAGCTTCATCCGGCCTCCATCTGGTTGAGGCAAAATCAAGCGGGCAGTTTCTCGCTCGGCGTCAAGTGGATAGTAAGCCGCGTTCAGGCGATTCGCCAGCCGACGGCTGGTCGCGAGCACATCACCGGTCAGTACAAAATCCAGATCGTTGAGTGGAACCCCTAATAGCAAATCTCTGACCGCCCCACCCACCAGATAAACTTGCTGTTCGGCAGGGATCACCGCTCGAACTTTACGAATAAGATCATCCAGCGGTGGTGGAAACACGTTTGTCCTCGGATCTAGCCACGATCTACGGGTTGGTAGCGGTTTAAATCGACAGTGCCGATGAAAGGCAAATTTCGATAATATTCGTCAATATCCAGTCCATAGCCAAAAACAAATTTGTTCGGTATCTGAAAGCCGCGGTAATGGATGGGCACTTCTACTTCTCGGCGTTCTGGCTTATCCAATAACGTACAAACTTTTAAGCTTAATGGCTTACGCGTCTCAAGCAGATCTAACACGGAACGGATTGTATAACCACTGTCAACAATATCCTCAACCAGGAGGACGTGCCTTGCTTGAATTTCTTGATTTAAGTCCAGCGTGATCCTGACCTGACCGGTTGATTTCCGAGCAGTGCCGTAGGAAGATACTGCCATGAAGTCAACTGTACACGGTATCGTGACCTGTCGCATCAGGTCGGTTAAGAACATCACTCCCCCCCGCAATATGCAGATCATGTGCAAGGATTTTCCGCTGTAATCCCGGCTGATCTCTGCGCCTAACTCAGCGATGCGCTTTTGAAGCTGTTCTTCGTTGACCAGGATCTGATCTAAATACTCATGGTAGTCTTGCATTTTAACGCCTTTCTGGAGATGTGTTTCGGGGTACCTGGTGATGCTGACGACAACGTGCTTCATACATTTCAGAAGCTCCAACAATCACCACAGGATCGTCATAATTGGCTGGCTGATTATTTACAAGTCGTTGTGTACGGCTGGCTGGTTCTCCACACACCATGCAAATGGCATGTAATTTATCAACCACCTCAGCCTTGGCCATTAATTCTGGCATCGGGCCAAATGGTTCACCGCGGAAATCCGTATCCAAGCCAGCAACAATCACCCGTATCCCCTGATCGGCAAGGTTTTGTACAATGGGAATGATTTCCTGATCGAAAAATTGTGCCTCATCGATAGCCACAACTGTCGTGAACGGCTGGAGCTGTTCGAGAACCTCCCGCGCATATTTGATCGGCAATGCATCGAACTCCCCCCCGGCATGCGATTTCACTTTTTCGATTGCATAACGGATATCAATAGAGGGCTTGAATACCTGAACTTTCTGCCTGGCAATCGTCGCCCGGCGTAAGCGACGGATCAGCTCATCAGTTTTCCCACAAAACATTGAACCAGTGATAACTTCTAATGAACCCGTATGGTGCTTCATTCCCTCCGCCTCCATGAATGCACAAATTTTCAGATATTTTACCGCGGGTCAGGATGTTTCGGGCTCAAAGGGAGGTGATTGATTAAATAAAAAGACACACAGGTGGAGCAGAATATACGCCACCTGTGTGAGTACAAGAAAGAAAAAGCCAGCTATTTAAACTACGATTTCGTCAGCAGCTTCAGGAAGCTGATAACCTAACTGGCGCAGTCGCTTTTTTAAGTCTGCAAGTGATTTTCGACCAAATCCTTCGATAGCGAGAAGCGTTGCTTCACCCTGGGCCAGCTTGTCCAGCACCTGACCCACAGTGGTAATACCCGCCTTCGCTAATGTTTCAACCGGTCGCTCGCCCAGGCTCAATTCAGTAATCGGGCGCTCAAGAGAAGTACGCGCTGCTTCACGAGCTTCCTGGTCGGCAACGTACTGCTGGCGGGCCTGAAGCTTCTTATAGAAGCGATCTACCTGACCTTCGGTGTCAACGATGCGCTGTTCACCGGTAAAAAACGGGTGACACTTCGAGCATACGTCGGTATGGATGACCTTCTTCGTTGAGCCAGTCTGCCAGGTGTTGCCACAGGCGCAAATTATCGTGGCGTCTTCGAAATATGTAGGGTGAATACCTTGTTTCATTAATTAAAATCCTTTCAGCATGAGCCGTGATCTAATTCTGTTCGGAATCACGGGCATGCATGAATGAATACATCTAGGCTTCAATAACCTGATCGACCACTGCAGGTGCAGTAGCAACTGCTGCGGTCTCAGGGATAACACTTACTCGTTTGCGATCATCGCGGATTGTCTCATAGACAACAATGCCGTCCGATGTAGCAAAGAGCGTATCGTCTTTTCCGACACCAACATTGCGACCCGGCTTTATGTGCGTGCCGCGCTGACGAACCAGGATGTGTCCAGAAAGCACACGTTCACCACTGAACACTTTCACTCCCAAGCGCTGGCTCTGGCTATCACGACCATTGCGGCTGGAACCGCCACCTTTTTTGTGTGCCATGTCTTCCTATCCCTCTCCATTCACAACAATGGAGTCAATTAAGATGCGTGTATATTTCTGCCGGTGGCCAGTTTTTACCCGGATACGCTTTTTGGGTTTATATCGAAAAATGATTTCCTTCGGGCCTTTGACCTGATCAACCACCGATGCCTGCACTTTAGCCCCTTCCACCAGGGGAGTGCCAACGGTAATCGTTTCACCATCATGGACCAGCAGCACGCGTTCAAGGTCAAGCTGCTCACCGGCTTCAGCCGGGAAATAATCCACGTCGATGGTGCCCCCTTCGACAGCCTTGTATTGCTTGCTGCCGTCTTCCACAATCGCGTACTTCATATTTTCCTCCAAGCTTCACTTCACCACACACACCGCGCCAGACCTTGACTGATAAGCAGTGGGTACGCCGTTGTGCGGGGAAGTTGGGGATGTGACCTTCCATCCGGAAGGCATACAATAACCAACCCCAGCAGGTTCTGCCGGGGCAGGCGAGGGTGTATTATAGTAGAGAGGTGAAAAAGAGTCAAGAAGAATTTAATGTTCAATTTGACAGAGCAGAATTAGCAGTTTCCTAAGCCATGAAGGATGAAACCATAGAAATGTCACGGCTTTCACAAGGTAGGTTGACAAAATAAGCGGTCTTCTTCGGTATACTTGTTGCGCCAAACACCAAGCACCGGAGAAGACCAAAATGGATTATACCAACCTGCGACCTAATCAAGACATAGATGAGAACGGCCTGGTATTCGAAGTGGGAAGTTTATATGCCTATTTTCAGCGAGTGAAAGACACGCGAAAGCTCAAAGGGAAGCTGTACCCGCTAACGCAATTGCTGATGCTGATGATGTTAGCGAAATTGGGGGGTGAAGATAAGCCAAGCGGGATAGCCGACTGGATTGCCAACCGAGTTGAACAGCTACACGAGATGAAAATCTTGCATAAGAAGAGGACGCCCAGCCACATGACCTATCGACGAGTACTGGCAGACACCGTGAAACCAGAAGAGTTTGAGAGTTTGATCCAAGAATATCACCAGGGGCGACTGAATGATGAGCTAGAGATGGTGTTTAGCATGGATGGCAAGACGGTCAGGGGCACAATTCCAAGCGGAGAGCTAAGAGGCACCCATTTGTTGAGCATTTATGTGCCGGAACAAGGCCTGGTGCTGGCAGAAGCTGAAGTAGATCGCAAGGAAAACGAGATTGTGGTGGCGCCGAAGATCCTCAAACAAGTCAACTTGCAGGGTGCGATTGTGTTGGGCGATGCAATGCATGCCCAGCGGAACGCTTCTGACCAAATTGTCGCTGACGGTGGCGAGTACATTTGGACAATCAAAGGCAATCAGCCACACACACATTGGGCCATCGAGAAGTTGTTTGTGCATGAAGTGTGTAATCAACGCCAAGGTGCACCTCTGTCGAAACATTGCCAGATGGTTTCGCAAGTCAATAAGGGACATGGACGGATTGAGAAACGCACCATCATGGTTAGTACAGAGCTGAACGACTACCTGGATTGGCCACATCTGGCACAGGTCTTTCGTATCGAAAGAACCATCTGGTATGAAAAGTACAAAGGCCGTACTCGTCAAGTCGTCTATGGCTTGACCAGTCTGACACCTGCTGAAGCCTCACCGGAGCGACTGCTGGCTTTTGTGCGCCAGTATTGGGGGATCGAAAATGGACTGCACTATCGCAGAGATGTTACCTTACGAGAAGATGCCACGCGCCTCACGGTTGGCAATGCTGGTCACAACATGGCGATCTTCAATAATCTTGTGATCGGCCTTGCCATCCAGCATGGTTTTCATAATCTTGCCAAGGCGCGTCGTTTGTTTAATGCCCAGCCCTCCCAGGCTCTCAACCTGATCCTTTCGGCTGGAACTCCCTTCTTGTGAAAGCCGTGATAGAAATGTAAGAAGTCCGAGCGCTTTTGTGGTAAACTATTTCGCTGGATAATTTTCCCATAAGTCCGAACTCAATAACTCATCACCGGTGAGATTTCAAATATTCTTAGGAGGCTGTTCTATGACCGATACAAAATGGGTCTACCTGTTCAACGAAGTAGAAGAGGTAGAGAAAAAAGTGGGTAAATGGGATAACGTACGCGCCCTGTTAGGTGGCAAAGGCTCCGGTTTGGCTGACATGACCCGCGCTGGCGTGCCCGTTCCCCCTGGTTTCACTGTCACTACTGCTGCTTGCAACGCTTACCTGGCTGAGGGAGGCAAATTCCCGGCTGGTATGTGGGAGCAAGAACTGGCAGCAATGAAAGATACAGAAAAGTTGACCGGCAAAAAGTTCGGAGACCCCACAAATCCGCTGCTTATTTCCTGCCGTTCAGGCGCCAAGTTTTCCATGCCAGGCATGATGGATACTGTTCTGAACATTGGCATGAACGATGCGACCGCAGAAAGTATGGCCAAGCTGACTGGCGACCCCCGCTTCGTTTATGACTCTTACCGCCGTTTGGTGGAAATGTTCGGCTCGGTCGTGTTGGGCATCCCTGATGAAGCCTTCGAGCACCCGCTGGCAGCCTACAAAGAAAAGAAGGGCTATAAACTCGATACCGAGATGACTGCCGAGGACTGGAAAGCGATCACCGAAACATTCAAGGCAGTCGTTAAAAAGGAAAAGGGATTTGACTTCCCCCAGGATCCCTACAAGCAGCTCGAGCTGGCAACTGAAGCTGTATTTAAATCCTGGAACGGAAAGCGCGCTATTGATTACCGTAACGCTGCCGGCATTGCACATGACCTTGGCACCGCAGTCAATATTTGTACCATGGTCTTCGGAAATATGGGAGACAATTCAGGTACTGGCGTAGCATTCACCCGCGACCCCTCCACCGGTGAGCGAAAGATGTATGGCGATTACCTGATCAACGCACAGGGCGAGGATGTAGTCGCAGGCATTCGCAACACTCAGAAAATTGAAAACCTTGCGAATGAGATGCCCTCCGCTTACAAGGAATTTCTCGATATCACTGACAGACTTGAGCTCCATTATCACGATATGCAGGATGTCGAGTTCACCATCGAGCGCGGCAAGCTGTGGATGCTGCAAACCCGTTCCGGCAAGCGCACCGCCAAAGCAGCCGTCAGAATGGCTGTAGATATGGCGAACGAAGGCCTGATCTCCAGAGAAGCCGCCATCATGCGCGTCACCCCCGATCAGGTTGACACTCTGCTGCATCCGCAATTCGATCCGAAAGCCGTCGACGCTGCCAAGAAGGAAGGCCGCATATACGCCAAGGGCGTTAACGCCTCCCCCGGCGCAGCAGTAGGACAGGTTTATTTCGATGCCGACAAAGCCGAAGAGATGGCTAAGGAGCACAAACAGGCTGTAATTATGGTTCGCCCATTTACCAAGCCTGATGATGTTCATGGCATGCTCTCCGCGAAAGGCATCTTGACCAGTGAAGGCGGCGCCACATCACACGCAGCAGTGGTTGCTCGCCAGTTTGGTGTGCCCTGTGTTGTCGGCGCTTCAATGGTCAAAATCGACCTGGAAGCTCTGCAGATGACCGCCAATGGTGTTGTGGTCAAAGAAGGCGAGTGGATTTCTGTTGACGGCACGACTGGCAATGTATTCTTAGGGCAAATGCCCACCACTGCCCCCAAGCTGGAGGAACAGGAAGATCTGCTGACCTTGCTAAGCTGGGCGGATGAACTCTCCCGATTACAGGTATGGGCGAATGCTGACTATCCAAAGGACGCCCGGCGCGCCCGTTCATATGGGGCGAAAGGCATCGGCCTTTGCCGCACCGAGCACATGTTCTTTGAGCCCGAGCGCCTGCCGATCGTACAGGATATGATCCTGGCTGATACGTCGGCTGGACGCACCGAAGCCCTGGATAAGCTGCTGCCCTACCAGCGCGCTGACTTTGCCGGTTTGTTCAACGCCATGGACGGACTGCCGGTAATTATCCGCCTGATCGACCCGCCGCTGCACGAGTTCATGCCCGATGAAGAAGCGCTGCTGGAAGAGGTCATCGAATTGCGCCTGAAGGGTGATACCAAGGACCTGCCAGCCAAAGAAAAATTACTTGCATCCATCCGCGGTTTACACGAAAGCAATCCGATGATGGGTTTGCGCGGTGTCCGCCTGTCGATTTACATGCCCGAAATCGTCGAGATGCAGGTACGAGCCATCTTCGAAGCTGCTGCCGATGAAACCCTCAAGGGTATCGTCGTGAAGCCAGAGGTAATGATCCCGCTGACTGGCACCGTCAAAGAATTGGAATGGATCCAGCCGCGCCTGATCCGCATTGCCAAGCAGGTGATGGAAGAAAAGGGTGTTCACTTCGAATACAAATTCGGCACAATGATCGAGATCCCGCGCGCTGCAGTTACCGCCAGTGAGATCGCAAAAGTAGCTGAGTTCTTCTCCTTCGGTACAAATGACCTGACTCAGATGACTTTCGGTTACAGCCGTGATGATGCTGAACGCAACTTCTTGATCCAATATGTGGCTGAAGGCATCCTGCCAAAGAACCCATTCCAAACCCTTGACCGCGAAGGTGTGGGTCGCTTGATGCAAATGGCAGTGGAAGAAGGCCGGAAAACTCGTCCTTCGCTCGAGGTAGGTATCTGCGGCGAACACGGCGGCGACCCGGCTTCGATTGAGTTCTGCCACCTAATAGGCAACAACTACGTAAGCTGCTCACCGTTCCGTGTGCCGATCGCACGCCTGGCAGCAGCTCAGGCTGCGCTCAAGTACCGCCCTGGCAGCGAGTACGCAGAAGATAAGTAAACTTTCTGGTTAATGAAGGGGCTGTCTGGAACATTTCAAAGACAGCCCCTTTTTCTAACTATATCTAATGAAGAAACTTCCCTGGCTGGAGATCATCCTCACTGCAATTCTGGTATTGATGATTTTCGTTTCAGTCAATGCCATCTTCGGTGAGCAGATCAGTGACTCGATTGTTGAATATTGTACAGCCAAAGAGCTTTGGTGTGCACCTGCCACGCCAACACCTACTATCACGCCCACCCCAACAGCAACACCTGTCCCGACCACAACACCTACTTCTTCCGCCACCCCGACGCCGTGACAGAGTCAGTCAGAAAACCTACTTGATTTATCCAAATTTATTCGGTAAAATTCTCATTCGATTCTATACAATTGTCGAATTACCGTGTGGTATCTTTGGTAGTTGACAGTATAAATATCTCGGATTAGAACTTTTGGTATGGGAAAAATAACACGACGCGAGTTTCTAAAAATTAGCGGGCTGGCAAGCGCCGGGCTGGCTATCAATCCTGTTTTTCCATTCGGTGGCGAACAGGATCACGGAATGCTGGCGCGTATAGCGATCAAACAGGTTGATTTGCGCGCCAAACCTAATGACGAAGCTTCAATCGTTGGCAATCGTTTCCGAGACCAGCTTATACACTTATATGAAGAGGTACGTCCTCTGGAAGCACCAAAGTACTTTAACAACCTGTGGTACCGCGTGTGGGGTGGGTTTATCCACAGTGCGCATCTACAACTCGTCAACGTCACAATGCAAGAACCCACTTTATCCGTGCCTGAAAGCGGCATGCTGTGCGAAGTGACTGTGCCGTTTACCACAGCCTACCAGCACAATGACCGCGATGGTTGGTATCTGTGGCGAGGCTCGCGTTTATATTACGAAACCACCCACTGGGCTACAGCAGTAGAAACCGGACCCGACGGCGAACCCTGGTACCAAATCACCAGTGAATTAAGCAAATCAGAGAAATACTACGCCCCCGCCCGACACCTGCGACCAATTCCGCCTGAAGAATATTCACCGATTGCCACAGACATTCCGGCAGACAAAAAACGGATAGAAGTCTCCCTGGCAGAGCAGAAATTACGCGCCTTCGAGAACGACCAGGTAGTCCTGGAGACCAAAATCTCATCAGGCATACCCAACTCCCGCCTGGCGCCTGGCGAGCTGCCTACCGCCACTCCAAAAGGCTCATTCCGTATTTACGCCAAGCAGCCAGCCAAGCATATGGGCAGCATCACTGGCAATCCAGATGCCGAAGAATATGGCGGCTTTTCTCTACCTGGCGTTCCCTGGACTTGCTTCTTCGCCAGCCCCGGTGGCTATGCATTTCACGGAACATACTGGCATAATAACTTCGGCTTACAGATGAGCCACGGCTGCGTGAACATGCGCAATGAAGATGCGCTCTGGTTGTTCCGCTGGAGCACCCCGGCATACGACCAAAAGATCGAATCTCCCGCCGATTGGGAACGGCGCGGCAATGGTACGAGTGTTACTATTTACTAGACCAGTCGGTCAATCATCAATACCAGGAATATAAAAGCAAGGTACATGCTCGAGTAGCGATACATTTTCCAGGCAAGTTTGTTGCCGCCATCATGCCACACTTTCCAGGCAGCATACAGCAGCCAAATCCCTAACAACGCTGCACCAACGATATAAATACTGCCCCCCAGGCCGAACAACGGCAGCAACATGGTTAAGCCCACAAGCTCGAGCGTGTACAGGAAAATCTGCCAGCGAGTTTCTTTTTCCCCTCGGATGACAGGCAGCATCGGCACTCCAGCCCGGGCGTAATCCTTGCGTCTCACCAGCGCCAGAGCCCAGAAATGCGGCGGAGTCCACATGAAGACCACCGCAAACAAAAACAACGATGGCACATTCAGACTTCCGGTTGCGGCTGCCCAGCCAACCAACGGAGGAATTGCACCTGCACCGCCGCCGATAACAATATTATGAACGGTAGCCTTCTTTAGGAAAATGCTATAGAGCAGTACATAGTATATGATTCCTGCAAGACTTAGCAACGCAGCCAGCATGTTTACAAATGCCACCATGATATAGAATGAAGCCAGGGTCATCGCCACACCAAAAGCCAAGCCCTCCGCCGGGGTCATCCGCCCAGAAGGGATCGGTCGCTTTTGTGTACGCTGCATCTTTGTATCATCGTAGCGATCAATGTACTGGTTGATTGCTCCAGATCCTCCGGCTGCCATAAATCCCCCCAGCAGGGTCCAAAATACCAGCTCCAGTGGCGGCCAGGCTTGAGCTCCAATCACCATTCCGGCGAAGGTGGTCACCAAAAGCAACAAAACTACAATGGGTTTGGTGAGCATGAGAAAATCTTTGATCAAGCCTCGACGCCCTCGGATTGAGGCACTCTCCTGCACTTCCTCATCCACGGTTCTGCCACTTAATCCAACTGCTGCGATCTGCACAATCATCGCAGCCCACATAGCCGCCGCGCTTGCTTCGTGTAACGCAACAAGATAAGCAGGATACCCGGCAACCATCTTGGCTCCTAACAGGGCCTGGCTGAAGAACAACACAAAGGTGGCTGTTGTCGAAACCAATATCGCTACCTGAGAGCGTTGGGTGCGCCAGGCACTGATGAGCCAGATCACCATCCAGACACCTGCCACACCAACCAGCAACCGGTGCAGCATGCTGATCCACCCAGCAATACCATCTACTCCAATATTACAAAGAGGCCATCCCTGGCATGCAGTCTGATCCGGGATGGCGGCAACCACTGCACCACTAAGCAATAGGACAAACATAACTCCCAGCTGTCACCATGGAACGACGGGCAAACGGCGAGCGAAAAACAAGGCGCTCGTGAGAATCGGCAGATTGATCGATCCGCTTAGTGAGGCTAAATGCAACAGTACAACTAATTATTAACGCGCCAAAGGCTAATAAAGATAAGCCCAAATGTAATGCAGCAATTACTGGTTGGGTCTCACCATTTCCCAGGCTGTTGAGCCAGGCACCCAACCCGATCTGTACAGTGAGTAAGCCAGTCGAAAGAAACACTGGCACACTGATCCATCGATTTTTCCGATAGCCAGTCCAGGCAGCTATGCTACTGAGTATTACAAACGGTAACACCATCAACGTGGCTGCGCGATGCAGGTACTCAATTAAGGCGCTATTACTGGTGGGCGGCGTCCATTGCCCAAAACATGTCGGCCAATCGGGGCATCCTGTTGAGCTGCTGACGCGCTGCATGCCACCAAGTACAATCACCAAGAACATCAGGATGGCACTCGCCAGCAGCAGAAAGCGGATATTTGTTTCAATGAACTTTAATAATGATCGCATCATGACCTGAACTCCAATCTTACGACCCAATCAGGATGGTTTATCCTGATCTACTATTACCTGTGGGACAACCAGCGGATCATTTAACCTGGCTGGAATAACCTTCTTGACTGCTCGCTTTTGTTCCTGTCGCTGAATGTAAAAAGGATAGCCAATGACGAGAATTGCTGTAAATAGGAACCACTGTATGGCATAACTCATATGTGATCCTTCGGTCAGCTCCAGATCCGGTTCGGAGCGACGGGGTAATCCGGTCCAGGATGGATCGGGCGCTTGCTGAATATAGATCGGCAGCAGAGGTGCTCCAATCTGCTCTTCCAGACGAGGAATGTTAACAAAATTCCAGGTTGCTAGCGGTGGCTCACCCGGAGCGGGAGTAGGGTCGCTGCGTTTACCCAGCTCAGCTTTACTTTGTGAGGATCTGATAACACCCTGCACGGTCACCTGACCGGGCTCGGCGAACTTGGTCCAATCTCCAGTTTGGTAGTCTGCGCCAGGAATCCAACCACGATCGACAAGAACTACCTGGTCACTGCCGAGAATGCGCAGCGGTGTAATCAGGTGGACTCCCCATTCGTTGTTCCAATACTGGTTGCGCAATGCAATCTCACCCGAATTCAGCATATTCACCATTGACCACCACCGCCCGATATTCCATACCAGTCAAGTCTTCCGATAAGTTTGCCCCGGTCAGATCGAGTGATGGTTGGGTCGTCTGAGCGAGGACACGAGCATTGAACGCCCGGCGCTGCTGCAAGCGGTCAAGCTGCCATATCCCCAATCGAATCATCACTGCTGCTGCAGCAACCACCAGCAGGGTGGCAAGTAGCCATCTACGGATGAACATTGAAGCGATCATCTCTAGCCTTCCTCAGCAGTGTCTGTAGTGGAACCGTCATTTTTCTTTGTACCCTTTGGCTCACGAATGGGCACGGCTGCCAGGCTATAAAGATAGATCAGCGCCGCCATGGTTGGCACTGCCAGGGTGATCCCGATGAGGCGAGTCCCCCAGGTGGTAGCCTGTCGAACATCGATATCAATCGATTCATCCACCTGGAAAGAACATGAATAGGACATGGTGGTCGGCTCATCCATTCCTAACGTGCCGGTTGCTCCTGCAGGCACCCACATCGGACCCAACTGGTGGCTGACTTCATCCTGGTTTACTACTTCTAAAACATCCCCAACGACAAATACCAGATCCTCCGGAATCGTTGGCTCTGGCTCGCCAGCCTTCATCCTCTCCGCAGTCCCATGGGGAATAATCACCTGCACGATCTCAGGCTGGCGGTCATAAGGCTCTCGCTGCATCGCATAGGTGATTTCATTAAAAGCAACGACAAAAACCAGGCTGATGCCAAAAACAATTGCCAGCCTCACCAGATATGGTTTCTTCTTGGATTGAGCCTTCACAGCCAACACCTATTGGTTCCGCAGTACATGTTGAATATCATTAACAATTTTTTCGACATCCATGCCGAACGGATAAGTCAGCTTCCAGTTACCCATCGGGTCAACCAGGTAAATCCGTGATGTGTGGTCCACCAGGTACCCACCGGCGCTCGTCGTTTCTCGCTTCGCCTGGTAAACCCCATAAGCCTGCCAAACAGGTTCAAGCTGCTCGCGCGTTCCACCCAGCCCGATGAAGCTCGGATCAAAATTAGGCAGATAGGCTTGCAACTGCTCCAGGGTATCCCGTTCGGGGTCAACAGTTATAAATAGGAAGCGCACTCTATCTGCTTGCTCCCCCAGCTTTTGCTTGATCTGCTTATACTCAGAGAGTGTAACCGGGCATACATCCGGGCAGTGAGTATAGCCGAAGAAGATCAAGACCACCTGTCCTTCTTGAGCGCTTAATCGGAATGGGTTGCCATTTTGATCCGGCAGAGAGAAATCGGCGGCTGGCACAGGCGGATCAATTAACGATCCCTGATAAGAATAATTCCGCTCAGCTATCTGCCAGGCAACCAGGACAAAAACCAGCCCAAGCACCACCCCAACCGCAATCAAACTGTATTTTTTCATTTTTGTTCTTCACAACATCTGGATCGCCAGCAGCCCTCCCTACCAGCAATCCAGATATCGAGCTGCATCATAAGTGAGGATAATTAACCCAACCTGTCTTGCAGAATGCTAGATCACCGGACGTCCAATAAGATATAGAGCCGGAAAGTAGAACATCCACACGACATCAATGAAATGCCAGTAAACCGCTGCCGCTTCTACCGCCCAGTGCTTATCAGCGGTGTACATACCCTTACGTGCTTTCCGCCAGACAATGAAGAGCAACAGCAGACCAGTCAGAACGTGAAAGGCGTGGAAGCCCGTCATCGTGAAGAAAATCGACCAGGTTGATCCGTCTGATGGACGACCAGGAGCCATGGGCCACTCTACAAACACCACGCCGACCAGGAATAAGGCTCCCAAGATCAAAGTTAGCAGTGCATTGCGCAGAAAACCGTTCAGATCGCCAAATGACATAAGCGTCTCAGCGCGGAACATGAAGTAACTGCTGAGTAGCAGAATTGTGGTGATCACCAACCCCAGCAGTTGATTAACCTCCGGATGCTGGTTTGTACCCAACAGATAGAACCGGGCAACCAGCAAACCAATGAACATGAATGCATCAGAGACAATGAACAACCACAACCCCAGGCGATTGTTGCCCTCTTTGTGGCGGTATTCTGCAAGCGAGATAGTTTCAGTAGTCATGAATGGGTCTCCTCATCACTGGCAAACACGCGCCCGACGTGCATATAATCTCGGATGACAAAATAGGATTTCAATGCCGCAATCCCGAGTAGAAATGCAGCTCCCCACCAGATTTTTACATACGCACCGATCAAAAACTCAGCAATGGTCAGGAAAACCAACAGGACAATGATAGCCGTACCATTACGCAGGACCAGCTTCTTTTTTTCATCCATAACATCACTCCGCATTTCAAAAATTCCTGGCTCCGATTGTGGTTATGTGCAATCGAAGCAAAATCAATTAGTTGATACGCAATCAGTCCGTTGCAGCCGGTGCTGCGGCGGTCTCGGCGGTCGCCACCTGAAGGTCAGGATGGTAGCGCTCCTTATCGATGTTCACATAGGCGGAACCCGCCAGACCATAATCATAGGGCTCACCAACCACTTCAATAGGTGTCTCATAGTTGTAAACAGGGATTGGTGAAGGTATCTGGAATTCTGGTGAACGCGAGCGCCACGGATTGGCGGAGGCAGCCCGACCGCGTGCAGCGCTGTATGCCAGATTGATGACAGCGATAATTACCGAGATGCCTATGACGTAACCTGCTATGGTGATTGCGATCTGTTGCGGCTCAATGAGCAATCCCGGGTCCCACACTCCGATCCGGCGTCGCATCCCAAGCAGACCAATCTGCATTTGGGCTAAGGACTGCACATAGAAAGCCGGCAGCATCAAGGCAAAATGCAGCTTGCCCAACTTTTCGTTATACATTCGCCCGGTGTATTTCGGGAACCAGTAGTACAGTGCAGCAAAGAATGGGAACACGTAACCGCCGAACATGGTCGCATGGAAATGACCCACAATCCAGTAAGTGTCTTGCAGGTGCAGATCAGTAGCAACTGTAGCATTTGGCGGGCCGCTCAAACCACCCAGTAAGAAGATCGAGATAGCGCCCAGGACAAATAACATTGGCGTCTCAAAAGATAACTTCCCGCCCCAGAGCGTGCCGATCCAGCTAAAGAACTTCACCCCAGTGGGGATTGCCACCAAAAGTGTGGTGTACATAAACGGGATACGTAAATAGGGCTCCATGCCTGAGGTGAACATGTGGTGCGCCCATACCAGGAAGCCCACCAGCGCAATACCGAAAGATGACAGCGCCACCCAGCGATAACCGAAGAGCGGTTTTCGAGCAAAAACGGGCAGTAATTCACTGATAACCCCCAGCCCAGTTAACACGAATACATAAACCGCCGGATGCGAATAAAACCAGAAGAGATGCTGGAACAATATCGGATTACCACCGCCCTCCCCGAGGAAGAAGCTCATACCGAACAAGCGCTCAAAAAGCACCATCTGGAACGAGAGCCCAATCAACTGCGTGGCCGTCAATGAGATCAGGGCAGTTGCAAGGGCGGTCCAAACGAAGATCGGCATGCGGAAATAATTCATACCTTTTGCGCGTATACGGATCACGGTGGTAATCAGGTTCAACGCTCCAAGGATGGAGGAGAATCCCACCAGGTAGACACCGATGAAGAACATATCCATACCCAGCGGCCCACGCGTGCTTAACGGCGGATAGCCCGTCCAACCCGTTTCCAAACCGCCAAAGAACAAGCTACTGAGCAAGATCAGCACTGCTGGGACATTCATCCAGAACGCGAATGCATTCAGGCGAGGGAAAGCCATGTCCTTGGCGCCGATCATCACCGGTACCAGGAAGTTTGACATGGCAGCGACGCCCAATAATATTCCGGCGATCATCACAATGCCGTGCAGTGTCATCACCGTGTTGTAATCCTTCAAGTTCATCCCAAAAGTCTCGTAAGTCCCTGGGAAAGCCAGTAATGTGCGGAAAATCAGGGCAAACAAACCGGCTAACATGAATACGATCAACGAAGTGACGCCATACTGGATGCCAATCGCTTTATGATCGTAGGAAGCGCTCAGATAACGAGCCAGACCAGAAGGAAATGCATCATGCGGGTGCTCTGGGGTCTCTTGCCCGCGCGCCCATTTCAGCCAATCGCTAACCACACCATGGGCTAACATGAAACCAAAGAAGCCAAACAATGCACCAACGACCCAGGCTGACCGAGGCAACCCGTATAACTGCGCATCGATCAGCGGCAACCCTAACGCCAGGCGGATCACCGAAACCAGGACGATGCCAGCCAGCAAGCCTGCGAAAAATCCGATTAACCCCTTTACCAAACCTATCGAAAAGAAACCCGCTCGTTTAGTATTTTCCATACGTACCTCCACGATAATCGCAAGCTACTTCAGCGAGAAAATGTAAGCGATAATATCTTGAATCTGCTGGTCGGTGAGCTGCTGACCAAAATTCTGCGGCATTACATTCGGTGTATAACCTTGCACAATCTGAGCATTGGGATTCAGGATAGAGCTGCGCACATACTCCTCATCTGCCATGAAGGTTGTGCCATCTGTTAGCACCACATTTTCACCGGACAAGCCCAGCCAGGTTGGACCAACGCCAGGGGTACCATCAATCGAGTGACAGGTGAGGCAGCCATAAGTATTCACCCATTTTGCCCCACGCTCCACGGGATCAGCCGACAAGCCGAGCTCGCTCGTCAACCAGGCATCGAAAGCATCCTGGGAAACGACGATCACTGGCGACTCCATTAAAGCATGCTGCTCACCGCATAATTCTGCACAGCGAACCTTGAACTCTCCCGCCTGAGTCGGGGTGATGAACAGTTTTCGCATAAAGCTCTCTCCCCCTGGCAGTGCATCTTGTTTTACGCGGAACTCGGGTACCCAAAAGGAGTGAATTACATCATTCGAAACCAGACGCAACTCAGCCTGCTTGTTTACGGGCATGTACATCACGTCAGAAATAACTGTGGATCCATCGAGTTGTGGATACTCAAAACGCCATGACCACTGCTGACCTACCACACGGACGATGAGTGGTTTTGCTTCCTGGCGGAGCGTTTCACTGAGAGATCGACCTCCCCACACTGCAAAAACCATGACCGTGATCAGAGGCAGTATGGTCCAGGTTATCTCAAGCTTGGTATTCCCCTCGATGTGAGCTGCATCAGTGGTGTCGCCCTTTTTGCGTCGAAAGACGAAAATGCTATATAGCATAAAAACAACGATCAAAGAAAAAAGGAAAGCAATGACGACGGATTCGCCCCGAAATAGAGTATCAATCGGCGTCGCTTGCGCACTGGCGGCTACCGGTAGCAACCGGATGTTTTGCAGCGCAAATAGTAATGCGACAGTCATGATCACAACCAGGATTGAGACGACAACAAAATGCATTATGTTTTTTGCGCGATTTTTCATATTAACTCTCCTGTGATTTGCTTTCCTTTTTACAGGCTCATCCACCATTAAATCTTTCGCGATGTCATCGGAATAAGTCCACTCTTTAAGCCAGTCATCGATTTGTGCCGCTGCGAGTGTACGCCGGTCATAAACTACTGCCTCGCTGGTGCCCTGCAATGACAGCAAGACTACGCGAAGCTTCTTTTCACCCTCGACAAATCGTGCTAAAAACTCATCTCGATTGAGTGTTTCATCGTCATAATCGACAATTACCAGGTCAGGGGCGAGTTTTTCCAGGGCAAGCATAGCCTCTTCCAGGTTAGTCACCACTCCCGCAACTTCCACCCCCTGCGCCTGGCGTTCGCGCAGCAAGCTACTCAATCCCTGAGCAAATAACGCATGACCAGAGGCAATCAACACACGGCGTTTCTTGGGTAAGTCAGACCTGACCAAGGTAATAGATAGATCCTGTTCGTTAATAGAATTATTCCAGTCAAATTTATCAAATATCATCCAATTTGTCATCGACAGGGCTGAAGACAAAATAAGGATATTCTATAACCCGGAAGGGTGATTTATAAATCACCCGAAGCCAGGTCCTTTTCTTAATACACTCAAGCTTGCGAGGATTGGTATTACGGCTGAAATTTATTTACGGAACCGTTATAATCGCCCCTATGAGCACGATAGAAATAGAACGTTTGGATGCTTATCGAGCGCAAAGCTTCCATTTGCTGCCTGGTATGCGCCTTACCAGCCAGGACCATGCAGTTCAGCTTCGTAAACGTGCGTGGTTTCATCTATTTTTGGCCAATTACCGGCATCCTTCTACCCAGCCTGTGGACAGCCGTTGCGGGTGACCGTCCAGTGGCAGATGCACATGACGATTCGGGACATGTCACCTGGGGTTGGAAGGATGCCCTGCTTGGCCAGCGTGCATGGTACTATGCCAAGGTCTTACGCAAGAAAGCCACCATGATTTCTTTGGACCTGGCACCATACTTTTATGCGCTGAGCGAAAATTATGGCGCTTACGAGGAAGATTATTTAACCCAATACGAACAGGGCCGGCTGACTCAGGAAGAAAAAACCATCTACGAGACCATCCTGTTCGAAGGTTCATTAGATACGGTGGCGCTGCGCCGCGCCACTCACATGAGCAGCTCCGCCAGTGAAAGCCGGTTCAACCGCGCCATGGTCGACCTGCAGGCCGATTTTAAAATTGTCCCTATGGCTGTAACACAGGCGGGAGCCTGGCATTACGCCTTTGCGTATGACATTACGGCTCGGCATTATCCGGAAATCCCCCAATTGGCTCGCCAAATCCACGAAGATCAAGCCAGGCAAGAGCTGGTGAGGCATTATTTATTATCGGTAGGGGCTGCCCAGCTCCAGGACATTTGCAAGCTGTTTGGCTGGAAACCCAACCCTGCACAACAAGCGGTGGACCAGCTCTGTTCATCCGGCTTTCTGAGGCAGGCGGTTCAAATAGAAAAATCCCGTGGAGATTGGATTGTACTCGCAGCGTTGGTTTAAACCCTCTATCAAAATGATCTGTTTTCCTTGTCGAGTCAAGCATTGTTAAGTGCCTGGCTTGATTACACAACATATCTTCAACTATATAAATCTTGCATAAAACTTTACAATATCATTATTGAAATTCATAAGTGTTTCCTTGTATAATCAGTTTGGGGGTTCCCGTTAACTACTAACCTGTTATACCGCCAATATGGCTACCATCGCACCTGTAGGAAAAATAACGGAGAACAACATGGTCACTCAAGATACTGATCCAACACAGATCATCACCATTGAAAGACACATATTAGACTCCCAACGTACCCACCCTGAAGCCACAGGAGTGCTGACTAATCTACTGTATGACATCGCCCTGGCAGGGAAGGTGATCGCCAGCAAGACAACGCGGGCTGGGTTGGCTGAAATTTTAGGCCGAACAGATGAAATTAATGTTCAGGGAGAAGAAGTCCAGAAAATGGATGCCTTTGCCGACCAAACCATTATCCGGCTCAACGATCATACCGGCCGACTGGCGGTTATGGCCTCTGAAGAGCACCCTGGATTGATACAGATTACTCCTAAATATCCAGTTGGCAAATACGTCCTGCTCTTCGATCCGCTAGATGGTTCTTCCAATATCAACTTTAACATCCCCATCGGGAGCATATTCGCTATCTACAAGCGTATCTCCGAAGATGGCCCTGGCACTTTGGCGGACTGCCTGCAGCCAGGACGCGATATGGTCGCTGCCGGCTATATTCTGTATGGCAGCAGCACGATGCTGGTATATTCGACCGGTAATGGTGTGCATGGATTCACCCTGGATCCAAGCGTAGGAGAATTCCTCCTTTCACACAACAATATTCGTATCCCCGAAAATCCAAATTACTTCAGCGTTAACCTGGGTTACCAGGCTTATTGGAGCGAGGGCGTAAACCAATTCACAAACTCAATCACCTACGGCGACGGTGGAAAAGGTGCTCTCTCTCTGCGCTATGTGGGATCATTGGTAGCGGATTTCCACCGTACCTTACTGGCTGGTGGAATTTTCTATTACCCTGCGGACCGTAAAGATCCGAAAATGCCGAGCGGTAAACTACGCCTGGTCTATGAAGTCGCCCCATTAGCATTCCTGGCTGAGCAGGCCGGAGGAGCAGCCAGTGATGGTCAGCGCGATATCTTAGATATCACCCCTACCGCACTGCATCAACGCACACCGATATTTATCGGAAACCGCTACCTGGTAGAAAGAGCAATGGATTGCATCCGTGAATACGACCTTGAGGGAGTAAAACCTTGATCCAGATTGCGTTAATGGTTGAAGGTCAGAACGGGATGAACTGGCCGCGCTGGCAGAGAATTGTGCGGGCAGCGGAGGATTTCGGCTTTGCCGGCCTTTACCGCTCGGACCACTTCACCAACGCCAATCCGCCAGACATCGACTCGTTAGAATTGTGGGTATCGTTAACCTGGCTGGCGTGCCACACCCAGCGGATTGAGTTTGGCCCGCTGGTGACCCCTGTTTCTTTTCGACACCCCACTTTGACTGCTCGGATGGCGGCTGCGGTGGACGATCTCTCGGGCGGCAGGCTTATTTTAGGTCTGGGTGCAGGCTGGCAGGTGCGCGAGCATCATAATTACAGCCACGAGCTTCTTGGTTTACCTGAGCGGTTTGAGCGGTTTGAGGAGGGAGTGGAGATCATTTCCCTGCTGCTTTACAGTGATACCCCCTTCGATTATGATGGCAGCTATTACCAGCTTCACGAGGCGATTCTTCTGCCGCGCCCGGCTCGTCGCGGAGGTCCCCCAATCTTGATCGGGGGGAACGGCGAAAAGCGTACTCTTCCGCTGGCAGCACAAATTGCTGACGAGTGGAATGCAGTCTACTTACCCTCCGCAGAATTTTCCAGGTTGAATTCGCTGCTGGATGACCTGCTCCACGCTGAGAGCCGCGAGCCGGCAGAGGTACGGCGATCCATGATGACCGGCTGTGTTTTTGGGCGCGACGCAAGCGACGTGGCACAGAAAGTATCTCACCGCACACAGAACAAGCGGGATGCGAAGCAATTACACCAGAACGGCGTTATTGTCGGCACCGCCGCAGAAATTCAAGATCAATTGTCGGAACTTGAGGATGCCGGGGTTGAACGAGTCATGCTACAATGGCTGGACCTCGATGATATAGACGGCCTGCAGAGTCTGGCCGAAAAAATACTTCAATAAAGACCAACTCCTATCCCGCCAAAGTAAGGAGGCAGCCATTAACCGTTTATACCATTCTCGTAGAAATTTGCATACTAGCCTGTTGATCACTTTACTGGTGCTCACCCTGCTGACAGGCTGCAATGGCTCTGTTGGAAACGCACAACGGATGTCAACCAGCACCCCAGTGGCCGACCTTGAGCTAACAGCTCAAGCCTACTCCACCAGCATAGCTGCAAACGCCAGCGTGGTCGAGACATCGCAAGCCCAGGCAACCCAGCGCGCCCAGGTCCCGCGCCTGGTTGAAACAGCCACGCCGATTATCGTAACACCTGAGCCCAGCCTGGAAGAACCCACTCAGCCAGCCCCGACCGAGGAGGTACTGCCCGTCAACCTGCCAGCTGATATCCCGCTTCTGAACGGCGAGAGGGTGGGTCTATTCGTTGCCCAAAACCTGGTATCTTACCAGACAGCCGCTCTGTATCAAGATGTGATCGCTTTTTATGAGCAGGCGATGGCTGGCAAGGGATGGATCAAACAAGAGAGTGGCTCCTATATCACCGCGACGTCTGCATATCTCATCTATATCAAGCCTGCTCGCCGGGCTAGCCTCAGCATCCAATTTAACCCGATTTCGAAACTGACCGGCATTGTGGTCACCATCCAGGGGTAAACATCACTAAAATAATCTTACAGAGCGAAATGGCATGAACGTCTCCGATGTTATCCGCCTAAAGCGCGCCGTGCGCAAATTCACAGATCAGCCTCTCCCCGAGGAAACTGCGCTTGCCATCCTGAATGCCGGACGGCGAGCCCAAAGCTCCAAGAACACCCAACCCTGGCACTTCATCGCCATCACAGACAAAACCATCCTGAAGCAGCTTTCGGAATGCGGCGAATGGGCGGGGCATTTAGCCGGTGCGGCACTCGGTGTGGCAATGCTCACCGAGGATCCAACCGAGAGATTTCAACGCCTTTTTGACCTTGGTCAGGCTGCGGCGTATATGCAGCTCGCTGCCTGGGAAATGGGTGTTGGCTCCTGCCTGGCAACGATCTACGAGGAAGAAAAAGCCCGCCTGGTGTTGGGGTTTCCCTTTGAATTGCATCTGCGGTTCGCCATATCCTTTGGTTTTCCTCTCGAAGACGAGAAAATATCAGCGCCGCCTAAAAAGGGCGGCAGGCGCGTTTTGCAAGATATCGTCCACTGGCAGAAGTGGTAATTTAAACAATCAGATGCACCAAACAGCTAACCGGGGATGAAAATATACTTTTCGGACCATGCCCCATTGCCATTACCGGAGGGTCATAGCTTCCCTGCACCCAAATATGCACTGCTGCACCAGCGGGTTACAACCGCAAAGCTCCCTGGGGTGGAGCTGGTCGCTTCTCAGCCTGCCAGCGATGAACAACTGCTTTTTGCTCACTCTCCAGATTATGTAAAACGTGTCATTACGGGAGAGATCACCGACAAAGAAATGCGTCGGATCGGCTTTCCGTGGTCGCCGACGCTGGTTGCACGCAGCAGGCTCTCTGTCGGCGGCACCATAGCTGCCTGCCGGGCGGCCGTATCTGACGGCATGGCGGCAAACCTTGCAGGCGGCACCCACCATGCGTACTCAGACCACGGAGAAGGTTACTGCGTATTCAATGACGTGGCAATCGCTTCCCGCCAGCTCCAGCTCGAGGGCAGCATCCAGCGGGTCGTCATCCTGGATTGCGATGTTCACCAAGGAAATGGAACCGCAGCAATATTCTCTCAAGATCCCAAGCGTTTTCACCTTCTCTATTCATGGACAAAAGAATTTCCCGTTCCACAAAGAACCCAGCGACCTGGATATCGGATTGCCAGATGGCTGTGACGATGAATGCTTCCTTACCGAATTACATCCTGCGCTGGTTAACGCAATCGAAAGATCCCAGGCAGATCTGGCTATTTATATTGCCGGTGCAGACCCATTTGTTGGTGACCGGTTAGGACGCATGAAGCTAAGCAAAGCTGGATTACTGGAACGCGACCAGATGGTCTACACAGTTTGCCGTCAATACAACCTGCCGGTTGCCACTGTATTGGGTGGAGGATATGCACGAGAGGTGAGCGATACCGTAGATGTCCACTTCCAAACCATTCAGCTGGCTGCCCAAATGGCATCCGGAACGATCGAAAGCGAAGAAATAAGCGCTGACCTTTATTGACTGGGACGGACTAGAAGGCAGAACTCTACAAGGGGAGATCGGAGTTGGCTATCTAGAGGGGATTTATATTATTCCGATTTGTGCGCAACCTTTCCCATAGACGTTCGTAATACATAATGTAACGAAAACATCTGGCAACAAATCTGTTACCAGCCAAATATGGAGGTCGTCATGTCTACATCGGGGAAAGTCTTACGCCGGACGAAACAAAATCGCATCATCGCAGGCGTGTGTGCAGGTCTAGGAGAATTCTTCGGCATAGACCCACTCTGGTTCAGGATCGGGTTCCTGCTTGCTCTGCTGCCTGGAGGTGTTCCAGGTTTGGTGATTTACTTTCTATGTTGGATAATCATCCCGGATGAACCGTAAGGTTTTTCTTCATTCCTTCCAGCTCAACAGCAGCATCGGATCAAAATGCCGGTACACCCCGCTTGTGCGCCATAACAGGTAATTCTGTTTCTCTTCGTCTGTTGCCTCCGGTCGATAATAAGCCATCCCTTCAAAAACCGAACCCGCTGGTCCCCAGCGGGTTTCAATATGTAAATGGGGCTCAACTGCGTTGCCGCTCTTGCCCACCCTGCCGATAAGCTGACAAGATTTAACGGCTTCTCCCAGGCTCACCAGCGGAGCGCTTTCTAGATGTGCATACAGGATATAAAGCGATTCACCTGCCTGAATTTTCGCCTGCTCCACAAAAGCTTTCAGGCAGCCAGGATGCAGGTGTTTCAACAATCACCAGGTTGCCAAAGGGGTATGAATCCTGAAGCGAAGCAGCGACTTTGCCAGGCAGGATAGCCTGCACGCCAACGCCCTGGATGCCAATCCGTTCTTTCCAGCGATAATACGAGAAATCTATGCCTTGATGTCGTTCATCTGATCCCGGTGGAGGCGGTCGATAAGGATCTGAGGTAATTAACCGCAGGTCTTCCAGGCTATGGATCTCTAATGGAGAACATACCTGGCTGATTCGCTCTATCGGGGCTGCATCTGTTGAAGAGGCAGTCTGATCTGTTGTGGTTGGATTGAGAGAAGCCCTGGTTACGTCAGGCTGGGGAGATGTTTCCGGAAATTGCTCTTCATCGGCAAGAGTAACTTCTGGTGTTAGCGTAGCTACCGCAGTCGCTGTGGGTATAACTGTCGGTGGAACTCGCTGGCAGCCCACAAAGATCAGCAAAGAGATAGCGATAACAAAGAATGGGCGGTAACGCTGGGAACGCACGCCAGTGAGATTCATGGGTTAATTGTAACCGCATACCAGAAGCGCTATGGGCCTGAAGAATCAAGTTCGCGAGAAGAATTGTTATTTCGATTCAAGCTGGCTGATCAGATCAATCCTTCTCTGATGACGCCCCCCTTCGTACTGGGCTTCGATCCATTCCTCGACCAGCATTCGTGCTAAACCTTTACCAACCACAAGGGCGCCCATCGCCAGGATATTTGCATTATTATGGTTGCGCGCCAGGCGTGCAGAGTAGGAATCACTGCAGGCTGCCGCTCGAACACCATGAATCTTGTTCGCTGCAATTGACATCCCAATGCCTGTGCCGCAAATTAATATACCAAGACCGAAACCCTCTTTGGTGACAGCAATTGCCACTTTCTCCGCATAAATTGGGTAATCCGTCCTCTGTCTGTCATTGGTCCCGAAATCCTGGTACTCGACCTGGTGCTCATTCAAAAACTTGATTAGATCTTGTTTTAATTCAAGCCCAATGTGGTCACTGCCAATCGCGATTTTCATCTTTCCTCTTTGGTTCTGGTGTTTTTCTAGAGAAGATCGAAAACTTTCTGCACTGCTTCGCCGATGATTATCCTTGGAGGAGGTATCCTTTCCGGTTGGCCAGAAGGTTTGGAAATTGCCAGGCAAACTGTTTATGCGAAAGCGCGCTCGGTAAACCGCGACCGCCTTGTGATTGACCATCCGAAGTTACGGGATGAGGCAGGCCTTTATGGAGCGGCACGCCTGGTAGATTTTAAACTCGGATAATAAGGGGCGAATAAACCAATCCAACGCAGCGTATATCCCGCTTGCCCTCCAGACACCAAAAGGGTTGCCAGATCAATTACACTGCGCTATAATGTGAGCCGGTAAGTCGGGGCGTGGCGCAGTCCGGCTAGCGCGCTTGCATGGGGTGCAAGAGGTCGGAGGTTCAAATCCTCTCGCCCCGACTCTAAACCAATATATGGTGCAAGGAAAAGGGTATGCAGAATAACAGCACACCCTTTTTTATTTACAGTTATTTTACTCTCCGAATGGACAGCCTGTTGGATATTTATTTTACGGAAAGGTATAATTTATCTGATGGATGCTTCTATCCGCATCGCAATTCTGGATGATCACCAACCCATCATCGATGGGATTACTTATCGTCTACGAGATGCCCAGGATATCCAGGTCTGTTTTACTCTTCTTTACGGAGCAGAGCTCGAAGCTACCTTGAAGCAAAATCCAGTAGATGTGTTATTGATGGACCTTCAAGTACCGATCAGCTCGATTGACCCCAACCCCTATCCGGTTATCCACGTCATTCCCCGTCTGCTCCAGAGCTACCCAGGCCTGGCAGTAATGGTTATTTCGATGCATGCCCAACCCGCAATGATCCAGGCAGTGATGCAAGCTGGCGCGAGTGGTTATATATTAAAAGACGATGTCATTAGCTACAGAGAATTACCATTCATTATCCGCAACGTCGCTTATAATGGTATCCACCTCAGCCCAGCCGCTGAGAAAGCCCTCCATCACCGCCATCATCTCGAGCTTGATAAGCCACTCAGTGCTCGCCAATTAGAAGTGCTCTCGCTGTATGCCGCTTACCCGGATGCTACCACGACTGATATTGCCTGCCAAATGGGTCTTGCTCATTCCACTGTTCGCAATTTGCTTTCCACTGCTTACTTGAAGTTGAACGTGCGCAGTCGTGCAGCAGCCGTGCTTCGAGCACAGCAATTGCATATCATCCCAGGTCCAACCTCTTTGGTTAGTTTATCTTCCGATCTTTCCGAAGACCCCGAGAGCTAATATCCATCTTACGACAGCGTCAAAATAATTATCAAACCTCAGAATCTAGCACAATCACGATATGATCCACAGAATAAAGTCTCGGTGGCCGCTCATTGAAATACTGCTCGCTTTGCTAGCGCTGATTCCGCTGGTATATTTCACTCAAGCTCAGCTATCACTGTATATCACCAACCTGGGATTCGAGCTATGGCTGCCAGACAATGAAATCACACGTATTAGCAACGAAAATGGCCGTTACCAACCTCTACAAGCAGGTGATCAAGTTTTGAGCATCGATGGGGTTGAATGGTCTGACATAATCAAGCAGAATGGGAGCTTGTTCTCCAGCTACGAGCCCGGTGATCAAATACAGGTCGTGATCCTGCGAAGCGACCAGACCCAAAAAATCCTTTGGACGATACCTGCAATCGACCGTTTTGAAATCATCAATCAATTTGAGCTTTCAGCCTGGTTAATTTTGCCCTTTATATTCTGGATCTTTGGAGTGATTTCGTTGGTGCTGATCAGGCCACACGATCGCCAAAGGAGCCTGTTCAGTGCTTTTTGTATCATAACCGGTATATGGTTGGCAGCGGGATTTGTTTCATCGCAAGGAATTGGATACAGCTCTGAAATCTTTCACTTTGGAGTATGGATCAATTTACCAGTTTGCTTGCAATTAAGCTGGGAATTTCCACGCCCGATAAAGAAACTCCCCGATCGTTTATGGTGGTTGATATATTTACTGGCTGGTCTGGCAGGTCTCCTGGATATCCTGGGCTATATGCCAGCCCGTGCCTGGGCGATCGTTGGAATTCTAACCATACTCGGCTCTAGCTTACTGCTGGCAATACATTATATTCAGCAACCACAGCTGCGCAGTACGATAAAACTACTGATTGCAGGTTTTATCTTCGCCCTACTACCAGCACTGATATATAATTTTATTGTTATCAGCCCCTGGGTATACTTAAAGACACCACTTCTTCTATTCGTAGCATACTGGTCGCTGGGGTTGCTACCCGCTTTCTTTTTTTATGCTATCTACCACCGCCAGATAGGTCAGCTAGAATTACGTGCGAACCAGGCTCTCAGTATTATTACCTTCATAATCATTCTCATCACTCTCGCTTATCTGGCGACATATGTCGCACTTAACATAGTTGATCAATATGTGATTTCAGGCAATCAGATAATCCTGATCTCGGTGCTGGCGGGGATGTTTTCGGCGGGGTTGTATCCACTTTACCGCGACTGGCTTTTCCGAAAGGTGCTTGGTATTCCTGCAACAAATTCGGATATTTTCGTATCATACTCAGAACGACTATCGACAACCATCGATACTGCCGAATTAGTCGAGCTACTAAGTGAACAAATTTTACCGAGCTTAATGATCCGTCAGGCAGCCTTGTTGCAACTCCACCCGGCTGATGCCTTTCGAGTCGAGGATCATCTCACTCAGATCTTCAAAATAAATATCAGTGACCAGGAAATTCCGTCTTATGAACAGCTTCCAGAGTTGTTAAAAAGATCGGGCAAATTTATCCCGCACATTGAAGATAGAAATGTCCCGGCTCACTGGGCAAAAGTCGTACTCCCGTTACGTATCGAAGAACGTTTAATTGGAATATGTCTCTTAGGACGGCGCGACCCCGATGATTACTACTCGCCAAAAGAACTGGCATCGTTACAGGCGCTAATGAATTTGACTGCGATGGCACTGGTCCATATTGACCAAACCCGCCTGCTGCGAGCCTTACTGCAAGATGATATTAACCGCCAGGAAAATGAGCGTGCCCAACTAGCACTGGAGCTACATGACCAGGTGCTTGGTCAGATGGCAATCCTGGCGCAATCTGTGGGCGATACCCCTGAGGACGATCCTTTCTGGGATGCATACCAGCATAGCGTCCAACAGATACGCGAAATTATAAGCGGCTTACGCCCTCCTTTATTAAATTTTGGCTTGCGATCTGCATTGGATGGTCTGGGGGATGACCTGCTGCCTCTTTCTGACAACGGCTTGGTGGTTGAAGTTCTCCTGCCAGACAGCATATACCGATATCCCCCTGAAGTTGAGATGCATATTTATAGGATGCTCCAGGAATCCTGCCTGAATGCTGTCCAGCATGGCCGCGCATCCACAATTACTATCACGGGTGTCTTAGACGAACATACTATTGATCTCACCATTTCTGACGATGGCACCGGTTTTGTCAGGGACGAAGTCTCCAGCCTGAGCCATTTAATTGCCCACCAGCACTTCGGGCTGGTAGGCATGCACGAACGGGCAGTCTTGATCGGCGGTAGACTCAGAATTGAATCAGAACCCGGTCAAGGCACACGCGTGCATATTACCTGGTCAACCAGCCTGGAAGATGCCAAACCGGATTCAGCAACAATCATTCAGCCAAATCAGACAGATTTGCAAGGCAGCGAATCAGCGAGTCGCAAGGATATCTCCGAGCAGGTTGCCGTTTAGTAATATATCGATCGTCTTTATCCCAGGGAACTGGCGGATGGTGGACCAGACCTGTGCTCGCACGCGTGCGTCATCACAGCGATCTCCAGAGCGAACATAAGTACCGGCCAACCGAATTGATATCAACCCTTGAAAGGGTTTGAAATCCACACTCGTCACATTGATGTTCGATAAGTACGCCGGGTTATACAATCCCGCAATCCACTGCCGTTTGACAAATAAACTGCGTAAAGCCGTCGCAACATCAGCAGCCACATCCCCGCTGCGATATACACCTGTGTTCACCTTGACAACGCTATCACCTGTCTTTCCGCATTGGATTAATCCATCAGTATCCTGTTGAATTAAGTAGATGTAGATCGCTTCATCACCCGATGGCGTGGGAGGAAGCGATGTCAGCGTAGGAGTCAGGCTGGGAAGCGGGGTGTCGGTCGGGAGAGGAGTTGAGGTGTGTGTTATCGTCGGTGATGGGCTTGGCGTTGCAGAGGGGAATTGGGCAGTTGCCGTGTCAGCCTCAATGGTTGGAGAAAATTCCACCGCAGGTGTATTCGTTTCTGGGATTGGCGTGGCGAAAGTGTTGCGACAGCCGGTCATCCCTGCTGCTACAACAACGAGGAAAATCCACCTGAGGGAAAAACTCATGCTTATCGAAATTTTAGTACTCGTCTTACCCATCATTTGACACGAGGTCGCCAAAAGGCACACGATTTAAATAGATATTTGTGGCAGTGATTTCTCGAAACTGCTTAATCGTCGACCACACCACAGCCTTTACCCGAGAATTATCACATTTTTCCTTGGTACGGACGTACTTTCCCGTCATCTGCACCGTGATTAAGCCAGAATTCATATGAACATCTGACACATTGAAGCTGGAAGCATAAATGGGATTGTATAAATCACTCACATACTTGGATTTATAAGTAAAGAGTAATTTTAGCGCTGCGGCGACATCTTTTGCGACATCTCCGGTGCGAGGAATTGATGTGCCAATCCCAATTACACTATCACCGCAGATTGGACCACCTGTATTTTTCAGAATGAAGAATATTTTTACCGAATTTTCAACAGACCCAGGAAGTGCTGCCCCAGGAGCAGAAGTATTCTGAGGAGCGACCAGCGATGCAGCTGCTGATGGAGACGGCTCAGGAGTATCGGTTGGCCAGGCTGTTAATGTCGCTTCCACATCTTGCCTGGAAAGCTGGGTAGGGGTAGCAGATGGAAGTGCTGTTGCCGTTGCGGGGACCGCAGTGAATGTTGCCGTCGGTGGAAGTGGCGATGGCGTAAAGGTAGCCGTTGCTGGTTGTGTGGGGAGGGTCTCGTTAACGGACTGACCTGCATTTGGTTGAGTGGTTGCAGGCGTGGTACATGCTGAAGCTACAGCAAGAATTAGAATACACAGGACCAACCTGGTGATCCAACGATCGCGTGACATAATTTCTCTCCTAGAAATACTGGCCTTTACAAACGGTTGGGCTGACCCAATGGCTTACCTGGGACAGCCCGAATGAACCCGTGGTAATTAAGGAATTATAACTTCGCCAATACACCCTGTCCAGATTGCTGCTGAGCAGGATTCGAGAACGTCTAGACAGCTAATTCCTTCAGGGCTACCTCAGCCCCCATCTCTAGCGCTTTGAAATTCAGTGGCAATAATCGTTTATGGCGCTCGGGTAGGTGGTCTTCCAGTGCTTTTTGAACCGCTGTGAGTGGTAAGATCGGCAAAACACCCAACAAAGCACCGATCATGACCATATTCGTCATGCGCTTATCTCCCAGCGACTCGGCGATTTCATTTGCGGGGATCAATACGGCGCGTATATCCGAGCGATTGAAACCGCGATCAACAAGGGACGAATTCACCACCAAAACTCCATCTGGAGCTACCAAAGGTTCGTATTTATCGAAAGATGGCAGGTTGAAAACCAGAGCCGCTTTCGGATTGCGCACCGTGGGTGCACCAATTTCTTCATCAGCAATGATCACGGTACAATTGGCTGTACCGCCACGCATTTCGGGACCATATGAGGGAATCCAGGTAACTTCTGCACCGGCATCCATCGCTGCATAAGCCAGCAGCTGTCCAGCAAACAAGACGCCCTGACCGCCAAATCCTGCAATAATGATTTCTGTCTGCATCTATGCGCTCCTCCAGCGGTCTAAAACCTAAGCTCTGCCACAGCTGGCGATACTTTATAATCTCCCAATGGAAATACTGGGACCATGTGCTCTTCCAGCCACTGTAAGGATTGCTGAGGCGAATAACCCCAGTTCGTCGGACATGTGGAGAGCAATTCAACCATCGAAAAACCCAAACCTCGGCGCTGGACTTCAAAAGCTGTCCGGATAGCCTTTTTAGACAGGCGAATGTTTTTCGGATCGTGCAAGCTGCGGCGAACTACATAACCGGTTCCATCCAGTGTTGCCAGTACCTCCGCCATGCGCAAGGGGAAACCTGTCTGTTCTACATCTCTACCAGTTGGAGACGAGCTTGTTTTTTGTCCCGGTAACGTTGTGGGAGCCATTTGACCACCGGTCATACCGTAGATGGCATTATTAATAAAGACCACGGTAATATTTTCTCCCCGACCGGCAGCATGCATAATCTCCGCCATTCCAATGGATGCCAGGTCGCCATCACCCTGGTAGGTAAATACGATTTGGTCAGGTAAAACACGCTTGATTCCTGTCGCCATCGCCGGGGCACGACCATGGGCGGCTTCAACAAAATCACAATCAAAATAGTTATAAGCAAATACTGAACATCCCACTGGAGCAACACCAATTGTCATCTCCAGGATATTCATCTCATCCAGTACCTCGGCAATCAAGCGATGCGCTACACCATGGGTGCAGCCCGGGCAATAATGTGTAGAAACATCAGCAAGGGCTTCAGGCCGGGAATAAACCACCTGGGCATTAGATATTGTCACCATTAACAAACTCCTTCTTGCTCAGTGAAACCTTAATTTCGCGGCAACTTGAAATGCTTCAGCCATTTTCGACGCGGATCACCATCCATTGTTAGTGGTTCTTTTTCCATGCGGTGAATTTCTGCCAGGATTTCATCCGGGAATGGCACCATGCCTCCCATCCGACCGTAAAACTCCACCGGCACCTGGCCGCGCAAAGCCAACAGAACATCGTCTAACATCTGACCGGTATTCATCTCAACGACGAGAAAAGCGCGTGCCGTTTTGGCCAATTCCTCAAGCTGCTTATAAGGGAAGGGGCTAACGGTTATCGGTCGCAACAGACCCACCTTAATCCCCTCAGCACGAGCCGCCCTCACGGCGGAAAATGCAACCCGTCCGGCTGTACCAAAGCCAATAACCACAATCTCGGCATCATCCAGGAAGTATTCTTTGTAACGCACCTCATGATCTTCAATCTCATGCCAGCGTTTTAGCAACCTGATATTGGTAACTTCCTCATCTTCAGGCTTGAGGTAAATGGATGACAAAAACCGGCGATCACGCCCACTTGCACCTCGTACTGCCCAATCCGGCTCAGGTCGTCCCACCGGTTGCATGGGGGGCAGCTCGGCCGGTTCCATCATCTGGCCAACGTTTCCGTCTGCCATCACCACAACGATTGAGCGATATTTCTCAGCCAGGTCAAATGAAAGCACAGTCAGGTCGATCGCCTCCTGCACACTCGAAGGCGCCAGGACAATTTCATGGTAGTCCCCATGTCCTCCGCCACGCACAATCTGGTTATAGTCGCCTTGCGATGGTGCGATGTTCCCTAACCCTGGACCACCACGCACGACATCGATTAATACCACGGGAAGCTCGGTTCCGGCGATATACGATAAACCTTCCATCATCAGGCTAACGCCGGGACTGGAAGACGAGCTCATCACACGCTTGCCTGTGCAGGCAGCCCCGTAGACCATATTGATCGCAGCCACTTCACTCTCAGCCTGCAAGAACGCCCGACCCAATTCCGGCATCCGGTAAGACATCCATTCCAAGAGCTCCGTCTGTGGGGTAATCGGATAACCGAAATAGGCTTCCACGCCGGCTCGGACGGCAGCTTCAGCCATCGCTTTATTTCCTTCTAACAATTCTCGCGGCATCTCCTACCTCCTAGGCTGCAGGCTGGGTGGTGCGAACCGGGGTTTCACGATAAACGGTCAGGGCTGCCTCGGGGCATACCAGTGCGCAAATCGCACAGCCTGTACAACCATCCTTCACCAGGGCAACCGGATGGTAACCTTTGGGAGTCAACTGGTCCATGTCCAGAGCTAAGACATCTTGAGGGCAAGCGGCGATACATAACTCGCACCCTTTACAGTACAGCTGGCTTACTTCAATCCAACCACGAACGGACATTGATATCCTCCTAAATCCTACCAATCAGTCTCAACTGAAATTCCACCTATAATTATCCTATTCCGATAGTGCTTTGGCTAGTGCCAACTGTCACGTTTCCTGAAATACAAATATCATCTATATTACAATGAACTGCCCTTCGGAGGACAAATATAACCTATCCGTCAGCTAATCTACGGAATTGTTATGGCGTCGGGGTAACCGAGGCGCGGGTTACCGCATCAATTAACGCTTCGCTGGCAACCCTTAATGCTTCAGCAGGTAAGGTGTTCATTGTAAATACAGACTTAATTGCCAGATCCATTTGGGCTGGGTACAAAGCCATTGCTGGATCCAAGGGATATCCTGTTCCCCCGGTTAGTGCCGCAAGCGCCTGAGAGATTAGTTTCCCTTGTGCCGTATTAGCCTGTTCGATCTCGCTCACTACTGGCAAAATGCCATAATTTGCCAAATGCGACTGTGCCTCAGGCGAAACCAGTGCTTCCATAAACATCAATGCAGCAGCCTGATCAGGGCCACTGGATTGACTGCTCAGAAAGGCAACACCCGGCTGAACATATCCAGAGAGCGCTCCATCTTTGTACGCAGGCCATGGGTCGACTGCAAGGTTCTCCGCACCAAGCGCATCTGCCAGGGCTTGCATATTCCAGGTGCCATCGATGATAAAACCAACACGACCCTGTTTAAAGGCATCCAGGTCCTGATCGTTAAAGTCCACCGTTGGACCAGCTTGCTCGAACGCGCCAAGCAAGTCCATCCAGGCAAGTCCACTATTCGTATTAAAAGCGGGCATTCCCTGGGCATCCATCAATTTGCCTCCCAATCCGTTTAGATGCGCGCCGGCATATAAGAAGCCTCGTTCCAAGATGGCGCCAATCTGCTCACCCTGCGTTATGGCTGTAGAAGCCTTCACCAGATCATCGAAGGTAGCTGGAGCTTCACTCACCAGCGCAGCATTTCGAAACAACGCCACACCTTGCTGGCTATATGGCAAGCCCACCAGGTCGCCTCGCAGAAGGCTGGCTTCCAATGCGGCGGGATTAATTTCAGCCATGCGCTCTGCATCGATTACACCTGAGGGGTTTACCACCCAACCGGCAGGATAGAATTGCAGCCCCCATTCAGCTGGCCCCAGCACCAAATCTGGCGCGGTATGATCTAAAATGCTCGCCTCAAATTGTTTGGGAAGATTTTCTAGTGGAATGTAAAGCACATCAAATTGTATATCCGGGTAAGTCTCCTGGAAATCTCCGATGATCTGCTCCAGGGCAGGCACCTGTGCCTCACTTAACGAATGCCAGATTCTCACCGTTCCGCTGGGTTGTGTCGGCGTAGGTGAAGGTACCGGTGTGCTCGACGCGAATGGGCGAAGCGTTGCGCTTGGGGCGGGCGTTTCGGAGCCGATGATCGTTTCCTGGTCAGCAGATGATTGGCCGCTACATGCAGCCAGCAACATGACTGCAATCAACGACCATAAAAGCACCCCTGTGTGATGGTTCCTAAGCTTTAGACGGCTCAAAATCATTTCCTCCAATATCTTATTTTTGCTGTACCGAAAGCAAGCCGACCTGGGCGAAATTTTCGGCAGTCAGTTCAGTCTGTGGTGTGGTAACAGATGTGTAAGTGCTTAACCAGGTTTCCTGCTGACCGGCGTCCGGCCAGATGATATCAATGACGCGGGTGTGGTTGGTATCTGCTGGTGCGCCGCCAAACCGCCATTGCTCGGCGCTTGGATTAACATCGCGGACGCGCTGAACACCACCAGCGGGGTAACCTTCCTGACCTAACACCACTGCCGCATAGCGCCAATCCTGGGGATTATCTCCCAAAATTGTTTTCGGTACCCGAATGGTCACCTTTTCGCTGTCCTGGATCGGTCTGCACGGTAAACTGGCTAGCAGTAGCGACCTTCTGGGCACCCTGGTCACCAGGGGTATAGATACCCGATTCCCATCCTTCAGCAGTAATCGCAAAATCCCAGGCAGAACCCGCTTGCAAAACCAGGTTCCTACCCGGCAGCATGGCAACACCACCCTGACCATCACCGTCCTTGTCGATGTAAATATCGAAGGTCTGAACGGAAAGGCCATTCGAGGACCCCCACGGATTCTCAATTGGACCACGCAGGGTAAACTTAAAAATGATGTTCTCGTCATCATATCCGACCTGGAAATTCAAGGCATCAAAAGCGCCAGCAGCAAAGACCTGATCCTTCGGGTAGGTATACGTTCCTGGACCAAAATCGTCCTTCTCCGGATCGGCAATATCTAGAACGATCGTCGATGTACCAAGGTCGGGTACGCTCAGCTCTGCTGGACCGCTGGCAGGAAGCTGGTCGATTGTGACCACGCTGGCTTTTTCGTCTTGCACGACGACCGAATTTGCCAATGCACGCAGGCTCAGCTTATCAAAGGCTTCGGGTTTTCCAATATCCACCAGTGGAATCGCTATTTCCAACAAATTTTCACCGGCTGCGACACTGGACACTGCTGCACCTTCGACCTGCCAGGTTTCGTCTTCACCAGCCAGGTGGATTGTCGCACCGACAAGTGCCCCATCCCGAAACTCAACCGCAATTAAACGGTTTGCCGGGAAACCCAACAGACTGCCAGAGCGGCTGAAATTACTCAATGCATCTGATCCCGGGACGCGCAAGTAAATGTCCAGGCTACTCTCGCCTGACGCAGCCAACTCCGAAACAGTGGCCACCTTTAAGTAGAGATTTGCAGCGTCAAAACCATATGCCAAGCTGGCAAAATACGGCTCAGCGGCTGCCATGGCGCCACCGGAAGCCTGGTATACCCCTGCGGCTGCCCATTCGTCCTCGCCTTCGACACCGTCAACCGTGGGAGTAATCAGTCCAGTCGATGCCTGGTCAGCGCTCACCGATTTCAGTGGGATTACAGGTACATCCAGGGTGCTGGGCGGTTGTTCACCCAATACTATGTATACCTGTTTGAGCGTATCCCGAAATTGCTGGTCAAACGACTCATCATTACCGGAATTTTGATCCGAACCATACCACCAAAACCAGTCCGAGCCTTCGGCAATATACATCTGCTCAAGTGCGGCATTTAATGCCTCCTGGCTACTCGCCTGACGAGTTCCGCTGATATATTTCTGCAGCATTGCGCGTGTTTCTGCCAGATACTCCCAGGCGCGGTTTTCCTCGTCCTCACCAATCCAGGTAGAGAAGTCGTGATTAATCCACGAACCCGCCCACAGGTCATCAATTTTGGGCTGATCTGGAGCAATCTGGAGGAATTCACTCGGTGTAACTGTCTTGATTGCCGGATCTTCGCTCAGCAATTGATACAGCGTATTAAGGAACTCTTTTCCATCCAGGTCGTAATTTTCCCAGGCATTTTCTCCATCCAGGATCACTGATACCAGGTGAGGCTCCTGATTGCCACTCTCGATCAGTGAATCCCGGATGGCATGTATGCGATTTACGAAATCCTGGGCTGCACTGGCGCCCTGCATCCCTGAATATTGGAACCCGACCTTATCTGAAATGACCACATCGCGGAAGACCATTGCAACCGGCAACCCCTTACTACCCTGAACGTAATAAGGGCGGTACAGGACATCCGGTTCGGTGACAACTTCCTTGCCATCACGATTAAACGCAGGAAATCCAAGGCTGTTCGCCAGCACGCCTTCGTCAGACGCCATCCATTGGATGCCTGCATTGCCAACCATGGTGGTTATTTCCTGCGCTACGGACCCCTCTGCAGGCCACATTCCTCTCGGTGGTTTTCCAAAGTGATCTTCATATAACTCAACCCCGAGCCGGAGCTGTTCTACCGCATCTTGCCCATAGGTATAGCGAGTACCGGGCAGGGTGATATCCGGCATGGCTTCCTTGGCAAGTTCGGTGCTGATCAACAGCGGCAGGATTGGGTGAGTTAAAGGTGTCATGGTCACTTCAATTTGACCAGCATCCTGCAGTGCGCGGTGCACCGGAATGACTTCTGCAATCAAGCGCTGGTGTTCTGCAAACAAAACTTGCTTGTCGGCTTCGCTGAAGTTTGCACCTTTATCAACCAGGCTTTTCAGCGGTTCTTGCGCCAACCAGTCTGGATCAACCCAGGCAAGATTGAAAAGCACCTGCAAATCCAGATAATCCTGGTTAGTGTAATCTTGTTTACCGTCACGCATATCCAGAAGCTCCTGGTAGCGTGGGAAGCGGGCAATGATTTTCCGGTTGGTATCGAAGAAGCGGTCCAGGAGGAATTGTTTTTGATCAGCTGTAAGCTGATCCGCCGGAATTTCTGCCGTGACCCAATAAAGATCCTTGGCCCCAGCTTGGAGATCATCCAACTGGCGAATCAGGCTGGGGGTAAGGTTAAAAGTGGCATGGATATCTGGATACAGCTCCAGCATCGCTGCCATATCCACATAGTCTTTGGTGGCATGCACTCTAACCCACGGTTTGGCATAGACACCAGTTTCGGGGTCCTTATAATACACTGGCTGATGCTGGTGCCATATGATCGACAGATAAATCGGTGCTTCTGTGCTGGTGGATTCAGTTGGCTGTACATCAGAAGTCGCAGTGGGCAGCTCTGCCGGCAGTGTTGGCTGCGGCGGAGGTTCGCTTGGCACGCTGGTTTGCGTTGGGGTTGGTGTTGTGCATGCTGCCAGCAGAATCGCAGCGACCAGTAGAATAAGAATTAGATCCATTTTGATTCGCTTCATCGCTTATTCGCCTCCAATATACATCCTGAGTGTGCAATTACGGCTGGAAGGCATCAATCCCTGAAGACAGGGTGCCTAACCATACACGATTGCTGCCGTCCACAGCTATATCCGCCGTAGCTGAACCTGAGTATCCACTATATAAGACAAGAAAGGATTTCCAGCCTTCTTCCGTAAAACGTGACACGATTCCACCAGGTTGGTTGGGATAAGATGAACCAATCCAGAACTCCCCAGGGCGGATTTCTTCGATGACATCTATGGTATTGGTAGGAATGTCAGAATTGGAAACCCGGTATATTTTCCAGGATTCTCCATCCCACCTGCTCAATCCACTCCCCAAGGTAGCCACCCACAGCGCTCCGTTGCTGTCCCAAAGCAGGTCAGAAATGCCACCTGACTGCTTAGAAAATTGATCCGGTTCTATCTGCTGCCAGGAACCAGTCACCGTATCCAATTGGAACAATCCATCCCCCGTGCCAAAATAAATCCGATCACCACCGGCTTGCGGCGCGACTGCCAGGGATATGACCACATCATCGGAAATTGGAGACTCGGGTTCGGTTAATGGCTTCCATTGTACTCCGTCATACACTGCTGCTCCCTGGTTGGTGCCAATCCAAACTAACCCCTGGGAATCCACTGCTATATCTTGCACAACTTCGCTGTCCAACCCAAAATCGCCGGATCGATAAACCTGCCAGGCACCGGCATTATATCGCGCCAGCCCTGCTCGAGTCCCAATCCAGAAACCGCCGCGCGGATCTGCCTCCAGGCTCAGCACACTGTCATCTGGTAATGGCGAGTTCGACGTGTTATAGACAGTCCAGGTATCGTCGGATATATCATCCTGGGCTGCTTTCCAGATTGCCACGCCCCGGCTGGTACCGATAATCATCTCATCTTCTCCCCAGGGCAGCAGCGCATTCACCTGGTTGGATGGGATGGGCGTTAATTCCTGGACATAGTGCAGCCATCCCCGCCTTGAAATCCACAGGTTGACGGCACCTCCTACACTGACCACCGTCGCCAGCGTGATGAATAAAATTAATGCAACCCAGAAAATGCGCGTAGGCGCTGGAAAGATGGTTGCAAACCAACCATAATAATCTTCCAGGTCTTTTAATTTTCCCCCAAACATACGACAGACCAGCACTGGCAGCCAGGCAAAATGCTGGAATGACCACAAGGGTATACTGAGGCCATTTCGTCGGCCATATAAGCAAGAAAACTACGCCGCTGATCATCCATACTACCACCCAACGGCGTTTGCGCCATTCAAAGTAAGAGCCGCCCAATGCAAATAAAAATATGAGGCCATCAATGCTGAACAACCCCTGCTAATGGGTTGTAAAAGAATACACCAGGATGCCACATGTATGGATATGACTTTGACAACCACAACAGCGGCTGATACCAGCGACTGAACTGGCTCGTCTCGACATGCTCGCTCTGTGCATATTGGGTATGAAAGAAAACCGAGTTCCACAAACGATTGAACGGATCATGCCAGATTGCCGGATCGAAAGCGATGAACACCAAGCCTGCTACTCCAAGATAGAGCAGCAAATCCTTCCAGGAGTATTTTTTCTCTCTGAAATATACATACAACAGCACTACCACAATCGGGAAATAGCTATACTTTCCAGCGGCGGTCAATCCGAGCGCACCCGCGGAAAGCCAGAACCAGATATCGCGTTTTTTCGTCGACCTGCGCAGCGCGAACAATGCTGCCAGCGAGGCGAATAACGGCAGCGCTTCCAGGTATGCCTGGCTGGTATATTTCACCGCATACGTCTGGATCGCCAGCAATCCGCCGGCGAGCGGATCGACCATGGCGACCAGCCAGACTGCCAGGGTGCCAAAGATGACCGAAACCATGCGGCTGAGCAGCAGCGCATCCGAGTAGCCCGCCCGCGGACCGAGTGGAAGAATTACCGCGCTGTAGATCAGCCTGGTCAGCGGCGGGTGTTCAGGATTCTCAGAATAGTCGATGATGCCGTTTACATCGCCAGCCCGTATCAGACGGCTGTAATCAAAAGCCCCGCCGAGATAAACTGGCTCGTCAAAATCGCCGGGAAGCTGCACCGCAGCCCACAGGCGCACCAAAAAACCTAAGATGACGACGAAAAGAATGGCTCCTCGGCGCGAGCGCAAAAAGTTTTTCATAACCCGAACATGATCTCCAACCCAGAGATCAAATCATCCCGCCAGGCGGTGTAATTATGACCACCGTTAAATTCCTGATACGACACCGAGTATCCTTTACCCACCAGTGTTGCATGCACCTGGCGGTTGATATTTAGCAGGTACTCGAACCGCCCGACGTCCATCCAGATGCGTGCTTGCTTACCAATGCCCTGGTTTATCAGTGTGTCTACAACGAATCCCTGGTACAGAGAGCCGGATTGGCTGAGCACATTGCCGAAGATTTCTGGCATGCGCAGACCGCAGTAGAAAGCCATCAGCCCCCCCATCGAAGCCCCTAATACGCCATAAGCGCCCGGATTTTTCTTGAAATCGACAAGTTTCAGCTCCTGCCAGGCAAGCGGGATCAGACTATCGCGTAGAAAACCCAGAGTGACATCACTGCAAGCATATTCCAATATTCGATTTTCACCCCCGTTGGCTACCATCGCCAGCGCCAGTGGACGAATGCGTTTCTGGTGAATCATGTTATCCAGAACGACCGGCAGCCTGACCCTCTTCAGGTAATCCTGGCCATCAAAAACAACCAGCAGCGGCACCGGCTCAGAAACTGGAGGTTGGTATAGGATGACCTCGCGCTGAAACAAATCCAGTGCGTGATCTTCACCGCCGAGGAGCATCTTTCCGGATACTTTACACCGCTTGACCGTGCCATGGGGCGCCTTAGCAGATTTCTTTATCAGCCGCGGCGACTGCAAAGGCGGCATATAAAAGTAATTGTTCTTAGATTTAAAGCCGTTTGATACACTTTGCGGGTTGTTGGGATCCATGACCCGTTTGCCGTTGACAAAGTATGCATATTCAATATAAGCATTCAGCGGCAGCTGCATCTCATGATGCCAGCGGTTCTTACCCGCTGAGGTGAGCGAGATCGGCTGGTTGAAATTCCAACCGTTGAAATCACCCACCAATTGAGGTGCCTTCGGACCTTCCCACTGAAAAACTGCCGTGTTCCCCTGTATTGCTGGATTTGACAGAAGCTTCTTCATCGCAACTATTCTACTATCGAAAATGCTGAAAGTTGAACCCTTTTTACCCTGGGACCGGCGCGCTGTCTAATCATGAATAGATGGATGGGGTACAAGCATGGCCCAATGCTTTTACCGCATCCATCTCAATACTTCCAGATAGCGAATACCTATCAGCAAACGCGGGTCAGTTTTGAGGCACCAGCTCAAGAATAATAGCGGCTATTGGCGGGTAACTCTGGCAGTGGTTGATAGCCACTGAAGCCGCCGTCAGGGCTGGCATTCAGGGTGGCAAAGCTCCCTGCGCCATAAAGTGCATCCAGACGATAGGAGCCTGAAAGCGCACCTGTTTTCAAGCTTAACGCATACTCCTGCAGCGGTTCATCGCTCAGGTTGACCAGCACCAGCACCATTTGTTTGCCGGTGGAACGCAGGAGGGCATACACCGCATTACTGTCGCTATCGACTAGCTGGGTATCTCCGAAGAGCAGCGCGGGGCTTTCGTTGCGTAAATGAATCCAATCGCGATAAAAAGAAAGCAACGAATCTGGATCTCCGTCCTGAACAGCCACGTTCGCCGAGCCATGAAATGGATACACTGGCGTCCAGGGTGTGCCGGTGGTAAACCCAGCATTCTCGTCAGCATTCCACTGCATCGGTAAACGGCGCTGGATATCGTCATTGGCATTACCGCGCTTTCCTGCCATTCCAATTTCTTCACCATAGTAGACAAAAGGCACACCCGGGGCGCTGAGCAGCATGGCTGCAGCATTCTTAGCTTTTTCTTCATCGCCTTCGAGCGCCGACATGACGCGGTCCATATCATGGTTGGTCAAAAATGGCGCAGACTGTCCCTGGGGAAAGAGCTTCTGGGTAAAGGTCATCGCATTCCGGGCTTTCTGGCTGTTGCCCGTGAGCGCACTGGACATCATCGCCGTTGCCTGCTCAAAATTAAAAGCCAGGTCCAGCTCATCACCTTTTGTATAGGTTGATACCGTG